>NZ_SGWE01000004.1:2177500-2777500 GCF_013337115.1 Deinococcus sp. JMULE3
GCGACCCGCACTACGCCGACGTGGTGCAAGAGGTACACGGGTACCTGCACGCCCAGGCGCGCGAGGCCCTGGCCTCCGGGGTGCCGGACGTGATCCTCGACCCCGGCATCGGGTTCGGGAAGACGCTGGAACACAACCTCGCGCTGCTGCGCGCCCTGCCGGAGTTGTCAGAAGGGCCGCACCCGGTGCTGATCGGCGCGAGTCGCAAGCGCCTGATCGACTTCATCGCGGACGTTCCAGTCGCGGCCGACCGTGACCCGGGCAGCCTCGCGCTGCACCTGCACGCCGCCCGGCACGGCGCGGCCATCGTGCGCGCTCACGCCGCCGCCGCGCACGTCCAGGCGCTGCGGGTCCAGGCGGCCCTGAACCCCGCCTGACCCGCACGAACTACACTCGGGGGATGACCACCCCGACCTCCCCGCACAGTCGCGTCGTGCTGCAGGGCCTGGAATTCCACGCCCGGCACGGCGTGTTCGACACCGAGGCCGTCCTGGGCGCCCGCTTCATCGTAGACGCCGAACTGCACTACCCCTTCGCGGGCCTGAAAGACGACCTGAACGAGGCCGTGAACTACGCGGCCGTGTACGCCGCCATCCAGCAGGAGGTCACCGTGCCCCGCCACCAGCTGATCGAGGTGCTCGCCGACCGCATCGCGCGGCGCGTCCTGCGCGACCAGCCCAGGCTGACGCACCTGACCGTGCGCGTCCACAAGCCCTTCGCGCCGCTGCCCGGCGTGTTCCGCGACGTGTACGCCGAACTGACCCTGCGCCGCGAGGACCTGTGAGCGCCCCGCAGACCGCCGCGTTCATCGCGCTGGGCGCCAACCTGGGCGACCCCCTGACCACCCTGCGCTGGGCCGTGACCGAACTGCGCACCCTGGGAACCGTGAAGGCCCTGTCCCGGCTGTACCGCACCGCGCCCGTCGGCGGGCCCGCCGGGCAGCCCGACTACCTGAACGCCGCCCTCTGCCTGCACACCCCCCTGGGCGCCCACGACCTCCTGGCGGGCCTGCACGACATCGAGGCCCGCGCCGGACGCACCCGCACCGAACGCTGGGAGGCCCGCACCCTGGACCTCGACCTGATCCTGCACGGCAGCCTGATCAGCGACGACCCCGCCCTGCACCTGCCGCACCCGCGCGCCTGGGACCGCGCGTTCGTGCTGGCGCCCCTGTGCGACCTGCACCCGCACCTGCCGCACCCCGTGACGGGCGAGACCGTCAGCGCCGCGCTGGCCCGCAGCGACCGCGGGGGCGTGCAGGCGCACATCGACGACTGGTTCAACGACTGGAACTGACCCGCGCCTGTGCGGCGGTTCCCCGCCCGGTAACCACCCCGGTCATCACACTGTGCCCGCGCCTGCCCCCGGCGAGGGACGCGGGACGCTATGCTGGGCGGTGACATGAGCAAGCACACCACATCCACCAGCCACGGAGGCGCTGGCCGCGCGCTGCTGTGGGTTGCCATCATCCTGACCGTGGCCCTCCTGGGCTTCGTGACCGCCACCGCCGTCCGCGCCAACCCCATCTACAGCGACCGCGAGGCGAACGGCATCAGCAAGTACAAGTTCATCGAGGCCTGCAAGGAAATCGCGCACGACACCGAGGAACTCACCGTCGGCGCCATGGGTCAGGCCATTCCCCTGAAAACGCTGGTCGAGCAGAGCAGCCCCCTGAAAGCCGGGGATGAACTGCACGCAGGGATCGAGGCGGAACCCGCCGAGATCATCAAGGCCACCCAGACCGTCGACGGCGGCGGCTGGACCCTCACCGCGCCCGTCACCATCGCCGTGCACAGCGGCGAGCGCGTGAACACCCTGGGTCAGCTGCCCATGGCCTGCACGCACGACAAGAAGACCGGCAAGACCACCGCCACCCTGAACCTCCCCGGCCAGTAAGCGCAGGACACAGAAAGGCCCCGGCAGACGCACTGCCGGGGCCTTCGCCTGTTCCAGTTACAGCCCGGCACCCTTACAGCACGACGTCCAGGCCGCTCAGGCACTCCTCGGCAATCGCGCGGGCCAGCGGATCACGCGTGCTGCGCGCGTAACTGACACCCAGCTGCAGGTGCCGCTGCCCGTCCGGGCCGCCCAGCAGTTCCAGCGTCTGGAAGAACGCCAGGTGCGTGTGCGCCAGCAGCACGTCCCGCGTCCGCTCGGGCGGCAGGACGCTCAGGAGGTCCAGCGCCTCGCGGTACAGGCGCAGCGCCCGCGCCTGATCGCCCTCCACGGCACTCTCCCGCCCCAGCTGCAGGGCGCGGGCGGCCGACAGGTAATCACTGCGCATGCCGCGGATTCTAGCGCGGGCCGGTCACTCGACCGCGTGCAGGCTCAGCGTGCCCCCGGCGGCGCTGCCGTCGATGGTCAGCACCTCCAGGCGGCACGGCAGGTCGTCGCGGCCCAGTTCGCGCGTCAGGTAGGTCAGCGCGGCGCGCTGCATCAGCGCCAGCTTGCGCGGCGTGACCGACTCCGCCGCGCTGCCGAAACGCGCCGAGCGGCGCTGCCGGACCTCCGTGAACACCAGCGTCCCGCCCGGCTCGCGGGACACCACGTCGATCTCCCCGCCGGGAATGCGGTAGTTACGGGCCAGGACCTCGCGCCCCAGCCCGCGCAGGAACTCGGCGGCGCGGTCCTCGGCCTGAGCGCCCTTCACGCCAGCCAGTCGGGCCAGGACGTGAAGTCCGCCGCGGCCAGCGCCGCGCCCGCCGCCAGCAGCGCCGATTCCGGCGCGGTGGTCGTCAGGGCCACCACCCGGCAGCCCGCCCCCGATGCGCTGCGCACGCCGTTCACAGCGTCCTCGTGCGCCAGGCAGTCCGCAGCGTTCAGGCCCAGCCGCTGCGCGCCCAGCAGGAACGGCTCCGGGTGAGGTTTGCCGCGCGTGACGTCCTCGCCCAGCACCCGCGTCACGAAGCGCGGCCCGAAACCCAGCTGCTCCATGCCGAACGCCACGTTCACCGCGTCGGCACTCGTGACCAGCGCGAACGGAATTCCGCGCGCATCCAGCGCGTCCAGGTACGCGCTCAGGCCCGCCACCTCGCGCAGTGCGCCCGCCGCCAGCGCCCGGTAGCGGCCCTCCTTCGCGTCGTGAAAGCGGGCGGCCAGCGCCTCGTCCGGGTAAGAACCGGTCAGGCGTTCGATGATCTCCGGGTTGCGGCCCCCGTCCACCTTGTGATCCAGGTCAGCTGGCGAGAGGGTCAGGCCCAGCACCTCCAGGGCCACCTCCTGCCACGCCTGCCGGTGAAAGGCGTTGTTCGCGGTCAGGACGCCGTCCATGTCGAACAGCACCCCGGCGGGCCGCCACGGCCATGTGCCGCTCACAGGGGCACCCTCACAGGGGTTCCGGCCCGTGCCCCAGGTCCAGCAGCAGCTCGCGGTACAGGCGGCCCGCGTCGCGGCGCACGTCGTCCAGCGAGGCGTCCTCGTCCGCGAACTCCGCGGCCGTCTCCAGCGCGGCCTCCAGCACCCCCGCGTAGATCGGCCAGCGCCCCGCAGGGGCCTCGTCGTGGACCTCCTCGGTGTCCGCCATCGGCTCGCCGTCCAGCACGCGCAGCGCCGAATCCGCCGCCGCCCGCTCGGCGTCCTTGCGGCTGCGGCCCGACCCGCCCTCGCCCAGCGGCTCGCCGCCAATCCGCACCGTCACGTGGAACGTCCGCTGGTGGGGCGGACCATCGGACGACACCTCGAACTCCGGCGCGCCCAGGCCCAGGCTCAGGGCGCGCGCGATCAGGTCACCTTTCGCGTTCATGCACCCCAGCCTACCGCGCCTCTAAGCTGAACGGCATGCGCCCCACGCTCCTGCTGCCTCTGCTTCTCGGCGCGCCCCTGTTGCTGGGGGCCGCCCTCGCCGCACCTGCCCCCCAGCCTGTGCAGTCCGGGCAGACCTGGACCCTGCGCGCCACCACCTTCGACGGCGAGGCGCTGAGCACCACCCTGCGCCTGAACGCCACGCAACCCACCCCCGGCACGTACCGCGCCGACCGGGGCAGCCTGCTGCTGGACGCGCAGGCCGACACGCTGATCGCCCTGGACCTCAAAGACGCCCGCGAGGGAGGCCTGGGCCTCGCCTGCGCGCTGCGCCTGAGCACCCTGGGCCAGCCCGGCGCGACCGGCGTGCTCGCCAGCGGCCCCCTGACCGACCTGCCCGCCGCGCTGGAACGCGCCCTGGCTGTTCTGAACGTCACCCGCACACCGCAGGAACAGGCCGACGCCGCGCGCGAACTGCGCCTGGGCCAGTGCACCCTGACGCTGGCCCCCACGCCCTGACCGGTTGCCCGACCGCCACACGGCCGGTGCGCTACCCTGAACCCCCGGAGCAACGCCGCCCCCACCCGCCCACGCGTGCGGGTGCCGACCCATGCCCTCCGGAGGTCCCCGCCGTGACCCTGAATCCCACCCGCCCCAGCGCCCGCCAGATCGTGCTGGGCCTGCAACACTCCATCGCCATGTTCGGCGCGACCGTCCTGGTCCCCATCCTGGTGGGCCTGTCCCCCAGCGTCGCGCTGTTCGGCGCGGGCGTCGCCACGCTGCTGTTCCACCTGCTCACGCGCGGACAGGTGCCGATCTTCCTGGGCAGCTCGTTCGCGTTCATCGCGCCCACCGCGCTGGTCGTCAAGGAATTCGGCCCGGCCGCCGCCGGGGGCGGCCTGATCGCCGCCGGGGCCATGTACCTGCTGTTCAGCGGCCTCGTGAAACTCCTGGGCACGGACCGGCTTCTGCGGGTGTTCCCGCCCGTCGTGACCGGCCCGGTCATCATCGTGATCGGCCTGGGCCTCAGCAGCGTCGCCGTGAACCAAGCCAAGACGAACTGGTGGCTGGCCCTCGTCACGCTGGCCGCCGCCGTCATCGCCAGCATCTACGGCAAGGGTCTGTTCCGCATGATTCCCATCCTGATCGGCGTCGTCACCGGGTACGTCGTGTCCCTCCTGACCGGGCAGGTCACCCAGGACGGCCTGAACGCCATCGCCGCCGCCCCCCTGCTGGGCCTCCCGGACTTCCACGCGCCTGCCCTGGACTGGCGGGCCGTGGCGATCATCGCGCCCGTCGCGGTCGTCACGTTCATCGAACACGTCGGGGACGTCATCGTGAACGGCCGCGTCGTCGGAAAGAACTTCCTGGAGAAACCCGGCCTGAGCCGCACCCTGTTCGCCGACGGCATCGCCAACATGAGCAGCGCCGCGCTCGGCGGACCCGCCGCCACCACCTACGCCGAGAACACCGGCGTCCTCGCCCTCACCCGCGTGTACGACCCGCGCGTCCTGCAGATCGGTGCGGCGTTCGCCGTATTGTTCGGCTGCTCCCCGAAACTCGCCGCGGTGCTCAAGAGCCTCCCGCAGGGCGTGCTGGGCGGCGTGAGCATCCTGCTGTTCGGCATGATCGCCTCGGTCGGCATCCGCACCCTCAGTGAAGCGCGGATCGACTTCGCGCACAGCCGCAACCTCATCATCGTGTCCCTGATCCTCGTGCTGGGCCTGGGCGGCGCCGCGTTCCCCATCAGCGTCGTGGGCACCAGTCTCGAACTGCACGGCATGGCCCTCGCCGCGCTGGTCGGCATCGTCGCGAACCTGATCCTGCCCACGCAGACACCCGAACCGGACGAACCCGAACGCACCCTGCACTGAAGCGCGGCCCGCGCCCCGGCCTGGCCTGTCACCTGAGGCAGCGGGCCGGGGCGCGCGTTGCTAGGCTCGGGGTCATGAAACGACACCTCGTCCTGGCCGCCCTGCTGACCCTCGCGCCCCTCGCCCACGCGGGCAGCGGCAACGCCGCCCCGCGCGCCGTGACGCCCTTCGGCGCCCCGAAAGCCCTCCCCGCCAACGCCCTGGTCCGCCCCGGCCAGACCTGGGTCATGACCGGCACCACCGCCGCCGGTGAACGCATCACCCGCGACCTGAAACTCAGCAGCCAGGCCCCCGAGTGGGACGACGGCTGGGACTTCGACGCGGACAACGGCCCGTTCAGCTGGAAGCCCGAGGACCGCATGATCTTCGCGGCGGACGTCCGCACCGGCATGATGAACGACAGCGACATTCACCTGTGCCTGGGCATGATTGAGGGCAGCAGCGTGCGCGGCGTGCTCCTCAGCGGCACCCTGGAGGAACTGGACGCCGACATGGACAAACTCGACGACGCGACCGGCGAGCCCCGCACCACCGACGAGATCATCCAGGCCGTGCGCAAGGCCGGCGTGAACGCCGGGACCTGCACCCTCACCCTCAAACGCTGAACCGGATGGGCGGCGGGCCACCCCGATCAGAGGGTGGCCCGCTGCTTCATGGTGGTGGGTCAGCGCCTGCCCTTGCGGCGCACTTTCTGCCCGGGCACGGTGGCCTGCTGGAATTCCTTGCCCTGCAACTTGGCCTCGATGGCGCGGATCTGGTCGCGCAGGGACGCGGCGCGTTCGAAGTCGAGGTCCTCGGACGCCTGCCACATGTCGAGTTCCAGATCCGTGAGCTGCGCGGAGAGGGCGTCGCGGTCGTCGCCGACGGTGGCGGAGCTGATCTCGCCGGGTTGTTCCTCGCCGCGGATGACGTCGCGGACGCCCTTGATGACGGTGGTGGGGGTGATGCCGTGCGCTTCGTTGTACGCCATCTGTTTCTCGCGGCGGCGGCTGGTCTCGTCCATGGCGAACTGCATGGCGGGCGTGACGGTGTCGGCGTACAGGATGACCTCGCCGTTCACGTTGCGGGCGGCGCGGCCGATGGTCTGGATCAGCGCGCGCTCGCTGCGCAGGAAGCCGGGTTTGTCCGCGTCGAGGATGGCGACCAGCGACACTTCCGGCAGGTCGAGGCCCTCGCGCAGCAGGTTGATGCCGACCAGCACGTCGTAGTGGCCCAGCCGCAGGTCGCGGATGATCACCTGACGCTCCACGCTGTCGATGTCGCTGTGCATGTAGCGCGCCTTGACGCCCTTCTCCAGCAGGTACTCGGTGAGGTCCTCGGACATCCGCTTCGTGAGGGTCGTGACGAGGGTGCGTTCGCCCTTCGCGCTGCGCTCGCGGACGCGGCCCAGCAGGTCCTCGATCTGCCCCTGGATGGGCCGGATGCCCACCGGCGGGTCGATCAGGCCGGTCGGGCGGATGATCTGGTCGGCCACGCTGTCGCTGTGCTCCCGTTCGTACGGGCCGGGCGTGGCGGACACGAACACCAGTTGCCCGGTCTTGCTCATGAACTCGTCGAAGTTCAGCGGGCGGTTGTCCATCGCGGACGGCAGGCGGAAGCCGTAGTCCACCAGCGTCTGCTTTCTGGCCCGGTCGCCGTTCGCCATCCCGCCGATCTGCGGAACCGTCACGTGCGACTCGTCGATGAACGTCACGAAGTCGTCCGGGAAGTAATCCAGCATCGTGTACGGCGTGTGGCCCGCCGCGCGCCCGTCGATGTGCCGCGAGTAGTTCTCGATACCCGAGCAGTACCCTAGGACCTTGAGCATCTCCAGGTCGTACAGGGTGCGTTCCTTCAGCCGCTGCGCCTCCAGCAGCTTCCCGGTGGACTTGAAGTACTCCAGCCGCTCGTCCAGCTCCTGCTGAATGGTCACGATGGCCCGCTCGATGTTCCCCGCGCTGCTCACGTAATGCTTGGCGGGGTAGATGACGGTCGCGTCCAGATCCGCCAGCCGGTCCCCGGTCAGCGGATGCACCACGCTGATGCGCTCCACGTCGTCGCCCCACAGTTCCACCCGCAGCGGCTGCTCGTCGTACGCGGGCCACACCGTCACCACCTCGCCCTTCACCCCGAAGCGGCCCGGCATGAGTTCCACGTCGTTGCGCTCGTACTGCATGTTCACCAGCCGCCCCAGCAGCTCGTCGCGCGGCATCTGCCCACCCTTCTTCAGGATCGCGTTCAGCGCCGTGTACTCCTTCGGGTCACCCAGGCCATAGATACAGCTGACGCTGGCGACCACGATCGTGTCCCGGCGCGTCAGCAAACTGCGGGTGGTGCTGTGCCGCAGCCGCTCGATCTCCTGGTTCACGCTGGCGTCCTTCTCGATGAACAGGTCCTTCCCCGGCACGTACGCCTCGGGCTGGTAGTAGTCGTAGTAACTGATGAAGAACTCCACCGCCGCGTCCGGGAAGAACTCCCGGAACTCGGATGCCAGCTGAGCGGTCAGGATCTTGTTGGGCGCCATGATCAGCGCCGGACGCTGGGTTTCCTCGATGACTTTCGCAACGGAGTACGTCTTGCCGGTGCCGGTCGCGCCGAGCAGCGTCTGGAAGCGCAGGCCGGAGTCCAGGCCGTCCACCAGCGAGCGGATGGCGGTGGGCTGATCACCGGCGGGCGTGTAACTGGACTGGACCTTGAGCATGAAACCTCCGGGGGGTGGGGGAGAGGGCAGGATGCGGGCGCAGCCCGAACGAATCTCCCTATTTTACGCCCCGGACGTAAGTGGATGGTAAGCGAGATGGCTGAAGGGAACCTTGACGTGCGCGCCGTACACTGCCCGTCATGCGCGCCCGCCCTGCTGCCCTGATCTTCATTCTGCTGACCGCCCTGATCGACATCATCGGGATCGGACTGATCATTCCGGTGCTGCCGGGACTGGTGAAGGAACTGGCGGGGTCGGAGGTGGCGGGCGCGCGGACGATCGGGCTGCTGACGGCGGCGTACGCGGTGATGCAGTTCATCTTCGCGCCGATCCTGGGAGTGCTGAGTGACCGCTTCGGGCGGCGGCCGGTGCTGCTGTTCGCGCTGAGCGGCATGGCGCTGGATTACCTGCTGCTGGCGTTCGCGCCGAATCTGGCGTGGCTGTTCGTTGGCCGCATCCTGGCGGGCATCACCGGGGCGAGCCTGACGGTCGCGAACGCGTACATCGCGGACGTGTCGCCCCCCGAGGACCGCGCGAAGAACTTCGGGCTGCTGGGCGCGACGTTCGGGGTTGGGTTCATCCTGGGCCCGGCGCTGGGCGGCCTGCTGGGCGAGTACGGGCTGCGCGTGCCGTTCATGGTGGCGGCGGCCCTGACGGGCCTGAACGTCCTGTACGGGCTGTTCGTGCTGCCCGAGTCGCTGCCCGAGAGCAGCCGCGCGCGGGGCCTGCGCCGCGCGGACCTGAATCCGCTGCTGCCGCTGAGGGCGCTGGGCGAGTACCCGATCCTGCGGTCCCTGACGCTGACGTTCGTGCTGCTGGGCCTCGCGGGGCAGGTGATCTTCAGCACGTGGGTGCTGTACACCGAGGGCGTGCTCCGCTGGACGCCAGGGCAGAACGGCGTGGCGCTGGCGTTCTTCGGCCTGCTGACCGCCGCCGTGCAGGGCGGCCTGATCGGACCGTTCATCGCGCGCTTCGGCGAGCGGCGCACCATCATGACCGGCCTGATCAGCAGCATCCTGGAATTCACGGTGCTCAGCGTCGCCCGCAGCGGCGCGCTGCTGTACGCCTCACTGGTCGTGGGCGCGCTGGGTGGCCTCGCGAACCCGGCGTTGCAGGGCCTGATCTCCCGTCAGGTGAGCGAATCCGAGCAGGGCCGCGTGCAGGGCGCGATCACCAGCCTGAACAGCCTCGTGGCGGTCGTGGGTCCCGTCGTGGCGACCAGCGTGTACGCGTTCGGCGTCACGCACGACTTCCCCGGCGCGGCCTTCACCCTGGGCGCACTGCTGTCCGTCGCGGGCACGCTGCTGATCCTGGGTGTCCTGCGCGGCATGCCGGACACCGGGAAGCCGCAGCAGGGGTGACGGTCAACGCGGTCACGCGGCCTGATCGCTCACCCCGCCCGAGCCCACTGCCCACTCCCTACTTCCCACTCCCTTCTTTCAGCACCTCCTCCGCAACGGTCAGGAACGCGCGGATGACGGGGTTCTTGCCGTCGCCGCGGCGCCACACGGCGACGATGTCCACGGTGGGGGCGTCCTCGACGGGGCGGTAGGCGACGCCGGGCAGGGACAGGCGGCTGAAGAATTCGATGGGCAGGAACACGCCGACGCCCGCCGCGACGAGGGACAGCAGGGTGGGGACCTCGATGGCTTCCTGCACGACGTGGGGCGTGAATCCGGCTGTGGAGCACCAGCGCATGACCTGATCGAAGTACGTGGCGCGGATCTGCCGGGGGAAGAACACGAACGGTTCGGCGCGCAGGTCGCTGATCTTCAGTCGGCGTTTGCGGGCCAGCGGGTGCGCGGCGGGCAGCGCGGCGACCAGGGGTTGGCGCCAGAGGGCGCGGGAGTCGAGGGTGGGGTCGCGCACGGGCAGCAGCATCAGGCCGATGCCGACCTGCCCGCCGCGCAGCGCGGCCTCCTGTTCCTGCGCGGTGAGTTCGCGCAGGTCCACGCTGACGTTCGGGTACAGCTCCCGGAAGCGCCGCACGATCTCCGGCAGCCCGCCGAAGGCGAGGCCGCTGACGAAGCCCACGCTCAGGCGGCCCACCTCGCCCCGGGCGGCGCGGCGGGCGCGTTCGACGGTCTGCCCGGCCAGGGCGAGGGTCTCGCGCGCGCCGATCAGGAATTCCTGCCCGGCGGGGGTCAGCTGCACGCGGCGGGTGGTGCGCAGCACCAGGGGCACCCCGACCTCCTCTTCCAGGTTGCGGATGGAGTTGCTCAGGGCCTGCTGGACGACGAACACGCGTTCGGCGGCCCGCCCGAAGTGTTCCTCCTCGGCCAGGGCCACGAAGTGCCGCAGGTGACGCAGTTCGACCGACATCAGGGACAGCGTAGCGCCCGCCACCCACCAGTGTCAGTGGTGAATCGCATGAGAATTCCCTGTTGGAAGTGTGGGACTGGCGGGGCCTATGCTGGGCAGCATGACGCAGTCTCCCCAGAAGTCGGCACCGCCGAACCGGCCCGCGCGCGCCGGGATGAACGCGCAGGAACGCCAGCAGCTCAACGCGGTCGAGACGCAGGAGTGGCTGGACTCCCTGGCGTACGTGTTCGCCGACGCCGGGGACAACCGCGCGGCGGAACTGCTGGAGGAACTCGATCACTACGCGTACTTCCACGGCGCGCCGATCACGTTCAAGCAGAACACCCCCTACATCAACACCATCGACGTCGAGGCGCAGCCCGAGTACCCCGGCGACCCCGAGATCGAACGCCGCATCCGCAACATCATCCGCTGGAACGCCGTCGCGATGGTCATCAAGGCCAACAAGAACAGCGACGGGATCGGCGGGCACCTCTCAACCTACGCCAGCGCCGCCGAACTGCTGGAGGTGGGCTTCAACCACTTCTTCCGCGGCCACGGCGCCGGGCAGGACCGCGACCTGATCTTCTACCAGGGCCACGCCAGCCCCGGCGTGTACGCCCGCTCTTTCCTGGAGGGCCGTTTCGACGAGGCCCGCATGAACCGCTTCCGCCGCGAACTGCAGCCCGACGGCGCGGGCCTCTCAAGCTACCCGCACCCCTGGCTGATGCCCGACTACTGGGAGTTCCCGACCGTCAGCATGGGCCTGGGCCCCATCCAGGCGATCTATCAGGCGCGTTTCATCAAGTACCTGGAAAACCGCAGCCTGAAACCCAAGGGGGACGCTAAGGTCTGGGCGTTCCTGGGGGACGGCGAGATGGACGAGCCGCAGAGCATCGGCGCGATCCGTTTCGCGGCGTACGAGAACCTCGACAACCTGATCTTCGTGCTGAACGCGAACCTCCAGCGCCTCGACGGGCCGGTGCGCGCGAACAGCAAGGTCATTCAGGAGTTCGAGGCGCTGTTCCGCGGCGCGGGCTGGAACGTCATCAAGGTCATCTGGGACAGCAAGTGGGACGAACTGCTCCAGAAGGACTACAACGGCGCGATCGTCAAACGCTTCGAGCTGCTCGTGGACGGCGAATCGCAGCGCTACGCGGCGTTCGGCGGCAAGGAGCTGCGCGAGAAGTTCTTCAACACCCCGGAACTCAAGGCCCTGATCGACGGCTGGAGTGACGCCGAACTGGAACTCCTGAACCGCGGCGGGCACGACATCCACAAGATCTACGCCGCGTACGCGTCCGCCGTGCAGCACAAGGGCAGCCCCACCATCATCATCCCGCGCACCATCAAGGGCTACGGCCTCGGCGAGAGCGCCCAGGCCCGCAACGTCGCCCACCAGGTGAAGAAACTCGACTTCCACACCCTCAAGGACCTGCGCGACACGCTGGAACTCCCCCTGACCGACGAGCAGGTCGAGCACCTCGAGTACTACCACCCCGGCCCCGACAGCCCCGAGGTGAAGTACGCCCTGGAACGCCGCGCCGCGCTCGGCGGGCCGATTCCCGCCCGCAAGGTCGAGTATCCGCACCCCACCATCCCGAACGGCGAGTTCTACGAGGAGTTCGCCAAGGGCAGCGGCGACCGCCAGGTGAGCACCACCATGGCCGCCGTGCAGATCATCAGCAAACTCCTGCGCGACAAGGAAATCGGCAAGCTCGTCGTGCCCATCGTGCCCGACGAGGCCCGCACCTTCGGCATGGACGCCCTGGTGCCCCGCATCGGCATCTACAGCCCGCGCGGCCAGACGTACACCCCGGTCGACAGCGGCTCCCTGATGGCCTACAAGGAAAGCGTGGACGGCCAGATGCTCGAAGAGGGCATCACCGAGGACGGCGCCATGGCCTCCTGGATCGCGGCGGGCACCGCGTACGCCAACCACGGCGTGCCCACCATCCCGTTCTTCGTGCTGTACTCCATGTTCGGCATGCAGCGCGTCGGTGACCTCGTGTGGGCCGCCGCCGACCAGCGCGCCCGTGGCTTCATCCTCGGCGCGACCGCCGGCCGCACCACCCTGGCCGGCGAGGGCCTCCAGCACCAGGACGGCAACAGCCACCTCCAGGCGTACGTCGTCCCGAACCTCAAGACGTACGACCCGGCCTTCGCGTACGAACTGGCCGTGATCATCGAGAGCGGCATCCAGCGCATGTACGTGGACGGCATCGACGAGTTCTACTACGTCACCATCGACAACGAGAACGAAGTCCAGCCCGCCATGCCCAGCGACCGCAGCCACGAGGAGATCCGCGACGGCATCGTCCGCGGCCTCTACCGCCTGCAGCGTAGCGCCCTGAAGAAACCCAAGCTCCAGGCGCAGATCCTCGCCGGTGGCCCCGCCATGGGCGCCGCGCAGGAAGCCGTGACCATGCTGGAGAAGTACGGCGTGGCCGCCGACCTGTGGTCGGTCACGAGCTACAAGGAACTCCACCAGGACGCCCTGCTCGCCCAGCGCCACAACATGCTCCACCCCACCGAGGAACCCCGCGTGCCGTACGTCGCGCAGCAGCTGAGCCGCGAGAACGCCCCCGGCGTGCTGATCAGTGTCAGCGACTACATCAAGCTCGGCGCGGACGGCCTGAACGGCCACCTCGACCGCAAACTCTGGACGCTCGGCACCGACGGCTTCGGCCGCAGCGAGGCGCGCAAGGAACTGCGCGACTTCTTCGAGGTGGACGCCAAACACGTCGTCCTCGCCACCCTGTACGCCCTCCAGCGCGACGGCAAGATCAAGGGTGAAGTCGTCGCCCAGGCCATCGCCGACCTCGGCATCGACACCGAACGCGACGCGCCTGTGCTGCGTTAAAGGTTGAAAGTTGATGGTTGATAGAGCGCAGCGCTCCTCCATCAACTTTCAACCTTGGACTATCACCATCTCTCCGAAGGAGAACCAATCATGGCGACTGAACTGAAACTGCCCGACGTGGGCGACAACATTGAGCAGGGCACGGTCGTGACGGTGCTCGTGAAGGCCGGGGACAGCGTGACCGCGGGCCAGCCGATCATCGAGATCGAGACCGACAAGGCCGTCATCGAGGTGCCCGCCGAGGCCGCCGGAACGGTCGAGGCCGTGAACGTGACCGTGGGCGACACCGTGAAGGTCGGCGGCGTGATCGCCACCCTGAGCGGCGGCGCCCCGGCGACCCCGGCCGCGAGTGCCCCCGTGGACGAGACGGACACGGCGAGCAGCAAGGCGGTGGCCGCCGAGCAGCAGGCCGCGCAGAAAGCGCAGGCCGCCCAACCTGCCGCCCCGGCTGCCGCGTCTGCCAGCGCAGGTGGGCAGATCACCCTGCCGGACGTGGGCGACAACATCGAGCAGGGCACTGTCGTCAGCGTCCTCGTGAAGGAAGGCGACACGGTCAGCGAGGGCCAGCCGGTCATCGAGATCGAGACGGACAAGGCCGTCGTGGAGGTTCCCGCCAACGCGGGCGGCACCGTGACCGGCGTGAACGTGAAGGTCGGGGACACCGTGAAGGTGGGCGGCGTGATCGCCACCCTGGGCGGCGCGAGCGCCCCCGCCGCACCGGCCAGCGCGCCCGCCCCGGCTGCCCCGGCACCTACGGCCGCACCGGCGAGCGCCCCCAGCGTCGTGAAAGTGAACATCAGTGGCGGCGAGCAGCCCGCCGCGCAGTTCCCCAAAGCGCAGGGCACCCAGAACCCCCAGACCTTCGACGGCCGCACCGTCGTGCCCGCCGCGCCCAGCGTCCGCCGCCTCGCGCGGGAACTCGGCGTGGACATCCACGCCGTGCACGGCACCGGCATCGCGGGCCGCATCAGCGAGGAGGACGTCCGCCGCACCGGCGGTACCCCCACCGTCACCGCGCCCGCCGCCGCCCCGGCCACCAGCGCCCCCGCCGCCGCACCTGCGGTGGCCGCCGCGCCGCTCCCCGACTTCACCAAGTGGGGCAACGTCACCCGCGAGGACATGAGCGGCATCCGCAAGGCCACCGTCCGCAGCATGACCGCCAGCACCGCCATCCCCATGGTCACGCACTTCGACAAGGCCGACGTGACCGTGATGGAAGAGGTCCGCAAACGCTTCGGCGCGCGCGTGGAGAAGGCGGGCGGCAAGCTCACCATGACCCACATCCTCATGAAGGTCGTCGCGAACGCCCTGCGTAAATTCCCCAAGTTCGGCGCGAGCCTCGACCTGGACGCCCAGCAGGTCATCTACAAGGACTTCGTGAACATCGGCGTCGCCGTGGACACGCCCGTCGGCCTGCTCGTGCCCGTCGTCAAGGATGCCGACCGCAAGAGCATCACCGACCTCGTCCTCGAACTGAGCGAACTGGCCGGGAAAGCCCGCGACCGCAAACTGAAACCCGACGAGATGCAGGGCGCCACCTTCACCATCAGCAACCTCGGCGGGATCGGCGGGCACGCCTTCACGCCCATCGTGAACAGCCCCGAAGTCGCCATCCTCGGCGTCAGCCGCGGCGGCATGGAACCCGTCTGGAACAAGGAGAAAGGCGAGTTCGAACCCCGCAACATGCTCCCCATCAGCCTCACCTACGACCACCGCCTGATCGACGGTGCCGACGCCGCCCGCTTCGTGCGCTTCATCTGCGAGTCGCTGGAAGACCCCTTCCTGATCTCGCTGTAACGCAGGCAGAAGGCAACAGAGAAGACCCCCGCCACCCTGACGGGGGTCTTCTCTTGCGGGCCGGTTACCAGACGCTCAGGACACGGCAGGAGCCCGGCTCGGATTTGGTGGCACCATTCGGCGTGATGCTGGCCTTGAACGTGTCCTCCTTGGTTCCCAGGGTGACGAAGCAGTTCACCTCAGCGAAGCGCCCCAGATGAGGAGTAGAGAAAGTGGCAGAGCGCTCACCGGACTTCATGGTCCAGAGCGTGACCTGGCCGCTGGACTCTTCCAGAACTTTGGCCTCCATGTATGCGATGGACTCGATGTTCTCACAGGGGCTACCGCAGGTCAGGGGACGGGGATCTCCTGTGACGGTAAACGTCCCCCGCTCATTCTGACCATTCAGGGTGTACTCGATGGTCCACTGCTGCCCTGCACGGACATGATCGATATTGGGTCCGGCGGAGGTGATCGTGGCGCCCGGCGCGCAGCCGACGAGCAGGGTGAACAGGGGAAACAGAAGGACGTTTCGCATGCCGGAGCAGTGTACCGGACGCCCCTGCGTCATACGGATTCCGTCTGTTTCATTGACAACCCGGAACCGCACCGGGTTGCCAACTCCACGCCCGGAACCCGTTTTTCTCCTAACTCGCGTCCGCTCGGGTTGAAAGTTGGTGCACACCTTTCAACCGGAGTCCGTATCAGCGGGCCGCCGCACCGGGGTGGGACTGGAAGTCGGGGGTGTGCAGGGGCAGGTCGTGCCGGTGCCGGTACGCGGAGTAAAGCGCGATCCATGTGGCGTGCAGGGCGGCGGCCAGCACGGTCAGCAGCAGCGCCGGTCGTAGGTGTGTCTGCGCGGCCAGCAGGCCCAGGGTGATCAGGCCCAGGGTCAGGGTGGGTTGCCACCAGCGTTTGCGCAGGCTGACGTTCATGCAGTGCAGACCGTAGGGGGTCAGGCCCAGTCGGGCCGGAAGGGAACGGGTCATGGTCATGGTGTACAGGACCGGGCGTTCACTGGCCGTTAACGGTGACGGGTGATGTTGCGGCATGTTACGTACGTGGCGCCGGGTGGGCCGTACCGTCGGGGCATGATTCTCGTGACTGCCGCGACCGGAAACGTGGGCCGTGAACTCGTGCCTCAGCTGCTCGGTGCCGGACTGCCGGTCCGGGCCGGGAGCCGTCACCCGGACCCGGCGCGCTGGCCGGACGCCGAGGTGGTCACCCTGGACCTGACTGATCAGGACAGCGTGCGGGCCGCCGCGCGGGGCGTCACGGCCGCGTACCTGATCGTCCCGGAGACGCTGGAGGCGGCGGACGTGCGGGCCACGCTGCGCACCCTGCGGGACGAGGGTGTGGCGCGCGTGGTCCTCCAGAGCGGCTTCGGGGTGCAGGGCGGCGGCAACCTGCTGGGCGACGCCGAGGCCGCCGTGCGCGCCAGTGGCCTGGAGTGGACGATCCTGCAGCCGAACTGGTTCATGCAGAACTACAACCAGATGTTCCGCCGCGGCGTCCGTGACCGTCACGAGTTCGCGGAACCAGCTGGAACGCACCGCACGAGTTTCATCGACACGCGCGACATCGCGGCGGCGGCCGTGACGGTCCTCTCGGGGGAGGGGCATGCGGGGCGCGTGTATCCGCTGACCGGTCCGGCCTCCCTGGACCGGCACGAGGTGGCGGCCGCGCTGAGCCGCGCGCTGGGCCATGAGGTCACGTACCGCCCGGTGGACGACGACGGGTTCGTGGAGTTCCTGGTGTCCACCGGCGAGAGTGACGAGGAGGAGGCGCGCGCCATCGCCTCGATCTACCCGCCGATCCGCGCGGACGTCACGGCGCCCGTCACGGATGACCTGCCGGGCCTGATCGGCCGCGCCGGGTACACCATCGACGACTTCGCGCGGCATTACCGTGCCGACTGGCAGGCCTGACCGGAGACAGGATCCCCCCTCAGCGCACGGTCAGGAGCACGTCCGGGTGATCCCCGATCAGGGCGTGCACGCCCAGTGCGCTCAGGCGGGCGGCGTCGGCGGGGTCGTTCACGGTCCAGGTGTTCACCTGCCAGCCCCGTCGGCGCGCGGTGTCCATCAGGGCGGCGTCGATCAGGGCGTGGTGGGGGTGCAGGGCGGCGCTGCCCGTCCAGGCCATCACGGCGCGCACCAGCAGCGGCGGGTACGGCCTGTGGGTCAGGAGGCCGCGCGGGGTGTCCGGTGCGGCGTCGCGCGCGGCGCGCAGCAGGGTCGGCATGAACGAACTGACGATCACGCGCCGGGTCAGGCCGTGCGCGCGGATGGCGTCCAGCGTGCGGCCCACCCGGTCGTCGGGCCGGGCCGACTCGTGCTTGAGTTCCACGTTCACGAACGCCCCGCTGTCCGCCGCCCAGGCCAGGACGGCATCCAGTGTGGGGACGAAGGCGGGCAGCTCGGCGGCGCGCAGCGTGGGCAGCGCCCGGCCGTCCTCCAGCTGCGCGTCGTGATGCACGACCAGCGTCCCGTCGCCCAGGCGGCGCACGTCCAGTTCCACGCCGTCCAGTCCGGCGTCCAGCGCGGCCTGGAAGCCGGTCAGGGTGTTCTCGCGGTGCAGGGCAGGCGTGCCCCGGTGGCCCAGCAGGAGTGGCGTCATCCCCGCCACGCTACCGCCCCCACGTCCGGGGCGTGGCCTCCCCCTTGACCTTCCCCCAGGGGCAGGGCGCACGCTGGAGGCACCTCCGGAGGTTCGCCCATGACACCCACACTCATGACCATCGGCGCGTTCGCGCAGGCGGCGGGCCTGAGCGCAAAGGCGCTGCGCCTGTACGACGACCTGAACCTGCTGCGCCCCGCTCAGGTGGATGAAGGCAGCGGGTACCGCCGCTACGAGCCTTCTCAGCTCGCGGACGCCCGGCTGATCGGCCTGCTGCGCCGCGCGGACCTGCCCCTGAACGACATCCGCCTGTTGCTGGACACGCCCGCCCCGGAGCGGCCCGCCGCGCTGCGCGCCCACCTCGCCCGGCTGGACCGCCTGCACCGCGAGCGGCGCGACCTGACCCTGTACCTCATCGCCCACCTGCAAGGAGAGACCCCCATGACCCTGCCCCCCGTCCAGACCCGCTTCCAGCCGCAGCAGAACGTCGCCACCCTGACCCGTCACGTGCTCGTCGCGGACCTGCCCGCTGCCATTCAGGGCGGGATGCAGACCCTGCTGGACCACGTCGCCGCACAGGGCACGGTGGCGGGCGCGCCGTTCGTGATCTTTCACGGCGAGGTGAACGCCGACAGCGACGGCCCCATCGAGATCTGCGTGCCGTACGCGGGTGCGGTCACGCCCGGCGGGAACGTCGCCCTGCGCGTCGAGCCCGCCCGGCACGAGGCCTTCCTGGCTCTGACCCGCGAGCAGTTCGAGTTCCCGCAGATTCTCGCGGCGTACGACGCCACCTGCGCCCACGCCACCGCGCACGGCACCTGCACGCTGTCCCCGCGCGAGGTCTACGGTTACGACTGGGATGGCGCCGCGCCCGGCGAGCCGGTCGGTGATGTCGCGTGGCCGTACCAGCCCGCACCCTGACGGGTCCCAAACGTCAGCGAAGCCCCAAGGACCCCCTCGCCCCGGCCGGGTGGGGGGCCGCTTACACTGGGCGGGTGTTCAAGACTGCTTTCAAGGCGCTGCTGCCCCTGCTGGAACGGGCCGCCCAGACGGCCGACCGGGCCTTCAGCGGGTACGTGCAGCCCCGCCGGGCGCGCGGGAAGCTGCTGCTGCAGCCGTACGTGGGCTGGGGCACGCCCAGCCGCGTGGAACTGCGCGGGCGGGTGCTGCTGCCCCGCACCGTCGCGCCCGCGCGCCGCACCGACCCCCGCCTGCGCAACGCGCAGAACGTCCTGCGCCGCCTGTTCTCCCGCGAGGTGGGCGGCGTGACCGTCAGCGGCGTCCTGAACGGCCAGCGCGCCGCGGCCGTCAGTGACAGCGACGGGTACTTCACGCTGGAGTTCACGCCGCCCGGCCCGCTGCCCGGCGGGTGGCATCAGGTGCCGCTGCAACTCGACGGGCGTGACGTGCAGGCCAGCGCCCGTGTGCAGGTCGTCGCGGACGCCCGCTTCGGCGTGATCAGCGACCTGGACGACACGGTCATCCAGTCGGACGTGACCAGCGTGCCGCGCATGCTCAGCACCGTCCTGACCGGCAACGCCCGCACGCGGCTGCCCTTCCCCGGCGTGGGTGCCCTGTACCGCGCGCTGACCCGCGACGGCGAGGCCCGCAACCCCATCTTCTACGTGAGCAGCAGCCCCTGGAACTTCTTCGACCTGCTGTGGCAGTTCCTGGATTACCGCCGCATTCCGCTGGGGCCGCTGTTCCTGCGCAACTGGGGCATGGACCTGCTCGGCGGGCACGGCGGGTACAAGCACGGCGTGATCGAGCAGATCTTCCAGCGTTTCCCGGACCTGAGTTTCGTACTCGTGGGCGACAGCGGCGAGAAGGACCCCGAAATCTACGCGGAGGTCGTGCACCGCCACCCGGGCCGCGTGCTGGCCGTGTACATCCGCGACGTGACCGAAGCGCACCGCGACGAGGGCGTCCTGAAACTCCGCGAGGAGGTCCGCAAGGCCGGCGTGGACCTCGTGCTGGCCGCCGACAGCCTGAACGCCGCCAGTCACGCCATGGCGATGGGCCTGATCACGCCCGGCGAGTACCGCAGCGTCCTGACCAGCGTGGCGCGCAGCTACGAGACCTGAGGAGTGGGAAGTGGGAAGTAGGGAGTAGGAAAGGCAGGAACAGAGGAGAGGCGGCCCCAGTATGCGGGCCGCCTCTTTTTATCGGGTCGTTACTTTCTGGGGCAGCGGTACAGCTTCACGCTGCGCGCCGCGAGGTTGGTTTCCTCACCGGCGTTCACGGTGCCGCTCGCGTGGTCGTCGGTGGTGTCGAGTTCCAGTTCCCATTCCTGGCACCCGGCCAGGTCCGGCAGGCGGAACGGGAGGTCCACGTGCGAGGCGTTCAGCAGCAGCAGCAGGTGGTCGTCCAGCAGCGGCTCGCCGCGCTCGTCCACGTCGTCCAGGCCGTCGCCGTCCAGGAAGATGCCCATGCTCTGCGTCTGGGGGTTGCTCCAGTCCTCGTCGCTCATCTCCTCGCCGTCGAAGCGCAGCCACACGAGGTCACGCACGTCCTCACCGCGGATGGTGCGGCCACTGAAGAACTTGCGGCGGTGCAGGGACGGGTGGGCCTTGCGCAGCCCGATGACTTTCTTCGTGAACGCCAGCAGCTCCTCGTCCAGGCTCGACCAGTCGTACCAGCTGATCTCGTTGTCCTGGCAGTAGGCATTGTTGTTCCCACCCTGCGTGCGGCCGATCTCGTCACCGCCGAGCAGCATCGGCGTGCCCTGCCCGAGCAGCAGGGTCGCCAGGAAGTTCCGCTGCTGCTGCCGCCTGAGGGCGTTGATGGTGGGATCGTCCGTCTCGCCTTCCGCGCCGCAGTTCCAGGTGATGTTGTGGTTGTGGCCGTCGTTGCCGCCTTCCTGGTTGGCGTCGTTGTGTTTCTGCTCGTACGTGACGGTGTCGCGCAGCGTGAAGCCGTCGTGCGCGGTCACGAAGTTGATGCTCGCGTAGGGTTTACGGCCGTCGTTCTGGTACAGGTCGCTGCTGCCGGTCAGGCGGTACCCGATCTCGGACGCCAGTCCGCCGTCGCCCTTCCAGAAGGCGCGCATGTCGTCGCGGTAGATGCCGTTCCACTCGGCCCAGTTCACGGGGAAGTTCCCGACCTGGTAGCCGCCCTCGCCGACGTCCCAGGGTTCGGCGATCAGCTTGACCTGCCCGATGATGGGGTCCTGGTGGATGATCGTGAAGAAGCCCGACAGCTGATCCACCTCGTGCAGACCGCGCGCCAGCGTCGAGGCGAGGTCGAAGCGGAAGCCGTCCACGTGCATGTCTGTCACCCAGTAGCGCAGGCTGTCCATGATCAGCTGCAGGGTTTGCGGGTGGCGGACGTTCAGGCTGTTGCCGGTGCCGGTGTAGTCGAAGTAGAAGCGGGGGTCCTCGGCGACCAGCCGGTAGTACGTGGGGTTGTCGATGCCCTTGAACGACATGGTGGGGCCCATGTGGTTCCCTTCGGCGGTGTGGTTGTACACCACGTCCAGGATGACCTCGATGCCGCTGGCGTGCAGGGCTTTGACCATCTGCTTGAACTCGTCCACGGCCCCGGCGGGGTTCCCGCGCCGCGCCTCGGCGCTGTAGCGGACGTCCGGCGCGAAGAACGACAGGGTGCTGTAGCCCCAGTAGTTCGTCAGGCCCTTGTCGAGCAGGAAGGGATCATCCACGTGCTGATGCACGGGCATCAGTTCCAGGCTGGTGATGCCCAGTTCCCGCAGGTAGAACAGGATGGGTTCGGTGGCGATCCCGGCGTACGTGCCGCGCAGTTCGTCCGGCACGTCCGGGTGGGTCATGGTCAGGCCCTTGACGTGCGCCTCGTAGATCACGGACTGATGGAAGGGCACGTCCGGCTTCTGGCTGTCGCCCCAGTCGAATGCGGGGTCCACGACGATACCCAGCGGCGCGCCACGCTGCTCCTCCTCCTGCATGACGCTGTCCTCTCCGCCGGGCACGTAGCCGAACACGCCCCGGTCGAACTGCTCGGTGCCGTCCAGCGCCTTGGCGTAGGGGTCGAGCAGCACCACGTTCGGGTTGAAGCGCAGGCCACGTTCCGGCGCGTACTCGCCGTGCACGCGGTACCCGTAGCGCTGCCCCGGCTGGATGCCCTTCAGGTAGCCGTGCCAGACGAACGCGGTCTGCTCGCGCAGCGGCACGCGGGTCTCGTTGCCCTGCTCGTCGAACAGGCACAGCTCCACGCCGCTGGCGTTCTCGGAGTACAGGGCGAAGTTGGTGCCTTTGCCGTCCCACGTGGCCCCCAGGGGGTAGGGGCGGCCGGGGCGGAGGGGGGGAGTGGTGGTCATCAGAGGTGCGCTCTCCTTTCGTGGCGGGGCAGGCGCGGGAGCGCCGCCCGGAACGTGGAAACGGTACCAGACCACCCCGCGCAGACCACAGCCACGGGCACAAACCCAAGCGAAGCCCAAGAGGGCTCTCATGCGGCTCACGGGCTCCCGACCGCCTCCCGGACGCAGAATGACAAACGAAAAAGCCTCCGCGCAGATGCCAGAGGCTCCCAGATGAGGGAATTTTTAGCGGGGCGTCAAGCTGGCCTGGATCAGAACTCCAGGCGGCCGCGCGGCCCGCTCAGGCGGTACAGCTTCTCCGGGGTCCACAGCTCGTAGGTGTACATCGGGTACTGGCGCTTGAAGCGGCCCACCCGGTCCCAGACCTCGCGCGATTCGAACGGCACGACCAGGATCAGGCGGATGACGCTGTCCTCGTAGTCGTAGATGTAGAAGTCGAAGTGGAAGGTCTGCTCGCCGCCGCGGTCCGTGAACAGCGGGAACGAGAACGGCCGGTACCGCCACGCCTTGTTCTTCTCCGTCAGGATCTTCGCGGCGACGCGCTTGAGGTTGCTGTCCGGGAAGGTCATCTTCTCGCCGTCCCGGTCGGTGAAGACCGTGTCCGGGGCGGGCGCGTCGAGCTGCACGCGCTTGAGTTCCGGCAGGGCCTTCTTCACCTTGGGCGGCGCGGCGCGGCGCGGCCCGCTGCCGGGGCGGCTGCCCGCGCGGCCCTCCGAGGTGCGGCCCTCACCGCTGCCCTGCGCGGCCTCGCCGGGCTTGCGGCGGGCGGGGTTCGTGCCGCCGCGTGCGCCGCTGCCGCCGCTCTTCGACCCGCCGGTCCGCGTACCACCGAAGGGACCGCCGGACTTCGCCCCGCCCGTGCGGGAGTCGCTGCTGCGGCTCGAGCTGCGGCGCGGCCCGCCGGTGCCGCTCAGCTCGGTGCGCACGGGACGACTGTCGCCGCGCGAGTCGTTGCGGCTCCCCTCGCTGCGCTCACGCGCCGGGCGGGTGGTTTCGCGCGTCGCGCCGCCCCGGCCCTGCGCGGTGTTTCGTTTTGGGGCTCGGCCCCGTGAACCTTTCTTTGGCCCCGTCATAGCTTCCCAGTGTAGTGCACCCGCACCAGAAAGGGCGCACGCCGCCCCCGGTGACGTCAGGGGCGGCGCGGACGAAGCCTGTTTACTTCGCGAGGCTGCGGATCAGGTCCAGGTTCACGAAGCGGTTCAGGTCCGGCACGTCCCGCGCGAAGCCCGCCTCCCTGTTCAGCTGCGCGTACTCCGCGAGGGTTTTCAGGTTGATGTCCCACGTGACGCGCGTGCGGGCCAGCGCCTTGAACAGCTCGTTGGTGTTGGGGCGCTTGCCGGTGAACGCGTAGATCTGCTCGGCGACGGCCTTCTGCGCGCCGGCGTTGCTGCTCTTGATGTAGGTGATCGCGGCGAGGTGCCCCTTCAGGAGGCCCTTGACGGTCTCGGCGTTCGCGGCGGCGTACTTCGTGTTCACGGTCAGGACGGTGGTGGTGTAGTTCCCGCCCTCCCAGATGCCCTTCTCGTTCACGATCAGTTTCGCGCCCTGGGTTTCCATCACGGCGCCCCAGGGTTCCTGCACGAGCGCGGCGTCCACCTGCTTCGCGGCGAACGCGGCGGGCATGTTCGCCGGGTCGATGGGGATGATGCTGACGTTGCCGCCCTCGTCGGTGGCTTTCAGGCCGTTCTCGTGCAGCAGGTGCCGCAGGCTGATGTCCTGCGTGCTGCCGCGCGTGGGCACCGCGACCTTCTTCCCGGCCAGCCCCTTGACGTTCCGCACGCCGCTGTCCTTGCGGGCGACCAGCACCGCTCCGGCGTTCGCGGCGCCTGCGTACACCTGGATGGGCACGCCGCGCATGAAGGCGTTCATGGCCGGGCCGGGGCCGACGTACGCGGCGTCGATGGCGCCCGCCGCGAAGGCCTCGTTGATCTGGCTGCCGTTCGCGAATTCCTTGACGACCAGTTTCACGCCGTCCGGGAGGTTCTTCTGGATCAGGCCGCGCTGCACGCCGACCAGTCCGGCGGCGTGGGTGACGTTCGGGAACACGCCCAGGCGCAGTTCTTTCGCCTGCTGCGCGCTGGCGCTGGCGCTGGCGATCAGGGTCAGGGTGAGGAGGGGGAGGAGGGCACGCTTCATGGCCCCAGGATAGCAGACCAGTTGAGTAAACTTGTCAACTAGATTGGATTTCGGCAGAACCCAGACCCCGCGCGGGGATCACCCTCCAGCTCATCACCCTGCGGCCTGCCCGCCCCTGACCGCTCCCTGACCGGGCGCGCACACGCCGCTGACCGACGGGCGCGAGGGTGAACGGCACATGCGACGACTGAAGACCGCCCTGCTGGCCCTGACCCTCTCGCTGGGAGGCGCGCACGCCGCCACCCTCATCGGCTTCGCGCAACTGCCCGCCGACACCCTCGCCGACGGGCCCGCCAGCGGCGCCTGGAACGGCGGCCTGCGCGGCCAGACCCGCTTCCAGGGGCAGCCGGTGCAGGGCTTCAGCGGCGTGCAGTTCACGGCAGGCGGCGAGTACCTGTTCCTGAGCGACAACGGCTTCGGCGCGAAGAACAACAGCGCCGACTACCTCCTGCGCCTGTACCGCCTGAGCGTCGCGCCGAACACCGCCGCGAAGGCCGGGACCGGGCAGGTCGGCGTGCGCAGCTTCATCAACCTGCGCGACCCGGACCGCCGCGTGCCGTGGCAGATCGTGAACGAGGCCACCCCCGACCGACTGCTGACCGGCGCGGACTTCGACCCGGAAGGCTTCGTGATCGCCCCCGACGGCACCCTGTGGATCGGGGACGAGTTCGGCCCGTACCTGCTGCACTTCAGCGCCGACGGCCGCCTGCTGGGCGCCCCCATTCCCACGCCGAACCTGCACGGGCGGCCCACCCTGCGCGGCCAGAACCCCATCGTGGTCGCGCACCGCGGCAGCAGCGGCACCCGCCCCGAACACACCCTGGAAAGCTACCGGGTCGCCATCGAGGGCGGCGCGGACTTCATCGAACCCGACCTCGTCGTCACGAAGGACGGCGTGCTCGTCGCCCGGCACGAACCCGTCATGGTCGTCCTCGACAAGGACGGCAAGGTCACGGAAGCCACCACCGACGTCGCCACCCGCCCCGAGTTCAAAGACCGCGTGCGGACCAAGACGCTCGACGGGACCAGCGTCACCGGGTACTGGGTGGAGGACTTCACCCTGGCGGAACTGAAGACCCTGCGCGCCGTGGAACGCCTCCCCGCGCTGCGCGGCCGCGCCTTCGACGGCCGCTTCGAGGTGCCCACCCTCGCCGAGATCATCGCGCTCGTCCGCGACACGGAAGCCCGCACCGGCCGCAAGGTCGGCATCTACCCCGAAACGAAACACCCCACCTACATGAAAGCCGCCGGGTTCGACACGGGCCAGCTGCTGATCGACACGCTGACCCGCGAGAAGTTCACCGACCCCGCCCGCGTGTTCATCCAGTCGTTCGAGACCACCAACCTCCGCGACCTCAAGACCCGCATCATGCCCGCCGCGGGCGTCACCCTGCCGCTCGTGCAGCTCGTCAGCGGCCCTGCCGAGGCCCCCTACGACTGGACCGCCAGCGGCGACACCCGCCGGTACGACGCCCTGACCACCCCCGAGGGCCTGCGTGACCTCGCCACGTACGCCAGCGGCGTCGGCCCCACCAAACGCTGGATCATCACCGACAAGGGCGACACCACCGACTTCGTCACCCGCGCGCACGCCGCCGGACTGCTCGTGCACCCCTGGACGCTGCGCAGCGAACCCACCTACCTGCTGCCCACGTACGCCGGGAACCCCGAAGAGGAAATGCGCCAGCTGCTGCGCGCCGGCGTGGACGGCTTCTTCACCGACTTCCCCGCCACCGGCGCGCGCGTCGTGGCGCAGGTCAGCGCCCCCGAGGTCCGCAGCCCCCAGCACCCCGCCTTCACGCAGGGCACCAGCAGCGCCGACGCCACCCTGGGCGCCAGCGGCGGCTTCGAGGGCCTCGCCCTGAGCGCCGACGGCACCACCCTGTACGGCCTGCTGGAAAAGACCGTCACCGGCGACCTGCCCGGCCAGCTGCGCCTGAACGCCCTGAACCTCGCCACCCGGCAGTGGAGCCTCGCGGGCCGCTACGCCCTCGACGCGGGCAGCGACGCCATCGGCGACCTCGCCACCGTCAACGACACCCAGTACCTCGTGCTGGAACGCGATGGCAAGGTCCACACCGACGCCCGCAACAAACGCGTGTACCTCATTGACCTCAAACGCCTGAACGCCGACGGCACCTTCCAGAAGACCCTGATCGCCGACCTGATGAACATCGCCGACCCGCAGGGCCTCGCGCCCGACACGCGCGGCGGCACCCTGACCTTCCCGTACGTCACCATCGAGAACATCATCGTCCTGAACCCCACCACCCTCCTGATCGCCAACGACAACAACTACCCCGCCACCGGCGGCCGCGGCCCCGGCGTGAAGGACGACACGCAGTTCCTGTGGCTGCGCCTGGACGAGCCCCTGAACCTCGCCCCGAACCTCGGCGGACGCTGAACCCACAGAGGAGGAGGCCACCCGGTCAATCTGGGTGGCCTCCTGCCCTTGCCGCGCTGCTTCAGGGCCGGACGAGCAGCACCATCCGCCCCGCCCGCCGGAACCCGAGGTGGCTGTAGAACGCCTCGGCCGGTGACTCCCGCGCGGTCAGGAGCGATACGTTCGTCACCCCACGCGCCCCGGCGGCCGCCAGATGCGCGTCCAGCAGCGCCCGGCCCACCCCGCCGCGCTGCCGTTCGGGCCGCACGAACATCTCCTGCACCTCGTGCGACAGGAACGAATCCCGCACCTGATCGCGTCCCAGCACCGCCCCCACGCACACGTCCCCGTCCCAGGCGACCAGCGCGGCACTCCGGGGCGTGGCGAGCAGGTCACTCAGGGCCGCGCGGGCCGATTCGTCCGTCCACGCCTCGTTCCAGGGCGCCGCGCCGAACGTCGCGCAGAACGCGTCGGCCAGGGCAGGCAGATCAGCCACAGAGGCGGGGCGGAGCTCCATCCTCAGTACTGACGGCCGAAGATCACGCGTTTGCCGTACGCGGCGGGGCGGCCGGTGTGCACGCACACGCCCTCCTCGGCCTCGTTGAAGAATTCCGCGTCGTCCAGGGGGACGTTGCGGGCGGTGGCCTTGGTGTCCTCCTTGATCTGCCGTTCGCTCTCGGGGTCGCCGCAGTGGAAGGCGCGCACCCACTTGCCCGCCTCGATGGCGGCCTTGAACTCCTCGTAGGTGTCCACCGTGACGGTGTTCTCCAGCATGAAGCTCGTGGCGCGTTCCAGCAGCCAGTCGTGAATGCCGTCCAGGCGCGCGGTCATGCCGCTCACGGCCTCGGCGCGGGGCAGGGTTTCCTTCTCGTCGCCGTTGCGGTTCTTCACGACGACCACGCCGCTCTCCAGGTCGCGGGGGCCCAGTTCGATGCGGACGGGTACGCCCTTGAGTTCCCAGTCGTTGTACTTGAAGCCGTTCGTCACGCCGTCACGCTTGTCCACCTTGACGCGGACGCCCTGGGCGCGCAGTTCGGCGGCCAGTTTCTCGCCTTCTTCCACCATCTGGTCGAAGTTGTCCTTGCGGCCCACGGGAATCACGACCACCTGAATGGGCGCGATGCGGGGCGGCATGATCAGCCCGAAGTCGTCGCCGTGCGTCATGATGATCGCCCCGATGATGCGGCTGGAAATGGCCCAGGAGGTCGTGTGCGCGAACTCCTCGCGCTGCTCGCGCGTCTGGAACTTCACGTCGAACGCCCGGCTGAAGTTCTGCCCCAGGTAGTGTGACGTTCCGCTCTGGAGGGCCTTCCCGTCGCGCATCATGCCCTCGATGGAGTACGTGGCGACCGCCCCGGCGAAGCGTTCGCTGGCGGTCTTCTCGCCGCGCACCACGGGCAGGGCCAGCACGTCCCGGCAGAACTCGTGGTAGATGTCCAGCATCTGCCGCACCTCGCCGCGCGCCTCGCTCTCGTCGGCGTGCGCGGTGTGACCCTCGTGCCAGAAGAACTCGCTCGTGCGCAGGAACGCCTTCGTGCGCAGCTCCGCGCGGAACACGCTGCCCCACTGGTAGTGCAGGAAAGGCAGATCACGGTAGGAGTTCAGCCAGCCGCTCCACATGTGCCCGATGATCGTCTCGGACGTGGGGCGCATCACGTACGGCTCGGCGAGTTCCTCCGTGCCGATCTTGTTCACCGTGAACAGCTCCGGCGCGAAGCCCTCCACGTGATCCGCTTCCTTCGTGATGAAGCCCATGGGGATCAGCGTGGGGAAGATCAGCGACTCGTGCCCCGTCGCCTTGAACTTGTCGTCCAGCCAGCGCTGGATGTTCTCCCACAGCGCGCTGCCGTACGGGCGCACGACCATCGCCCCCGCCACCGGGCTGTTGTCGGCCAGGTCGGCCTTCTTCACGACCTCGTTGTACCAGTCGTTGAAATCCACGCTCTGGGGCGTCACGCCGTACTGCTGCGCCTTCTTGTCCTGTTTGCCGCCGTCTTTCGTCATCGCCCCGCATGATACCGGGCGCCGGGGACTGGTCAGGGTGTGACGGTCATTTCACGCGTGCGAAGGTGCAGCGCGGCGCGGCGCCGGGTGTGCCGCGGGACAGGTACGCGTTCGCCTCGTTCAGCGTGTGGAACGCGAAGCCGCTGAAGGCTTTCAGGGTCGTCTGCCCGGACGGTCTGAGGATCACGCACAGTGGATACGGCGTCCCCACCCATTCCACCCGCAGATGCTCCGGCACGGGTGGACTCGCCTTCGCGTTGCCCTTGCTGTACAGGACACCCTGCTGCCGGTTGACCGTCTGGAGCAGCAGGCCGATCCCCGGAATGGTCATGGCTTCCTTCAGATCGAGGGTGACGGGTGCGGCCGGGGTCGTCTCGACCGTCACCTGCCAGCGTTGCCCGGCGCCGAGGACACTCTGGGCGGCGGGGGCGGACGCTGCCGACACGGCGCCGCACAGCAGGGAGGCGAGAAGCAACGGCGGCAGGTGAAGGCGCATCCGACCATGCTAGATCACCGTCGTTCACGGCGTCCGCACAGATTTGGCGGAGCGGGCTGACGGCGGATGACGCTTCCCTCAAGCTCGGGTCAGGCTGATCTGAATGGTCCTGTCATGGGGGGGCCATGTTCGCGGCCCAGACTGCCCGCATGACGAAGATGAACGCCGGAGAGATCAGCGACCACATCGCCCAGTCCGTGAAGGCCCGCCTGGAGCAGGGTGGCGAGCACCTTCAGGTGAAGGACGTCAACGGTGAGCACGTCGGGACCGTGGATCACATGGACGGTGACCGCGTGAAGCTCACGAAGTCGGACAGCGCGGACGGGCAGCACCACTACCTGAGCCTGGATCAGGTGGAGAGTGTGGATGACGTGGCGGTGTACCTGAACGTGGAGCGCAGCGCCATCGCGTAACCCCGACTGCTGAACCCCCGGCGGCGTGACGAGCAGGTCACGCCGCTTTTTTCGTGCCCGCCTGGAAGGTTCAGGTGCGCTGAAGTGTTGCTGAGGGGGCCTGAAGGTGCGCCTCAGGGAGGGGCCGGGGTGGGGGCTTAGGTTGGTGAGCGGAACGGTTCAACGTCACACGACCTCATTCACGCGACCCCTGGAGGTCCCCATGCCCACGATTCAGACAAAGCACGCCCACGCCCCGCAGACCGAGCTGTACTACGAGACCTACGGCCAGGGCCGTCCGGTCGTGCTGATCCACGGCTGGCCGCTGTCGGGCCGCATGTGGGAAGGGCAGATCGACGCGCTGCGCCACGCCGGGTATCAGGTCGTGTCGTACGACCGCCGCGGCTTCGGCCAGAGCGGCAAGACCGCGACCGGGTACACCTACGACGTGTTCGCCAGTGACCTGAAGGACCTGCTGGAAGAACTGAACCTCACAGACGTGACGCTGGTGGGCTTCAGCATGGGCGGGGGAGAAGTCAGCCGCTACGCGGGGCTGTACGGCACGGAGCGCGTGCGCAGCGCGATGCTGGTCGCGTCCGTCGCGCCTTACCTGCTGAAGACGGCGGACAACCCCGACGGCGGCATGACCCACGAGGACGTGGAGGGCATGGTGAAGCAGGTGGCGCAGAACCGCCCGCAGTTCCTGGCGGGGTTCACGAAGAAGTTCCTGAACTGGGACGAGAACGGTAGGGAGCTGGGTGACGAGTTCCTGGACTTCGCGGCCATGATGTACCTGCAGGCGTCCCCGGTGGCGACGCAGGAGTGCGTGCGGGCCTTCGGCGAGACGGACTTCCGCGCTGATCTGGCGAAACTGACCGTGCCGACGCTGGTCGTGCACGGCGACAAGGACCAGATCGTGCCGCTGGAAGCGAGCGGGCAGCGGGTGCCGCAGTACCAGCCGAATGCTGAACTGCACGTGATGAAGGGTGCGCCGCACGGCCTGAATGCCACGCACAACGACGAGTTCAACAAGATCCTGCTGGACTTCGTGGCCCGCTGAGCTACGACTGATCGGGGGCGGTCTGGCCGGGTGCCGGGCCGCCCTTTGCGTTGGTGGGGGAGGGGACACCCCCCATCTTGGAAACAGTTCCAAAATCTGGGTATGCTGATGGGGCCATGCCTCAACCTGCCCTTTCCCGGACGCTGATGACCGGGGCGCTGCGCGCCGCCTTCGACGACGACCGCGACGCCGACACCTTCGCGCTGCGCCTGGACCGCTACGGCCCGGAACTCCTCGCCAGCCTCCAGGCGGCCTACGGCGAGCAGGCCGAACCCCTGCTGGCGCAGCTGCTGGAGGTCATGCTGCACGCCTACCACACCCGCCCCGCCGACCTGAAACGGCTGGACGAGGCGCGACTGCTCACCCCCGACTGGCTTCAGCGGCCGGACACGGTGGGGTACGTGGCGTACACCGACCGCTTCGCGGGCACCCTGAAGGGCGTGCAGGGCCACCTCCCGTACCTGGAGGACCTGGGGGTCACGTACCTGCACCTGATGCCGCTCCTGAAGCCCCGGCCCGGCGAGAACGACGGCGGGTACGCCGTCCAGGACTACCGCGCCGTGCGGGACGACCTGGGTAGCATGGACGACCTGTCCACGCTGGCCGCCGACCTCCGGGCGCGCGGCATGAGCCTCGTGCTCGACCTGGTGCTGAACCACGTGGCGCAGGAACACGAGTGGGCCGCGAAGGCCCGCGCGGGCGATCCCACCTACCGCGCGTACTTCCACATCTTCCCCGACCGGACCGATCCCGACGCCTTCGAGCGCACGCTGCCGGAGGTCTTCCCGGACTTCGCGCCCGGTAACTTCACCTGGGACGACGCCGCGCAGGGCTGGGTGTGGACGACCTTCAACACGTACCAGTGGGACCTGAACTGGGCCAACCCGGACGTACTGCGCGAGTTCGTGGACATCATCCTGCACCTCGCGAACCGGGGCGTGGAGGTCTTCCGGCTGGACGCCATCGCGTTCCTGTGGAAGCGGCTGGGCACCGACTGTCAGAACCAGCCCGAGGTGCACCACCTGACCCGCGCGCTGCGCGCCTGCGCCCGCATCGTCGCGCCCGCCGTGGCCTTCAAGGCCGAGGCGATCGTCGCGCCCGACGACCTGATCCACTACCTGGGCACCGGGGACCACCACGGGAAGGTCAGTGACATGGCGTACCACAACTCGCTGATGGTGCAGCTCTGGAGCAGCCTCGCCAGCCGCGACACCCGCCTGATCACGCAGGCGCTGTCCGCCTTCCCGCCCAAACCCACGAACACCACCTGGGCGTGTACGTCCGCTGCCACGACGACATCGGCTGGGCGATCAGCGACGCGGACACGAACGCCGTGGGCCTCAGCGGGCCCGGGCACCGGCACTTCCTGTCGGACTTCTACAGCGGCGAGCACCCGGGCACGTTCGCGCGCGGGCTGGTGTTCCAGTTCAACCCGCAGACCGGCGACCGCCGCATCAGCGGGACGCTCGCCAGCCTCGCCGGGCTGGAGGTCGCGCTGGACGGCGGCCAGCCGCAGGCCGTGGATCACGCGGTGCGGCGCATCCTGCTGCTGCACGCCGTGATCCTCGCGTTCGGGGGCGTGCCGCTGCTGTACATGGGCGACGAACTGGCCCTGCTGAACGACCACGCCTTCGCGGACACGCCCGAGCACGCCGCCGACAACCGCTGGGTGCACCGCCCCCGCATGGACTGGACCCGCGCGCAGGACGCCGCCCGCGACGCCACGACCCCGCACGGGCGCGTGAACGCCGGGCTGCGCCACCTGATCCACGCGCGCCGGGCGCTGCCGCACCTGCACGCCAGCGTCGAGAGTCGCGCGCTGCCCAGCCCCGACCCGTGCGTGCTGCTGCTGCGCCGCGACCACCCGATGGGCACGTTCCTGGGCGTGTACAACTTCAGCGAGCACACCATCCAGTTCCCCGCCCACGTCCTGCGGGACGTGCTGGGCGACCACGCCGTGGATCACGTCGCCGGGAGTGCCTTCAGCTTCGGCGCGCAGCCGGTCGTGCTGGAGCCCTACCGGGCGCTGTGGCTCACGCGGGCGTGACCGGCACGGGCGGCACGCGCGGCGGGTGACCCTCGGCGGGCAGCGTGAAGTGCACCTGCAGCCCCTCCTCCTGAGGTTCCAGCCAGATCCGGCCCCCGTGCCGCTCGACGACCTTGCGGCACACCGCCAGCCCGATCCCGTTCCCGCCGGTCACGGCGCGCGTGTGCAGCCGCTGGAACATCACGAACACCTTCTCGGTGTGCTGCGGCGCGATCCCGATCCCGTTGTCGCGCAGCGTGAACTGTACCTGCGTGCCGTCCTCGGTCAGCACGCCGCTCAGGTGCACCTGCAGGGGCCGCGCCGCGCGGAACTTCAGGGCGTTGCCCAGCAGGTTCTGCAGCAGCTGCCGCGCCTGCGGCGGGTTGCCCTCGATGCGCGGCAGCTCGCTCCGCGTGACCTGCGCCTGCGAAGGCCACGGCAGCCCCCGTACCGCCTCGTCCCACAGCGGCCCCAGATCCAGGGGCTGCAGGGGCGGCTGCGACGCCACGTTCGACAGCGTCAGGATGTCCCGCACCAGCTGCCGCGCCCGCGTCACCTGCTCCGTGATGCGCAGCAGGTACGTGTCCGCCCGCTCGTCCAGCACCTTCCCGGCGTAGCGGTGGCGCAGGATGTCCGCGTACGCCCCCAGCGTCCGCAGCGGCTCCTGCAGGTCGTGACTGGCGACGTACGCGAACTGCGCCAGCGCCTGATTGCGGTCCTCCAGTTGCGCGTTCTGCTGCGCGAGGACCGCGCGGCTGTCCTCCAGTTCCCGCGTGCGTCGCTCCACGCGGGCCTCCAGCTCGCGGGCCAGCCGCAGGACCTCCAGTTCCGCCGATTTGCGGCGCGTGATGTTCTCGTGCGCCACCACCGCGTACCGCCGGTCATCCTGAGTGAAGGGCGTCACGCGCGCCATGAAGTACCGGTCCTCGTGCGGCGAGTGGCACGGGTACTCCAGTTCGAACAGCGTCTCATGACCGGCCAGCACCGCGCGGATGCCCGCCGCGATCTTCTGCGCGTCCTCGCGGTCCTCACCCTGCGCGGCGTCGCAGACCTCCAGGTAATTGACCCCCTCGCCGCTGTTTCCACCGTTCAGGCGTGCAAAGTCCCGCCACGCGTCATTGACCGTGAGGATCACGCCCCGGTCGTCCAGAATGGCGACACTGGCCGCCAGCGCGTCGAACGCCGCCGCGACGAACCGCACAGGTGCCGCTGCGCTCACGGCGTCCACGATCCGGCCCACACCCTGGAATCAGGAGCAGGTAGGCCAGATGCGCGGCGCGTCATGCTTCCAGCCTAGCAGGCCGTCCGCGCCGCCGACCGGGGGAAGCATCCCATCCGCGCCCCCGCCGGAAGCGTTAAGGTGAAGCGATGTCGCGCCCCTTCACGCTGCTGCTCGTCGAGGATGAACTGGCTGACGCCGAGCTGTTCCAGGACATGCTGACCGAGGTCGCCCCGGACATTCACGTCACCCACGTCGAGCACGGCCAGGCCGCCCTGGACCACCTGACCGGCCCGCCCCAGCCCCGACCGGACCTGATCGTGCTCGACCTGAACATGCCCGTCATGAACGGCCACGACTTCCTGGCGCAGGCCAAGCAGGTCGCCGCGCTGCGCTCCATCCCTGTGCTGGTCCTCTCGACCTCCGACCACCCGGAGGACATCCACCGCGCGTACGACGGTCAGGCCAGCGGGTACGTCCTGAAACCCGGCACGTACCAGGAGTACACCCAGGTGCTGGGGACCATCCAGGCGTACTGGCGCGGCCTCGTGAAACTGCCCAGCCTGGAGGAACTCGGTTCCTGACCCCCCGGAGGTTCCCATGCCCGCGCCCCGCCGCACCCTGATCCCCACCGAGACCCTGCTGCGCGCCGCCCGCAGCGCCGCCGAACGCCTCTCGCACCTCAGCCGTGACCCCGACGTGCGCCGCGACGCCGCCGAGGTCGCGCGCAGCGTCGCGAAACTCCTCGCGTCGGTCCGCCGGGCCGGGAACACCCCCCGGCGACCCTGAAAGACCAGCCCACCAGAACTGAAGAAAGGGAGAGGCGACGCGGCCTCTCCCTTCTTCCTGCCCCGCGCCGCTTACAGCACGGCGAGGATCAGCTTGTGGACCAGCCAGCCCAGCGCGATGCACACGGGAATCGTGAAGATCCACGCCTGCACGATGCGCCCGGCGACCTGCCACTTGACCTTCCGGAAGCCCTTGGTGGTGCCGACGCCCATGATGCTGGTGCTGATCGTGTGCGTGGTGCTGACCGGGATGCCCAGTCGGCTGGCGCCGTCGATGATCAGCGCGGCGCTCGTCTCGGCGATGAAGCCGTCCACGGGCTTGAGGTCCACGACCTTGAAGCCCATGGTCTTGATGATGCGCCAGCCGCCCATGGCGGTCCCCGCGCCCATCGCGGCGGCGGCGGACAGGATCACCCACAGCGGCACCGTCTCGATCTGCGTGCCGGTGTACGCGGCCAGCGCGAAGGTGATGATCCCCATGGTCTTCTGCGCGTCGTTCCCGCCGTGAGAAAAGGCCATGAACGCGGCGCTGAAGATCTGCAGCGTGCGGAACGTGCGGGTCACGACGCGCGGTTTCATCCAGCGCAGCACCAGCCACGAGATCAGCAGGAACAGCAGGATCGGCACGATGAAACCCAGCGCCGGGGAGTACACCAGACCCATCAGGGTCTTCTTGACGCCCTTGGGGATGATGATGCCCCAGCCGCCGGCCGCGACGCCCGCGCCGACCATGCTGAACACCAGCGCGTGACTGCTGCTGCTGGGCAGGCCCTTCCACCACGTGAAGAGGTTCCACGCGATGGCGCTGACCAGCGTGGCACCCACGAGGTGCAGCGTCGCGAAGTCCTGCGGGATGATGTCCTTGCTGATCGTCTTGGCGACCGCCGTGCCCGCCAGGGCGCCCACCACGTTCAGCACGGCGGCCATGGCGATCGCCTGCGCGGGGGTCAGGACCTTGGTGGCGACCGACGTGGCGATCGCGTTGGCGGTGTCGTGGAAGCCGTTGATGAAGTCGAAGATCAACGCCAGCGTCACGATGACGATCAGGCTGAGAAGTGCAGTGTCCACACCAGTCCTCAGGCGTTCTTCAGCAGGATGCTTTCGACAGTCTTCGCGACGCGCTGCGCCTGATCACTGGCGTCCTCGATGAGCGCCACGATCTCGCCGCCGCGCATGGCGCGGATCATGCCCTGCACGTCGTTCACGCCGTGGTACAGGGTACGCTGCACCTCGTCGCTGATCGTGTCGCCCTGATCCTCCAGCGCGCGGATCTCGCGGGCGATGCGGGTCAGTTCCTGCACCTTGCCGCCCTGCTCGATCATCGGCATGCCCTGCGCCAGCAGCGCGCACTGCTGCTCGACCACGCGCGCCAGTTTCGCCATGGCGGGCAGCGGGGCCTCCACGCCATACAGGCTGAGTTTGCGCGCGGCGTCCTCCATGTCGTCCACCAGATCGTCCAGTTCGTCGTTCAGGGCGATGATGTCCTCGCGGTCGAAGGGCACGATGAACGACTCGGCCAGCAGGCTGGTCACCTCGGCGCTCAGGCGGTCGCCCTCGTGCTCCAGGTCACGCACACGCTGGACCTTCGCGTCGACATCGGTGTAGTTCTCCAGCAGGTCCACCAGGGCCTGCGCGGTCGCGTGCGCGTTGCGGGCGGCGGCCGTGAACTTCTCACTGAACTTGGGGTTGCTGGGCATGAATTTAGACAGAACCATGACAATCCTCCCGATTCTCCACCCGAATGTCATGGGATTGTCAGCCCGGGCGGTCAAAGTCAGGCGGGAGGGCCACCGTGGTCACCTCCCGCACCGTACAGACAGTACACTTCACGTTCCCCAAACACCAATCCCACTCTGCTGACCTGCGGCACAGTAATGCGGCGATCCCCCGTATCATGCCGCTCATGGCTGAATTCCAGCACCGCTCCCGGACCCCGGACCGCCGGGCCGCGCACCGGACCCGGCTTGGCCCCAGCCCAGAGCCAGCCGAGATTGCTGTGCAGCGCGCGGCCGCGCCCATGCAACGGTTCCTGAGCACACCCACCCGCGCGCAGGGTCAGGCCGCCCAGTCCGTCCTGCGCGCCGCAACTCTCCAGCGGCAGGAGGAGGATCGCCTGTCGGGTGTCCGCGCCAGTGTGCAGCAGCAGGTCACCGCCCTGGGTGAACTCCAGCCGGTGCAGCGCCATGCCCAGACACCCGTCCCCGCGCGGCCCGTCACGCCGTCCGACTGGGTCACCGTCATGCGCCACCGCGCCGAGAGCGTCGAGGGTCAGCGGCTGGACACCCGCACCTTCGGCGACTTCCAGACCCTGCAACGACAGGTCGCCCAGTCCCTCGGACAGGGGTTCCGCGCGGACCGGGGCGAGCCCGCCGCCCGCTACGCCACGTACGGTGAGCATCTGGCCTCGCTGCAACGCCACGCGCTGAGCGCCCCGGTCTCCCGCGTGGTGCTCGGCATGGTGCCCCCGGCCGAGCGACTGGCTCTTCAGCGCGCAACGGATGAGGCCCTGCAACGGCAGATGGCGCAGGATCAGGCGGCGCTGAACTTCGACACCCTGTCCTCTCTGCAACGCCAGCTGGCCGAACTGGACGCCGAGGCGACGCAGCCCGTGTTGCAGCGCATCCAGGCGCGGAGGGGAGCGGGGAACCCCCTCCCGGAGGCGATCCAGCGGCACCTGGAACAGGGACTGAACCATGACCTGAGCCGCGTGCGGATTCACGACGACGCCGAGGCGGACAAGCTGGCGAAGGGCGTGAATGCGCTGGCGTTCACGACTGGATCGGACATCTTCTTCCGGTCGGGACGGTTCGACCCGAACACGCGGGGCGGGCTGGAACTGCTGGCGCACGAGGTGACGCACACGGTGCAGCAGAGCCAGGGGCGCGTCGGGCGGGGCATCGACCCGGACGCCGGACTGGAAGCGGAAGCGCGGACCATGGGCGCGAAGCTCGCGCAGAGCGGGCCGCAGTTCGGCACGAAACACACCCCCAGGCCCCGCGCGGCCCTCCTCAATCCCACCGCACCCGCTGCCCCCACCGTGCAGCGCTGGGCCAACCCCCTGCACCACCTCCGGAAACTCAAGGAGAAAGCGAACAAGGCCGTCAGGCAGGTCATCCGCACCATCCGCGAGCCCGCCGCCCGCAAGGCCGCCCTGAACGCCATCAAGCGCGCCGTGCCCGCGCCGATCCGCCGCAGCGTCCAGACCGCCATCCAGAAAGGAAAAACGCGCGTCAAGGCCACCGTCAGCCGCGCCACGCAGGTCGTCCGCCGCGCCCCACAGGTGCAGAAGCTCCTCAAGGTCGCCAACGGCCTCCCGGCCCGCGCCCGGACGGTCATCACCGCGGCTGCCACCCGCACCCGGCAGGCCGCGCAGACCCTCGGCACTGCCCAGGGCCGCGCCCACCTCGCGCAGCGCGCCCGCGCGGCCGCCCAGCAGACCCTCCAGGCCGCCGCCCGCCGCCTCCCACCCCGCGCGCAGGCCACCCTGGGCAGGATCGGACGCACCGCCACCGCCGCCACCCACAACCTCGGGCAACTGGGCGTCAGCGTCCGCAGGTTCACCAGCGACCCCACCTACCGCAAGAAGACCCTGACCCGCCTCACGCAGACCCCCATGGTCAGCGGCCTCGTGAAGGTCGGCGGGAACCTGAAGCGATTCACCACCGACCGCGCCTACCGGGCCCAGCAACTCCACCGACTCGCGCAGGCCGGACAGCGCATCACCCTGCCCGTCACGCAACTGGGCCGCGACATCAGCAGCCTCGGCAAGGACGCCATGGTCAGCGTCGTCCAGAGAAGCAAGGAAGCCATGGCCTGGGCCACCAGGAAATTCGAGCAGGCCAAACACAGCAAGGTCGGCCAGAGCATCCAGAAAAGCTGGGCGTGGATGAAAAGCACCGAGGGCAAAGCCACCCTGGCCAAATTCGGCGCGGCCATCGCCACAGGCGTCGCGGTCGTCGCCGTGGTCGGCACCGGCGGCGCTGCCCTGCCCCTCGTCCTGGCAGCCGCCGGAGTCGCCAGCGGCGTCGCCGGAAGCGTGGCCGAGAACTACGTGCTGCGCGAGTCCGGCGATGACAAGTACGCTGGACGCAAACTCACTCACGGCATCACCCCCACCACCATGCTCATCGACGGCGCGCTGGGCGTCGCCCTCGGCCCCGCCGCCCGCATCGTCGGCGGCGCCGCCAGTCGCCTCGTCGGCAGCGCCGCCAAATACGCCGGCGGCGGCCTGAAAATCGCCGGGAAATACGCTGGAACGGGCTTCAGTCAGATGGGGAGACGTATTGCTCAGGCGACAGCTGCGCGTCCCACCGCTTTGGCCAGCAGTTGGACTCAAACGCGTCAAGAGGCTGCGCGCATCTGGCAAGCCACCCGGCAGGGCGTACAGACCTACAACCGTGCAATTTCGACTGAAGTGCGCGCCGGAATCAGGGGCGACATGCTCGGCAACGCGGGCTGGCGGGGCATGGCCCAGCGGGACGCCGCGACCCTGCTGGCCGGAACGGACATTCTGAAGAAAGCTGTCAATCAGGTGGCCCGCGCGCGTGTGAAGGCGCAACTGAGCGGCCCTATGGGCAAGATTCTGGCCCGGCAGCGCCTGAACATGCCCGGTGCCAGCACCCGCAAACTTCAGACGGCGCTGTTCAACGAACTGAAGGCCAATTCACCCGACGAACTGATCGCCGCGGCCTGGAAGGCCAACGCCCAGTTGCGGCGCGCGGCGTACGGCGAGACTTTCCGGGGCATCGGGCGGCAAGTGAAGCAGGTGGCCTTCGGCAGCGCCAGCACCCTGCCGGGCAAAGTGCTCAATCTGGCCACCATGGGCCCAAGGCTGGTCGCTGGCAATGTCGCGCAGAAGTTGAACCTGCACTTCTCGGCGTTCGCAGGCGGCGCGGCCAGCGGACTGGGCACCCTGGCCGGCAGTATCAGCGAAGAACTGGTGAAATTCGCAGGACTCAAATTCTCCCAGAACGTCAAGGCAAACACGCAGAAAAGTGCAAAATCTAATGTCGCTGGCGCCGCAAAGAAGACATTGGGCGAATTCTCTAACAGCGCAACGTATAAAGAGGCCGCAGCTCAAGGTGTTGTGGGAATATCTCCGGAATTACTGTGGGGCAAATCGGGAATGCTTCCGGGTGCGATTGGTTTTGACCTTGCTGTAAAGCAAGCCGGGTCGATTCTGGGCAACACATTTGGCGGCGACATCCATGAAGTGGCACAGGCGGATAGCGGTGATAGCAAATAAAACTCAGATTTGATTCTTTCTGAGTGATATTTTATTTGAGTTGAGTAATTTAATACATCGACAAGTTGACATAGAGGAGCGTGAGGGGCTTGAGAAGTATCTTCAGAGGGATGTTCGGCCAGCCAAAAGATCTGCCTAGCCAATTTTCTGGAAGGCCTATAGAGGTTTTTGAATCCTTTGCGATTAAAATGAGTTATCAAATAATAAAGAATGCAGATGGAATAGTTATTAAAAAGGAAAACAGAGAGATTAATATTAAAATAAACAACGATAATCTAAGTTTTACAATTCTAATGCCATCCAGTTATACCTCCCAGGCTCTCGATGGTTTAGGGGAATTCGACCAGTATTTCGGAATTTTAAATATCAACAACAGTTTTTTGATTAGCCGTGAAGTCTCGCTTAAGCACCAGGGCGACCCATTAGATACGGTTGAAAAAGCTATTGACCATGTTCTTATCTCCATCTACCAAATGAAGCCTGAGCAATTTGGAGGCCACTTCCGACCGTATCTGAATGGAAAGACGTATGGTACGTCCTGGCAGGCGTTCGCGCATTTCATGAAGAACATCAAGGGCGACCGGGTCACATCGGAAGCTGGCCATTACATCTCGTTCGATACTGGCGGGTTGCCCCTGGGACTGCAGAAGTCGGACAACAGCCAGGAAATCATCATTTCCTATGATCTGCGTGATTACGAGGGGTTGTACGACGAGTACCGGGAGCAGATTCTGGAGTTGATCAACGGGGTGGCGTTGCGTCACCGGCAGATCTGTTTCCTTATTGACCGGGAGCGACTCCTGATCTGCAATAAGTTCTACGTGTCGCCGGAGACGGATGCTTTGAATCTGTTCACGGCGCAGTTGCAGGCGATTCATGATGCGCTGCTGGATTACCTGACGACGGTGCAGGACGCGCCGGAGAATGCGTGGTTGCGGGCGGCCAGGGAAGCGTTCGTGCGTGGGCAGCCGCTGCCGCGCGCGTGACTGGGAGGGGATTTGTATGACTCAGGTGAAGTTTGGTCGGCAGTTGAATGAACGGGCGCCGTTCGAGGTGAATGGTCTGGTGTTTTCCGGGTTGCCGTTGTCGCTTTCGGAGGAGCGTCTGCTGGCGGGTGCGGGTGACGGTGGGACTGAGGTGGAGTTGATGGACGCGGTGCTGGAGGTGCTGGCGCAGGTGTTGAACGCGCGGGCGCAGGCGGAGCGGGTGGATGCGGGGTGGCTGCTGGAGAACCTGGCGCCGTCGGATGTGGAAGGCATTCTGGATTACCTGCGGGCGACGCCGGTCGCGTGAGCGAATGAGAAGGAGGGCGTGCCAGGTTCGACCGGCACGCCCTCTCTGCTGATAGGGTTCAGGGCAGTTTGAGGGGTTCCGTGAACGTCGCGCGGCAGGAGGCGTAGCAGTCGGTGATGGTGTTCGCGCCGGCCGGGGTGCTCTTCGCGTCGGGGATGATGTCGCCCGCGCCATACCCGTCCCCGCCGAAGATGCCGCCCATCAGGCCGGTCCCGGTGGCGGGTCTGCCGCTCAGGCCCAGCGCCGTCCAGGGAATCGCGAGTTCCACCGTCTGATCGGGGGCCGCGCCGCTGCTGGCCTGGAAGTAGTCGGCGGCGTTCACCTCGGGCGTGGCCGTGTCGCTCTGCACGAGGCGCAGCTGGGCCTTGTCGGTGCCGTACCGGGCGATGAAGGCGTTCACGCCGTCCACCTGTCCGCTGAAGGTCGCGGCGCGTTTCCAGGCCTCGAACTGATCGGCCTGTTTCGCGCCGCCGGGCGCGGTGTCCAGGTACAGGATGGCGCTGTTGCCGTCCACGCGGTACGTGTACGCGAGGTACAGGAAGTCCGCGTCACTGTCGGCCCGCAGGGTCAGCCAGTTGTTGTTCGCGCCGAAGGTGCCCTCGGCGGGACTCTGCACGCTGACGGCGGGGGCGGTCCAGTCGCTCAGGTCGCCGTCGATGGTGTACTTCGTGCGGATGTCGCGCGCCAGATCGATGTTCGCGTTCTGCGCGGGCGCCGTGACGTTCAGCGTGCCGTCCAGGTAGCCACCGGCGCTGGCTTTCAGAGTCTGCGCCCCGGCGGGCACGCGCAGGGTGTACGTGCTGTCCGGGAAGGTGATCGCGTAGTTCAGGGCCGGGTTGGCGCTCGTCGCCTCCACCAGGGCGCCGCCCAGGTTCTGCCCGCCGCCCGTGACGCGCCCGGTGATCGTGGCGGCCGGGACGGGCTGCTCGGTGAAGTCGTACGTGCCGCTGTAGGTGTTCCCGTTCGTGCCGACCACGTAGGCGCGGTCACCCTGGCCCGGGGCTTCGTACCCGCCGTTCTTCGCGCTGGCGCTGTCGTTCCCGAACTTGAACTTCACTTCGCGGAACAGCGGGAGGTCGATGCTGGTCTTCCACACGCCCGGGGTGTCCTGCGTCATGGGGTACTCGACCTGACTGCCGGTGTCGAAGCGGCGCAGTTCGATGGGGCCGTTGCCCTGCGTGCGGGCGTCCACGGTGAACGTCACCTTCGCGGTGTTCTTGCTGCTCGGCGTGCCGCTGGCCGTCACGCCCTTGCTCTCGGCTCCGGCGCTGTCCACCGTCACCACTCGGAAGGTGGTGGTCACGTCGTTCGTCAGGCCGCGCACCAGGAAGCTGCCCTGCGTGGCCGGGATGGGCGCGAAGTTCACGAGGCGCTCGGTGCCGCCCGCCGCCTTCACGTACACGCGGTACCCGGCGACCTTCGCGTCGGTGCCCGGCGTCCAGGTCAGCTGCGCGGCGCTGTCCCCGGCCAGGACGGTCAGGCCCACGACCTCCGGCAGGGCCGCGTTCACGGTGCCCGTCGCGCCGGAGCCGCTGGGCGCGGTGACGGCCAGGACGCTGCGGGCGGGCACGCGGCCCACCAGTTTGCCCCCGCTGACGCTCAGGGTGTTGGCGCGGCCCGTCACCTCGGTCAGGGTGGTGCCGGAGAAGGTGCCCAGCAGCGGAATCCCGCCGCCACTCAGGCTGCCCAGATCCAGTTCCGTGTCGCCGTTGTTCACGACGAACACCACCGGTTGCCCGGCCACGCCATTCACGCCGCTGATCACGCGGCGGTACGCCAGGACGGGCGCGCCGCCGTTCGGGCGCCAGAGTTCCTGCTGCGCGCCGCGGGTCAGGGCACGGTACCTGCCGCGCGCGGCGGCCAGGGCGCCCAGGCGCTCGTCGAGCGTGCTGCCGCTCAGGCGCGTGAAGTCCATGTCCTCGCGGTTGCCCTGTCCCAGCGGGTAGTCGTAGGGGTCGCCCTTGCCGGGCTGGGCGTACTCGGTGCCCTGCCAGACGCTGGGCGTCCCGCGCGAGAGGTACATGGTGGACAGCGCCATGTCCAGCCGCTCGGCGGCCTGCGCGGCGCTGCCGCCCCGTTCGGTCACCTCGGTCACGAAGCGGCGCACGTCGTGGTTGTCCACGAAGGTCGTCAGGCGCGTGGGGTCGCGGTACACGCCGTCCTGCGCGAACACGTCCGCCATGCGGTCAAGGTTCCCGCCCGCGCTGCTCATCTGATCCTTGAACGCGAAGTACAGCGCGAAGTCGAACACGCTGGGCGCGCCCAGGTCGTTCATGAAGCGCGCGAGGTACGCGGGGTTCCCGTCGAACACCTCGCCGACCGACCAGATCTTCGCCGGGTCGCCCGCGCCGCCCGCCCTGAAGAACTGCGTCCAGTACGCGTCCGGGACGTGCTTCATGGTGTCGATGCGCAGCCCGTCGATGCCGGTCGCGCCGCGCCAGTACGTCACGAAGTCGTTCAGGTACGCCGTGACGGCCGGGAGTTCCTGCCTGAAGTCCGGCAGGCCCGCCAGGTCGCAGTCGGTGGTCTTGTTGCTCGACGCGTCGCAGTCGGCCTTCGTGTGGAACCAGTCGGGGTTCGTCTTCGTGAGGGTCGCGCCGTACCCGGCGTGGTTCACCACGATGTCCTGAATGACCTTGAGGCCGTTCCGGTGCGCCGTGTCGATCAGCGCCCGGTACTCGTCCAGGGTCCCGAAGTGCGGATCGACCTTCCTGAAGTCCTCGGCCCAGTAGCCGTGGTACCCGGCGAACGGTTTGCCCTGGCTGGGGCCGCTGCCCGTGTCGATGGCGGGCACCTGCAGCACGACCGGGCTGACCCAGATGGCCGTGAAGCCCATGCGCTTGAAGTACCCGTCGTCGATCTTGGCTTTCAGGCCCGCGAAGTCCCCGCCGTGCCACGCCAGCGGGTTGGTGCGGTCCGCGCGGTCCCCGGCGTCGCGGTTCGGGCCGTTGTCGTTGGCAGGGTCGCCATTTGCGAAACGGTCGGTCATGGCGAAGTAGATGACCTCGTCCTGCCACATGCGAGGCGTTGCGGTGGGAGCCTTGAACAGGCTACAGGCCGACAGGGACAGCGTGAGGGCTGCCAGGGCGCCCGCGCGCCCGACCATATGGAAGCGTTTCATGTAGGCTTTCATTCAAAACGGAAGCGCTTCCGGAAGTCAACCTTCACCGTTCGCTCACGCGGCAAGCATGCTGACAGTCGCCGCCCCCCACCCCCCCGTAGCGTGAACCCATGAAAGCCACCTGGAACGGCGTCACCATCGCCCAGTCCGACGACACCGTGGTCGTCGAGGGCAACCACTACTTCCCCGCAGGCAGCGTCAACCCCGAGTACCTGCGCCCCAGCACCACCCACACCACCTGCCCCTGGAAGGGCGAGGCCAGCTACCACACCCTGCAGGTGAACGGCCAGGAGAACCCCGACGCCGCCTGGTACTACCCGACACCCAAGGACGCTGCCCGGCAGATCGCGGGCCGCGTCGCCTTCTGGAAGGGCGTGAAGGTCACCCAGGACTGAGACGGCCCGGCCGGGTCATCCCACCAGGATGTCGCGTTCCGGCGGGTACTTGATCACGCTGCCCGGCGTCTCCCGCAGGCTCAGCGCCAGCGCGAACGTCACCGGCCCGATCCGCCCCAGGTACATCAGCGCGCACAGGACCACCAGGCCCGCGTCGTTCAGGCGGTGCGTCACGTCGAGGCTCAGGCCCACCGTCGCCGCCGCGCTGACCGTCTCGAACAGCAGCGGCGTGAAGCCCAGCGCCGGATTCGTGACCAGCATCAGGAAGAACCCCGTGAACACCAGCAGCGTGTAGATGGTCGTGATCGTCCCGGCCCGCACGACGTTCTCCGGCATCACGCGCCGCCCGAACGCGATGAGTTCCGTGCGGCCCCGGATCAGGTTCCACGCGCTGCCCAGCAGGATCGCGAACGTACTCGTCTTGATGCCCCCACCGGTCGAGCCGCTGTTCGCCCCGATGAACATCAGTGCGATCAGCAGGAACACGCTCCCCGGCGCCAGCGCCAGCAGGTCCACCGTCGCGAAGCCCCCGGAGCGGGGCGTGACGCTCTGGAACGCCGCGGCCAGCAGCTTCCCGCCAGTGCCCAGGCCCGAGAATGCGCCCCGCCACTCCAGGGCCAGCAGCAGCGCCGCGCCCAGCGCCAGCAGCGCCCCGGTCGTCACCAGCGTCAGGCGGCTGTACACCATCAGGCGCGTGCGGCGCGGGTTCGCCAGGTGCGTCAGGAGGTTCAGCTGCACCAGGAACCCCAGGCCGCCCAGCACGATCAGCAGCGCGATCACGCCACTCACCAGCGGGTCCTGCGCGTACGGGAGCATCCCGCCGGGCACCACCACGAAGCCCGCGTTGTTGTACGCGCTGATCGAGTGGAACACCGACTGGTACAGGCCCTCGCCCAGCCCGAACTGCGGCACGAACCGCAGGGACAGCAGCAGCGTTCCCACCCCCTGCGCCACGAAGGTGTACAGGAAGATGATCCGCACCAGTCCCAGCACGCCCCCCACGTCCAGGGCGTTCACCTGCTGCGCCAGCTGCTGCCGCTCGCTGAAGTTCACGCGCCGCCCCGTCAGCAGCGCGAACAGTGTCCCGAACGTCAGGATGCCCAGTCCGCCCACCTGCGCCAGCAGCAGGATCGTCACCTGTCCCAGCCGCGTGAACGCCTCGCCGGTATCCGCCACGACCAGTCCCGTGATGCAGATCGCGCTGGTCGCCGTGAAGATCAGGTCCACCACGCTCAGGTCCGCGCCGGGCCGCGTCATGCCCGGCAGGTGCAGCGCCGCCGCGCCCAGCGCGATGCCCAGCAGGTACACCAGCGCGATCAGCTGCGGCGGCCGGAGCCTGCGCGCCCGGCGACGCGCACGCGTCACGCCGCGCGGCACCGGCCGGGCCAGGAGAGGATCATCCGATCAGGATATCCTTGTCCGCCGGGTAGCGGATCAGCGCGCGACTGTCAGGCCGGTTGAACGCCACCGCGAACGTCAGCGGCCCGATGCGGCCCAGGAACATCAGGAGAATCAGCACGACCTGCTGATTCGCGTTCAGCAGCGGCGTGGTGTTCATGCTCAGGCCCACCGTGCCGAACGCGCTGACCGCCTCGAAGAACAGGTTCACGAACAGTACGTCCGCGCGGGAATTGAACACCAGCAGCAGCAGGAACATCACGTTCACCAGCCCGATGCTCAGCAGCCCGACCGTCATGGCCCGCAGGATCGTGTCCGTGTCGATGCGCCGCCGGAACAGCGTCGTGTCGCGCCGCCCGCGCACCATGCTCCACGCGGAAGCCATCATCACGTAGAAGGTGCTGGTCTTGATGCCGCCACCCGTCCCGCCGGGGTTCGCGCCGATGAACATCAGGATGATCGTCATGAACAGCGTGGACAACTGCATCGCGCCATAATCCAGCGTGTTGAAGCCCGCCGTGCGCGTCGTGACGCTCTGGAAGAAACTCGCCAGCAGCTTCTCCCCGAAGCCCAGCGGCGCCAGCGTCTTCGGGTTGCTCCACTCGAACGCCAGGTACCCCAGCGTGCCCACCACCAGCAGCGCGGCCATCATGGTCAGCACCAGCTTGCTGTGCACCATCAGGCGGTTGCGGCGCGGGTTCATCAGGTGCGCCACCACGTTCAGTTGCACCAGGAAGCCCGTGCCGCCCAGGATGATCAGCAGCGCGATCACTCCGCTCACCAGCGGGTCGCCCACGAAACCCATCAGGTTGTCGCTGTACAGCGCAAAACCCGCGTTGTTGAACGCACTGACCGAGTGGAACAGCGCGTAGAACAGCCCCGGCCCCCAGCCCTCCTGCGGCACGAACCGGAACGCCAGCAGCGCCGCGCCCGCCAGTTCGATCAGGAACGTGTACAGGAAGATGCTGCGGATCAATCCCAGCACCCCACCCGCGTTCAGCGCGCCCACCTGCTGCGCCACGCGCATCCGCTCGGTGAAGTTCACGCGGCGGCGCGACAGCAGCGCGAAGGACGTGCCGAACGTGATGATCCCCAGGCCGCCCAGCTGAATGAGCAGCATGATCACCAGCTGCCCCGCCCGGTTGAAGTCCCGGCTGGGGTCGATGACGTTCAGGCCCGTCACGCACAGCGCGCTGGTCGCCGTGAACAGCGCCTGCAGGAAGCTCACGCTGCGGCGCGTGCCGTCCTCGTTCACGCCGTGCAGGCCCGGCAGGGTCAGCAGCAGCCCACCCAGCAGGATCGCCACCGCGAACGACAACGCGATCAGCTGCGGCGGGTTCAGGCGGGCCAGCAGGGGTTTACGGCGACTGGAGCGGCCCGGTTCCGGCGCGTGGGGTGGGGAGAGGCGCTCATAGGTGCGGCCCGGATTCTACGCCCCGCCGCGCAGCCCGTATACTGATCTGCTATGCCGCGCCCTGCCCGCCCCGACCGAAACGCGCCCAAGGGCCGCCCCCGCCCCAAAGTGGACCACCGCACCCGCCAGCCCGCCCGCGAGTACGAACTCGACGTGCTGGCCGGACTGGAAGACGTCGCCGCGACCGAACTGAGCGGCGTGCCGCTGGCCCGCGACGTGCGCGGCCTGCGCTTCTGGTTCCCCGGCAGCCCCGAACGCCTGACCCGCATGCGCAGCGTCGTTGCCGTGTACCGCATCCGCACCTGGGACGTGCCCCGCCCGCGCGGCCTGCTGGGCAACCAGCAGCTTTCCGAACTCACCGAGTACCTGCGTGAGGTCGTGGAGGTCGGCGGGCACCAGTCCTTCCGCTTCGGCGCGGCCGGGAAGGACAGCCCGGTCATGCAGCGCCTCGCGGAGGAACTCCAGCAGAGCCTGAACCTCCCGCACGACCCCGAGGCGGGCGAACTGCTGATCCGCCTGCGTCCCAGCGACGACGCTCAGGGCTGGGACGTCCTGGCCCGCATCACGCCCAGGCCCCTCAGCGCCCGCCCGTGGCGCGTGTGCAACATGGCGGGCGGCCTGAACGCCACCATCGCGTACGCCGCACACAAACTCGCCGGGCAGCGCGACGCCGACCGCATCTTCAACCCCATGAGCGGCAGCGGCACCCTCCTGATCGAACGGGACCTGATGGGACCCAGCGCCGCCCTGGTCGGCGTGGACATCAACCCCGAAGCCGTGCGGTGCGCGCAGGAGAACATCCGCGCCGCCAAACGCCAGATCGAGGTCGCCCACCGCGACGCCCTCCACACCGACCTCCCCGCCCGGTCCTTCGACCTGATCATGGCCGACCTCCCCTGGGGCGACGCGATCAGCAGCCACGGCGCGAACGAGACCCTCTACCCCGCCTTCCTGACCGAGATGCACCGCCTCACCAGCCAGCGCGGCCGCCTGTGCGTCATCACCCACGAGATCCGCCTGTTCGAACGCGTCCTGGCACAGCAGCAGAAATGGCACGCGCACGAACTCTTCCAGGTCGCCAGCGGCGGCCACCACCCCAAGGCGTACCTGCTCAGCAAAAGGTAGTGGGCAGTAGGGAGTGGGTTGTGGGGGGGGCCTTGACGCGGGCGGGCTCGCCGCGCAGCCGCTGTTGACCATCAACCATCAACCATCAACCATCAACCATCAACCATCAACCATCAACCATCAACCATCAACCATCCGCCTGTTACGCTGCTGGTATGACCGACCGACCGTTCCGCTGGGGGCTGCTGGGGGCCGCCCGCATTGCCCGCGCGCTGATTCCCGCGATTCGCGAGGCGGGCGGTGAGGTCGTGGGTTTCGGCGCGCGGGACCCGCACTCCGCGCGGGCGCAGGCGTTCGCGCAGCAGTGGGACGTGCCGGTGCTCGGTACGTACGAGGATGTGATCGCGGCGGACGTGGACGCCGTGTACAACCCCCTCCCGAACGACGCGCACCTGCCCTGGAGCGAGGCCGCGCTGCGCGCCGGGAAGCACGCCCTGACCGAGAAACCCGTCGCGCTGAACGCCGCGCAGGCGCAGGCCCTCGCGGACGCCGCGCGCGACACCGGGCGGCTGCATCTGGAGGCGTTCGCGTACCGCTTCCAGCCGCACGTGGACCGCGTGCGCGAGATCGCCGCGCAGGACCTCGGGGAGATCCGCGCCGTGCGGGGCCTGTTCGGGTTCCACATGACCAACCCGGACGACTTCCGCTGGAACGCCGACCAGGGCGGCGGGGCGCTGCTGGACGTCGGCACGTACCCCGTGAACCTCATCCGGCTGCTGCTGGGCGAACCCGCCGCCGTGACCGCCCAGGCCCGCTGGACGCCCGGCGGGGTGGACCTCGGCCTGAGCGGCACCCTGGAATACCCGCACGCCCTGGCGAGCCTCGACTGCGGCTTCGACTGGGACGAGGGAGGCAGCACCCAGCGCCTGACCGTGATCGGCACGCGCGGCACGCTGGACGTGGACGGCGTGTTCCACAGCCACACGCAGGAGCCCACCACCCTGCGCGTCGAGACGGACCGCCGCACCCGCACCGAACAGATCGGCCCCGGCAACGGCTACGCCCGCATGGTCGCGCACCTCCAGCGCGCCGCACGCGGCCAGGAGGCACTGCTCTTCACGCCGGACGACGCCGTCGCGCAGGCCCGCGTACTCGACGCGCTGCTGCACGCCGCGCGCACCGGGCAGCGGGTGGCCCTGCCGGACCACTGAGCGGCACAGCAATGGGCAGATTGACGCGCGCGAGCGTCTCGCCGTCCCTATGATGCCCGCCATGATCAAGGTCTTCTGGCGGTCAGAGGACGCCCCGCGCGGCGCAGGCGTGATCGGGTCCTGCGGCGGACAGCCGCCACTGCACCTGACCGAGGCTCCGGACTGTCGGCTGTGCGGGACGCCCATGCCGTACTTCTTCACCCTCGACGTATCCGGAGTGCTGCCCGGCCGTCACCTGAGCCTGTTCTACTGCGTGTCCTGCACGGGTAGCACCGTGCCGACATTCCCCGAAACCCCGGTCAGTCGGCCCATCAGCGCGGCCGAGGCACGCTCACTCCAGACCGACTACCGGCTGTACCTTCACGGCCCTGAGCATCCGCAGATGGAGGTCGCCTCGCCCCTTGTCGAGACGCCGGTGTACGGGAAGGCCTCCAGGGCCGACGCCTACGGGGGAAGCAAGATCGGCGGGACGCCCACGAAGTACTGGGGCGAGGCGGACGGGAACATTCACCGGCTCCTCCTGCAGATTCGTGCGTTGGACGACGTCGTCTTTCCGCGCAGGCCCGGTACGCCCCGCCAGCAGGCCTATAAGTTGCTCTCGGACGACCCGGAATTCCACGACGCTGAACACTACCGACTCGTGAACGGCATTCCGATCTACATCTTCGCGACGCACGACGAAGAATCGGCGTTTCTCGTGACCGGACGGTTCTAACGGGCTGCCCAGGCCCGTAGAATGCCGCTCATGACCGACATCCTCCAGGGCTGGCAGCCCGCGCCCGCCGGGCACAAGCACGTCGTGAGCGTCAGCCTGGGCAGCAGCGCCCGCAACGCCCGCGAAGAGGTGACCGTGCTGGGCCAGCCGTTCATCATCGAACGCCTCGGCACCGACGGCGACCCGGAGAAGATGGCGGCGCTGTTCCAGGCGCTCGACGGCAAGGTGGACGCCTTCGGGCTGGGCGGCGCGGACCTGTACGTCATCGCGGACGAGAAGCGCTACACCTTCCGCAACGTCCGCGCCCTCGTGAAGAACGCTGTCAAAACGCCGGTCCTGGACGGCTCGGGCCTGAAGAACACCCTGGAACGCGACGCCATCGCGCAGCTCGACCCGATCCTGAACTGGCGCACCCAGAAGGTCCTGATGGTGTCCGCCGTGGACCGCTTCGGCATGGCCGAGGCCCTCGCGCAGCACCACGCCGACATCGTGTTCGGGGACATCGTGTTCGGCCTGAACCTCGACCGGCCCCTGCGCAGCATCACCTCCCTGCGCCGCGTCGCCAAACTCGTGCTGCCGGTCATCACGCAGCTCCCGCAGGACTGGTTCTACCCCACGGGCGCCAAGCAGGAGAGCAGCGTGCAGGGCAGCGGGACGAAGTACTACGCCTGGGCGGACGTGATCGCCGGGGACACCCACTACGCCAAACGCTACGCCCCGCAGGACCTCAGCGGAAAGACGATCCTCACGCAGACCATCACCGCCGCCGACCGCGAGTGGATGAAGACGCGCGGCGTGAAGCGCCTGATCACCACCACGCCCCGCATGGGCAGCCGCAACTTCGCCACGAACGTCCTGGAAGCCATGTTCGTCGCCCTGAGCGGCAAACGCGAGGCCCTGACCGGCCCCGAGTACCTGGAATTCATCCGGCAGGTGGGCTTCAAACCCGAAGTCAACGAGCTGTAAGGGACTGGACTGTGGGCTATGAGCTCTGGGCTCTGAGCCGGATAGCTGAAGCTTCTGCTCTGGCCTGAGCTCGCCTCATAGCTCAGAGCTCACTGCCCCAGCGCCTCCTGCCACTGCGGTACGCGCGGGCTGATCCGCAGCAGCTGCATCAGCGCGGTGGTGGGGCGGGTGTACCACAGGTCGCCGTTCTCGTGCGCCTCCGGCTGCCGGGTGAGGTACCGGGTAGCGTTGTCCAGCGTGTACGCCAGCACCCGCAGGGTCAGGGCGTCGTCTGTGGTGCCGCTGGCCTCGCAGTACCCGGCGAGAAGGTCGGGAACCGCGAGCGGCCCGGAATAGCTGAGGTCCAGGGCCGGGTCGCCCCACCCGGCGTCCCCCCAGTCGATCAGGGCGGTGACCGCGCCGTCCCCATTGACCATCAGGTTCCCGGCGTGCAGGTCGTCGTGCAGGAAGGCGGGCTGCGCGGGCGGCGGGGTCTCGCTCAGCAGGCGGGCGGTCAGGTCGGTCGCCCAGTCCGCCTCGGCGGTGCCCAGCCGCTCGGCGGTCAGGACGCGCGCGCGGGTGCGGGCCGGGTCGGGCGGCTTGATGGTTTCCAGGTACCCGTGTGGGTCGGGTGCGCTGTCCACGCCCGCGTGCAGGGCGGCCAGGGCGCGGCCTGCCTCCCGCCACGCGCGCGACAGGCGTGGGTCGCCGTGCGCCCAGCCCAGGCCGTCCAGGCTGCGGCCCGGCGCGAAGGCGTACACGCTGACCGGCGCGTCCAGCACCGCGCGGGAATCGTCGAACACCAGCAGTTCCGGCGTCGGAAGGCCCGCCCGGACCGCCGCGGGCACGGCGACGCTCTCGGTCAGGGCGTCCGCCGCGTCGCCGGGCAGGGGCACGCGTAGCACCACGTCCTGCCCGGCGCGGCGGGCGCGGTACACGCGGTTCACGATGCCCACGCTGGGCAGGCGCGTCAGGGGTCCCTCCAGCGCGAACTGCCGCGCGAAGGCGGCCAGTTCGGCGGGGGTCAGGTCAGGCAGGGCCGGCACGCGCCCCAGCATGCCGCGTAGGCGACCCGACCGGCATCCGCCAGACGGCGGGTACACTCCGGGGCATGCAGGCACTCGTGGACGCCATTCGGCAGCAGGGCGAGATTCTCCCCGGCGGCATTCTCAAGGTGGACGGACTGGTCAACCACCAGCTTCTCCCGCACCTGACGCGCGAGATGGGGGAGACCTTCGCGCGGCACTTCGCGCCCCTGAACCCGAACAAGATCGTGACCATCGAGGTCAGCGGCATCGCGCCCGCCATCGCCACCGCCATGGTGCTGGGCGTGCCGATGGTGTACGCCCGCAAGAAGAAACCCGTCACCATGAAAGAACCCATCTTCACCGCGCAGTCCGTCAGTCGCACCAAGGGCGGCGTGGTGGACCTGTTCGTCAGCAGCGAGTTCCTGGGCGCAGACGACCGCGTGGTCGTCATCGACGACTTCCTCGCGTCGGGCGGCACGCTGCGCGCCCTGGCGGGCATGATCGACGTCAGCGGCGCGCAGCTGCTCGGGATCGGCTGCGTGGTGGAAAAGCAGTTCGAGTCGGGCCGCGAGAAACTCGCCGACCTGAACGTCCCTATCCACACGCTGGCGAACATCGTCCGCATGAGCGAAGCCGAGGGAATCCTGGTCGAGGCCGGACGCTGATCCGGGGGTGGGGGTACAATGCCCCCCATGAGTGACCACTACCAGCAGGATGGCTTCACCGTCACCCCCGAACTGAGCGCCGAGCGCCAGACCCGCTTCAGCGCGGCCCCCGAACTCGGGGACGGCATCGAACCCGGCAAGAACTACCGCGCCGTGCTGGAAACCAGCAAGGGCCGCATCGTCGTCGAACTGTTCGCGGACGACGCGCCCGTCACCGTGAACAGCTTCGCGTACCTGCTGCGCCACCACTACTACGACGGCATCAAGTTCCACCGCGTCATCGACGGCTTCATGGCGCAGGCCGGTGACCCCACCGGCACCGGCGCCGGCGGCCCCGGCTACGACTTCGAGGACGAACCCAACGACCACCGCCACCGCGGCAAGGGCATCCTGAGCATGGCGAACCGCGGCCCGAACACCAACGGCAGCCAGTTCTTCATCACCTTCGTGGATACCCCCCATCTCGACGGCCGCCACACCGTGTTCGGCAAGGTCGTCGAGGGTCTGGACGTGCTCGACCGCCTCACCCGCATCGAGCCGGGCCGCATGGGCACCGCCGACGTGATCGAAACCGCGTACCTCGTCGAGAAGTAAAGAAGTAGAAGGTCAACAGTTGATGGTTGATGGACTGGGGATGGCCCCGATCCATCAACCATCACCCTTTCACTCTCAACCCTCGTCCGGTGTGGCCTCCACGGCGCGGCGCACGATGGGCATGATCGTGAGGCCCTGCACGGCGATGGTGAACAGCACGATGGCGTACGTGACCGTCACGACGTGCGTGCGGTACGGGCTGTCCGGCAGGCCCAGCGCGAGGCTGATGGCGATCCCGCCGCGCAGCCCGCCCCAGGTCAGGAGGCGCACCGTGTACGCCCCGTAGCCCTCGCGGGCGCGCACCAGCGCGAACGGCAGCGCCACGCTGATCCAGCGGGCGGCGAGCGCCACGCCGATCAGGATGACGCTCGCGAGGATCTGCGCGCCGGTCGTTTCGGTCAGGAGTACGTCCAGACCGATGAACGCGAACAGCAGGATGTTCAGCACCTGATCGACGGTCTCCCAGAAGCCCTCCACGAGTTCCTGCGTGCTCGGCGTGAACAGCGTGTGCTTGTACGCGGAGATCACCAGGCCCGCCACGACCATCGCCAGCGGCCCGCTGATGCCCAGCGCGGCGGCCGCCACGTACCCGCCCACGACCAGCGCCAGCGTCAGGAGGATCTCCACGGCGTGCTCCTTCACGCCGCGCAGCAGCGCGTAGCCCAGGCCGCCCAGCAGCGCCCCGAACGCCAGCCCGCCCAGCGCCTCCTGCGCGAACAGGCCCGCCACGCCCGCCGCGCTGACCTGCGCGCCATGCCCGCCCAGGCCCGCCGCGCCCGCCAGCGCCAGGAAGATCACCACGCCCACCCCGTCGTTGAACAGGCTCTCCCCGGCGATGAGCGTCTCGATCTTCACCGGCACCCGCGCCCGCTTCAGCAGGTCCAGCACCGCCACCGGGTCCGTCGGGCTGATCAGCGCGCCGAACAGCAGCGCCCACATCAGCGGCACGTCCAGCCCCACCAGCGCGAACACCCCGTACGCCGCGAACCCGATCAGCGCCGTGCTGATCAGCGTACTCAGGAACGCCAGCAGCAGGATGCTCCGCCGCTGCCGCAGCATCTGCCGCGCGTCCAGGCTCAGCGCCCCCGCGAACAGCAGCACACTGAGAATCCCGTTCAGCACGAAATTCGTGAAATCCAGCGTCTGCAGCACCCCCGCCGCCCACCCGCGCAGGCCCGGCACGCCCACGGCGTCGAGCGCGATCAGCAGGATGCTCGCCAGCGCCCCCGCCAGCGTCACCCCCACCGTCGTCGGAAAGTGCAGGAACCGGTCGTTCAGGTACGCCAGCAGCGCGGTCACGCACAGCAGCACAGCAAAAGCACTCAGCATCCCCCACACCATACCCCCCGCTGCAGGGCACGAAAAAACGCCCCACGGGGGGGCGCTTTCCGGTCAAACGGGAATCAGTCCCGTTCGCGTTCGCGTTCGGCGTTCAGCTGCGCCTGCAGCTGGGCCTGGCGCTGACGCACGTAATCCTGATGGAAGCGCTGCTCGTCGATCATGTTCGTGCCGACCGTGAGTTTCCCGGTCGCCAGTTCCCGCATCGCCTGCGTGACCAGATTCCGCGTGCGGACGCGCTGCTCGACCGGCAGCACGCTCGGCGCGCCGCTGCGCAGCTGCAGCGCACGCTTGGCGGTCACGACGCTCAGTCGGTACTTGCTGTCGGTCATTGACAGCAGCTTGTCAATATCTCGTTCTGCCATGATGCACAACCTCCCTGGAAGCCACCGGACCCTGCACCGGTATCAGCCCCCCACTCTAGCCCACTCGCCGCCCCCCGGCCAACCCCCGACCCCACAGTTTTGGTCCTCCGGGTGACAGGTCAGGCGGATTCCGTCTGTTCCGGCGACAATCCGGCGTCCTTCCACATTGTCGCCTGCACTCCCGGAACCCGTGTTGCTCCTACTCGCTCCGCTCGGGTTGAATGGCTTGCTCAAACCATTCAGCCGGAGTCCGCCTCAGGCGTTGTACGTCGTGCTGGCCGTGTCCCCGCCGCGCCCGGTCCAGTTCGTGTGGAAGAACTCGCCGCGCGCGCGGTCCGTGCGCTCGTAGGTGTGCGCGCCGAAGTAGTCGCGCTGCGCCTGGATGAGGTTCGCGGGCAGCACTGCCGAGCGGTACCCGTCGAAGTACGCCAGGGCGCTGCTGAACGCCGGAACGGGCACGCCCCCGCGCACGGCGGCTGCCAGGGTGTCGCGCCACGCGCCCTGCGCGCCCTGCACCGCGTCCCGGAAGTACGGCGCGACGAGCAGGTTCGCGAGGTCCGGCTGCGCGTCGTACGCGTCCTTGATGCGGTCCAGGAAAGCCGCGCGGATGATGCACCCGCCGCGCCACATCTGCGCGATCCGCCCGTAGTCCAGCGTCCACCCGGCGTCCTGCGCGCTCAGGTGCAGCAGCTGGAAGCCCTGCGCGTACGCGGCGATCTTGCTGGCGTACAGCGCCTGCCGCACGCCCTCCACGAACGCGTCACGGTCGGCGGGCGCGGCGAAGGTCGGGCCGCTCAGGACCGCGCTGGCCGCCACGCGCTCGGCCTTCAGGGCACTCATGGCGCGGGCGTACACCGCCTCGGTGATCGTCGCGGCGGGACTCCCGGCGTCCAACGCCGCGACCGACGTCCACTTCCCGGTGCCCTTCTGCCCGGCGGCGTCCAGGATCACGTCCACCAGCGGCTGCCCGGTCTCGTCGTCGGTCTTGCGCAGGATGTCGGCCGTGATCTCGATCAGGTAACTGTCCAGTTCACCCTCGTTCCAGCGGGCGAAGACCTCCCCGGCCTCGGGGGCGGTCAGGCCAGCGGCGCGCAGCAGCTGGTAGCTCTCGGCGATCATCTGCATGTCGGCGTACTCGATGCCGTTGTGCACCATCTTCACGAAGTGCCCCGCCCCGTCCGGCCCGACCCAGTCGCAGCAGGGCGTGCCGTCCGCCACGCGCGCCGCGATGCCCTGGAAGATGGGCTTCACGGCCTCCCACGCCTGCGGATTGCCGCCGGGCATGATGCTCGGGCCGGTCAGCGCGCCCTCCTCCCCGCCGGAGACGCCGGTGCCGATGAACAGCAGGCCTTTCTCCGCCAGTTCGCGGGTGCGGCGCGTGGAGTCCGCCGGGTGGCTGTTCCCGCCGTCGATGATGATGTCGCCCCCCGACAGCAGGGGCGTCAGGTGTCCGATGAACTCGTCCACGGCGGCGCCCGCCTTGACCATCAGCATCACGCGGCGCGGCGGCTTCAGGAGCGCCACGAAGCCCTCCAGGCTGTCGGCGCCCAGGATGCGTTTGCCTTTCGCGCGGCCCTGCGTGAAGGCCGTCACCTTGCTGACCGTGCGGTTGAACGCCGCGACCGTGAAGCCCCGGCTTTCCATGTTCAGGATGAGGTTCTCGCCCATCACGGCCAGTCCGATCACGCCGATGTCCGCCGTTCCCTGCAGGTCAGAAGTCATGCCGCAAGTGTACGGGGCACACAAATGGGAGGCGTGAACGCATGTCCGCACAGCGCCCGCCCAGCGTGTCGCCCCTCACCCTTCCGGGAGTGGGGTGCGCTAGCCTCCCGGCACCCATGCCCCGCCCCCCGCTGCGCGCCCTGCTCCTGCCCCTCCTGCTGGGCGTTTCCGCTTCCACCGCCCAGACGGCGACTCCGGCCCCCGCCACGCCCACGGGCAGCGCGGCGACTCCGCCCGGAACGGCGCAACCCGCAGCAGCTCAGCCGGCGGCAACTCAGCCCGCAGCGGGCCAGCCCGGCCCGAATCTGCCCGGCGCGAGCCTGCGCGGCCTGTGGATCGACGCGTTCGGCCCCGGCCTGAAAACCCCCGCGCAGGTCAGGCAGACCGTGCAGGACGCCGCGCGCCTGGGCGTGAACACCCTGTTCGTGCAGGCCATCCGCCGCGCCGACTGCCTGTGCCGCAAGGCCAGCGTGCCCGCCATCAGCGACGCCGACCTGACCCCCGGCTTCGACCCGCTGGACGCCATCACCGCGCAGGCGCACGCGCGCGGCATGCGGGTCATCGCGTGGATCAGCGTGACCGGCATCGCCAACACCACCGTTCCCAACACCAGCCCCGACCACCTGATGCGCGCCCACGGCCCCGACTCGGGCCGCGCGTCGTGGCTGGCGCGCCGCCCCGACGGCAGCTGGCTCGAAGGCAAGGACGCGTGGCTGGACGCCGCCATTCCCGACGCCGCCGAGTACGTCACCCAGGCCGCCGTGAGCCTCGTGCGGCACTACCCCGTGGACGGCATCCAGCTTGACCGCATCCGCTACCCGGACGGCGGCGCGTGGGGTTACGACCCCAAGACGCTCGCCCGCTACCGCGCCGAGACCGGGAAAAGCGGCACGCCCGCCCCCACCGACGCCGCGTGGCAGGCGTGGAAACGCGAGCAGATCACCAACCTCGTGCGGCGCATCACCCTGGAGGTCAAGGCTGTGCGCCCCGACGCCTGGGTCAGCGCCGCCACCATCACGTACAGCGACGCGCCCGCCGACCCCGCCGCGTTCCGCCAGACCCGCACGTACACCGACGTCCTGCAGGACTGGCCCACCTGGATGCAGACCGGCCTGATCGACCTGAACGTCCTGATGAACTATAAACGCGACGCCGCCCCACCCCAGGGCGCGTGGTTCGACCGCTGGAACGCGTTCGCGCAGCAGGTGCAGACCCGCCCCGACGGGCAGCGCGTCGCCCTCGCGTCAGGCACCGCCATGTACCTCAACGCCCCGCAGGTCACCGCCGCGCAGGCTGCCCGCAGCGTCAGGGCGGGCCTCGGCTGGGTCGGGTACTCGTACCGCACGCCCACCGCCGACGTGTACGGTCAGCGGCAGACCACCCCCGCCGGACTGGGCGCCGTGCAGGCCGCCCTGACCGCCCCCGGCGCCGCCCTGCACGCCCCCCGCCCCTGGACCGAGGCGCCCCCCACCACGCGCGGCCTGCTGGGCCGCATCACGGGCGCAGGCACGCCCGGTGGGCAGACCGTGCAGGTCCTGCGGGGCGGCCAGCCCATCGCGCAGACGCAGACCGACGCACTCGGCTACTACGGCTTCGCCACCCTGACCCCCGGCCCGGTCGAGATCCGCGTCAGCGGACAGCGCTGGCTCGACCGCGTGCCCGAACGCGGCGTGGTGCGCCTCCCGGACCTGCTCGTGCGGGCCGTTCAGCTCATCCCCAGCCTGCCCCCCGCCAGACCCTGACCCCCCGACGTCCCGCGCAGCCGACCCGCCCAGGCAGCCCGCCGGGTACACTCCCGGCATGACCGACACCGGCCTCTCCCCGCAGGAATTCCGTCAGACGCTGGGCCGCTTCGCGAGCGGCGTGACCATCATCACCGCCAAGGGGGACGAGCGGCGCGGCATGACCGCCAGCGCCTTCGTGTCCGTCAGCCTCCAGCCGCCCCTGATCCTCGTCAGCGTGGACACGCGCGCCCACATGCACGCCCTGCTGCTCCAGGACGACGTGACGCACTTCGGCGTGAACGTCCTGTCCGCCACGCAGCGCCACCTCAGCGACCACTTCGCCGGACGCCCCGGCCCCGAGGATCAGGTGCCGTGGTTCGAGCACGAGGGCCTGCCGCTGATCGGCGGCAGCGTCGCGCAGCTCGTGTGCCGCAAGGACCGCGTCATCGAGGCCGGGGACCACACGCTGTTCCTGGGCTTCGTCGAGTACAGCCGCTACACCGACGACGACCCGCTCGTGTACTTCCGCGGCCAGTACCACGAACTGGGGTAACACGAACCGGGGTCAGCGGCCACACCCCACCGCCCATAATGGTCCCGTGCCCCCCTACGCGCTGCAACTGCTGATCGCGCTCGTGCTCGTCGGCGTCACCCGCCTCGTCGCGTACCCGCTGACCGTGGGGAGCGGCGTGGTGGACGCCCTGGACGCCGTGCTGATGATGCTGGCCCTCGTGAACCTGCGCCTCGCCTGGACCGGCGCGAACGCCTCGGGCGGCGGACGCGCCCCGGCATGGTTCGTGGTCGCGGGCCTCGTCACGGCGGGCCTGATCACCCTGGCGATGGTCGCGGCCCTCACGCCCCGCCCGGCCTGACCCGGAATCCGTCTGAGACGCCTGCCGGATTTGCGCGGGGCCCGCGCCGGGGCTGGGCTAGACTCCGGGGCATGATTCGCCTCGCCATTCTCGCGGACCTGCACGCCAACCTGGCGGCTACCCTCGCGGTCCACGCAGACATTCAGCGGCGCGGCCTGACGGACATCTGGGTGCTGGGCGACCTGGTCGGCAAGGGACCACGCCCGCGCGAAGTGCTGGACTGGACGCAGGCGCACGCCACGCGCGTCATCCAGGGTAACTGGGACGCCCGCGTCGCCGGAGCCACGCACCGCCCACAGGACCTCTGGCCGCGCAGCAAACTCAGCCCCGAAGGGCTCGCGTACCTCGGCGCCCTCCCGTACGGCATCGAGGAACAGTTCAGCGGCGCCTGGTGGCGCTTCGTGCACGCCAGCAGCCGCGGCCTGTTTCACCGCCTGTACCCGCACAGCAGCCTGCACGATCAACTCGAAGCGTTCGCGCCGAACCCGCAGTTCGGCCTGACCGCCCACGCGGACGCCCTCGTGTACGCCGACATGCACGAGGCGCTGATGCTGGACGTCGAGGGCCGCCCCCTGATCAACTGCGGCAGCGTCGGCAACCCGCTGGACTCCACCCTGCCGTGCTACCTGGTGCTGGAATTCGACCCGCACGGCCCGTCCCACAGCGCCACGTACGTCCGCCTGACGTACGACCGCGACGAGGAGATCAGCGCCGCCGAGGCCAGCGGCATGCCGTTCACCCGCGAGTACGTCGCGGAACTCCTGACCGGCGCCTACCAGAAACGCCGCGCCCGCACCGGCGAGTAACGTCCGCTGGGCGCCCTCACGTTCTGCCTTTATCCTGGGCCGCATGCGCTGCGCCTTCCTGATTGCCGTCCTGCTGGGTCTGACGGGGGCGGCGCAGGTGGCCGCGCCCGCTGCGGGCGCGCCGGTGACGCTGCACCTGTCGCGCGAGCCGGGTCTGGGTGAGGGGGTGGCGGCGGCGCTGCGGGGCGTGCCGGAGGGTGTGGAGGTGGCGCTGCTGGTGCAGGACCTGCGCACGCGCGAGGTGCTGGAGGCGCAGTCGCCCGACCGGGCGCTGATCCCGGCGAGCACCACGAAGGTCGTGACGGCTGCCAGCGTGCTGGACGAGCGGGGCGGGGCCGGGGGCTGGTGGAGTGCCGAGTTGACGGTTCCGGCGGTGCAGGTGGGCCGGGCGTCGGTGAAGGCGGTGACGTTGCGCGGCAGTGGTGACCCGACCCTGAGCGTGGCGTCGGGCGGGTACAGCCTGCGGGCGCTGGCGCGGCAGGCGTACGCGCGGGGGCTGCGCGAGGTGGGCGAGGTGCGCGTGGACGACCGGGGCTTCGACGCGGCCGCCTGGACGCTGCCGCTGGGGTCGCCCATGACGGCGCTGCGGCTCGCCGAGTGGCGGGACGACCCGCCCGCGTCAGCGCAGGCGGCGCGGGAGAGGCTGGGCGGGGCGCTGATCGCGCAGTTGCGTGCGGCGGGCGTGCGCGTCACGCGCGAGGGCGTGGGCCGCGCGGCGCCGTGGCAGGCGTGGGTGCCGCCTGCCCGGACGGACGGGCAGGGCCGCGCGCTGCCGCCGGACCCGGTCACGCCCGCCTCTGCCCGCCCGGAGCAGGGGATCGCCAGTGTCCGCAGTGCGTCGCCGTTCCGGGTGCTGGCGGCCACGTTGCGGCCCAGTGACAACCTGCGCGCCGAGGAACTGCTGGGGACGCTGGCGCACGGCTCGGGCGGCACGCTGCACGGGGCGCTGGCGCGTGAACGGGCGTACCTGCGGCGCATTGGGACGGACCTCAGTGGCGTGGAACTGCATGACGGCAGTGGCCTGAGCCGCGAGAACCGCCTGAGCCCTCGCGTGCTGGTGGACGTGCTGCGCGCCCAGTTCGACCTGCCCGCGCCGCTGCCCGGGAGGGCGGGGTTGCCGGAGGCGCTGTACAGCGCGCGTGGGAACGCCTTCGCGGAGGCCCTCCCGCAGGCCGGGACGGGCGAGGACGTCCCCGAGCACGACGGGCGCGGCGGGACGATGGCGCTGCGGCTGCGCGGCGCGGGGCTGGATGTGCGCGCCAAGACCGGCACGCTGCCCGGCGTGAGTGCCCTGGCCGGGTACGTCACGGGCCGCAGCGGGCACGTCCTGGCGTTCGCGGTGATCATGAACGGCCCCGACTCAGCCCCGATCCTGACCCTGCGGGCCGTGCAGGACGACGTGGTGCGCGCGGTCGCGGCCGCCCACTGACCGGGGGGATCGCCACCCACCCGGCGGAGGGGGTGGCGCAAAGGTGCGCCGCTTCATGCAGTTCGTGAACCCGATCCAATAAACTGCGGGGCGTGACGACTGAAGCGGGCATGAACGTGGTGGTGGCGACCAGCAACGCCGGGAAGATCCGGGAGATCGAGGAAGCCCTGCAGGGCACCGGCTGGACCCTCAGCCCGCTGGGCAGCGTTCCCCTGCCGGAGGAGACCGGCGCGACCTACGAGGAGAACGCCGCGCTGAAAGCCTGCGCCGCCGCGCTGATCACCGGGCGGCCCGCGCTGGCCGACGACAGCGGCATCGAGGTCGAGGCCCTGCAGGGCGAGCCCGGCGTGTACTCCGCCCGCTACGGCAACCGCGACAGCGACGTGGAACGCAACGTGTACCTGCTGGAGAAACTGCGCGGTGAGAAGAACCGCCGCGCGAAGTTCGTGTCCGTCGTGATCCTGGCATACCCGGACGGGCACCTGGAGACGTACCGCGGTGAACTGCACGGCACGCTGCTCGAAGGTCCGCGCGGCGCGAACGGCTTCGGGTACGACCCGCTGTTCGTCCCGGACGGCGACACCCGCACCCTGGCCGAACTGACCGTCGCCGAGAAGCGCGCCATCAGCCACCGTGGGCGGGCGCTGGCGGCCCTGCGTGACGCGCACCGCAGCGGCCTGCCCGAGCGGGACATCACCCCGATCGTCTGAAGTCGGGCGCGTACGTGGGGCCACCTCTGATCCGGGGGTGGCCTCGCGCGTTCATGTTCCGCTGACGGGCCGTGCAGGCTTCCTTCACCCGGGGCGCCGCGTTCCAGTTGCCGCCCTGGGCGGCTGGGTACGGTGGGCTCCATGAGTGCATACCGGAACGTGCTGGCAGGCTTGATCGGCGGGGCCGTGGGAACGCTGGCGATGGGGCAGTACTGGACGCGCGTGGCGCCACTCGTGGAAGGCCGGAGCGAGGACGGCGGGGATCAGCAGAAGGAACCGAAGAAGGACGAGCATTCCATCTCGGTGATCGGGCAGCAGCACCAGCCCGGCGAGAGCAGCACCGCCGCCATCGGCCGCGTCGCGTACGAGAAGACCGAGGGGCACGCGCCCGGCAAACAGACCCGCGCGGCGCTCAGCGAGGCGGTCCACTGGGGCATGGGCATCGGCAGCGGCGCCCTGTACGGCGCGCTGGCCGGGCGGGGCAACCCCGTCAAGGGCGCGGCGTTCGGCGTGGGCCTCTGGGCACTGGTGGACGAGGGCCTCGTGCCGCTGCTGGGCCTGCAGGACGGCCCGGCTGGCACGCCCGTGAAGGGTCACGCCAACCGCCTGGGCGCGCACCTCACGTACGGACTGGCGCTGGGTGTGACCGCGCTGCTCATTGACGCCCTGCTGCCCGAGGACTGATACGGGATTCAAGTGATTCCAGATCATCCGGAGTCGCCCGGTGGCCCCCTCACCCTTCCGTCGCTTCGCTCCTCCATCCCTCTCTGCTGCGCAGCTCTCCGAGTCCCACAGGGGGAGAGGGGACAACGGAAGGCAATCACGTTGGAAGCAAGTCAATTTAATCCCGTATGAAGCGGGAACAACGGAAGCGGGCCGCTTCCCAGGCAGGGGAGAGCGGCCCGTTGCGCTGACGGTCCTTACGCTTTGGCGTGCTCGCGGACGTCGTTCTTCAGTCGCATCAGGATGGCGCCCATGCCGCGCAGGCGCATGGGGGTGATGAGTTCGGTCAGGCCCATGTCCATGTAGAACTGGTCGGGGATGCTCAGGATCTCCTCGGGCTGCGCGCCGTTCAGGGCCTCGTGGAGGATGCCGGCGTAGCCGCGCACGGTGGGGGCTTCCTCGGGGACCTTGAAGTACAGGTGCATGCCGCCCTGCTCGTCCTGCTCGGTGACGAGGAAGAAGGGGCTGGTGCATTCGGGGACGGGCTGGAGGAATTCGGGGTGTTCGAGGTACTTCTCGGGCAGGCCGGGGAGTTTCTTGCTGTATTCCAGCAGGGCCTGGAGGCGCAGGGGTTTGGGGGCGCTGCGGAACATGCTGACGATGCTCTGGAGTTTTTCCGGCAGGGCGGGCGCGGCGTCGGTCATGCGCGGAGTGTACCGCCGCGCCTGGGGCGGGATTGGGTGGGCCTGTCCAGTTGACCTCTTTTGTCAATAAGTCGGGAGTCAGGGTACAATCCTGGGGCAATCGGCAGTTCCACCACTCACAGGAGGCACCACACCATGGACTACGCGAAAGACGTACTTGTCAGCACCGACTGGGTCGAACAGAACCTCAACAAAGACGGCATCCGCCTGATCGAGGTGGACGAGGACATCCTCCTCTACGACACCGGGCACGCCCCCGGCGCCGTGAAACTCGACTGGCAGGTCGACCTGTGGCACCCCGTCGAACGCGACTTCATCACCCCCGACAAGGTCAGCGAACTGCTGGGCCGCCTGGGGATCAAGGAAGGCGACACCATCGTCCTGTACGGCGACAAGAGCAACTGGTGGGCCAGCTACGCCTACTGGTTCCTGTCCTACAGCGGCGTCAAGAACACCCTGAAGCTCATGAACGGCGGCCGCCAGAAGTGGGTCGCGGAGGGCCGCCCCACCACCACCGACGCCCCCAGCGTCGAGGCGACCAGCTACCCCGCCCTGACCCGCGACGACAGCCTCCGCGCCTACCGCGACGAGGTCAAGGCCCACCTGGACGGCGTCCGGAACGGCACCGGCGCGCTGGTGGACGTCCGCAGCCCCGACGAATTCAGCGGCAAGGTCACGCACATGCCCAACTACCCGCAGGAAGGCGTGCTGCGCGGCGGTCACATCCCCGGCGCGCGCAGCATCCCCTGGGCGAAGGCCACCAACGAGGACGGCACCTTCAAGAGCGCCGACGAACTCAAAGCCCTGTACGAGGGTGAAGGCGTCACCGCCGACAAGGACGTCATCGCGTACTGCCGCATCGCCGAACGCAGCAGCCACACGTGGTTCGTGCTGCGCGAACTGCTCGGCTACCCCAAGGTCCGCAACTACGACGGCAGCTGGACCGAGTGGGGCAACGCCGTGGGCATGCCCATCGAGAAGAGCTACAGCGAAGCCTGACCGAGGCGTTCAGGTGCGTCGAGTGAACTGCTCGGCGCACCTGAACCGAGCAGAGCGAGAAGCCGTAAACACAACGGTTAGAGGTGGAGTTGAGGGGCGTGCCCTTGGCCCCTCAACGGAACTGAACACCGTTGTGAGCACACCGGAGATTCGAAGCGTGCCGCCCGTGGGGACCTTCCCCTGGGCGGCACGCTTCCTGCGCTTCACGTTCCGGTCCGGCGCATCTGCGGCATCCCGGCTGGCGTGGGGGTGCTAGCGTGCCGTATTCCAGTTGTACCCCGGAGGTCCCATGAGCCGAATCCTAACTGCTGCGCCGATCGTTCCCACCGGGGCCCACGCCTGACCACTTCCGGCGGACGCCCCGGCCCAAGCCGAGGTTCCCCACGTGAACACCTACACCCTTGAAGCGGCCACGCACGACACGCTGGCCGATGTCGTCGCCCTGATTCCCGATTCCGCCGAGGCGGAGCGGCGCCTGACCTTCACCCTCTCGCGGGTCGAGGCCGGAGCGCTGCGCCCCGAGCAGTTCCTCATTCTGCGTTCGCCCCGCGGGGTGGAGGGCGTCTGCCTGCGTCCCGCCAGCCCACAGATTCCGCTGCTCCCGCGGCTGCGCGAGGACGTCCCCGCCGAGGCGCTGACCGCCTTCCTGCGTGAACTGCGCGCGGCGGGCCCGCGCCTGATCCTCGTGTCCACCCAGGCGCCGCTGCGCCGCGAGGAGGCCGAGACCGCCGGGTGGGCCTTTCAGGAGGCGAACGTCGTGTATGAGAGGGCCGACCTCCGCGCCCGGTCGTACCCGGCCGACCCGCACGTTCAGCCCGTGACCGTGCATGATCCCGGCGTGGCAGAGGCCATGACGGCGCTGGGCCGCGAGGCCTGGACGCCGGGCGAGGACTGGACGCTGTACGCCCTGACCCACGCGGGCGAGGTGGTGGCCCTGGCGGCCCTGGGGGCCAGCGGTCGGCCCGACACGGCCGGGATCGACCTGATCGGTGTCCTGCCCCAGCGGCGCGGCCAGGGCTTCGGGGCTCGGCTGCACGCGCACCTGCTGCATCTGGCCGCGCAGACCTTCGGGACGCACGTGGGCGGCACGGAGGCAGACAATCACCCCATGCGCCGCCTGTTCGAGCGGCACGGGGCGCGGCTGGTGTCCACGCAGCTGGACTTCCGCGCCCCTGCCGTCCCTGCGCCTTGACCACCCCATACGGACTCGCGTAGAATTCTCTCTTGGTCAAGCGGGGCAGGGCGACCAACAGCCATCAGCGGCGCGTACGCGCCCGCCCAGGCGGCCCGAACCCCAGACGGAAGCCGTCCCAGACGAGCGACCGGACTACGAAGGAGGCACTCACATGCCCAAGATGAAGACACTGAAAGCGGCCAGCCGCCGGGTGAAGATCACCGGGACCGGCAAGGTCATGGCGTTCAAGAGTGGCAAGCGCCACCAGAACACCGGCAAGAGCGGCAACGAAATCCGCGGCAAAGGCAAGGGCTTCGTCCTCGCCAAGAGTGAATGGGCCCGCATGAAACTCATGCTGCCGAAGGGGAAGTGAAGTAGATGCCTCGCGCCAAAACCGGTATCATCCGTCGCCGCCGTCACAAGAAGGTCCTGAAGCGCGCCAAGGGCTTCTGGGGCTCCCGCAGCAAGCAGTACCGCAACGCGTTCCAGACCCTGCTGAACGCCGCGACCTACGAGTACCGCGACCGCCGCAACAAGAAGCGTGACTTCCGCCGCCTGTGGATCCAGCGTATCAACGCCGGCGCCCGCCTGCACGGCATGAACTACAGCACCTTCATCGGTGGCCTGAAGAAGGCGAACATCGACCTGAACCGCAAGGTCCTGGCCGACATCGCCGCCCGCGAACCCGAGGCCTTCAAGGCCCTCGTGGACGCCGCCAAGAACAGCAAGTAAAACGGCTGACAAGAACGCCGCCGCCCTTCCGGAAACGGGGGCGGCGGCGTTCGTCTGCTTCAGGGTTGTCCCTGTTCATCCTGAAAGATGTCCTCGATGGGGACGCCGAACAGCCGGGCGAGTTTGAAGGCCAGGGGCAGGCTGGGGTCGTACTTACCGGTTTCCAGGGCGTTGATGGTCTGGCGGGACACGTCCAGCGCCTCGGCCAGGGCGCCCTGGGTCATGTTGCGTTCGGCCCGCAGGACTTTCAGCCGGTTGTTCATTCCGGTTCCTGCGTGTCTCGGCGTGTCAGGAGGGCGTGCGTGCCAGCCAGGGTCAGCCAGCCCAGGTATGAGAGGCTGAGGAGAGCGATGGCTGGGACGGTTTCGTGGGGGCTGGAGGCGCTGATCAGGGCGGTCAGGGTCAGGGCGGTCAGCGTGACACCCAGGGCCACGGCGGCAGCGATCAGCAGGACATGTCGGCCGTACTCGTCGCTGTCGCGGTAGTGGAAGGTGAGGCGTGCGGCGTCCAGGAGTGGAATAGCGGCCAGCAGGGCGGTGGCGGTCAGATTGACCTGTCCGCGTGGGCCCAGCATGAGGGCTGCCAGGATGCCCAGGGCGCACGCGCCGGTCAGGGTGGCCAGCAGGGTCTGGTGCCGAGCGTGGCGGCGGGCGCGGGTCACTGGCGCAGGTCTCGGGCGACGTTGCGGGCGGCGATGACGAGCAGAACGGTGGCGGTGGTGACGGTCAGCCAGTAGGCGAGGTGAGTGACGGTTCCGGCATTAGGGTGACTGCTGGCCTGGCCCATCAGGAACAGGGGCGCGCATGAGACGGCGACGAGGGTCAGGAGCTGGCGGGTTGCAGGGGTCAGGTTCTTCATGTCATCTCTCCTTGTCTTTGGGTCAAGCTTGCTTGACATAAGAGTAAAGGATGCCTGACCCGATGTCAAGCAGGCTTGTCTTATCGCTGTTCTGTTGGTTTCGGTGACAACCCGGAAGGACACCCGACTGCCAACGCTACGACCGAAATTCGCTCTCGCATCTGCTGGCACGGCAGGCCAAGACCGTTCACGAAGTCATACGGACTCCCTTTGTTTCGCCGACAATTCGGAACTTCACCGGATTGCCAGCTTCACGTCCGGAACCCGTTTGGCATCCGCTCGGACCCAGCGGGCTTGACGGCCCATTCAATCGGAGTCCGTGTAACAGCGGTTTCCAGTTCCATTGCAGGGCCAACGGCACGCCCCTGGGCTCCACTTCCAACCGCTGTCGTTCACGGCTGCTCGCTCCGCTCGTTTCAGAGGCGTTGAGGAAATCCCTCAACGCCTCTGAAAACCGCTGTAAGGAGTCTCCGGCACTGCCATAACGGCGGCGGGCCGGGGGTAAATTCCCCGCGGCCCGCCGCGACGTCCCTGCCTGCGTTTTACGGTTCGAAGGTGTCCTGGAAGGCGTAGCGGTCGCCACGCACCCAGTAGTTCACGTAACTGGCGCGTTTCTGGCCGCTGTAGGTGGTGCGGCGCAGCAGGAACGCGGCGGTGCCCAGCGGCACGCGCAGCAGGTCGGCTTCCTCCTGGCGGAGGTTGACGGCTTCGAGGTTCTGCTCGACGCGCTGCAGGGGCACGCCCAGGCTGATCATGATCTCGTGGATGCTCTCGGCGCCCAGGTTGTGGTCCAGCAGGTTCGGGACGAGGCTGCCGTTGATGTAGCGCTTCTCGATGACCAGGGCTTCGTCCCCGGCAGTGCGCAGGCGGTGCACGAAGATGACGGGGTCGCCGGGCTGGATCTGCAGCACGATGGCGATCTCGGGAGTGGCCTCGATCTGCATGGCGCGCAGGACCGTGGTGCGGTGGTCGGGGTGGCGGGCCCATTCCTTGAAGGGCCGGACGCGGAACATGCCCTGCCGGAAGCGTTTGCCGGTGGGGAAGGTGCCGGCGCCCTGGACGCGGTAGACGTAGCCTTCGCGTTCCAGTTCGTCGATGGCGCGGCGGGCGGTCATGCGGGAGACTTCGAATTCACGGGCGAGCTGCGGTTCGCTGGGCAGGGGAGCCCCTCGGCGTAGTGGCCGCCGAGCAGGCGGTCTTTCAGGGTCGTCTTGATGAGCGGGTACTTCGCCATGCATCCCTCCGGGCAGTCCGCTGGCGGGCGGTGCCTGCTTTCATCTTAAGTTTAGTGTACAGGGTACACAAGCTTGTCTAGCTGTCACGCCCCCCGAGACAACGAGCGTTAGGCAAACCAGACGCCCCCGCGACCTGTCAAACGACAGGTCATCAGCCCCCGATATGCGACATCTCCACCTTCGGGCGCAGGGCCGCCGTCGCCTCGCCCCGCTCCTCACTGTACCGGTCCCCCCGGCCCGCCCACACGCCCGCGATCAGCTCCCGCAGCGCCCCGTCCGACGCGCCCCCCCGCAGCGCCGCACGCAGATCCGTGCCGCCCGACGCGAACAGACAGGTGTACAGCACCCCCACCGCCGAGATCCGCGCCCGCGAGCAGTCCCCGCAGAACGGCGCCGTCACCGAACTGATCAGCCCCACCTCACGCCCCACCGGGTCCGCGTACCGCGACGCCACCTCACCCCGGTAGTCCGCGCGCACCGGCCGGAAGTGACCGGCCCCGTCCTCGCCCCCCAGCCGGGCCAGCACCTCCCGGCTGGGCACCACACTGTCCAGATTCCAGCCGTTGTGATTCCCCACGTCCATGAACTCGATGAACCGCACCGGGGCCAGCTCACGCAGCGCCAGCCACAGCTCGCGCAGGCCCGCGTCGTTCACGCCACGCTGCACCACCGTGTTCACCTTCACGCCCAGCCCGGCACTCAGCGCCGCCTCGATCCCGTCCATGACCTTCTGCGGATGAGTCCCCAGGCCGTTCATGCGCCCGAAGACCTCCGGGTCCAGGCTGTCGATGCTGACCGTCACCCGCTTCAATCCCGCCGCCCGCAGGTCCGCCGCCACGCGCGGCAGCAGCAGCCCGTTCGTGGTCATCGCCACGTCCTCCACGTCCGGAATGGCCGCCAGCGCCGCGATCAGGGTGGGCAGGTCCCGCCGCAGGGTCGGCTCGCCGCCCGTGATCCGCAGCTTCCGCACCCCCAGCGACACGAACGCGCGGGCCAGCCGCTCGATCTCCTCGAAACTCAGCAGTTCCGCGCGCGGCAGGAAGGCGTACTCCGGGCCGAACACCTCGGCGGGCATGCAGTACGTGCAGCGCAGGTTGCAGCGGTCCGTGACGCTGATGCGCAGGTCGCGCAGGGGCCTTCCCAGCAGGTCGAGCATTACCCCGCAGGATAGCGGGCGCCGGGTGGGAACTTGGCGGGTCGACTCGCAATCCGCGTGCCGGTTGGAAAAAGGTTGTTCCGCACCCGGTCACGGCCCCTGCCTGATACGGATTCCGTCTGTTTCGTTGACAACCCGGGACACCACCGGGTTGCCAACTCCACGCCCGGAACCCGTTTCGCTCCTGCTCGCTCCGCTCGGGTTGAAAGTTTTTGCAAACCTTTCAACCGGAGTCCATATGAATCCGCTTGCAGGGCCCCCAGCGGGGGCGTACGCTGACCGTACCAGCCACAACCAGCTCGAACGTCGCTCGTCTGCCCACCGCTTCACACGTCCCCCGGAGGTCGTCATGACGGTAACCAGCGCCACGCCCGCCCCACGCAACGCCGCGTACCAGCAACTGGTCGCGCAGCGCAACGCCTTCACCCTCACCATGACCGTCACGTTCCTGGTGCTGTACTTCCTGCTGCCCGTCCTGGCCGGGTACAACAAGCCCCTGATGGCGCAGAAGGTCCTCGGGAACGTCACCTTCGGGTACGTCCTGGCCTTCGCGGAATTCATCATGGGCTGGGTCATGGCGTACATCTACGTCGTCAAGGCCCGCACCTTCGACCGGCTGGCCCAGGAGGCCCGCGCGTGACCTTCCTGCTCGCCGCGATCATCGTCGCCGTCACGCTGGGCGTCACCTTCTGGGCCAGCAAACGCAACACCAGTGCCGGGGACTTCTACGTCGCCGGGGGCCGCATCAGCGCCACCCAGAACGGCATCGCCATCGCCGGGGACTACATGAGCGCCGCCAGCTTCCTGGGCATCACCGGCCTGATCGCCCTGAACGGCTACGACGGCTTCATGTACTCCGTCGGGTGGTTCATCGCGTACCTGACCGTGCTGTTCATCGTCGCCGAACCGCTGCGCAACCTCGGCAAGTACACCCTGGCCGACATGCTGGTCTACCGCCTGAAAGACCCCCGCGTGCGCACCTACGCCGCCGTCAGCACCATCGTGATCAGCACCTTCTACATGATCGCGCAGGTCGTCGGCGCCGGAAGCCTGATCAGCCTGCTCTCCCGGGGCGCGATCAGCGCCGACCTCGCCATTCCGCTCGTCGGCGTACTGATGATCATCTACGTCGTCGTGGGCGGCATGCTGGCCACCACCTGGGTGCAGATCATCAAGGCCATGCTGCTGATGTTCGCCACCATCGTCATGACCGTCCTGATCCTCAGCCGCTTCGGCTGGAGTTTCTCGAGCCTGCTGGGACAGGTGGAAGCCAAGAACGGCGCGGAATTCCTCGGTGCGGGCGTGAAATACAAGAACCCCATCGACCTGATCAGCCTGTGCCTCGCGCTGGTGCTCGGCACCGCCGGCCTGCCCCACATCCTCGTGCGCTTCTTCACCGTCCCCACCGCGCAGGACGCCCGCAAGAGCGTCGTGTGGGCCATGGTCCTGATCGGCGCGTTCTACGTCATGACCGCCTTCATGGGCAACGCCGCCAACGCCCTGCTCGGCAAAGGCGCCATCGAGGCCGCGAACAAGGCCGGGAACATGGCCGCGCCGCTGCTCGCCGAGAACCTCTTCGGTGGGGCGGGCACCCTGGGCGGCGAGTTCGGCCTGGCGTTCGTGACCGCCGTCGCCTTCGCCACCATCCTCGCGGTCGTCGCGGGCCTGACCATCAGCGCGTCCACGAGCTTCACGCACGACATCTACAACGGCGTCCTGAAAGGCGGACAGGCCAGCGAGAAGGACCAGTTCCGCGTCGCCCGCCTCGCCACCGTCGCCGTGGGCGTCGCCGCGATCCTGCTGGGCCTGGCCGCCAAAACCCAGAACGTCGCGTTCCTGGTCGCGCTGGCCTTCGCGCTGGCCGCCAGTGCCAACCTACCGGTCATCCTGTTCACGCTGTTCTGGCGCAAGTTCAACGCCACCGGCGCCATGTGGGGCATCGTGGGCGGCATCCTGTTCACGCTGCTGCTCATCGCCATCAGCCCCAACATCATGAAGATCGACCCGGACACCCTGACCACCGGCCGCCACCTGATCCAGGCGAACGCGATCTTCCCGCTGGAGAACCCCGGCCTGATCAGCATCCCCATGGGCTTCCTGTTCGCGTACCTGGGCACCCTGATCGGCGCCCGCCGCCACACCCCCGAAGACGACCGCGTCTTCGAGGACATGCAGTTCCGCGCCTACACCGGCGCCGGGGTGGACGGCACCGTCGCCGCACACGACTGATATGGACTCCGATTGAATGGCTGACACAGCCGTTCAATCCGAGTGGAGCGAGAAGGAGAGGAACGGGTTCCGGACGTGGAGTGGACGGATCGGCGGTGTTCCGATCTGTCAACGAAACAAACGGAATCCGTATGAACCCAGCATGGGAGGGGGCCCGCACGCTGCGTGACGTGCGGGCCCCCTCTGCTGGCATGGATGCGCTGTTGTGCAGATGCGCCCGCGCGGGACAGGCCCTACCATGGCGCGCGTGACTGCCCTGGCCCGCGCCGCTTCCGCTTACCCGAGCGGGTTCTGGGTGCTGTGGTGGGGCACCCTGATCAACCGCCTGGGTGAGTTCGTGGTGCCGCTGCTGGGCTTCTACCTGACCGCGCACGCGCACCTGGGCGTGACGCAGGTCAGCGTGATCCTGGCGATGCTGGGCCTGGGCCGGTTCGTGTCCGAGGGCCTCAGCGGGCCGCTGACCGACCGGCGCGGCCCGGCCTTCACGATGATCCTCGCGCTGACCGGCGGGGCGGTCATGATCCTGGCGCTGTCGTTCGCGCAGGGCTTCTGGTGGACGGCGGCGGGCGTGCTGGGCTTCTCGCTGCTGTCCGCGCTGTTCAAGCCCGCCGCGAGCACCGCCGTCGCGGAACTCACGCAGGGCCCGCAGCGGACCCGCGCGTACAACCTGCTGTACTGGGCGATCAACGTCGGCGCGGCCACCGCGCCCCTGCTGGGCGGCTGGCTGGCCGGGCGATCCCTGCGACTGCTGTTCTGGCTGGACGCCGCGACCATGGCCGCGTTCGCGCTGCTGCTGACGCTGCTGTACCCGCGCGCTCCCCGCGCCGCGCCGAAGGGCGACGCCCGCACCCGCCGCCTGCTGCCCCGCGACGCACTGCTGTGGCAGTTCTGCCTCGCGTCCCTGCTGTTCGGCCTGACGTACCAGAGTTACAAACTGCTGGCCGTCGTGTTCGCGCAGCAGGGCTACAGCGCCGCCCAGTACGGGCAGGTGCTCGCCGTGAACGGCGGCCTGGTCGTGCTGCTGGGCCTGCCGCTGGGGCACCTGATCGCCCGCAGCGGTCACCCGCGCTGGCAGGCGCTGGGCGCCGCGCTGCTGGGTGCGGGCTTCCTGGGGCACGCCCTGGCGCACACGCTGTGGGCGCACATGCTGGCCGTGGCGGTGTGGACGGTGGGGGAGATCATCGCGTACGGCATCAGCAAGACCATCATCAGCGAACTGGGCCCGCCCGCTCAGCGCGGCACGTACATCGGACTGGTGGGCAGCATGGCAGGCCTGGCGACCCTGCTGGCCCCGCTGCTGGGCGGCGCGCTCCTGCAGACGCTCGGCGCGGGGCGCATGTGGATCGTGATCGCCGCACTGGCGCTCCTGGCCGCGCTGCTGCTGCTGGCCCTCGAAGGGCGCGTCAGGGCGCGGCTGGCGCGGAACGACCCGGCGGGCTAACGGGCGACACTCAGGGTGTTCGGCCCCTGCCGCCGCGCGCGGTACTGCTCGGCGTCCGCCGCGTCCACGAGCAGGTTCACGCCCTGCACGAACCCGCGCCCCACCACGCCCACCGCCACGCTGACCGCGTCCTGCATGCCCGGCACGCCCCAGTCGTAGCCCTGAACGGCGTCAATCACGCGTTCCAGCGGGTGCGTGGCCGCGTCGGGCAGCGTCTCGGGGAAGATCACCATGAACTTGAACCGGTCGAAGCGCGCCACGGTGTCCATGGTCCGCACCTGTCCCTCCAGCACGCGGGCCACGGCACTCAGGACGTTGCTGGTGAACAGGTCCGCCGGGCCGTCGGTGGGCGGCGCCTGCACCTCCACGCCCACGATCGCCAGGGTCAGCGGGGCGCGCAGGCGCACGCAGCGGTTGAAATGCAGCGCCAGGACCTCCAGCCCGAAGGGTCGCGAGTGCGCGCCGCTTTCCGTGTCCAGCATGGACGTGCTGCGCCAGCGTTCCAGCATGACCTGCATGGCGGCCAGCCGGGTGCTGGCGTCCTGCACGCTGCCCTCGATCAGGTGCAGCGTCTCGCGCCGCGCCGCGCGGCACGCCAGGGCCTCGCGTGCCGCGTGCGCGGCCGCCTGCACCTGCGCCTCGCGGTCGGCGTCCCGGCGGCGCTGTCCGTCCAGGCTGGCTGCCCAGGCGCGCAACTGCGCCGCCGCCTCGGCCATGTCCTGCTGCGTCTCGGCCAGATCGGCCAGCGCCAGGTGCGCCCCGGCGATCAGGCCGGGCCGGTCGTGTTCCAGGCCGTACCGCAGCGCCCAGCCCAGCGTGTCCCGCGCCTGCGCGGTTTGATCCTGTCCAGTGTCGCCCTGTCCAGCGAGGTGCGCGGCCAGGGCCAGCAGCGTCCGCCCGTGCTCGTCCGGCCGCGACTGCTCGGTCAGGGCGAGGCTGCGGCGCAGCAGCGCGTGCGCCTCCTGCGGCTGGCCCTGCGCGCCGTGCACCCCGGCGCGGGCGTCCAGCAGCGTCGCGTGCAGCGCGGGCTCGCCGAGGCGTTCGGCCAGGGGCAGCGCCGCGTCCAGGAAACGCGCCGCCCGCTCCGGGTCACCCTGCGCGGCGTGCGCGCGGCCCAGGCCGCCCAGCGCGCGGGCCTGCCCGGCGGTGCCCTCGCCGCGCGTCAGGTGCCCCGCCGCGCGCAGCGGCTCCAGCGCCGCCTGCGGATGCCCGTCGTCCAGGTGCAGTTCCCCCAGGCCCAGCAGCGCCCCGGTCGCCTGTACCCGCGCGTCGTGCGCTTCGGCTAGTTCGGCGGCGCGCGTGAACGCCCCGGCGGCCCGCCCGGCACGCCCCAGCGCCCGCAGGTGTTCACCCAGCCGCACCTGCACGTCCAGTTCGGTCAGGGCCTGCCCGGCCTCTTCGGCCAGTTCGGCGGCGCGCAGCAGCGCCCCAAGCTGCGCGTGCGGGTCGTCCAGCAGCGCCGCCTCGCGCAGCGCGCACGCGAGTTCCTGATCCACGTCCCGCAGCTGCTCGAAGCGTCGCGCGGCGGACCGGACCTGCGCCAGTCCCTCCGGACCGCTCAGCAGGTGACCCAGTCGCAGTTCAGCCCGCGCGGTGCGGGCGGGGTCGTTCAGGCTGGCGGCCAGCGCGCGGGCCTGCTCGGCCAGCGCCACCTGTTCCAGCAGCGGGTGAGGGTGCGCGGACAGTTCCAGCAGCGCGTCGACCCGCGCGGGGCTGTGCTCCTGGGGAAGCAGCGCCTCGAAGGGGTGCAGGTGGGCGGGGAGGTCCATCAGGACGTCCAGGCGCGGCGGGTGCGGGACATGACCCACAGTACGTGCCTTCAGGCCGCGCGGGAAGGGGGCAGCCCCCGCGCGCACCGGGGGGGGAGGGGGGAGCGGATCAGAGCCGCCGGTAGTACAGGCGCGTGCCGGTCAGGCCCCCGTGGGGTTTCAGGGCGTAATCGGGGATTTCCCCGGCGAACACGTACCCGGCGCGTTCGTACAGGCCCGACGCGCCGCCCTCGCTGGCGGTGTCCAGCACGAGCAGCGTGCGGCCGTGCGCGCGGGCCAGGGCCTCGGCCTCGCGCAGCAGCGTCAGGGCCAGTCCGCGCCCGCGCGCGTCCGGGGCGGTCATCATCTTGGCGATCTCGGCGCGGTGCGGCTGGTTGGGCGGGCAGTCGAGGATCAGCGTGACGGTGGACAGGAGCCTCGCGCCCTGCCACGCGCCCAGCACGACGCGTTCGCCACGCGCGGCGGCCGTCAGCGAACCCTCCCAGAACGCGCGGGCCTGCGCGGGGGCCAGGGGGTGCATGAAGCTCACGGAGCCCCCGGCGGCGACGGTGGCGATCAGCAGGTCGCTCAGGGCGTCCAGGGTTTCGGGAGTGGCGCTCAGCGGCTCGATACGGACGGTGTCGGTCATGGGGTTACCTCCGGGCGAGAAAGACGGCGTACGTGCAGGGCTGAGTGCCAGGATTCTCGAAGGTCACGTCGCAGGGCGTCCCGAAGCCCAGGCTGTCGCCCGCCGCCAACATCCAGGTCAGGTCGGGCGCGCGGTGCTCGGTCAGGCGCAGTTCACCCGACTGCACCCACACCACCTGCTGGATGTGCGCGTACGAACTGGCGGGCAGCGTGACGCTCGCCCCGGCCGGGAGGGTGACCTGCACGGCCTCCAGCGGGTGCGCGGGTGTGGCGAACAGCTGGCGGCGGGTGTACCCGGTCGCGGGGTCACGCCACTCGGGCTGCTGCGCGGCGCGTGACAGGCGCTCGTGCTCGCGCCCCCCACCACCACCACCCTCGGCGCGCAGGAGCAGGCCCGCCAGGGTCAGGTCGAACGCCCCGGCGAGGCGCAGCAGCGTGACGGCGGTGGGGCTCATCTCGCCGCGCTCGATGCGGCTCACGGCGGCCTTCGACACCCCGGCCCGGCCCGCCAGGGTCGCCTGCGTCCAGCCGCGCGCCTCCCGCTCGGCTGTGATCTGCTGCGCCAGTCGCTGCGCGGCCTGCTCAGTCGCGTCTCCACCGCTGTTGCTGATCGTAGACATAAGTTGATTTTCCGCAACACGGTGTTCCCGTGTCAAGACCGAAGCTGACCGCTTGCACCGGGTCCAGTACCGCCGCGGTACCCGCGCGGGCAACCCACCCGGAATCCCACCTTCACGCGAGTACAGTGGGCACAACACACAGCCCAGCCCCGCGCCCGTCGCCCCGACGGCGGCTCCCACCCCACCCACCCGGAGGTGTCCCATGACCCAGACCCCCACCCCTGCCAGCGACCACCCCGCCAGCGATCACATCGACGCGATGCTGCACGAGACCCGCGTGATCGAACCGGGCGCCGACTTCCGCGCCCGCGCCCGCGTGACCCGCGAGGACTACGAGCGCCGCTACCGCCAGAGCCTCGACGACCCCGACACCTTCTGGTCGGAGGTCGCCGGGGAACTCCACTGGTTCAAACCCTGGACGCAGGTGCTCGACTGGCAGCCGCCGCACGCGCAGTGGTTCGTGGGCGGGCAGACGAACATCGCGTTCAACGCCCTGGACCGCAACGTCGCCCGCGGCCTGGGCAGCAAGACCGCGATCATCTGGGAGGGCGAGGACGGCGAGGTCCGCACCTACAGCTACGCCGAACTCCTGCGCGAGGTGAAGAAGGCCGCCAATGCCCTGACTGCCCTGGGCGTGCAGTCCGGCGACCGCGTGACCCTGTACCTGCCCCTGACGCCCGAGGCCGCCATCGCCATGCTCGCCTGCGCCCGCATCGGGGCCGCGCACTCCGTCGTGTTCGGCGGGTTCTCCGTCAGCGCGCTGGCCGACCGCATCAACGACGCCCGAAGCAGGGTGCTGATCACCGCCGACGCCGGGCAGCGGCGCGGCTCCCTGGTGAACCTCAAGGCGAACGCCGACGAGGCCGCGAAACTCACCCCCAGCCTGGAGAAGATCCTCGTCGTATGCCGCGCCGACTGCGACGCGCCCATGCAGGAGGGCCGCGACGTCTGGTGGCACGACGCCCTGAACGCCGCCAGTGACGACCACGACGCGCTGGCCGTGGACAGCGAACACCCGCTGTTTGTGCTGTACACCTCCGGCAGCACCGGCAAACCCAAGGGCGTGCAGCACACCACCGGCGGGTACATGATCGGCACGTACCTCACCACCCAGACTGTGTTCGACCTGCGGGACGACGACATCTACTGGTGCACCGCCGACGTCGGCTGGATCACCGGCCACTCCTACAGCGTGTATGGTCCCCTGCTGAACGGCGCGACCATCCTCATGTACGAGGGCGCGCCCAACCACCCCGACTGGGGCCGCTTCTGGCACCTGATCCAGAAGCACCGCGTCACGATCCTGTACACCGCGCCCACCGCCATCCGCTCCTTCATGCGTCAGGGCGACGCCATCCCCGCCGCGTACGACCTGGGCAGCCTGCGCCTGCTCGGCTCGGTCGGGGAACCCATCAACCCCGAAGCGTGGATGTGGTACTGGCGCACCATCGGCGGCGAACGCTGCCCCGTCGTGGACACCTGGTGGCAGACCGAGACCGGCTCGATCATGCTCACCACCCTGCCCGGCGCGCACGCCAGCAAACCCGGCAGCGCGGGCCTCCCCATGTTCGGCGTGGAGCCCGCCATCATGACCCGCAGCGGCGAGGAACTCGGCCCCGACGACGGCGGCCTGCTGGTCCTCAAACGCCCCTGGCCCAGCATGCTCCGCACCGTGTACGGCGACGACGAGCGCTACCGCAAAACCTACTGGGGCGAGATCGACGGCGTGTACTTCGCCGGGGACGGCGCCCGCCGCGACGCCGACGGGTACGTCACCGTCATCGGCCGCGTGGACGACGTCCTGAACGTCAGCGGCCACCGCCTGGGCACCATGGAGATCGAATCCGCCCTCGTCGCCCACCCCAGCGTCGCCGAAGCCGCCGTGGTCGGCAGACCCGACGACGTGAAAGGCGAATGCGTCGTCGCGTTCGTGCTCCCCCAGAGCGGCTACGCGGTCGACCCGAAAGAACTGCGCGCCCACGTCAGCCGCGAGATCGGCGCACTCGCCCGGCCCGACGCCATCTACGTCGCCGACGCCCTGCCCAAGACCCGCAGCGGCAAGATCATGCGCCGCTTCCTCAGGCAGATCGCCGCCGGAAAAGACATCCAGGGCGACACCAGCACCCTCGAAGATCCCGGCGTGCTCGACCGCATCGCCGCCACAGAGCCCGTGTAAAGCAGGCCAGGTGCCGCGACACCGCCAGGGCTGGGGTGTCGCGGCCCGCTGTTGAAGTCACGAGGCGCTGATCGCGTACTCCGGCGCGTCCGCCCGCAATTCCAGGTGATCCCCGCACCACAGCGGGTGCAGGTCCACGCTGGCCGTGCGGCCCCAGCGCACCCCGTCATGCGCGGCCCGCACCGTCAACGTGACGATCCCGCTGGGTTTCGCGGACACCTGAATGTCCAGCTGCCGCAACGGGTCCGGGTGGCACTCCCCGAGCAGCTGGGTCTGAAGTTCCGGAAGCAGGGGCCGCAGCGCCTGATGCAGGTCGGCAGGAAGCATGCCCGCAGCATGCGCCCCGCCGCTCCGGGGCGGAACTGGCCGCGTGGCGCAACCGACTGGCCACCTGACATCACGGGTTCGGGGACCACACCAGCAGCTGCGTGGCGTCCTGAACGGGGAAGAGGTGGGGGGAAACCTCCGCCTCTCTCCCGTACGTGCCCAGCAGGAACCGGGCGTCGTCAGCGGTCACCGTCACCGGGCAGGTGAGGATCACCGCGGATTCCGGGGGCGCGTCCCCCGGTGCGAGGGGATGGCCCAGCGCCGCCCAGGTGGCGCGCAGGTGCGCCGGACCATGCGCCGCCCCCCACACCACCCCGCCGGGCCGCAGGACACGCCGCGCCTCCGCCAGCGCCCGCGCCGGATGGGGCAGGTGCGCCAGACCCGCGCGAACAGCACCACGTCGAAGCTCGCGTCCGGGAACGACAACGCCTCCGCCGACACGGGCTGCACGCCCGGTCCCGGCGTGGGATCGACCCCCACCACCCGGCCCGCGTGCCCCCGCCGCGCCAGTTCACGCACCAGCCGACCGTCCCCCGCCCCGACATCCAGCACGTCCAGGGCAGGGGAGAGGTTCAGTGCGTCCAGCAGCACACCCTCCGGCCAGGATTTCCCGGACAGGCGCGAGAGCAGAGCGTCACGCGCCCACAGACGGTCAGAGGCAGACGCCGGGGACTCCCCAGCCATCTGCCTCGGCTCATCCGCCATGGGCGCGGCAACCGGCTCCGGTGCAGTGACGGCGGGAACGTCACCCGCCATCACTGCACCTTCGCCGGTCGCCTGTTCAGGCCCACTCGCTCCGCTCGGGATGATGCGCGCATCATCCGGCACGTACTTACATTTCCATCCGAGTTTTGAGGAAGTTCGTCATGACCGCCCCGCGCTTGTAGAACGGGTTGTTCATGATCTTCACGTACAGCGGAATGGTGGTCTTGGGGCCCTGGATGACGGTTTCTTCCAGCGCGCGCTTCATGCGGGCAATGGCCTGCTCGCGCGTGTCGTGGTGGACGATCAGCTTGCCGATCAGGCTGTCGTAGTGCGGGGGGATCACGTAACCGGTGTAGCAGTGGCTGTCCACGCGCACGCCGGGACCGCCCGCGAAGTGCACGTCGTCGATCTTCCCGGCGGCCGGGCGGAAGTCCTTGTCGGGATCCTCGGCGTTCAGGCGGCACTCGATGGCGTGCCCGCGCAGCACCACGTCCTCCTGCTGCAGCTTCAGGCCGTACCCGGCGGCGATCTCCAGCTGCAGTTTCACGAAGTCCAGCCCGGAGATCTCCTCGGAGACGCAGTGTTCCACCTGGATACGGGTGTTCATCTCCATGAAGTAGTAGTTCCCGTCGCGGTCCACGATGAATTCCAGCGTGCCCGCCCCGGCGTAGTTCACGTGCTTCGCGAGGCGCACGCCGGCCGCGAGGATCTCCTGGCGCAGCGTGTCCGGCAGGGTGCTGGGCGCCTCCTCGATCAGTTTCTGGTTGCGCCGCTGGATGGAGCAGTCACGCTCGCCGATGTGGATGACGTGGCCCTGCCCGTCGCCCATGACCTGCACCTCGACGTGCCGGAATTCCTCCAGGAACTTCTCCATGATGATCGCCGGATCACCGAAGTACAGCCGCGCTTCCTCCTGCGCCTGCGCGAAGCCCTTGGCGAGTTCCTCCTGCGTGCGGATGACCTTCTGCCCGCGCCCGCCGCCACCCGCGCTGGCCTTCAGCAGCACCGGGTATCCGATCTGCTTGGCGGCCAGCAGCGCGTCGTCCACGGTATCCAGCACGCCGGTGCCCGGCACGACCGGCACGTTGCTCATCGCGGCGATCTCGCGGCCCCCGGCCTTGGATCCGAGGGCGCGCATGCTCTCGGGCGTCGGCCCGATGAACGTGATGCCATGCTCACGGCACATCTCCGCGAAATCCGGGTTCTCCGCCATGAACCCGTACCCCGGGTGAATCCCCTCCGCGCCCGTCATGAGCGCCGCCGAGAGGATGTTCGGAATGTTCAGGTACGACTGATTACTGGCGGGCGGACCCACGCACACCGACTCGTCCGCCAGCAGCACCGGCAGGCTCTTCTCGTCCGCCGTGGAGTACACCACGACCGTCTTCACGCCCATCTCCCGCGCCGTCCGGATGACGCGCAGGGCAATCTCGCCACGGTTGGCGATCAGGATCTTCTTGAACATGCATGCCTCCAGCGGCTGGGAGACGACCCTCGGTCGGCTGAGTTCTGACCCGCTCCGACTTGCGGTGAGTGCCGGGAACGTCGCCCGGCCCACCCCTTCATCTGCGCGACTCAGAACCTGTTGCTGCTCGCGCTGCGGTGCAGCCTTGCAGGTCCGCTCGGGTTCACCTCCGGCTCACCGCAATTACTCAATGATGAACAGCGTCTGGCCGTACTCGACGGGTTCGGCGTTCTTCACGAGGATCTCGCGAATGGTGCCGCCCTGCTCGGCTTCGATCTCGTTCATGAGTTTCATCGCCTCGATGATGCACAGCACCTGCCCGGCCGCGACGGTGTCGCCGACCTTCACGTAGGGGGCGGCGTCGGGGCTGCTGGACGCGTAGAAGGTGCCGACGATGGGCGCCTTGACGGGCGTGCCCTTGCTGGCGGGTTTCTCGGCGGGGGCATCGGCGGGCGTGGGGGCCGGAGCCGCAGCCTGCGCGGGCGCGGCGGGGGCGCTGGCCTGCACCTGCGGGGCGGGCATGGCGGGCGCGGGCATGGGCGCGAACGCGGGGGCGGGCATGGGGGCCGCGACCGGGGCGGGGCCGGGTGCGGGCATGGGAGCGGGCGCGGCGAAGGCCTGCGGGCCGCGCTTGAGGCTCAGGTCGAAGCTGCCGGTGCGCAGGCTGAATTCGCGCACGTCGGCGTACGTGAGGGCATCGAGAATCTGTTTCAGGTCGTTCGGGTTCATGGCCCCTCCTTGAAGTTGCTGGTGTTCTGCGGGTGCTGCTTCCAATCATGCCCTGTGCCGGGTGAGAGGGGCATGCACCCCGCAGCCTAACGCTCGTTTGGCTGATGCGCAGTCTAGCGGCAATCGTGACGCGGGAACGGTCCCAGGCGCCGGGCGCGGACTGAACTCAGTCCAAGGGAAAACGTGTGCGCCGCCCACCGGGGAAACCGGGGGCGGCGCAGACACGTCACGTCATTTACGCGCGGCTGAGGTACTGACCCGTGCGGGTGTCCACCTTCACGTTGGTGTCCTGCTCGACGAACAGGGGCACCTGCACCACGGCGCCGGTCTCCAGCGTGGCGGGCTTCGTGCCGCCGGACACCGTGTCGCCACGCACGCCGGGGTCGGTCTGCACGATCTTCAGGATGACCTGGTTGGGCAGCGTGATGCTCAGGGGCTTCTCGCCGTACATGGCGACTTCCACCTCGGTGTTCTCCTTCATGAACTTCGCCGCGTCGCTGACCAGGGTCTTGCCCAGCGTGATCTGGTCGAAGGTGTCCAGGTCCATGAACACGTAGTCCTCACCGTCGGGGTAGAGGTACTGCATCTTCTTGCCTTCCACGTAGATGTCCTGCAGTTTCTCGCCGCTGTTGAAGGTGCGGTCCACGATCGAGCCGCTTTCCATGTTGCGGAACTTCGTGACGACCTTCGCGCCGCCGCGGCCCATCTTCAGGTGCGAGTACTCCAGGCACTCCCAAAGGCCGCCGTCCATCTCCACTTTCGTGCCGTTGCGCAGTTCAGTCACACTGATCATGTTCTTCTCCTTATCTTCCGTCCGGGGCCATCTCCACACCCGCTGGGTGGGGCGGCCGCGCGGCAACGCCACAGAGTCTAGCAGAGGCCCCCGTGACCCTTCCACCCGCCTATGCGCGTTTGCTATGCTGTCACGGTTGCACGCCCGCCCCCCGCCCCGCCCCGAGCGGAACCGCGCGGCGAGAGTGAGGCGGCGAAGAACGTCCCCGAAGGAGAAAGAGCACATGGAACTGAACGCCAAACCCCGCAAGAGCCAGGAAAAGCTCGCTGAAGGCCTGATCCCCGCCGTCGCCTACAACAAGGAGAAGAACGTCTCCTTCAGCATCGACAAGAAGGCCTTCGACCGCGCCTTCCGCCAGACCAGCACCACCGGTCTGTTCGACATCACCATCGAAGGCGGCGAGACCTTCCCCGCGCTCGTCAAGACCGTGCAGATGGACAAGCGCAAGCGCACCCCCATCCACGTGGACTTCTACATGGTCACCTACGGTGAACCCGTCGAAGTGAACGTCCCCGTGCACACCAAGGGCAAGAGCCAGGGCGAAGTCATGGGCGGCCTGCTGGACATCGTCGTTCACAACCTGAGCGTCATCGCCCCCGGCCCCCGCCGCATCCCCCAGGAACTCGTCGTGGACGTCGCCAAGCTGAACATCGGTGACCACGTCACCGCCGGTCAGGTCAAGCTGCCCGAAGGCGTGAAGCTCGCCGGTGACGCCGAGCAGGTCGTCATCAGCGTCCTGCCGCCCCGCCTCAGCGAAGGCGAAGCCGCCGCCGAGCAGCAGGCCGCCCAGGTGGCCGGTCTGGTCGCCGCTGGCGAGATCAGCGAGGAAGCCGCCGCCGCCATCCTGGAAGGCGACGCCACCGTCGAGGAAGTCAAGGCCGAAGCCGCCGGCGAGACCGAAGGCGAAGCCACCGAAGAGAAGACCGAAGAGTAATCCTCTGCACCCGCAGCGCCGTCCCTCCCACCGGAGAGGCGGCGCTCCTCGTTGACCCCTGCCGCGGGAACCGCCCCGGTCCGCGTGTAGGAAGATGGCCCCGGGAATAACCTGCGCCGCTGACGATGTCCTGTGTCCCAGGCTTCTGCGCGTCCCTTGTCCCGCCTGATTCAGAGGTCGAGTGGGACCTCCAGGACAACGACAACACGGACCGCAGGAGCGCTGCTGCCCCGGGGGCGCTGCCTCTTTCACGTCTGTCCGGAGTGTTCCAGGGACCTTGAGGAAGTCACTCTCGGGCTCCTGTGGTGTTGCTCAGAGCATGGCACCGGTATCGCCCTGCGGCTGTATGTGCACCCGAAAAAACCGCCCCGGTGAGGGGCGGCTTCGTACCTGGAGGGGCGCTGCGCTCAGGGTTGGCTGGGCGGAGTGACCGGCGCCGGGGTTACGGGCTCGGTCGGGGCAGGCTCACCGGGAGCTGGTTCGGTTGGCGCGGGCTCAGTCGGTGCGGCGTCTGCCGGAGCAGGTTCAGCCGGGGCCGCCTCCGCTGGGGCCTCGCTGGGCGCCGTGTCTGCCGGTGCTGCGTCGGTGGCAGGCGCAGTATCGGGTGCGGGCGTCTCAGCGGAGGGGGTGGCCAGGGCGCTTTCGCTCTCAGGCAGGCGGGCCAGCGCGACGACCGTCAGGCCCATGCTGCTCCTCTGCGTCAACTGGAACTGCTGGTCATCCTTCGTCAGGGTCAATGTGGTGACGCCCGCCGCGTCGGCCGTAGGGGCCGCACCCCCGGCGGCCTGGTAGCCCTCGGCGACCAGGGCCTGCGCGGTGCGGGCCAGGGCGTCCTCGGCGTCGCCACGGTAGATCAGCGCCTCGCCCAGCACGGTCGGGACGGTCTTCAGCACCTCCTCGCCGTCCAGTTTGGGCACGGTGACGCTGCCCGCGGCCGGCAGGCTGCTGGGTAGGACGTCACCAGCCGGGGCGTCGGCCGGAGCCGTCTCGGTCGGCGCTGCGGGGGCGGGCGTGGCGTCCGTCGGGGCCGTCTCGGCGGGGGCCGCGTCGGTGGGAGCCGTTTCAGGCGGCGTGGTCGGCGCGGGGGCCGCAGGCGCGGTCTCAGTGGTGACGGGCGCCGGAGCGGACGGCATGACCGGATCGGCGGTCTGGGCCAGCGCCGCAGGAGCAGCCAGCAGGCTCAGCGTGAGCAGACCCAGCAGGGGGCGGCGCAGGGAGGGACGGGGGGCATTCTCTTGACGCATGGAGCACCTCTTTCAGGGTCGCGCGGCCTCTGTGGGCCGGGCGGGGAGAAGTGAACGACCGCTCTGGGCTGTTCCTGATCCCCACCTTGCGGGGCGAAGCTGCGCGTTCCCTGGGGACACGCTCAAAGGCGCGCCAGTCCTCCACTCAGGCGCGTCGCACGCGGCGTTCATGCGATTCAGGGGCAAGTCACCGCCCCCTCACCCCGCGGGTCAGCCCGGTCCCCCACGGTGGGGGAGCAGTGACCCGCCGGTAGCAGACCCGCGCCCAGCCGGGCATGAGACTGCCCTCTCACGCAGCGCGGCGTTCAGGACGGCATCTGCGGACCCACCGTGAGGGCTGCCGGTCCGGAACCGCGCAGGCAGATGGCCCGCTCGGCCTGCGGGCGGCGGCTGCACGCGCGGGCCTCCTCGATGAAGGTGGGCAGGTGTCCGCCCACCCGCGCCAGGAGGGCCTGGAAGTCCGGGACCATAGTCGCGTAGGCCGCCACGGCGCCCAGCGTCGCGTTGTTCACGCCGCGCGCGAAGAAGGCGTCGTAGCCCGCGTACCCGCCCCAGGACGCCTTCAGCGTCGCGTACCGGGCGTTCATGTCCGCCAGGATCGCGCCCTTGCGCTCGCGGCGGTCAGCTTCCGTCAGGCCGGACGTGGCGTACAGCGCCTCCAGCCGCGCGCGGGTGTCCAGCAGCAGCGCCTCGAACCCCGACTGCCGCTCCTGGGCCAGCCGGTCCTGTTCGCGCAGTTCGGGCGTGCCGTGCGCGTCCAGCCAGCGGCGCATGCCCTCTTCTTCCACCGCCGTGGCGTACGACTCGTTGAACACCGTGTCGCCCGCCACGTACAGGCTCGGGTGGGACAGTTCGTGGATGATCGTGCGGATCAGCGTCGCGTCCGGGTAGGTCAGCATGGTGGACAGCAGGGGGTCACGCAGGTACCCCAGTGTGGAGTACGCGCTGACGCCGCCCACGTTCACGTCCCGGCCCTCCGCGCGCCGCGCCTGCGCGTCCGCCTGTGCCGCTGCCTCGCTGAAGTACCCCCGGTACCCCACGCAGCCCGCCACCGGGAAGCACGACGTGTCCAGCGTCACGCTGAACTCCGGCGCGGAAAACACGTTCCACACCACGAACGGCCGCCCCACGTCCACGTACTTCAGGAAAGACCCGTGGTCCGGCAGGCCCAGCCCACCCGTCGCCTCGGGCGCGACCGCGAAGGCCCGCACGTCCGACGCCAGTTGCAGGCGACGCCGCACGCCCGCCGGGGTGCCCGGATCGGCCAGCACGTCCGCCAGGGGCCGCGCGCGGCGCAGCAGGTCCAGCTGCCCGCCCGCCGCCTGTGTCAGGTACCGCACGTCCGCGCACCCGCTCAGCAGCGCCCCGCCCGCCAACAGCGCCGCCGCCACCCACATCCTGCGTCTCATGACGGGCAGTCTAGCCGGGGCGGCGGAACCCGGGCAGGATCAGGGCAGCGTGTTCCCGGCCGCGATCAGCAGCCCGTACCATTCCTCGCGGGTCAGGGTGACGTCCGCCGCGCGCAGGCAGTCCACCAGCCGCTCCGGGGTGGTCGTGCCCGTCACGGGCTGCATCCGCGCCGGGTGACGCAGCAGCCACGCCATGGCGATCGTCGTGCTGCTCACGCCGTACTTCGCGGCCAGTTCGTCCAGTTTCGCGTTCAGCGCGGGGAACTTCGCGTGCCCGATGAACACCCCCTCGAAGAACCCGAACTGGAACGGCGACCACGGCTGCACCGTGATGTCATGCAGGCGGCAGTAATCCAGCACGCCCCCGTCACGGTCCACCGCCGACGCGTTTTCCATGTTCACGTTCAGGCCACTGGTGATCATCGTGGCGTTCGTGATGCTCAGCTGCAGCTGGTTCGCCACCAGCGGCTGCCGCACGAATTTGCGCAGCAGCTCGATCTGACGGGGGTGCTGGTTCGACACGCCGAAGTGCCGCACCTTGCCCTCCTGCTCCAGCTGGTCGAACGCGGCGGCAACCTCCTCGGGTTCCACCAGCGCGTCCGGGCGGTGCAGCAGCAGCACGTCCAGGTACTCGGTCCGCAGCCGCTTCAGGATGCCGTCCACCGACGCCAGGATGTGCTCGCGGGAGAAATCGAAGGTCTGGATGTCCGGGCGGATGCCGCACTTGGACTGCAGGATCAGGCCCTCACGGACGCTGGAGCTCATGCCGACCGCGTCCGCGAAGACCTCCTCGCTGCGCCCCGCGCCGTAGATGTCGGCGTGATCGAAGAAGTTCGCGCCGTGCTCCAGCGCCGTCCCGATCAGGTGCGACGCCGCCCCCCGCTCCATACCGTCGATGCGCATGCAGCCCACCGCGACCACCGGCACCATCAGGTCACTTCCGCCCAGCTTCTGAGTTCGCATGCCCCCATGCTAACTGAAAGGATTCAGACGCCGCGGAGGACGCGACCCTGAAGCTCCGCTCAGCACACCCCCAGCCTCCCATGAACCCCACGTCATCCCCCGCGCCCGGCGTCGCCCGTACGCTCGGAGTATGCCCGGCACCCTGAAAGACCTCGCGCGACTCATGCGCGGCCTCGACCTCTGCCTCCTGACCACCACCACCGCGTACGGCCACCTCGGCTCGCGCCCCATGAGCAACAACGGCGAGGTCGACTACGACGGCACCAGCCACTTCTTCACCTGGGCGGACAGCCGCGCCGCGCAGGACATTGCGAAGAACAAGAACGTCCAGCTGGGCTTCCAGTCCGGCAAGCCCTTCCTGTTCATCGCCGTGCAGGGCGACGCGACCCTCACCACCCACCGCCCCACCATGGCCCCCCACTGGCAGGACCAGCTGACCCAGTGGTTCAAAGACGGCCTGGACACCCCCGGCCTGACCATGATCACCGTCAAGGCCCGCCGCGTGAACTGGTGGGGCGAGGAAGAAGGCGAACTGGAGCTCGGCTGATCAGCCCGCCCCGTCCGCCCACCCCTCCGCGTCCGCCCACACCGTCATGAACTGCGCGGGCGTCCAGCCCACCAGATCCGACACCTGCCCGTCCCCGACCTCCACCACGCGCAGCGCGCCATCGGCACGCCGGGCGACGTCCACCGAGAAGAACGGCGACGCGATCCGCCCGGCCACGTCCCGCACCAGATCCGGCACGTCGGAACCGTCCGCGCTGAACGCCCGCCCCGCGCGCACGAAAAACCGCACCTCCGACGCCGGGTCCAACTCCTCCACGCGGCGCACGCACACCCCGCCCTCGATCTGCCCCCGGAAGTGCGCCATGCGCTCCAGCAGCTCCGCGATCTGATCAGGCCGCGTGATGCGGCTGCCCGCGCCGGTCTTCAGGGACTTCACGAAGTCCTTCACGAAAAACCCGTCCCAGCCCAGCGCCGCCAGCGCCTCCGGCAGGTCGTCCAGCTCCGTGAAGCACACCGTCTCCGGGGTCACGTCCGCCAGCAGCGGCGCCCAGCGCGGCAGGTGATGCGCCGCCAGATACGCCTCCGGCGACGTCAGTACCCGCGCGCCCGCCCCCTCCACCGCGCCCACGAACGCCCGGTACCCCACCCCGTCCAGCATCCAGCCCCGGTACAGCACCGTCTCACCCGGCATCAGCGCCGGGCGAAACACCCGATCCCCCTCGAACGCAAAGGTGGACACGCCCCACCCATGCGCCGCGAACGCCGCCGCCTGATCCGCGAACGCCCCGTCCGGCTGCCGTACCTGAAAGTAATCCGCCGGGAACACCACTCGCATCGCCATGCCCGGCAGTGTAGACCCCCACTGCAGCCCCCAGATGCCGCATCCGGACGCCCCCCACCATGCACCCCAGGTCAGTCCACGGCCGCGCAGGACACCACATACCCCCGACCCCCCACCCCTGAACGGGGGCAGCCGTTCGACACCACGAAAAAGCTCACAGATCGCTCACTCTTGAACTATGCTTCATCAAGCAACACGACAACACGACATCACCCACGACGCCACCCCCCGCGTTGCATGGGAACGCCATGACCTCTGCCCTGTAATCCGGTCACCTCGGGCAAAGCGAGCGAGCGGTGAGACCGACCCAGAGGAGGACACGCATGAACGTCCGACACTCCCTGGTCAACCTGATCGCCCTACTCGCCCTGGCCGGATGCAGTCAGGCCCCCACACCCGGCGCCACCCCCGCCGCCACCAAGAGCCCGACGCTCAAAGCGCAGGACACCGTCACCGTCACGCAGGGCACGAACGACGTGATCGCCGCTGGAGACTTCATCACCAAAGTGCCCGGTCAGACCGGGCAGCCCAGCGTGTACCTCGTTGCGAAGACTGGAGGCGGCGATCCCAATCCCGGCTGCAATGCCAACGGTCAGGCGAACAAGGCCACCTTCACGTTGACGTCCGACAAGCCATCGACCATTCCGAACCCGACTGGAACGTATCAGACCGTTGGATGCGGCCCTTCGGCATCCGTTGTCATCCCTTACACCGTTGCAGCAAACGCCGTACCAGGCACCATAGTTGAATTAACAATCAATGCTGCCACGCCGCAGGGGACCAACACGGCGGCGACGTTCAAAGTGAAAGTCATCGCGCCTGCGCCGAGTGACAACACGCCACCCAGTATCACTGAACAGATCAGTGGCACGCCTGGCCTCGGCGGATGGTACGTCAGCCCTGTCACGGTGCAGTGGAACGTCAGCGACTCGGAAAGCGCCATCAGCACGACCGAATGCGCCTCGACCACGGTCTCTGACGATGGCAGCACGACCGTCACCTGTACGGCCACGAGCGCAGGCGGGCCCGCCTCCAAAACCGTCACCATCAAAAAGGACGCCACTGCCCCGACCGTCACCCCTGACAACGTGACGACTGGCGTCTGGCGCAACACCCCTCTGTCGCAGGAATTCACGGCCAGTGACGCGACGTCCGGACTGCTCGCGGACCAGCCGGGCGTGCTGGATGGCAAATTCACCCTGACGGCCAGCGCGGATTCCGTGGTGGGTGCGCCGACTGTCGTGACGGGCTCGGTGAAGGACAATGCGGGGAACTCGACGACCCGCAGCGTGAGTGCGCTGATCGACACGCACAAGCCCACGATCACCGCCGCGACGTTCGACGTGAACGGGAATGCCCTCACCGCGACTGCGGATGGGTGGTTCCGGCAGCCGGTGGTGGTGAAGTTCACGTGCGTGGACCCGCAGCTGAACGGTGCGGATCAGTCCGGCGTGGCGGGGGCGTGCCCGGCGGACGTGACGGTGAATGAAACCGGCAGTGCCGGGGAGACAGTCGCGCGGACGATCTCGGACGTGGCGGGAAACGCCAGTGATCCGGTGAGCCTGACCGTGAAGGTGGACACGACCGCGCCGACGATCACGGCAACGGCGGATCACAGCGGTTGGTTCAACGGGAACGTGACCGTGAACTTCACGTGCACGGAGAACGGGTCCGGACTGGTCGGGGGTTGTCCCGCGCCGGTCGTGGTGAGTGCCGAGGGGACGACCCCGGTGAGTGCCAGCGTGACGGACCGGGCGGGCAATTCGGCCACGAGCAACGTGGTGAACGTGCAGATCGACAAGACCGCCCCGGTTGCCAGCGTGCAGGCCACGACGGCACCGGTCAACGGCTGGTACCGCACGGACGTGGCGTTCGCCGTGACCGGCACCGACGCCGGGGGCAGTGGCGTGGCGTCCTGCACGACCCCTGCGACCCTGACGACGGACGCCACCGGGTACCGGGCGCAGGGCACCTGCACGGACCACGCCGGGAACGTCAGTGAGGTCGCGCAGAGCGTGCCCGTGAACCGCGACACGGTCGCGCCGACCCTGACCGTGACCCCGGACGGCACGCCCAGCGCCTTCGGCTGGTACCGCACGGACGTGACCTTCACCGTGGCGGGGAATGACGAGCGCAGCGGCGTGAGCAGCTGCACGCAGCCCGCCACGCTGAGTACCGAGCAGGCCGGGTATCAGGCGAAGGCCACCTGCACGGACAACGCGGGGAACACGAGTGCCGAGGTCAGCAGCGTCGCCGTGAACCTGGACAAGACCGCGCCGACCTTCACGCGAGTCGTGACGCCCGGCCCGAACGCGGACGGCTGGAACAACACGGACGTGACCCTGGACTACACCTGCGCGGACACCCTGTCCGGCCTGGACGGCGCGTGCCCGGCGGATTCGACCCTGACGGCCTCGGCGGACGTCGCGGCGCTGACGGTGGCCGATCAGGCAGGGAACACCGCGTCCCTGGCGGCCCTGAGCGTGAAGATCGACAAGGTCAAACCGACGATCACCGCAGTGCCGGACCGCGCCGCGAACAGCGCCGGGTGGTACGCCGCGCCCGTCACGGTGTCCTTCGCCTGCACGGATGACCTGTCCGGCGTGAAGACCTGCACCGCGCCCAGCACGGTCGGGCAGACCGACGCGGACGGTCAGACCGTCACCGGCACGGCCAGCGACAAGGCCGGGAACACCGAGACGACCAGCCTGACCGTCAAGGTGGACGCTACCGCGCCGACCATCAGCGCCGCCACCTTCGACGTCAACGGGAACCCCATCAGTGCCAACGCGAATGGCTGGTTCAAGCAGACCGTGATCGTGAAGTTCACCTGCGCCGACGCCCTGTCCGGCGTGAGCACCTGCCCCGCCCCCGTCACCGTGGGTGAAACGGCCCTCGGCGGACAGACCGTCACGGGCAGCGCCAGCGATCAGGCCGGGAACAGCGCCAGCACCGGCCTGAACGTGAAAGTCGATCTGACCGCGCCCACCGCGACCATCACGCCCACGCCCGCCACGCCGAACGGTCTGAACGGCTGGTACACCACCCAGAGCGTCACGTTCGCCACGAGCGGCACCGACAACCTGACCGCCGTGACCTGCACGCCCATCCCCGCGATCACCGCCAGCACGCCTGGGACGACCGTGCAGACCACGTGCACCGATCTGGCGGGGAACACGGCGACGGCCAGCCTGCCCGTGAAGTTTGACCGGGACGCCCCCACCCTGACGCTGCCCGGCGCGATCACCGCGACCGCCACCGGCAACAGTCAGGCCAGCGTGCCCTTCACCGTCAGCGCCAGTGACAACTTCACCACCCCGCAACCCGTGACCTGCCGGGTCGGCACGACCCCCGTGACCAGCCCCGCCGTCTTCCCGGTCGGGACGACCACCGTCACCTGCGCTGCCACAGACAACGCGGGCAATACCAGCACGGGCTTCTTCACCGTGTCCGTGAAGTACGACTTCAGCGGGTTCTTCCAGCCGGTGGACATGAACGGCCTGAACACCGCGAAGGCCGGGAGTGCCATTCCCGTGAAGTTCAGCCTGGGCGGCAACCAGGGCCTGAACGTCATGGCAGCCGGGTACCCCAAGGTGTACGCGATCAGCTGCTCCACCCTAGCGAACCTGATGCCCGACGAGATCGAGACGACCGTCACCGCCGGTGGCAGCAGCCTGACGTACGACGCGACCGCCGGGCAGTACGTGTACGTCTGGAAGACCAGCACGAGCTGGGCGGGTACCTGCCAGCGACTGGTCGTGCAACTCGTGGACGGCACCCAGAAGGAAGCGGTCTTCAAGTTCCGCTGAATCCCCACTGACCGGAGGGCCGCCTGATCGGATCGGGCGGCCCTCTGGCTGTGCGGTCGCCCGAAAAAGGCGGCCAGCCCCGCAGGACCGGCCGCCAGGGTCAACGGGCGCGTTAGGCCGCGCCGACCTTCTTGGCGATGATGCCCTCGATGTACTTCACGACGCTTGAGAGGGGCACGCGGCCCAGCACGTCCTCCAGGAACGCGGTCACGAGCATCTTCTCGGCGGTTTCCTTGCTGATGCCGCGCGAGCGCAGGAAGAACAGCGCCTCCTGATCGACGGGGCTGGTGGTGCTGCCGTGGCTGCAGCGGACGTCGTTCGCGTTGATTTCCAGCTGCGGGACGCTGTAGTTGCGGGCCTCGCTGGACAGCATCAGGGTGCGGTGCTTCTGGTACGCGTCGGTCTTCTGCGCGCCCAGGTCCACCTTGATCATGCCGCTGAACACCCCGACGGCCTGGTCGTTGTTCACGCCCTTGTACAGCAGGTCGCTGTGCGCGTTCGCGGCCGCGTGGTGCTGCAGGGTGTAGTGGTCGAAGTGCTGGTCGGCGTTCGCGAAGTACAGGGCCAGCATCTCGCTGTCCGCGCCCTGCCCGCGCAGGTACGACTGCATCTCGGTGCGGCTCAGGGTGCCCCCCATCGTGACGACCAGCGAGTTCAGGGTCGCGTCGCGGCCCACGTCCCCGCGCTGACGTTGGATGTGCGTGACGCCCTCGCCCCAGTTCTGGATGCTGACGTACCGGACGCGCGCGCCATCCTTCACCACGAGTTCCACCGCGCCGATCGCGTACGTGCCGGGCAGCGCCTCGCTGTCCTGCTCGTCGATGAACGTGACCTGCGCGTTCTCCTCGGCGACGACCAGCGTGCGGGTCGCGGTGTACGTCCCGGCCTCGCTCATCACGCGGAAGCTCCCCAGGGGCAGCTCGACCTCCACGCCGCGCGGCACGTACACGAACGCACCGTTCGTCCACAGGGCCGCCGCCAGCGCCGAGAACTTACCCTCACTGGGGTCAGGGCTCTTGCTGGGCGTCGTGCCCGGCGCGGCGATCGTCGTGTCGTCCGGCACCTCCGCCGGCACCACGGAGTACAGGTACTGCTGCACTTTGTCCGCATGCTGCTCCACCGCCGACTTCAGGTCGGTGAAGATCACGCCCTTCGCCGTCAGTTCCGCCGGGAGTTCCGTGCGGTACACCACGTCCGGGCCGTCCAGCACGAGGAACGCGCCCACGTCCGTGCCGCTCAGGCGCTCCTGCACGCTCGCGGGCAGCGCCGACACGTCCGACACCACGTCACGCTTGCCGTGCGGACGCAGTGCGTCGAAATCCACGTCCACGCGCGTATACTTCCACGCCTCCACCGACTCCTGCGGCACCTCCAGCGTCGTGAACAGCTCCAGGCTTTCCCTGCGCTTCGCGGTCAGCCACTCGGGCCCCTGCACCTGCGCCAGTTGATCATTGAATTTGGTCATGTGTACTCCTTGGTGGTGTGGAACCCTGTGCCAGCGTTGTTCAGGCTGGTGCGCCGGGCGCAACGTTCCCCGGTATTGATAGTCACGAGGGCGCGCCGGGCATCCATGTACGGTTCCTGGCGGCTGCGAGCCCGTTCGCAGTTCAGGTCAGGGCGTTGCAGTTGAATGCGGGCGTCCCTGGCCGAGCCGAATGCCCGGCACTGCGTGATCGGTGTTTCCAGCGTCTGGGCATGAGCAAAAGCGGCGGCGCAGGCCTGAACCGCTCGGTGTGAGTCCTCCCCGGCCCGGAGGACGAAATACACGTCCCGGCTCATCAGGAATCCTCCACGCCGGACCTCGGGTGTCGCGACAATCTCATGCCCCAGCCGGAAACCCCAGGTGCGCCAGCCTCGCACGTCCCTCTCCCAGATGAACCCGTAGAGGGCAGCAGCTGCCAGGACGGCTGCCACAAGCAGACCCGTCGCCATTCGCGCTGCTGCCCGCAAGGCGTCAGCCGACCGAGCCTTCCATTTCCAGTTCGATCAGGCGGTTGAGTTCCACGGCGTACTCCAGCGGGAGTTCCTTCGCGATGGGTTCGATGAAGCCGCGCACGATCAGCCCGGCCGCCTCGTCTTCACTGAGGCCGCGGCTCTGGAGGTACAGGATCTGGTCGTCGTTGATCTTGGAGACGGTCGCTTCGTGGCCGACGCTGGCGTCTTTTTCCTCGATCTCGATGTAGGGGTAGGTGTCGGTGCGGGCTTCCTCGTCCAGCAGGAGGGCGTCGCATTCGACGTTGGTCTTGCTGCCCTTGGCGCCTTCGTAGATCTTGACGAGGCCGCGGTAGGAGCTGCGCCCCGAGTCCTTGCTGATGCTCTTACTGACGATGGTGCCGCTGGTGTGGGGCGCGAAGTGCACGATCTTCGCTCCGGCGTCCTGGTGCTGGCCGCGACCGGCCATGGCGATGCTCAGGACTTCGCCGCGCGCGCCTTCTTCGAGGAGGTAGCAGGCGGGGTACTTCATGGTGACCTTGCTGCCCAGGTTCCCGTCCACCCATTCCATGACGCCGTTGCCGTACACGGCGGCGCGCTGCGTCACGAGGTTGTAGACGTTGTGGCTCCAGTTCTGGATGGTGCTGTAGCGGAAGCGCGCGCCTTCCTTCACGACGATCTCGATCACGCCGCTGTGGAAGGAGTCACTGCTGTACGCGGGGGCGGTGCAGCCCTCGATGTAGTGCGCCTGCGCGCCCTCGTCGATGATGATCAGGGTGCGCTCGAACTGCCCGCTGCTCTCCGCGTTGATGCGGAAGTACGTCTGCAGGGGAATGTCCACCTTCACGCCCTTGGGCACGTACACGAAGCTCCCGCCGCTCCACACGGCGCTGTTCACGGCCGCGAACTTGTTGTCCTCGGGCGGCACGATCGTCGCGAAGTGCTCGCGGAACAGCTCCGGGTACTCCTTCAGGCCGTCCTCGATGCTCAGGAACACCACGCCGAGCTTCTCCCACTCCTCTTTGAGGTTGTGGTACACCATTTCACTTTCGTACTGCGCGCCCACACCGGCCAGCGCGGCACGTTCCGCCTCGGGGATGCCCAGACGCTCGAAGGTCTCCTTCACGTCGGCTGGCACGTCGTCCCAGTTGCGCGCGTTGAAGCCCTCGGGCTTGATGTAGTAGTAGATCTCGTCGAGGTTCAGACCCGACAGGTCCGCGCCCCACTCGGGCATGGGCTTGCTCAGGAAGATGTCCAGGGCCTTCAGGCGGAAGTCCAGCATCCACTGGGGTTCGTCCTTGGCCTTGCTGATCATTTCCACGACGTCGCGGCTCAGGCCCTTGGGGGCCTTGATCGCGTAGCGTTCCGGGTTGCTCCACCCGTACTCGTACGTGGCATTGATCTCGTTCACTTCAGGATTGATGGTCATGATGACTCCTTATGACGATCCTTGTGCGAAGAATCAGAGGGCGTTAAAACCGAAATACAGACAGTAGTTCTGGTAGTTCTGGTCACCGGAGAGGCGTGCGGGGCTCTGCAACTTGCCTTCCTGGCGGTCGTCGTAATCCGGGGCTTCGACCTGCACGGTGAACCGTTTGACTTTCGACTGCTTCCACTCGTTGCATCCAGCGTTCCTGAGGTAACTCATGGCGTCGTTCTCGAAGCGTTCGAGGGCAACGTTGTCGCGGTCAGGCGGAAGACTGGTGAACTCGGCTGGATCGTAGGTCTGCTTCTGTTCCGTGACTTTCCAGTTCGGTGGGGTTGCCTGATCGAAGTGCACTTCAGCCAGGTAGGTGTGTCCCGTCATTCCCTGGTCTACTTTCAGGATCCGGATGTCTGGCTGCTGGCCTGGGAAGACTTTGTCCAGGCTGCGCTGCGCTTCTGCGCGGTACTGGTTCTTGATGGTGGCATCAATACCCACACCGAAGGCCAGGGGAGTGAGTGCCGCCAGCGTGAACAGGGCTTTCCGACTGCGGGAACGCGGAGGGCGCAGAGCAGCGAGGACAACGAGAACGAGAATGGCGAGTGGAAGCGCGAACGGAAAGGGAATGAACAGGCCCCAGATGATGTTGACGAAGAAGTTCACCGGCGCGGTTCAGGTTCAGGCGGTGGCGAGTTCCTTGACCCAGTCGTAGCCTTCGGTGTCCATCTTCTTGGCGAGTTCGGGGCCGCCGGTCTGGACGACCTTGCCGTCGAGGATGATGTGGACCTTGTCGGGGACGATGTAGTCGAGCAGGCGCTGGTAGTGGGTGATGATCAGGCCGCCGAGGTTCTCGCCGCGCATGCTGTTGACACCTTTGGAGACGATCTTCAGGGCGTCGACGTCGAGGCCGCTGTCGGTTTCGTCCATGATGATGTAGTTGGGTTCCAGCATGAGCATCTGGAGGATCTCGTTGCGTTTCTTCTCGCCGCCACTGAAGCCGGCGTTCAGGTAGCGTTCGACGATGCTCTCGTCCCATTCCAGGGTTTTCAGGGCGTTCTGGAGTTTGCCGTAGAACTCGACGAAGCTGACTTCTTCGCCTTCGGCCTTGCGGGCCTGCATGGCGAGGCGCAGGAAGTTGGCGATGGTGACGCCGGGGATCTCGACGGGGTACTGGAAGGCGAGGAAGACGCCGAGGCGGGCGCGTTCGTCGGGTTCCATCTCGAGGATGTTCTGGCCGTCGACGAGGATTTCGCCTTCGGTGACGGTGTATTCGGGGTCGCCGACGATGACCTTGGCCAGGGTGCTCTTGCCGTTGCCGTTGGGGCCCATGATGGCGTGCAGTTCGCCGCGGGGCACGGTCAGGTTGATGCCTTTGAGGATGGGCTGGTCGCCGACGGTGGCGTGCAGGTTACGGATTTCGAGCTGGTGGGTCATGCGGGCTCCTTCGGGAATCACAGGGTTTTTGTTAGGAATGATTCCTACTTACTGGGCTATTTTACCCGTCCCGGAGCCTAAAGTCGAGTGATTCACTGCGGATTCTGGGTGGGGAACGGTGCGCGGGAGGCGGGGGCGGTGATGGGGGGAGGAAGTGGGGAGTGGGCAGTGGGCAGTGGGCTGGTGGCTGGCCTCCGCCCAGCCGGTGAGGGGAGATGAAGTCCGGAGCTCGACACCCGCCCGCGTGACGGGCCGAAGCAACCGACCCACTCCCCACTTCCCACATCCCACTGCCCATCCTCATGAGTGTCCTGCACGCTTTTTTCACGGTTGCCACGTGCGCGCGTGCTACCCGTGGAGGTCATGACCATCCTTGATCTGGTTCGCGCGGCTGGCCCGCTGTTGTGGGTGCTGCTGGCCCTGTCGGTCTACGTGGTCTACCTGAGCGTCGCCCGCGCGCAGGCGCTGGCCCGGCTGGGCGCGGACGCCCGCACGCTGGTGGAACGCGCCCGCGCCGTCACCGCCGAGAGCGGCCCGCACGCCGCGCTGGCCGAGGTGGACCGCGCCGCGCACCCCAGCCCCGCCGCGCAGGTCCTCCGCGCCGGACTGGCCCGCGCCGACCGGGGCGTCCCCGCCGCCGAGAGCGCCATGCACTCCGCGCTGCTGCACGAGGACGCCCGCCTGTACGCCGGACTGGGCGCGCTGGGCACCGCCGCGCAGGTCGCGCCGCTGCTGGGCCTGCTGGGCACCGTGATCGGCATGGTCCGCTCGTTCCTGGTGTTCAGCCAGACCACGGCCCCCACGCCCGCGCAACTGGCGACCGGGATCAGCGAGGCGCTGATCAACACGGCGGGCGGTCTGATCGTCGCCGTGATCGCGTACGTGGCGCGCGGCGCGCTGCGGGCCCGCGCCGACCGGATCATGGTGCAGGCCGAACAGGTGCGCGAGGACCTGCCCGGCTGGCTGACCCGCCCCGCGCCTGCCCCGGCTCCCATGCGCACCGACGCGCCCATCCCGGAGGTCGCCCTGACGTTCGGCGGCGCGCAGTGACCCGCCCGCTGCGCCGCCGCTTCCGGGGGGATCACGACCCGGTGACGTTCGACTTCGCGCCGATGGTGGACATCGTGCTGCTGCTGCTGATCTTCTTCTTCCTGACCAGCACGCTGGGCGCCCGGCAGAACGCCCTGCCGCTGGACCTGCCCCGCGCGAGCAGCAGCGTGCAGGAAACGCCGGACCTGCCCGTCGTGAGCGTGAACCGCGCCGGGCAGGTGTTCCTGAACGGCAAGTCCACCACCCTGGGTGCACTGGGCGCGCAGCTGCGGCCCCTCGCGGAACAGTCGGGCGGCGTGGTGGGCCTGCGCGCCGACGAGCGCGGCAGCTACGGCACCGTCGTCGGCGTGATGGACGAGATCAAGAAGGCCGGGGGCACCCGCCTCGCCCTGGGCACCCAGCCCGCTCAGGACGGCGGGGCCGCGCCGTGACCACCCTGTCCCGCCCCGCACCCCCCCGGCCCGAGTCGCGCGAGGGCCGCCGCGCCATCGCCGCGACCGTCGCGGTGCACGTGGCGCTGCTCGCGGGCCTGCTGGCGCTGCGCCCCCAGCCCCTGCCGCCAGCCGCCACCCCGGACCCGTCCCGCGCGCCGCTGGAGGTCGTGACGCTCGCCCCGGCGACGCCCGCCCCCACCGCGACGGCGACCACCCCCGCGACTCCCGCCCGGACCATCACTCCGCCTGTCACCCCGCCGCGCGCCCCGCCCGCGCGGCAGTCCGCCGAGGCGCGCCCGGCAGCCCAGCCGACCACTCAGGCGACCACCCCGGCAACCACCCCGGCAACCACCCCGGCAACGCCGCCGACCTCTGCGGGTCGGATACCCGCCGCGCCGACCCGCGCGCCACAGGCCCCGACCAGCGCTGCGTCAGCCCAGGCAACGCCCGCTCCATCGACCCCGCAGGTCGCGTCGCCGTCGGCTGAGGCGGCCCCAGCCGCGCCCCGCGAGGCGACCGCCACGCCAGCCCCGGCAGAACTGCCCGCGCTGGACGCCGTGACTCGACCCGCCGCGACCGGTGAGGTGGAGGTCGCCCCCGAGCTGACGCCTGCCCGCGCGGCGCAGCCCCAGCAGGCGGCCCCGGAGGTGGCGCGGACCGCGGCGGACCCGGCGCCGGACGCCGGGCCGATCAGTGCCCTGCCACGCCGCGAGGACCTGACGCGACCAGATGCGACTGGAGAGGTCGCCCAGGCCACCCCGGCCCGCAGTGCCAGCCCGGCTGGGTCCCCCGTGGACGTGCGCGGCATTCCCGCCCGGCCCGCCAGCCGCGCCGACACGCCCGCTGAGAGCAGTCCGGTGACTGCCACCACCCGCGACCGGACGGCCCCGACCGCTCCGGTCAGTCCGGCGGTGGCGGGCAGCCGCACGGCCCCCGGCGAACCTGCGTCTGCGGTGCCCGCCACCGCGACGGCCCGGACGCCTGATCCGGCCGCGACACCCGCGCCCGCCGCGCGCCCGGCCGGTGGCACGGGGGCAACAGGGGAGACACCCTCGGCCCCGGCGGCGGCGCCAGCGGCACGCGGCACCGCTCCGGCCCCGGCCAGTGAGGGGACGCCGACCGCTCCCTCAACCCCGCGCACCGAACCCACCACGGGCGCAGGAACGGCCCCGGCGTCCGGCACGCCCAGCCGCGACCCGGCGGGCAGTCCCGCACCCGCCGACGGCGCGGCGCCCACGCGCGGGACGGGCACGGCACCCGCCGCCGGGGACGCGGAGGCCCCCACCTCGGCCCGGCCCGGTAGCGGGTCCGGTGGTGACGCTGGTGCGCCCGCCTCCGGCCGGGGTGGCGCTGGTGGTGCAGGCAGTGGGGCCGGGAGTGCCCCCGCCGCGCCCGTCGCGCGCGGTGGCGGCGCGGCGACCGGGGCAGGCAGCGAGACGCGCCCACTGGCCTGCACGGTCGTGATCGACGTGCGCGGCCTGGGCGCGTTCCAGCGGGACATGACCAGCATCGTGTACGCCGGCGGGCAGCAGCTGTGGCCCGACGCCGCCCTGATCAGGGGCGTGTCCAGCGAACTCGTGCAGGCCGGAAACCTCCACACCTACGTCACCGCCGAATCGCAGCTGGCCGCCTTCCAGAACGTCACCCGCGTGAAGGCCGAGCGCATCCAGCCCAGCCGCTTCGCGCCGAACTCGCGGGTGTACACCGACGTGACCCTCTCGGACGCCGCCGCCGCGCAGTTCCGCTCGGCGGGCAGCGCGTGCCGCGTCGTGTACCTCAAAGATTGAGCCTCAAAGGAGCCCCATGAACCGTCACCTGACCCTGCTGACCCTCTGCACGCTGCTCGCCGCGCCCGCGCACGCCTGGGTGCCGAAACTGGAGGACACCACCGCCAGGAACGTCATCGACGGCGCGTACGGCCGCCGCGACCCGGTGCCCACCTACCTGAGCGTGGACCTGACCGTCAAGGGCGGCGCGTTCGCGGCCGGGAAGGACGCCGTGACCGCCTTCGACGGCGGCGCCGCCTGCGTCGCGGACTGGCTGGCCGCCCCGGACGACTTCACGAAGGGCAGCCGCCCCGCGCAGCTCACCGTGAGCGGACAGGCGGACCAGCTGTACTTCCAGGCGCAGGACGCCCGCAACAACTTCCAGAACCTCAGCGTGAAAACCGCGCTGGCCGAGGAGTCCGCCAGTCGCCGCCTGCCGGACGGGCAGCTGCGGGTGGACATCGCCGTGCGCGGCCTGCCCAGTGAGAAGGCCCGCGGCGCGTACCTGGTGCGCCTGAAGGGCCCGGACGGGAAACTGATCGCGCCCGTCAGGAGCACGTACGTGAACGACTTCAAGCAGGCGGGCGGCACCTGGAGCGGCACGCTCGTGTACTACTTCGAGCCGCTCAAGGCTGGGATCGGCGCGAGCGACACCGTGCCCCTGCTGCTGCGCACCGAGGCGGACACCGACTGCGCGTACCAGATTCCCCTGAACCTCGCCGCGTTCAACTGATACGGACTCCGGTTGAAAGGTTTGCAAAATCTTTCAACCCGAGCGGAGCGAGTAGGAGAGAAACGGGTTCCGGACGTGGAGTTGACAGATCGGTGGTGTTCCGATCTGTTAACGAAACAAACGGAACCCGTATGACCACCGGGCAGACCGGAGCAACCCCAGGCGGAGAAGCTGAGATTCGCCGAGCAGCACGTCGAATGTGGGGGTCAGGAGGACCGTCACGCGGGACCCGCATCCGGAGACCTGCTCTAGAATGCGGGGCGTGCCTGCTTTCCCCCTCCTGGCCGTGGACATCGGCAACACCAGCACCGTGATCGGCCTGGCCGACGAGCAGCTGAACCTCACGAACACCTGGCGCATCCGTACGAACCGGGAGCACCTCCCGGACGATCTCGCCATGCGTCTGCACGGGCTGCTGCAACTGACGGGGGCGCCCATGCCGCGCGCGGCGATCCTCAGCAGCGTCGCGCCGCCCCTCGGGGAGAACTACGCGCTGGCGCTCCGCCGCCACTTCGCCGTGGAGGCCTTCGAGGTGCGTGCCACGAACCTCCCGGACGTCAGCGTGGAACTCGACGTACCCGACGCCGTCGGCGCCGACCGCCTGTGCAACCTGTTCGGCGCGGAGAAGTACCTCGGGCACCACGAGTACGCCGTCGTGGTGGATTTCGGGACGAGTACGAACTTCGACGTGATCGGCCGCGGGCGCCGCTTTCTGGGGGGCGTGCTCGCCACGGGCGCGCAGGTCAGCGCGGACGCGCTGTTCAACCGCGCCGCGAAACTCCCGCGCATCACGCTCCAGGCGCCCGCGACCGCCATCGGGAAGAACACCACGCACGCCCTGCAGTCCGGACTGGTGTTCGGGTATGCCGAGATGGTGGACGGCCTGCTGCGCCGCATCCGCGCCGAACTGCCCGGCCCCGCTGTGGCCATCGCCACCGGGGGTTTCTCGCGCACCATTGAGGGCATCTGCCGCGAGATCGACCACTACGACGAGACGCTGACCCTGCGCGGCCTCGTGGAACTCTGGGCCAGCCGCTGACGCTGCGAGAGGGGGGCCGCCGGGCATCACGTCCGGCGGCCCTCACCTCTGTTTTCCCCGCGCACATATGCAGATTCCGCCCGGTTGGATCACCTGTTTTTCCCGTGCTGGACGAAATCAACCGTCCTCTCACGCGGTGGCGCGTCATGAAGCTTCCATGAAACCCGTGCCAGACGTGAAAACCGCCCCGCACCCCGCCCGGACGCCCATGAGAGCCCTCATGCCGGAGTCGCAAGGTGAACGCCCGACCACTCAGAGTCGTGCCACACGCACCCCGCAGCATGAGCGGCAGGAGGAACCACCATGATCAACACCAAGATTCTGACCGCCCTGACCGCCCTCACCCTCAGCGCCAGCGTCGCCTCCGCCGCGACCAGCACCGGCAGCGTCGGCGTGAACGTCGGCGCCAGCGTGAACACCCTCCTCGGCGTCACCAGCCAGACCGGTGACAGCCAGAGCAGCGGCAGCCTGCTCGGCGCCGTGAGCAGCAGCCTCAGCGCCGGCGTGACCGCCAGCGGCACCACGACCACCGACGAGGGCAGCGCCAGCGGCAGCCTGAACCTCGGCGCGGACGCTGGCCTCGCCGCCCTGCTCGGCGCCACCACCAGCAGCACGGACGGCCAGGGCAGCGCCTCGCTCCTGACCGGACTGAGCGGCGCCCTGAACCTGAACGCCGCCGCCAGCGGGACCGCCCAGCCCTGACCTGACCGCCCAGCAGCGTGGACAGCAGCGCCCCCCGGCCAGATGGCGGGGGGCGTCCAGCGTGCGTTCATAGCGGTTTTCAGGTGTGGTGAGGGAACACCTCACCACGCCTGAAACGAGCAGAGCGAGAAACCGTCAACACCAGCGGGTGGAAGTGGAGTTGACGGGCGTGCTGTTAGCCCGTCAGCGGAACTGGAAACCGCTGTCAGGCTACGCTGGACGGTATGACCGCCCCCCAGCGCATCGTGAGCCTGCTGCCCAGCGCCACTGACCTGCTGTTCGACCTGCTGACCGACCTGGGCCTGGCGGAGCGCGTGGTGGGCGTCAGTCACTCCTGCGATCACCCGCGTGCCCGGCACCTGCCGGTCCTGACCCGTTCCATCGTGGACAGCGGCGCCCCGCAGGCCGAGATCGACCGGGCCGTCAGCGCCGCCGTGCGGGAGGGCCGCGCCCTGTACCAGGTGGACGGCCCGCTGCTCGACCGGCTCAGCCCCGATCTGGTCGTCACGCAGGGGGTCTGCGAGGTGTGCGCCGTCACGCCCGGCACGCTGCAGGACGCCGTGCGGTACCTGCCCGGCTGCCTGCCCGCCGCGAACGTCCTGAGCCTGGAAGGCAAGAGCGTGCAGGGCATCCTGGGCGACCTGCGCGCCCTGGCTGCCGCCGCCGGTGTCCCCGAGACCGGTGAGGCCCTCGCCCGGCAGGCGCAGGCCGACTGGGACGCCATCCAGCCCGCCCCGCACGCGCCGCGCGTCCTGACGCTGGAATGGACCGAGCCACCCTTCTACGGCGGGCACTGGGTGCCAGAGCAGGTGGAGCGGGCGGGCGGCGTGAACGTCCTGGGCATCCCCGGCACCGACTCGGGCCGCGCCACCTGGGAGCAGATCGCGCCTCTGCGCCCGGACGTGAGCGTCGTCCTGTGCTGCGGGTACGGTCTGCGCGACAACGTCACATTCGCCCGCGACCTGCCGGACCTCCCGCTGGGAGAGGTGTGGGCGGTGGACGCCAACGCGCTGTTCAGTCGCCCCGCGCTGGGCGTCGTGCGCGGCGCGCAGGTCCTCGCCGACCTGCTGCGCGGCCATCCCACCACGGGCCTCAGCGAACGCATCCGCTGAAGCTGGCCTGCGTGAGGTGGCCTATGCGGGCCGCATGATCCGCAGGTACGCCCGCCACGGCCCCACCGCCTCCCGGTACCCGCCGCCCAGCGTGCGCGTGATCTGAAGGACATGATCCAGGTCATGCGCCGCCCAGGTCGCCAGCAATTGCCCCAGTGTCACCGGCCCGAACTCCGGGTGCGTGCCCCGCCGCGCCAGTTCCGTCGGGCCCAGGTTCAGGGCGTCCAGCGCCCGCAGGCTCTCCGCGCGCACTGCCGCGAAGTCGTCCAGCAGTTCATCCAGGGACCGCGCCGCCTCCGCCGCCTGATGCCCGGCCCGGTCGAACGGCGGGAACACCTCCGCCTCGCCCGCCGCGAGCAGCACCCGCGCCCGCGGCAACCAGTTCGTGCGGTCCGCGTGCGACAGGTGCGCCACCACCCCACGCGGCGACCACGTCCCCGGCCCCTCGTCCAGCCCCGCCCATGCCCCCGGCAACCCGCGCAGCAGCGCGTCCAGCACGCCCGGCGTCCGCGCCAGCTGCGCCCGCACCGTCCCCAGATCCACGTTCATACCCGCAGCATAAAAGGGAAGAGGCAGGCCGCCTCACGCCGCCCGCCCCCCTGAACGCCGCACCGCGTCTACGGATTCCGTCTGTTTCGTAGACAACCCGGAAGAACACCGGGTTGCCCACTCCACGCCCGGAACCCGATTTTCTCCTCCTCTGCGGCGCAGCTCTACGAGTCGCATCCGCTCGGGTTGAAAGATGTTGCACACCTTTCAACCGGAGTCCGGATCAGTTGATCATCTTCGTCTTGTTCGTCATGAAGTCCATCAGCACGTACTGCCCGATGTTGTGCGGCGTCGTGAAGTACGCCTTGCCGCGCGTCATCTCGCTGACGCGGCGCACGAAGCCCACCAGATCCGGGTCGCGGGCCAGCATGAACGTGTTCACCTGAATGCCGCTGCGGCGGCAGTTCGCCACCTCGCGCAGCGTGGCGCCCAGCACGTACGGGTCCAGGCCGTACGCGTTCTTGTAGATGCGCCCGTCCGGCAGCGTCAGCGCCGAGGGTTTCCCGTCGGTGATCATCACGATCTGCTTCATGTCCTTGTTCTCCCGCTTCAGCAGCTGCTGCGCCAGCCGCAGGCCGCCCGCGGTGTTCGTGTGGTACGGCCCGATCTGCGCCTGCGCGAGCTTCCCGACCGGGACCTCCTCGGCGCTGTCGTGGAACAGCACGAACTTCACGGTGTCCCCCGGGTACTGCGTGCGGATCAGGTGCGCCAGGGCCAGCGCCACCTGCTTGGCGGGCGTGAAGCGGTCCTCGCCGTACAGGATCATGGAGTGCGAGCAGTCCAGCAGCACCACCGTCGCCGCCGACGAGTTGTACTCCGCCTGCCGGATCACCAGATCCGACTCCTCAAGGTTGTCGAAGCCCTTGCTGATCACGTTCCCCAGCGTGGCGGTCGTGTCGAGGTTCATGGTGTCCCCGAACTCGTAGCCCTTGAGTTCACCGGTCATCTCGACGCCTGACGCGTACTCGCGCGTGTCGTGCGACCCGGCGCTGCTGCGCCCCAGGCCGCCCATCAGGTCCCGCAGGCTCTTGTACCCCAGGAAATCGATGCTCTTGTCGGTCAGCTGGAACTTCGCGTCGCCGGGGTCGCCCGCGCCGCCTGCACCGTCCTCGAACTCCTTGCGGATGAAGCCGTCCTGTTGAAGGCGGTCCATCAGGCGCTGGATCTGCTGGCCCAGCCCGGTCTCGCGGATGTCGTCGGCCTGCATGGCCTCCATCAGCTGCTCTTCCGGGATCATGTTCCGCTCGGCGAGCGCCTGCAGGATCGCGTCGAACAGGTCGTCCATGCTGGGGCGCGCGTCCGGGTCCGGGTCGTACGGGTCGTTCATGCCCTGGCCCAGCAGCGCCTCCTGAATCATCTGCATCAGCTCGCTGCTCTCGAGCTGATCGAGTTCCCCCTCGAACTTGCTGTACCGCGTGACACGCGCCATGTGAACCTCCGTTGCGGCCCAGCATGGCGCGTTTGGCGCGCGGGGTTTGTAAGGCTCTGGGCGTTTGCTCGCTTCCTCGAGACTCCAGTTGACCGGTTGTGGCGCACCCTTCAACCGGAGTTCGCCTCAGGGCTGACGCAGCGTGATCGTCTGGTCCTGCGTAAGGGTGGCGCTGACCTGCACGTCGTCCATCGTCATGAGCACCTGCATCTGCATGGTCGTGCGGACGCTGCTGCTGTACGGCAGCCCGTCGGGCCGCACCAGCAGGTCACCGCTCACCGCGCCGCCGCTGACGCTCATCTGGAACACGGACTGCCCGGCGCGGTTTTTCACGCTGGTCTGCCACGCGCCGAACTCACCAGTCTGCGTGAACCGCAGCCGACCGGCCGCGTCCGGCCCCGCGAAGGTCACGCGGCTGGTGAAGGACAGAGGCGTGCTGGTCAGCGTGGCGGGGTCCACGTCGGCGTCCGGGTCCTGCAGGATAGGACCCAGCAGCGCGCCCGTCATGCTGTCGAGGGACACCTCCTGCCGGGTCTCGCGGCTCTGGCCGGGGGTCAGGGGCAGGCCGATCAGTTGAGGTCCCGCGCCGCTGCTGTTCGACACGCGGATCAGTTCATTCAGGTTCATCTGCTGGTACAGGCGGTTCACGTCCGCGTTGTCGCTGCTGAGCTTCAGGTCCTTCAGCGTCCCGTTCGCGTCGAGCGTCTGCGTGACCTTCGTCGTCAGGGCCTTCGGCAGTCCCGGAATGGTCTGGATCAGGGTCAACTGCATCGTCACGCCGCCCAGCGCGTCGCGCGCAGCGACCCGCGTGAAGCTCTTGCCGGTGATGGTCGTCGTCTGCCCCCCCATGCCCTGGAAGGCGCTGCGCAGGCTGTCGAGCTGCCTCTGCGGGACGCTCGCCCCGGGACGGGCGGTGACCTTGACATCCGTGAACTTCATGACGCTGGTCATGGTCATGCGCTGCTCGACGGATGCGCCTACGGGCGCAGTGAGGCGCAGCGTGGGCGCTGCCAGGGCCGACTGCGCGGCGGCCGGGGCGGACAGGGAAGAGGAGAGCAGCAGGCCGGTCAGGAGGAAAGGACGCATCGTCAGCACCCTACGCGCTCCGCACCGCCCGGGTTGCCGAAGGTGACCGGGCGGGCAGCGAACGTGAAGGGAGGTCCCCCGGACGTGTGGCGGCGCGCGGCGTGCGCGGTGCGTCAGAATGATGGGCATGACTGATCCCGTGACTTCCGTTCGTCCTGACGCCCGGCTCGTGCGCCTGCACGCCGGGCGGGGCGATCCGCACGCCCGCCTCGCCGGGGCGCTCGCTGACCTGGAGGGCGCCGCGTGGGGCCTGCTGCTGCGCGACGAGACCGCCCTGGCCCGCCAGCTGGCCGACTCATTGGGGGCGGGCACGCTGCGGGTGGACGCCCGCGTGCGCGTCAGCCGCGAGGCGCTGGCCGCCGCCGGGCTGGCCGCCGCGAGCGCTGACGCCGACTGGCGCGGCGCGCGCGCCGTGTGGCTGCTGGAACCCACCCCCGCCGAGCTGGACCGTGCCCGGCGTGCCGGGGTACCCGTGATCGTGGACGCGACGCTGGCGCCCGGCGGGAACTGGCTGGCGCAGGGCGCGCGGCTGGTCGTGTACCGCGACAGCGTGACCCTGACCGGGCACGGCGACGCGCCCCTGAGCGCCCTGTTCGGCGCTGGGTCCGCGCCCGCCCCGGTGGCGGCCGCGCCCAGCGACCTGAGCGTGGCGCTGGCGCTGCGGGACGTGGCGACGCTGCCGCTGCGGCTGGCGCGCGTGGCGCGCACGACCTCGCAGCTGGCCGAGCGGCTGGGCGGCGCGGCGCAGCCTGCCGGGCCGACCGCGCTGCTCCTGGCGCCGGACGAGGCGGCGGACAGCGAGGCCCCGCTGGGTGGCGTGCTGGCCGCCGCGCGCAGCGTCCCGGGTGGTGTGCTGATCACGCCGGGCCTGGAGGACGCCCGCGTCGCGCTGGCCCTGCTGCGTGGCGAGACCCCCGCAGAGGAGGCCGCCACGCCGGTGGTCCCGGAAGCTGCCGCGCCGGAGGAGGACCGCCGCGAGCAGCGTCCCGAGCCCCGCGTGGATCAGCGGGGCGAGTTCCGGGAGCGCCGCGAGAGCCGCGACCGCTTCGAGCGGCGCGAACGCGGGGGCCGCCGGGATGATCGGCGTGATGATCGTCGGGACGGCCGCGAGCGGGGCGGCCGTGACCGTTTCGAGCGCCGCGACTTCCGCCCGCCCGTCACCGCCGCGCGCGGCGAGCAGCCCGACGCGCCCAGCACGCCGTCCCAACCGGACGCGCCCGAACGCTTCACTTTTGAAGCCCCTGCCGCGGCTGCTCCCGTGAGCACGCCCGCCCCGGTCGCGGCCCCTGCGCCTCAGGCCGAGCCGGAGGAGACCTGGGAGCCCGAGATCGTGTTCAGCGACTCGCCCGCGCAGACGGCCGCGCCGCTGCCCACCCCGGTCAGCAGCGGCCCCGACGCCCCGAACCTCCCGCAGGTGCCGGACGTGCGCCATCAGGCGGTCGAGGAACAGCCCGCCGGGGAACAGGCAGCCGAGGAACTCCCCGACGCCCAGCCCGAACCGGAACCCACCCCCGAACCCGCCCCGGTCATCCTGCCGCCCGACCTGCCCGGCGGGAAGGAGGACCCGGCGGCGAACCTCACCGACGAGCAGATGGCCGTGTACGCCCGCCTGCGCGAGTGGCGCAACGCCGAGGCGAAACGCCAGGAGATCAGCCGCTTCATCATCGCCAGCAACGCCACCCTGGCCGAGATCGCCCGGCGCGTCCCGTACACCCTGGACGACCTGCGCGAGGTCAAGGGCATGGGGCAGGCCCGTCTGGGCAAGTACGGCGACCGGATCCTGGACGTCGTGCGCGGCTGACCGCACACGCAGGCAGCACGCGCAGAGAGGGGGAGGGCTGGCCGCCGGGTCAGCCCCCCTCTTCATGTTGGCTCAAGGCGCCCGGGCAGCCCCGGCAGGTACGCTCGCCCCATGATACGGATTCCGTCTGTTTCGCCCTCAACCCGGAAGGACACCGGGTTGCCCGCTCCACGCCCGGAATCCGTTCCGCTCCAACTCGCATCCGCTCGAACTGAACGGTTTTGGCAAACCATTCAGTCGGAGTGCTTATGAGCCCCGACTTCGTGCGGTACCGCGACGACCTGGAACGCCCGCAGCCCGACGAGGCGCGCACCTTCGCGCAGCTGGCCCGCGTCATGCAGGGCTACAGCGAGGCGTTCCACACCCGCTACCACCACGCGGTGCGCCCCGTGCACAGCAAGGGTCACGGCCTGCTGATCGGGGAACTGGAGGTCCCGGACCTGCCACCTCACCTCGCGCAGGGACTGTTCGCCGCGCCCGGACGCTACCCGGCGGTCGTGCGGCTGTCCACCCCGCCCGGCGACATCCTGCCGGACAGCGTGTCCACGCCGCGTGCGCTGGCCCTGAAGGTGATCGGCCCGCCCGCCGCAATGGTGGACGGGCACGCGGGCGAGGTCACGCAGGACTTCCTGCTGAACAACGGGCCTGTCTTCGCCGCGAAGGACGCCGGCGGGTTCCTGAACAACCAGCTGCCCATCCGCCTGACCCTGAACGCCCCGGAGGAACTCAAGGTCGCCGCCGCGCTGGGCGCGCAGGTCGCGGCGCGCGTGGCGCCCGAGGGCAGCCCCCTGGCCGGCGCCCTGAAACAGCTCGGCGGGCACCCCTCCACCCACCCGCTGGGCGAGACGTACTACTCGCAGCTGCCCCTCCGCTGGGGCGAGTACGTGGCGAAGGTGGCGCTGGTGCCCACCGCCGAGCACCTGCGCGCCCTGACCGGGCAGGCGGTGCGTGTCCTGGGGCCGGGCCGCGCCGACGCCCTGCGCGCCGCCGTCGCCCAGGTCATCCGCGCGTCGGGCGGCACCTGGGACCTGCGCGCGCAGCTGTGCACCGACGAGGCCCGCATGCCCATCGAGGACGGCTCGGTCCGCTGGGACGAGACCCTCAGCCCCTTCGTGACCGTCGCGCGGTTGCACGTCCCCCCGCAGGACCCCGCGCGGCCCGACAAACTCGTGTTCGCCGACGACCGCCTGAGCTTCAGCCCCTGGCACGCCCACGCCGCGCACCGCCCGCTCGGCAGCGCCATGCGCGCCCGCCGCCACGTCTACGAACAGTCCACGGCCTTCCGGCGCGAACACAACGACGAACCTCTGCGCGAACCCCGCACCGCAGGCGACCTGCCCACCCCCTGACCCGTGCGGTCAGCTCTGCTCGTCAGGCCTGTTCGTCCGGCCCGTAGCGGTGTTCGGCGGGCAGGGGCGTGCGGTCGTGCGTGGCCTGCGCCACCCGCGCGGCCAGCGGGAAGTCCACGGCGGCGTACCACGCTTCCTCCAGGCCCGCGCCGCCGGGGGCCGGGCGGTACACGCACAGCGCCGGGCCGTAGCTGCATGCGCCCAGGCAGCCGCTCTCGGTGAGGCGCAGCGTGCCGCCGCGTTTGTAGTACGCCAGCGACTGGCGTTCCAGGTGATTCCAGAGTGCCTTGTGCAGCAGCGCCGAGCCGCGCGCCTGACAGTTCGGGCCCTGGCAGACGAGCAGGTGGCCGTGGGTGGGAAAGTACTTCGGGGGCATGCCTCTCCTTGCGCGGCCCTGTGTGGGCGCCGCTCAATCCTGGGGGATGACCAGCAGGCGGTCTGCGTGCTGCACCACGTTGACGTGCAGCCCGTACGCGGCGTGCAGGTGCGCGGGCGTCAGCACCTCGCGCGGCGTGCCGCTGGCCTGCACCCGCCCGCCATGCAGCAGCACGAGGTGATCGGCCCGCGCGGCGAGGTTCAGGTCGTGCAGCACCGCCACGACGCCCAGGCCGCCCGCCACCTCGCAGCGCAGGTACCGCACGACGTCCAGCGCGTACGCGAGGTCGAGGTGGTTCGTGGGTTCGTCCAGCAGCAGGAAGCGCGGCTCGGCGGCCAGCGCGCGGGCCAGCGCCGCCCGCTGCCGCTCCCCGCCGCTGAGTTCCGACACGCGGCGGTCCTCGAACCGGCGCGTGTCGGTGCGGTCCAGCGCGGCGTCCACGGCGGCCTCGTCCTGCGCGGTCCAGGGGGTGCGGGGCAGCAGCCCGAAGCGCCAGTCGCCCGCGCCGCGCCCCAGCGCCACCACGTCCCGCACGCGCGCGCCGTCCGGCAGGCCCTCGCTCTGCGCGAGGTACGCCAGCTGCCGCGACCGCTGCGCGCGGCTCCAGTCGCCCAGCGGCCGCCCGGCCAGGGTCACCGCGCCCTGCGTGACCGGGTTCAGGCCCAGCAGGGCGCGCAGCAGCGTGCTCTTGCCCGCGCCGTTCGGGCCGATCACGGCGCTGAACACGCCGGGCCGGAACGTGGCACTCACGCCGCGCACTGCCGGGAACGACCCGGCGTGCACGTGGACGTCCCGCGCGACCAGGGCGTCAGTGTCAGGAATACCGTCAGTCATGGCGTTCCTTGCGCAGCAGCCACAGGAAGAACGGGCCGCCCAGCAGGGTCGTCACGATGCCCACCTGCGACAGCGGCGTGGTGCGGGCCAGCAGGTCCGCGCCGACCAGCAGCGCCCCGCCCAGCAGCGCCGACAGGGGCAGCAGCGTGCGGTGACCGGGACCGAACGCGAGGCGGATCATGTGCGGCACGATCAACCCCACGAAGCCGATCACGCCCACGTATGCGACGGCGCCCGCCGTGGCGAGGCTCGCGGCGATGACTGCAATCAGCCGCAGCCGCTCGACGGGGACGCCCAGGCTGCGGGCGGTCAACTCGCCCAGTTGCAGGGTGTCCAGTGCGCGGGCCAGCAGCAGCAGCGCCCCACAGCCCAGCCCCGCGTAGGGCAGCACGGTCAGCACGTCCCGCCAGCCGCTGAAGCCCAGGTCGCCCAGCGTGTACGCCAGCACCTGCCGCGCACGGTCCTCGCCACGCAGGATCAGCGCGGTCGTCGCGGCACTCAGGACGCTGCCCACCACCACGCCCGCCAGGATCAGCCGCGTGGGCGGAAAGCGTCGGCCCTCGCGCGCCAGGGACAGGGTGCACGCCACGGCGACCAGCGCGGTCAGCAGCGCCGACACCGGGATCAGCCCCCGGGGCCATCCGGCCACGATGGCAACCGTGGCGCCCAGCGCGCTGCCGCTGGCGACGCCCAGCAGGTACGGGTCCGCCAGCGGGTTACGGAACACGCCCTGAAAGGCGCCCCCGCACACGCTGAGACTCGCACCCACCAGCGCCCCCATCACCACGCGCGGCAGGCGGATCTGCCACACGATCACGTCGTTCCCCTCCAGCGCCTGCCGGGTCACGCCGCGCCACAGCGCGCCCAGCACCTCGCCGGGCGGGATGGTGACGCTGCCCAGCCCGGTGCCCAGGACCACGGCGGCCAGCAGCAGCGCTGCGAGCAGCAGCGTGCCCAGGCCCACCCCCAGCCCCCGGCGCGGCGCGGCGGCCTGCATTTACCTGAACAGTTCCGGGTGAATCAGTTTCGCCAGGCCCATCAGCGCCTGCCCCAGGCGCGGCCCCGGACGGCCCAGCATGGTGTTCAGTTCGGCCGGGATGTCCTTGACCTTCCCGGTTTTCAGGGCGCTGATGCCGCTCCAGCCGGGGCGCGCGCCCGCCGTCTTGGCGTCCACGCCGAGGATCAGCTGCGGGTTGGCCTTCACGATGAACTCGGGGTCCACCTTCGGGAAGTCGCCCATGCTGGCCGGGATGATGTTCCGCGCGCCCGCCTTGGTCAGCAGCACGCCCATGAACGAGTTCGGCCCGATCGAGTACGGGGTGGGGTCGATCTCGAAGTACGCGGTGGGTTTGCGCACGGCGTTCTTCGTGAGGATCTCCACGCGCGCGATGTCGCCCTTGATCTTCGCCACGAGGTTCCGGGCCTGCGCCTCGCGGTTCAGGATCTTCCCGAGCAGCGCCGTCTTCGTGAACACCTCGTCGTACGTCTCGGGGTTCACGGCGATCACGGTCACGCCCGCCTGCGTCAGCGGCTCGGCCAGCTTCCCGTACTGACTGACGAGCACCACGTCGGGTTTCAGCGCCACCATCGCCTCGATGTTCGGGTTGTACAGGCCGCCCACCTTCGGCAGTTTCGTCACCTGCTGCGGGAAGTCGCTGTAGTCGTCCACGCCGACCAGGCGGTCGCACAGGCCCAGCGCGCACACCGTCTCGGTGGTGCTGGGCAGCACGCTGACGATCCGCTTCGGTTCGGCCTTCAGGGTCACCTTGCGGCCCAGGTCGTCGGTGATCGTCAGCGGGTAGGTGGTGGCACCCGCGGCGCCGCTCAGGGCGGCACTCAGGGTGATCAGGGTCAGGATGCTCTTCATTCGAAACTCCTTCCCTCCGGCAATGCAACGCGCCGCCCGTATCTGGGCGGCGGCGGGAAACACAGTGTCCGTGGCAGGCCCCACGCGGTGGGGGGCGCTCACGGCGTGCCCCCAGTCCGCGAGGGGTCAAGCCACGCCCGCCCACTCCGGGCGGCGCGAACGGCGGGGGTGCTCGGCCTTCCCCAGCTGGGCTGAAGTTACCGTTGCGCGACAGGGCCGGACTCTCACCGGACTTCCCCCCGCAGCCGTCACCGCAGAGCATAGCGCACGCCCCCCACTCCCCCCACCGCCCCCGCTCACCTGAGGCGCCGCGCGGCCCGGAACGTCCCTACACTCGCCGTATGGTCAACCTGTTCCTGGGCATCCTGCTGCTGTTCGTGCTCGTGATCGCCGAACTGCTGTACATCCACTTCGTGGAGAAGGAACCCATTCCCTGGCGCGAGGTGATGTTCAACCTGAACTCCGGGCACGTCATGACCTGGGTGTGCCGCGGCCTGGAAATCGCGGGTTTCGACTACGTCCTGCGGCACCTCAGTCTCGGCTGGGTCGGGCAGTGGCCGGTCGCGGCGCAGTGGATCTTCACGCTGCTCGCCTGGGACCTGTGTTTCTACTGGATGCACCGCCTGCACCACCGTTACCCGCTGCTGTGGGCGGTGCACGTCGTCCACCACGAGGGCGAACACTTCAGCCTGTCGCTGGGCATCCGCAACTCCTGGTACTCCTCGCTGACGTCACTGCCGTTCTTCGTGCCGCTGGCCGTGCTGGGCGTCCCCACCGAGCAGTTCGTGCTGATCGGCGCGCTGCACTACTTCGTGCAGTTCTACAACCACAACCGCGTCGTGAAGAAGAGCGGGTGGCTGGAACACGTCCTCGTCACGCCGTCGCACCACCGCGTGCACCACGCCAGCAACCCCGAGTACCGCGACCGGAACTGCGGCGGCACCTTCGCCATGTGGGACCGCTGGTTCGGCACCTTCCAGGAGGAACGGAGCGACATCGAAATCCGCTACGGCGTCGCGCACCGCACGCCCAGCGACAACCCCTTCTGGGCGAACAACCTCCCGGTCCTGCGGCACGTCCTGCGCCGCCCCGCCCCGCACCTGCCCACCTGGACGCGTCGCGACCCCACGCCCCTCCCGGACCCGCTCGTCGCGCTGGGCGGCTTCGTACTGTTCGGCGTGCTCATCGACTACATCGCCACGCAATCCACGCGCGCCGCCGCCGAGGAATTCACGCTGTTCGGCATCCTCCTGCTGGGCACCGTCGCCATCGCCGGCCTGTTCGAGGGCCGCCGCTGGGGCAGCCGCTCCTGGCTGCTGCTGGCCGCCGCGCTGGCCGCCTTCACCGCCTGGACCGGCCGCGACGACCTCGCCCTGATCGCCCTGACCGCCGCGTTCCTGGCACACGCCCTGCTGACCACCTGTTGGACCCGCAGGCCGCAGGCAGAGGTCGTGGGGAGTGGGGTGTAGGGAGTGGGAAGTGGGTGGTCTTGACGGGGGCGGGTTCGCTGCGCGCACGCTGTTGACCGTCAACCATCAACCATCAACCATCAACCATCAACCGGGCAGCCGCTGACCGACCGGCACAGCCAGCGTGGACAGCACCTCGCCCAGCTCACCGGTGATGGCCTTGATGCCCCCGCGCGGCGGGATGGGCGCCCCGAAGCGGACGATCCAGCGTTTCCCGTCGCGGCTGATCCCGGCGGGCAGGATGGGCGCGCGGCCCTTCGCGGCGATCAAGGCGACGCCGCCCTGCATCTCGCCGCCGCCACGCGTGCCCTGCGGAAAGATCCCGACCGTGCCGTCCGCCTTCAGGATCCGCAGGGCCGTACGCACCGCGCCCAGGTCGTTCCCGCTGCGGTCCACCGGGAACGACCCCCCGGCGCGGATGATGTCCCCGATGCCCGGAATGAACAGTTCCTTCTTCGCCATGAACTGCAAAAACCGCCCCGGCGGCAGCGCCCGCGCCACCAGGAACGGGTCCAGCGCGCTGACGTGATTCGCCGCGACGACCAGCGGCGTGCCGGGCGGGGGGACGTGCTCCCGGCCGTGCACCTCCAGGTGCATGCCGCTGAAGATCACGGGCAGGTACGTGGTGTCCACCACCAGCCGGTACACCCACGGAATCACAGGCGGGGCCGGGGGTTCGGTCTGGACCCTGGGGGCGGGCGGGGCAGAGGGGGTGTCGGGGTGAGCGGCGTCACTCATTGCCTGCAGGATACGCCCGCATCCACGAACTGACCTCCGCGTTCTGGCGGGGTGCCGGTGGAACCGTGACGGATCGCGCGGTCCCGCTACCCCGGCGGGCGCACCCTGCGGGGCATGAACATCGCAGTGATCGGAGCGGCCGGAGGCGTGGGCCGCCGCGTGGCCGCGCAGGCCGCCGCCGCCGGACATCAGGTCCGCGCCCTGGTCCGCACGCCCGAACAGGCCGACCTGCTCGCGCAGCACGGCGCGCAGCCGGTCCACGGTGACCTGACCGGCGACTGGACGGCCGTGCTGGACGGCGCCGACGCGGTCGTGTGGGCCGCCGGGGCCGGCGCCAGCGGGAACTTCCAGGCCATCGACGGGGACGCCCTGATCGCCGTGACGGACGAACTCGTCCGCCGCGCCGCTGCGGGTGGCCCGCGCCGCCTCGTGGTCGTCAGTTCCATGGGCGTGGACCGCCCCGAGCAGATGCCGCCCTTCCTGACCGCCGTGCTGCGCGTCAAGGCCGTCTCCGACGCGCACGTCCAGGCCAGTTCACTGAACTGGACGGTCATCCGACCCGGCGGCCTGACCGACGCCCCGGGCACCGGCATGGTCAGCGCCGGAATGCCCGCCCCGCGCGGCATGATCGCCCGCGACGACGTGGCCGCCGTGGTCCTCGCCTGCCTGAACGACCCACGCAGCGCCGGGCAGACCTTCGAGGTGGTCGCCGGGGACACCCCGGTCGCGCAGGCCGTCGCCGAGCTGGAAGAGGGCAGTGGGAAGTAGGCCGTGGGGAGTGGGTCGGAGGTCAGCCCCGATCCACTCCCCACGGCCCACTCCCGACTTACTCCTCGTCGTGCATGTCGGTTTCGTCTGCGTCGCTGTCGTCGGCCCAGTCCCCGGCCAGCACGGCGCGGACCGCCTCGATGCGCCCCCGGCACTGGGCGTACGCGGCGCGGGCGTCCTCCAGCAGCGGCAGGACGCGGTCCAGGTCCGCCTCGCCGGATTCCAGTTCCGCCGCGATGCGGCTCAGCCGGGCGTACGCCTCCCGGTACGAGGTGGGCTGAGGCTCAGTCATGCCGCCCATGCTACCGCTACGCTGCGCGCATGACGCCCGCCGACCCCGCGCCCACTGAACCCGGGCCCGCCGCCCCGCCGCCCGTGACGCACTTCGACCTGACGGCCCTGCCCGCCGCCGCGCGCTACAAGCTGCTCACGGGGACCGTCACGCCCCGCCCCATCGCGTGGGTGAGCACCGTGGGCGCGGACGGGCACGTGAACCTCGCGCCGTACTCGTTCTTCGGCCTGATGGGCAGCGATCCGCCCGTCGTGGCGTTCGCACCCGGCCACCGCCCCGACGGCACGCTGAAGGACACCGCGCTGAACATCAGTGCGGGCGGAGAGTTCACCGTGAACCTCGTCAGCGAGGCGCTGGCCGTCACCATGAACGCCACCGCCACCGACTTCCCCCACGGACACGGGGAACCCGGTGCGCTGGGCATTCCCCTCGTGCCGGGCGTGAAGGTCGCCGTGCCGCGCGTGGCCGCCGCGCCCGCCGCGCTGGAATGCCGCGAGGTGCAGACCGTCACCATCGGCCACACCCGCATCATCCTGGGCGAGGTCCTGGGTCTCACCCTCCGCGCCGACGCCGTGCAGGACGCCGAGCGGCACCACGTCGACACCGCCGCGCTGGACCTGATCGGCCGCATGGGCGGACGCGGCACGTACGCCCGCACCCGCGACACGTTCGTCATCGACCGGATTTCCTTCGAGGAGTGGCGGAAGGGGGAGTAGGGAGTGGGAAGGGGGAGTAGGGAGTGGGCAGTGGGTTGTGGGAAGTGGGTCGGCTTGACCTGGGCGGGGTCGCCGCGGACACGCTGTTGACCATTAACCATCAACCAGTCACGCCGGTTCCCCTCCGGCCTTCACGCGGGCGTTGTCGGCCCAGACGTAACGGGCGGCCAGGGTGCGGTAGGGCGCCCAGCGGAGCAACACCTCGGCGCTCGGGGTGTCCGGGTGCAGCCGCGCGAGGCCCTGGCGCAGCGCGAGGTCCCCGAGGCTGAACACGTCCGCGCGGGCCAGGGCGAACATCAGGAACATCTCGGCGGTCCAGCGGCCGATGCCGGGCAGGGGCAGCAGCGCCGCGATCACGGTCTCGTCGTCCTGATCGCTCAGGTGCGCGAAGTTCACCGCGCCGGTCTTCGCGGCCTGCGCGATGGCCTGCACGGTCCGCACCTTCGCCCACGACAGGCCCGCGCCGCGCAGGGTGTCGCCACTGGCGGCCAGCAGCGTGTCGGCCGTCACCTCGCCCAGCGTGGCGGTCACGCGCGCGTGGATGCTCGCGGCGGCCTTCACGCTCAGCTGTTGCCCGGTCACGTTGCGGATCAGCGTCCCGAACGGATCGGCGGTAGGCGTCAGGACCGGCAGGTCACCCACGCGGGCGATCACCCCGGCCAGGACCGGGTCGCGGGACAGGTGACGGGCAGCGTCGGCGTGACTGGTCAGCGGCGCCTGATGCGCGGGAAGGGACATGCAGGCATTCTCCCAGGGAGTGCGGTGGGAGTCAGCGGCATCCGGTCCTGGATGCTGGTCCCTCCGGTCGGCAACCCAGGCTCATACGGGATTCAAGTAATGCCAGGGCAGTCGGAGTCGCCCGGCGGCCCCCTCACCTTTGCGCCCTGTCGCTCCTCAGCTGCGCCGCTCTGCGAGTCCCTCCCTCTCTGCTGCGCAGCTCTCCGAGTCCCACAAGGGGAGAGGGGACAACGGAAGGCAATCACGTTGGAAGCCAGTCACCTGAATCCCGTCATCGCATGGAGGCGCACCCTCCAGGCCCCTCAGTCTCCGGTCCTTCCCCCGCACCTCTGCGGGGCACATGCGGGGAACACGATGGAGCCCCGCGCCCCACGCGAGCAGGCCGGAAAGGGAACACCCCCTCCCGGCCCGCCCGTGCCCGTCCTGCCTTACTTCCTGATCGCGTTCTGGATTTCCTTCACGGCGTTCGACAGGATCGCGGCGGTGTTCACGCCGCTCTTCTGCACGCCCAGCGCGACCGCGCTGCCCCACGGCGCCCACACCTGACCCATCTCGGGCACGTTCGGCATGGGCGTCCCGGCCGAGATGGCCTTCCCGAAGCCGGTCACGACCGGGTCCGCCTTCAGTTTCGTGCGGGCGGCGAGGCTGACGGGGATGCGCCCACCGGCCTGGTTGAAGCCCGTCTGCGCGGTGCTCGTCACGAGCGTGCGCGCGAACTGCGCCGCGGCGGCCTTGTTCTTCCCGTACGCGTTCAGCACGACGCCCTGCACGCCCACGAACGGCCCCCACTTGCTGCTCGCGCCGGGAGGGGTGGGCAGCACGCCGATCCCGTAGTCGATCCCGGCCTTGCGGATGTCCCCCATGTCCCAGGGGCCAGTTACGATCATCGCGGCGCGGCCGTCCAGGAACGCGCCCTTCGCGGCGTCGGCCGTGACGCCCTCGGGCACGAGGTTGTACTTGAAGCGCAGGTCGTTCATGAGCTGCAGGGCCTTCGCGGCGCCCGCGTTCCCCAGCCCGATGTCCTGGGCGTTCAGGGTGCCGCTGTTGTTCTTGAAGACGTACCCGCCGTACGCGCTGAAGAACCCGAAGTTCGCGTACGCGTTGTTCAGGTCCGTCAGGAACCCGAAGCGGCCGTTGCCGGTGTTCTTCTGCGCCACGCTGATGAACTCGTTCCAGGTGGTCGGTGCGCTGGGCACCAGTTTCCTGTTGTAGATCAGGGCGACGCTCTCGGCGAACATCGGCAGTCCGAACAGTTTGCCTTTGTACGTCATGGCGTTCAGCGCCGTCCTGTCGAGGTCGCTGCGGCTGGTCACATACCTGTCCATGGGTTCGATCACCCCGGCGGACGCCAGCTGCCCGAAGCGGTCCTGCGGCAGCGTCACGATCAGGTCCGGTCCCTGGCCCTTGGGAGCCGACTGGATCAGCTTGTCGGGAATCTCGCCCAGCGGCACGCTGACCACGACCACCTTGTTCCCGCTGGCTTTCGTGTACGCGGCGGCCTGGGACTGCAGCCACGCGAGCTCGTTCGCGTCCGTGAAGTGGTTCCAGACGGTCAGGGTGGCCGCGTGGGCGCTCGCGGCGATGGACAGGGTGACGATGGACAGGGCCGTGCGGGTCAGTCGGTTCATGATGTTCTCCTTGTGTGACCCCACGGAGGGGGCCGGATGGGTGCAGTTCAGTTCAGGCCGTCGATGGCGGGCGTGGCGGTGGCGTCGTCGTCGAACAGCGAGCGGCGCGAGGCGTCGTCGTCCGTCCAGGAGGACGTCAGCCAGCGCGGACTCTGACTCCAGGCGGCGCCCCAGTAGAAGATGCCCTGCCCGCCCGCCGCGCGGATGGTGGCGTTCAGGTCTTTCAGGTACGCCAGCTGCCCGGCCGGGGTCTGCGGGTAGGGCACCTGCGCGTCCTTGTACCCCACCTCGTTCGTATCCCAGTAGTACGCGGTCTCGGCCAGCAGCACGGGCGTCTGCGGGTACTCGGCGCGCAGGGCCTTTACGGTGTCGGACACGTTCTGGAAGTCCCCGTGCCACATCGGGTAGTACGACAGGCCGATCACGTCGAACTGCCCGCCGGCCTTGCGGAACGCCTGGTACCACGCGGTCGTCTCGGCGGCGTTCCCGATCTTGGCGATGTGGATCATCACGGGCGGCGGGGTGGGTCCGCCCGCGTCCCGCACGCCCTGCACCCCGGCGTTCACCAGGGACGCGAAGGTCGTCATGTCGTCATTCACGATCCGGCCCGGTTCCCACAGCATCCCGCCGTTGATCTCGTTGCCGACCTGCACCATGTCCGGCGCGGCCCCGGCAGCGCGCAGTTGCGTGATCACGTCCGCGGTGTAGTCGTGCACCGCGACCCGCAGGTCCGCCGTGCTCAGGGACTTCCAGCGGGCGGGCGTCCACTGGTTGCCGGGGTCCGCCCACCAGTGCGAGTAGTGCAGGTCCAGCAGCACCTTCATGCCCCGGCTCTTGGCGTCCTTCACGGCGGCCTTCACGTACGGCAGGTCCTGCAGCAGGGCGTAGTTCTTCCCGTCGTCCCCGCCGGGATCGATCATCAGGCGGACGCGGACCCAGTCGAAGTGGTGGTCGGCGGCGATCTGCGCGGCGGGTTTCACGGTGCCGTCCCGGTCGCGGAACTGCACGCCCGCGAGTTCCGCGCCGCGCGCCTCGGACAGGTCGATGCCGCGCACGTACCCGCGCAGCAGACTGGCGGGCGTGACCGGCGCGGCCGCCTGACCGCACGCGCCCAGCATCAACGGAAACAGCATCGGGAGGATTCGGCGCATGTCAGTCGGTCCTCCGGGTGGGGGCGAGGGGGGGATCAGTGTGCGCGGGTGAATGGGTCATCGGGAACCTCCGGTGGGGGTGGGGGTCAGGTGCAGGCTGCCGCAGGCGGGGACCGCGTGGCCCTGCCACGTCAGGGGCGCCTGGGTCCAGTTCTGGACGAGCAGGTGCCCGGCGCGGCGGGTGACGCGCAGCCCGTCGGGCAGGCGGGTGGGGTGCAATCCCAGGGCGTGCAGGCGTTCCTCGAGCAGGTCGGTGATCAGGGTGTCGCTGTGCGCGCCGATCACGGTGGCCGTCCCGCTGCGGATCACGGCCGCCTGGCCGTCCAGCGGGCCGCCCTGGTAGGTGTGCAGGACCTGCGCGCCGCGCGGCTCGTAGCTTTCCGCCCACAGGCGCGCGTGGTGGCCGCCGCTGAGCGCCTGCGTCAGCCCGTGCGGGAGGCTGTCGTACAGACCCAGCCGCGCGCCCAGCAGGTCCGAGAGCGGCCCGAACTGCCCGTCCTCGTGCGTGCGGCCACTGGGCGTGCGGAACGCGGTGCGCGGCCCGAACACCAGTTCGGTGCCCTGCGCGGCGGCGCGGGTCCAGCGGGCGGCCCGCTCGGCGCCCACCAGCGTGATGGCGGGTGCCACGACCAGCGCGTAGCGGCCCAGGTCCTGATCGGCGTGGATGACGTCCACGTCCACGCCCAGGGTGCGCAGCGCGCGGTAGTACGCCAGGGTCTGCGCCCAGTAGTTCATGCCGTCCGCGTGCGGCTGGGCGTTGATCAGCCACAGGCTCTCGTAGTCGTGCAGCAGCGCCACGCGCGTCCGCACGGGTCCCAGCGGGTACGCCTGGGGGCGTAGCGCGGCGACCTCGTGGAAGCCCCGGTCGGGGCGGCCGTCGTGGCGCAGCAGGCCCGAGTGCATGACCTCCTGCGCCATGGTCGCCGCCTGCCAGCGGAAGTACACGCAGGCGTCCGCGCCGTGCGCCCAGGCCTGCTCGGTCCACAGGCGCACCGCGCCCGCCTCGGGCAGCGGGTTGCTGGCCGTCCAGTTCACGGGGCCGCACTGGTGTTCCATGACCCAGAAGCGCCCGCTGTGCGGCACCGCGCCCCGGTACAGGTCGTGGTTGAAGGCCGTCAGGTCCGGGTGCCCGGTCCGGGCGTACGCGAGGCGGTCGTCCGGGGGCAGCAGCTGCCACTCGCGCGCGGCGTCCAGCGTCCCGGTCGGGTACGAGTCCCAGCTGGCGAAATCCAGTCCGGCGGACACGCGGTAGTGGTCGTACGCGCTGAAGAAGCCCATGTAGTTGTGCGTCACGAACCGCCCCGGCGAGCACTCGCGCAGGATGGCGATCTGCTCGGCGTGGAACGCGGCCACCTGATCGCTGGAGAAGCGCAGGAAGTCCAGCGCGTGCGACGGGTTCACCTCGGCCACCGCGTGGTTGGGCAGGGGCACCTCCTGGAAGTCGGTGTATTCCATGCTCCAGAACACGTTGCCCCACGCGTCGTTCAGGTCGTCCACGCGGCCCCGGTAGCGTTCGCGCAGCCAGGCGTGGAACGCGGCGTGCGCGGCCGGACTGAAGCTCTGGGCGGTGTCGCCCCAGCCGAACTCGTTGTCGGTCTGCCAGCCGGCCACCGCCGGGTGCGACCCGTAGCGTTCGGCGATGGCGCGCGTGATGCGCCGCGAATGCTCCCGGAACGTCTCCGAGGAGAAGTCGTAGTGGCGGCGCGACCCGAAGGTCTTCACGTGCCCGCCTCTGCCCACGGGCAGCACGTCCGGGTGGTCACGGATCAGCCACGCGGGCGGCGCGGCGGTGGGCGTGCACAGGATGACCTGCAGGTCCTCGCGGGCGATCAGGTCAATAGCTTCGTCCAGCCACGCCCAGTTGAACTGCCCCGGGCGGGGTTCGATGCGGCTCCAGGCGAATTCCGCGATGCGCACGTAGCGCAGGCCCAGGTCGCGCTGCTGCCGGGCGTGCAGCGCCCAGCGGCTGGGGGAGACGTGCTCGGGGTAGTCGCAGACGCCGAGGGCGAGATGGGCGGTGGGTTGAGGTTGGGGCATGGGACACCTGCGCTCGCCGCGCCATGGCGCGCGAGTGGACGGGAGGACACCGGCGGAAGAGGGGCCGGCAGCGGGGCCTCGGGGCTGAGGCACTGGGGTGAGGATGTGCCGCGCACTGTACGGAGTGTTCAGGCTCACACTTGTGATTCAGGCACGGTCCCTGAAGCCGACTGGTGGCGCGATGCAGATTTTTCTTCTCTCAGGAAAGCGAAATCGCGGAATCTTGAACTGACCATCCGGTCCGGGTCGTTCAGGCTCCAGAACGATTCAGAAAGCGGGCCTGACACGAAATGTTAGCCTTAACATATGACTGATCACCCCGAACGCCGCGTGCCCACCCTGATGGACGTCGCCGACCGCGCCGGGGTGTCCGCGCAGACCGTCTCCCGCGTCGTGAACGGCCAGGGACCCGTCGCCGCCCGCACCCGCGCCCGCGTCATGGACGCCATCGGCGAACTGAACTACGTCCCCAACCGCCTCGCGCGCGGACTGGCCCGGCAGCGCAGCCTCTCGATCGGGTTCGCCACGAACGACATCTCCCTGCACGCCCCCTCGCAACTCGCGTCCGCCATCGAGGGCGCCGCCCGGCAGGCCGGGTACAGCCTGATCGTCACGATCGTCGCCGGGTACGGCCTCGCGCCCGTCACGCACGCCCTGCGCGCCCTGCGCGAACGACAGGTGGACGGCGCGCTGATCAACGCCTCCCTGTCCCCAGGCGACGCGCACGAGATCACCGCGCGCTTCCCGGACCTCCCCTGCGTGTTCATGGACGTCCCCCCCAGCGCCGACGTGCCCGGCGCGCTGCTCGATCAGGCGCTCGGCGCGCGCCTCGGCGCGGACCACCTGCTGAACCTGGGCCACACCCGCATCGCCTGCATCGACGCCCCACAGGGCGCCGTGGCCGAACAGGCCCGCCTGCGCGGCTGGGAGGACACCCTCGCCGCGCGCGGCCTGAACCTCGTCGCCCGCGCGCCCGGCGACTGGAGTCCCGCCAGCGGCTACGCCGCCACCCAGACCCTCCTGGCAGGCGGCGTGCCGTTCACGGCCCTGCTCGTCGCGAACGACCAGATGGCCGTCGGCGCACTGCGCGCCCTGTGGGAACGCGGCGTGAACGTCCCGGCGGACGTATCCGTCGTCGGCTACGACGACACCGCCGAGAGCGCCCTGCTCATCCCGCCCCTGACGACCGTCCGGCAGGACTTCCCGCTGCTGGGCCGCCGCGCCTTCGCACACCTGCACGCCCTGCTGCGCGGCGAGGACCACCCCCCGACCCTCAGCACCCCGCACCTCGTCGTGCGGGCCAGCACCGCCCCGCCCCCCGGCCCGGAACGGCAGGACGTGCAGGCCGCGCTGCGCACCCTGATGGACGCCCTGACCCGGAACTGACAGCGGTTTCCAGTTCCATTGAAGGGCCAACGGCACGCCCCTGGGCTCCACTTCCAACCGCTGATGTTGACGGCTTCTCGCTCTGCTCGGCTCAGAGGTATTGAGGGATTTGCTCAACACCTCTGAACACCGCTGTGAGGATCAGCGGCGGTTCGTCTTCCCGAACAGGCCGTCCACAGGCGCTGGGGTCACCGCCTGCCCGATCACGTCCAGGATCTCCGCGAGGGTCAGGGTGAACACGCCCGCCTCGCCCCGGTCGGCCGCCTCACGCCACTGGCGGTAACCGCCCTCGTCGTTGGGCAGGGGAGCGTTCACCTGGATCAGCTCCAGCACGCTGGCGCGCAGGGCGTCCACTGTGACTGGCGCGTGACCCAGTTCCATCTGCACGCCACCCGGCAGGTGGGAGTTGCCCAGCCGCAGCCCGTCCAGCGCCACGTGCAGCACCACGCCGCTCGGTTCGTCGTCGCGGCGCAGGATCAGTACGGTGCTCGTGTCCTCGCCGGGGCGGGTGCGGTACGTCCAGCGCTGACCGGCCTGAAAGTCGATCTGAACATCAGGAGTCGTCATGGGACGCAGCGTACCGGGATGTTCCCGCAGGTCACCTCGCCCGAATGGCGCAGCGGCGGGTACGCCCACTGGCCTGCACGCCGTTCAGATTCGCGGGCGACCCCGGCGCGCGGCAGGCATAATCGCGGGCGATGACCATTCTGGTGACGGGCGCGACCGGGTTCCTGGGCGGGGTGACGGCCCGTGAACTCGCGCGGGCCGGGCATGCCGTGACGGGCCTGGGCCGCGACTTGAAGAAGGGCGCGGCGCTGGAGCGGGACGGCGTGCGTTTCGTGGCGGCCGACCTGCGCGGCGCAGACTGGGACGCCCTGCTGGACGGGGTGGAGGGCGTGGTGCACGCGGCGGCCCGCTCGACCCTGTGGGGGCACGCGCAGGACTTCCACGCGGACAACGTGGCCCCCAGCGCCGCGCTGGCCCGGGCGTGCGCGCGGCGGGGCGTGCGGCTGGTGCACGTCAGCACGCCCAGCGTGTACAACGCGACCGGCTACACGCAGGCGGTGCGCGAGGATACCCCGGTCGGCCCGCGCTTCGACAGCCTGTACGCCCGCAGCAAATGGCAGGCGGAACAGGCGGTGCGCGCCGCGCTGCCCGACGTGACGATCCTGCGCCCACGCGGCATCTACGGCGTGGGGGACACCAGCATCGTGCCCCGGCTGGCCGCCGCGCTGCGTGCCGGTCGCCTGCCGCGCCTGACGGGCAGCGAGGTCTGGACGGACCTGACCGACGTGCGCAACGTCGCCCACGCGATCACGCTGGCCCTGACCCGCCCCGCGTCCGGCGTGTTCAACATCACCGACGGGCAGGCCATCCCGCTGTGGGCGACACTGGACCGGCTGGCCGACACGCTGGGCGTCCCCAGACCGACCCGGCGGGTGTCCGCGCGGCTGCTGGAGGGGCTCGCGGCGGCGCTGGAACTCGGCGCGCGCCTGCACCCCGACCGGCCCGAACCGCCCCTGACCGCCAGCGGCGTGCGCCTCCTGACGCGGCCCATGACGCTCGACCTGACCCGCGCCCGCGAGCGGCTGGGCTACGCGCCGGTCGTCACGCCGGAGCAGGGTTTCGTGGATGTCTTCGCTGCCCTGCGCGGAGGGGCGGCGTGAACGTCCGGGTCGTCCCACTGCGGGCCGGGTCGTGCCTGAACCTCGCGGCGATCACCGAACGCGGCGCGCCGTGGCGGGTGCAGGCGTACCCGGCGGGCTTCACGCTGATCCTGCACCCCACGCGCGGCCCGGTGCTGTTCGACACCGGCTACGGCGCGGACGTCGTGACCGCCATGCGCCGCTGGCCGGGCCTGATCTACGGCCTGATCACGCCCGTGCAGTTCGGCCCGCACGACTCCGCCCGCGAGCAGCTGCGCGTGCTGGGCTTCCCCCCGGAGGAGGTGCGGCACGTGATCGTCTCGCACCTGCACGCTGATCACGTGGGCGGCCTGCGGGACTTCCCGCACGCGACCTTCCACCTCGACCGCCGCGCCTGGGAGCCCCTGCGGGCCCTGCGGGGCGTGCGGGCCGTGCGCCGGGCCTTCATGCCGGAACTCCTCCCGGACGACTTCGAGGACCGCTGCGCGTGGCTGGACTTCACGGCCGCCGGGGACGCCCTGCACCCCTTCCCGGAGGTCGCCGACGTCTTCGGGGACGGGCTGCTGCGCGCCGTGCCACTGCCCGGACACGCGCCGGGCATGGTGGGCCTCCTGGCGCAGGAGGAGGCGGGCCTGACCGTCCTGGCCGCCGACGCCGCCTGGAGCGTCCGCGCGGGCCGCGAGGAACGCCCCGTGCACCCGCTGGCCCGCGTGGCATTCCACGACCCCGCCCAGGAGGCCACCAGCGGCGCGGCCCTGCGCGCCTTCCTGCACGCCAACCCCGCTGCGAGGCTGCATGTCAGCCACGACGAGCCCGAAGGCTGGACCGCCCCATGAATCTGGAAAGCCCCGTGAATACGGTGCTGACCCTGCTGGGCGCGCTGGACGACGCCCGCCTGAGCTTCCGCAGCCGCGCGGCGCTGGACCGCCACCAGGACCGCCTCGCGCACGGGCACTTGCGCTGGGTGGCCGCGCACAGCCCCGCCGTCGCCGCCCGCTTCCGCGCCGCCGGACTTCCCCTGAGCCGCTGGCGCGAGCTGCCCCCCACCGACAAGGCCGCCATGCTCGCCACCTTCGACACGCTGAACACCGTCGGCGTCACGCTGGACCGCGCGCTGGCGGTCGGACGGCAGGCGGAACGCACCCGCGACTTCACGCCCACCCTCGCCACGCCCGCCGGACCCGTCACCGTCGGCCTGTCCACCGGCACGAGCGGCACCCAGGGCGTCTTTCTGGTCAGCCGTGCCGAGCAGGCCCGCTGGGCCGGGACCGTCCTGCGCCACCTGCTGCCCGGCGGCCTGTGGGGGATGCTGCGCCCGCAACGGGTCGCGTTCTTCCTGCGCGCCGACAGCCCCCTGTACCGCAGCGTCCGCCGCCGGCGGCTGGAGTTCCGCTTCTTCGACCTGCTGCGCCCCCTGCCCGAACTGGCCGCCGAGGCCCAGGCCTACGCGCCCACCCTGATCGTCGGGCCGCCCGGCGTGCTGCGCGCCCTGCACCGCACCGGCATTCAGCTGCGCGCCCGCGTGATCAGCGTCGCGGAGGTTCTCGACCCCGACGACGAGGCCGCCCTGCGCGGCTGGGGCGACGTGGTGCAGGTCTATCAGGCCACCGAGGGCCTGCTGGCCCTGCCGTGCCCGCACGGGTCGCTGCACCTGAACGAGGCGCACGTCCACTTCGACCTCGAACCCCTCGGGGACGGTCTGCACCGCCCCGTCATCACCGACCTGCGCCGCCGCGCGCAGCCGTTCATCCGACACCGCCTCGACGACGCCCTGCGCCTCCACCCCGACCCGTGCCCCTGCGGTCAGGCCGCGCGCCGCGTGCACAGCATCGCCGGGCGGCAGGACGACGCGCTGCACCTCCCCGGCGCGGCAGGGGAGAGCGTGACCGTCTGGCCGGACTTCCTGCGCGGCGCCCTGGCGGCCGTGCCGGGCCTGCGCGAGTACCGCGCCGACCAGACCGGCCCCCACCACATCACGCTGCACCTCGACCCGCACACCCCGGACACCCAGGCCCACGCCCTGCGCGCCGTCCGGGACGCCCTGCACCGCAGCCATGCCGACCCAGGGCGCCTCACCCTCGACACCCGCCCCCTCGACCCCACCCCGCCCGGCACGAAACGCCGCCGCGTCACCCGAACCTGGAGGCCCGCATGAACCCACCCGATCCCGTCCTCGGCGTGCGCCTCCTCGCCACCGCGCAGGCCCTCCCCGAACGCCGCGTGCCCACCGCCGAGGTCGCCCGGCTGTGCCACGTGCCCGAAGCCATCGCCCTGAAACGCAGCGGTGTCCACGAACGACGCTGGCTCTCCGGCCAGGAGACCGCCCTGACCCTCGGCACACAGGCCGCCCGCGAGGCCATCGCGCGCGCCGGGCTGGAGATCGGCGACGTGGACGTCCTCCTGAACGCCAGCGGCAGCCAGCTGCAACCCATCCCCGACGGCGCCGCCCTCTACGCCCGCGAACTCGGCCTGCACGGCGCCGCCACGTACTCCCTGCACGGCACCTGCCTCAGTTTCCTGCTCGCCCTCCAGCACGCCGCCCTGCTCATCCATACCGCTCGGGCGCGGCACGTCCTGATCATCAGCAGCGAAGGCGGCAGCGTCGGCCTGAACCCTGCCCAGCCCGAAAGCACCCTGCTGATCGGCGACGGGGCCGCCGCCGTCCTCCTCGGCCCACCCACCCGCCCCGGCCAGGGCCTGCACGCCACGCGCACCGAAACGCACCCCGCCGGAGCCGACCACACCCGCATCAGCGGCGGCGGCACCCTCCGCCACCCCAACCACCCAACCGCCGCCCCCACCGACTTCACGTTCGACATGCAGGGCCTCCAGGTCCTGAAACTCGCCAGCCGCGTCGTTCCGCCCTTCCTCGAACGCCTCCGCCCCGGCCTGAGCAGCGGCCTGCCGGGCATCACCCGCGTCATCCCGCATCAGGCCAGTCAGGCGGGCCTCGACCTGCTGCGCCGCTACGGCTGGCCCGAGGAACAGGTCGAAGTCACCCTCCGCACCCTGGGCAACGTCATCGCCGCCAGCCTCCCCCTCACGCTGCATCAGGCGGTCGAGGCGAGGCGGCTGAAGGAAGGGGACACGGCCCTGCTCGTCGGGACCGGAGCGGGGTTGATCGCGGGTGGGGTGATCTGGGAGCTGTGACGGCGGGTCAGTCCGCCGCGGCCCCCGTCGGCTGCACCGTCAGGGGCGGCAGGAGTTGCAGGGACGCCAGCACGCCGTCCAGGTCCGTCAGGGGCAGGTGCAGCGCCGCGCCCCGCAGGGTCAGTTCCGCGCGTGGCACCGCGCCCAGCCGCTGCTGCAACCGGTCCAGCAGCACCACGTGCCCCTGATGATGGCGGCCCAGGTCCGCCAGGATCAGCAGGCGCCCCGACGTCAGGTGAAACAGCCAGTCGCTGCCGCGCAGTTCGGCCGTCAGCGCGTCCCGCAGGGCCAGCAGCGTCGCGTGCTGCTGCGCCTCGTCGTACAGCTGCTCCAGCAGCGCCAGGTTCGACACCTGCACCTCCACCACCGCCGCCGCGTGCCCCTGCCGCTCCAGGTTCGCGCTGATCGTCGGCAGCAGCAGCGCCGCCATGCCCGCCCCGGGCAGCGCCGTCACCGGATTCAGCTCCGCGCGCAGGTCCAGCACCCGCTGCAACTCCAGGCGGCGCGTCTCGGTGCGGCGCACGTGCTCCACGACCGCGCTGGTCATCATCGGCAGCCACGGCACGAGCAGCGTCGTCAGCCAGCCCGCGCCGTTCACGACCCCCAGCGCCCCGCGCACGATCAGGTACGCGGCCAGCAGCAGCACCAGCCCCCAGCCCAGCAGCGCCGCCGCCGCGGGCCGCATCACTGTGCCCAGCATCGCCGCGCCGCTCACCAGCAGCCACAGCGGCCGGTCACCGGGGGACAGCAGTTCGAAGGCACTCAGGCACAGCAGGCCGGTCAGGCCCAGCAGCACCAGCCGCGTCGGTCTCAGGTTCACGTCCATGTCATCTCCCGTCCCGGGCGGCCCGCACCGCCACCCTCACCGCCGCCCGCACCCCGCGCGGGTCGCCCCGCGTCACCCAGCAGGCCCGCCCGCCGCAACCACACCAGCGACCGGATCCACGCGCCCGTCATGTAATGCGGCCCGTCGAACGCCACGCGCGGCAGGTCCCGGTAGGCGCGCAGCTGCCCGGCCAGTTCCCACGGCCACGCCGCCCGCCACCCGCCACCGGCGCGCGGGCGGAATACCTCGACGATCACCGCCGCGCCGTCCGCACCGCGCTGCGCCCGCAGGGCCCGCACGACCGCCGCCGCATCCTCCGGCGAGGCGTGCCCGACCCCCACGCCGTCCTGCACGAGCACCCGCACGTCCGCCGGGACGGCCCGCGCCACCCACGCCACCAGCGCCGGGGTGTACCCGCCCCGGGCGGCGTACACGCTCACCCACAGCGGGCGCGGCAGGGCCTGCAGGTACGCGCGGACCGGCGCGGCCGGCCAGTCGGGCCTCAGCTCGACCGGGGCGTAGAACGTGCCGCCCGGCCACTCGGCCGCCAGCGCCCGCGACGCCCGCGCCAGGGCCGGGAGGTCCTGCACGCGCGGATGGTACGCGCCCTGCAGGCCCACCACCAGCCGCAGGTCGCCGCTGCGGCGCTGCGCGGCCCGCCAGTCCAGCGCGCACAGGTCCGCGCCGCGCCCCAGGAACCGCTGGTCCTCCACGGCCGTCCACTGCAGCAGCAGCGTCCGCGCGCCCAGCGGCCGGTAGTTCCGCACCTGCCCGGCACTCAGGCAGTCCGGCTGCCAGATGACCGTCTCGAAGGTCGCGTCCGGCGCGGGCCGCGCCGCCACCCCGGCCGCCAGCGCTGCCAGGCCCGTGACCAGCGCCGCCGTGATCAGCGCCGCGACTCCCGGGCCGTTCACGCGCGCCGCGCTCCCAGCGCCGCCAGCGGCAGCAGCGCCGCCGAGATCAGCAGCCCCACCCACGGCGCGCCGGTCGTGCCGCGCGGCCGCACCTGCACCGCGCCGCCCGGCCGGACCGTGATCACGCCCATGCCGGGCCGCAGCTGCGCGGGTACCGCCAGCCAGTCGGCACTCAGGGCGGCCAGGTCGGCGTCGGCCCGCCAGTTCACGGTCAGGGTGGGCGCGTCCCGCCGGCCCCGGGTGGTCAGTTCGTTCGGGATGTCCATGGGCAGCGGCGTGCGCTGCAGCGTCAGGGTGGTCGTCGCGGCGCCCGGCGCGTTCAGGCGCACCTGCCACGGCAGCGTGCCCGTCAGGCCCCACCCGGGCAGCGTGCCCGCCAGGGTGAGCGCGAAGGACAGCGCCTGCGGCGAGTCCGGCAGGCCCACGCTGGGATCGGCGATCAGCGCGGCCGGGAGCGCCGCCACGCCGCTGCTGGGGCGCAGGTTCAGCGCGGCGCGCGAGGCGCGGGCGTCCACACGGGCCGCCGGGCACGCGGCCCCAGCCTCCCCGGCACTCCCGGTCGTGTCCTGCGCGCCCCCGGCCGTCCACAGCCGCGCGCGCAGCGGGACGCCCTGCGTGGCGGCCAGCCGCGCGGCAGGCAGGTCCAGGGTGGTGGGCTGCCCGCGTTCCAGCGGGGCGCGGCCCTCGCGTTCACTCAGGCCCGCCTGCACGGCCGCGCGCTCCGGGCCCAGCAGGGTCAGGCGCAGCTGCGCGCGGCCCGTCCCGCCGCCCATCGCCCAGGCGGGCGGCACGCGCAGCACCTGCACGGTCGGCCAGCGGTCCAGCAGGTAGTCGCCCAGACCGAACTCCGCCAGGGTGACGGGCGCTTCCAGCCGCGCCGCGGGCAGCGCCGGGAGGGTCTCCAGATCGGCCCTCACGCCGTCCAGGCGGGCCGCGCCTGCCGTGCCGGGCGCCTGCGCCGCGAGGAGGGCCGCCACCGCGCCCGGCAGGGCTGCCTCGTCCCGGTACGTGACGGTCAGGTCACGGTCCGCCAGGGTCAGCCGCGCGGGCACCGGCAGGGCCGGGTCGGGCCGGAACGCCACGCGCAGGTCCGGCGGGACGTCCGCCGCGCCCGGCAGCGGCGCCCGCGCGTCCAGCCACAGCACCCGCGCGTGGGCGCCCAGCCCCTGCGCGAGCGCCAGGGCCGCCGCGACGCTGCCCGGCGTGCGTTCCGGCCAGTCCAGGCGGGCCAGCCGCAGCTGACCGTCCGGGGCGCGCAGCAGCGCCGCGACCTCGTTCAGGTGCGGCGCCCGCCGCTGTTCAGAGCGGCTGCGCAGCGTGGCCCGCACCGCCCGGGGTGCGTCGCAGTCCCCCGCCGAGATCGTCAGCTGGTGCGCGCCGCCCGGCACGTCCGGCAGCGCCGCGCTCAGCGTGCCGCCCTGGGCCCCGGACGTCGCCACGACCCGCCCGTCCAGCCGCAGCGTCCACGGGCCGCGCGACGGCAGGCCCGACACCTGCACGCGCACGTCCCGCCACGCCTCGAACGGCGGGACGCTCAGGTACGTGCCGCGCGGGCCCGTCACCCAGTCGCGCAGCGTGAGGTCCTCGGCGTGCGCGGCGCCGCCCAGCGCGAGCAGCAGCGCCAGCACCCGCCCCGCGCGCGTCACGCGTTCTCCTTCTTGCGGGGCGTCTTCACCCAGGTGCCCTGCCGGCCCCGCAGCGCGTCTCCCAGGTACGACCGCAGCGCACCCAGGCTGACCGGAATGAACAGCTGCGCGTACGTGAAGTAACTCAGCGGGCCAAGCAGGTAGTTGCTCAGGCGGCGGTCCTCCAGCGTCACGACCAGCCACATCTGCCCCACGAACAGCAGGTACGACAGCACCCACAGCGCCGTGAACGGTCCCGGCAGGGTCACGTGCGCCACGCCCAGCAGCCCCAGCACGAGCACGGCCGTGCTCATGAGCAGCGACGGGAAGAACACCAGGAAATTCAGCACGAGGTACAGCAGTTCCAGCCCCAGCGGGTACGGGTGCGACAGCGCCAGCGGCAGGTACTTGAAGGTCACGTAGAAGTTCCCCTTGCTCCAGCGCATGCGCTGCCGGAACCACACGGGGTACGTGTCGGGCTCCTGCTCCCACGTGACCGCGAACGGCACCCAGCGGATCCCGTACCCGGCCTGCATCAGCCGGAAGCTCATCTCGGTGTCGTCCACCAGGGACGCCTCGTCGAAGCCACCCAGCGCCGTCAGGTACCGGTGCCAGATGACGTAGTTCGTGCCCATCAGGGTACTCAGGCGCCGCAGCTGCCAGCGGCCCCCCTGGTACAGCCACTGGAAGTACATGAATTCCAGCGCGATGAAGCGCGTCAGCAGGCTCGCGTCGCGGTTGCGGGTGCGCACCTTGCCGTTCACGGCCGCCAGTTTCGGGTCGGCCAGCAGCGCCGCCACCAGCAGGTGCAGCGCGTCGGGTTCCGGGGTGTTGTCCGCGTCGTACACGGCGATCACCTCGCCCCGCGCGTGCGGCAGCCCCAGGTTCAGCGTGCGGGACTTGCCCTTGCCGCCCTGCCCGGGCGGGACGTTCAGCACCCGCAGGCGCGGCAGTTCCCCCGCCAGCCGCGCCAGGATGGCCGGCGTGTCGTCAGTGGACGCGTCGTCGATCACCAGGATTTCCAGGTCCGGGTACGTCTGCGCGTGCAGGGCCCGCACGGTCGCCTCGATCACCTCGGCCTCGTTGTGCGCGGGCACCAGCACACTCACGGACGGTACGCGCGGCAGCGGCCCCCGCAGCGCCTGCACCTCCTGCCGGGTGCTGCGGGCGTACAGCACCGCCCCGATGGTCAGCAGCGCCCAGCCCAGCAGCGGAATGGTGATGCCCCAGAAGGCCAGCGTGAAGACCGCGTCGACCGGATTCACCGCCGCACCAGCGCCCGCAGCAGCGCGCCGCCGCTGAGCAGCATGACCGCCAGCACCACCCACGCCGCGGCGCTGCTGAGGTTCAGCAGCAGGCTGGGCAGCGCGCCGTTCAGGGCGTGCCCGGCGGCCCACATGGCAGGCATGACGCGGCTCAGCGCGCCCGCCAGGGCACCCGGCTCGGCGTCGCTGCGGTACGTCTGCCCGGCGAACGACCACTCCAGGCGCGGCGCGACCCGCAGCGTGGTCGGCGCGTCCGGCGCGGCCCGCTGCCCCCCCGCCCCGTCCGGCTCGAAGGGCACGACCGTCCGCCCGGGCAGCTGCGCCAGCCGCGGCAGCAGCGGGGCGCCGTCCAGCCGCGCCACGACCGCCGTGCCGCGCGGCCACAGGTTCAGGTTCCCGCTCAGGTCCGGCACGAACGCCGCGCTGGGCGTCAGGTTCAGGCCCCGGTAGGTGGTGGCCACCGCGCCCAGCGTCCCGGGGCGGTCGGTCTCGACGAGCAGCGCCGCGCCGCGCGCCGAGGCGTCCAGCAGCGCGCGCCGCAGCGTCCCGTCACGGATGACCGGCCACGGGTCGGCCGGGAGGCGCACGCCGTCCCCAGCCCGGGCCCGCGCCGCCTGCTCGGCGGGCAGCACCCGCCACGTGCCGGGCATGACCGACACCCGCCGGTCCAGCGCGCTCAGGCTGACCCGCTGCTCGCTGCGGGTCACGCTGACCGGGCAGTCGTACGCGGCGCTGGTGACCTGCAGCCACTGCGGGCTGGGCAGAGAGGAGAGGCTGCTGACCACGAGGCCGCACACCTGAAGACTGAGCATAGGGACCCCCGGGTCGAGACGACGGCCGCCTGACTTCAGGTCAGGACGCCCGGACGGAGCAGTGAACGGTTCTCACCCGGCGCCGTGGCCTCCGGGCACCAGTAGCGGCAGATCTGACCGGTGATTCCTGTCAAAAATAGCGGTCCTGTCGCCGACCGGCCTGCATCCGGCAGGGGGGCATGGGGGCCCCCGCCGGGGGGTGGCCGCGTCAGCGGGCCTGTGCAGTCAGGGGCGCGTACACGCTCGCCCAGGGGCTGCTGCTGTCCAGCACCGTGCTGTCGTACACGTCCAGTGCCGACGCGCCCGCCGCGCTGGCCGCGCGCAGGGCCGCCTGGGTGTCCGCGTCCGACGGCACCACCGCGCCGAACGGCGTGGTCTCCACATGCACCGCCAGTCGTGCCCGGCCCGCCACCTGCGCGAGGGCCTGCCGCGTCGCGGCGCCCGTCCAGTCCGGCGTGAAGACGGCCGCGCCGTACTGGGCCTTCCACTGCTGCCAGATCAGTTCGGCGTTCAGCACGTCCGGCCGGTCGGCGCTGCCCAGCACGGCGTTCAGGTCGAAGCCCGTCTCGCGCGCCACGGTCGCGGGGGGCATCAGCGTGCCGTCCGGTGCGGCGGTCAGGGTGGTCGTCACGTGCACGCGCTTGCACAGGCTCCGGACGGTGCGGGCCGAGCGGGCCAGGTGAGCGGACAGTTGCGCCGCCCGCCAGGTGCGCCAGGTGTCCCCCCCGACCGTCTGCCCGGGGTACGCCTTCTGGAAGGCGGCGGTGCTCGCGGCGCTGTAATCGGCCTGCGCGCCCCACCAGTTCACGACCGGTTCGGCGAGATCCACGCCACTCAGCGCCGGGTAGCGGGTCAGCAGGTCCTTCAGGAACCCCTGGTACCACGTCTCGGCGGCGCTGCTGCCCAGCGTCATGAACGCCCGGTCGAAACTCTCCTCGTAGCCCTGCCCGTCGGCGCGGCGGGACGTCCAGTCCGGGTTGGCCGCCAGTGCGCCCGCGTGCCGGAAGTCGTACACCCACGCGATCACCTGAATGCCGCGCGGCGCGGCGGCGGTCAGCAGCGCTCCCAGCAGGTCCTGCTGCCCCCAGCTCTCGACGACGTTGTTCGCGTAGGTCGTGCGGTACCGCGCGCCGTACGTGGGGTTGTACACGAGCACGTACGCGGTGTTCACGCCCTCGCGCGCCCAGGCGTCCACCAGCTGCGCGCTCAGCTGCGTGGCGTCCAGGCCCAGTCCGTACGCGTACGACGGATCGAACCGCACCGCGCGTATCACGCTCGGGATCGCCGGGAGGCGGCAGGTGCTCCTCGCCTGCGCCGCCAGTCCCTCCGCGCTGCCGGTCACGTCCGGCGCCGGGGTGGGCGTCTGGGAACAGGCGGCCAGCAGCGCGGTCAGCAGGGTCACGGTCAGGGGTGCACGCATGGGAGGCTCCGGGGCGCCGCCCGGTGAGATGAGGGAAGCTGGGGGCGCCGTACTCCCGTCAGGGTGCCCACGCGACTCTCACACCGCCCTGAAACGCAGGAACATGAAGGCGCCGGACGGCCGGGTGTGGTGCCCTGGCGTGCGCTGTGGCGCGCCGATCTGCTTCTCGCCGCAGAGGCCTGTGTTCGAGGCTCCCCCTGACTCGCAGGGCCCGCAGGGAGGGGAGCTGTCCCCGTAGGCGACTAAGGGGTTGCCCTTCCCGCTGCGCAGCAGCCTCCCTTCCTACTGCCTACAACCCACTCCCCACTTCCCCCTCCTGTACAGCGTCCCGGCGTGGCGTGGGCGTGCGGGCTACGCTGGCCTCATGAGTGCGGATGGCCTGCCGGAGAAGTTTGACGTGATCGTGCATCCCGCCGCGGAGTTGCGGGGGGAGTTGCGGGCGCAGCCGAGCAAGAATTACACGACGCGGTACCTGCTGGCGGCGGCGCTGGCGGATGGGGAGTCACGGGTGGTGGGCGTGGCGACCAGCGAGGACGCGGGGGCGATGCTGCGCTGCCTGGGGGACTGGGGTGCGGGCGTGGAGCTGGTGGGTGGGGACGCCGTGATCCGGGGGTTCGGGAGCAGTCCGCAGGCGGGTGTGACGTTGAATCCGGGGAATGCGGGGGCGGTGGCGCGGTTCCTGATGGGCGTGGCGGCCCTGACGACGGGCACGTCGTTCGTGACGGACTACCCGGATTCGCTCGGAAAGCGGCCGCAGGGGGATCTGCTGGAGGCCCTGTCGCGCCTGGGGGCGCGGGTGCAGAGTCGGGAGGGCATGTTCCCCCTGGCCATCTCGGGCCCGGTGCGGGGGGGCGTGGTGGAGGTCAGTGCGGAGCGCAGCAGCCAGTACGCGTCGGCGCTGATGTTCCTGGGGCCGCTGCTCGCGGACGGGCTGGACCTGCGGCTGACGGGGGACATCAAGAGTCACGCGCCGCTGCGGCAGACGCTGGACACCCTGGCGGCGTTCGGGGTGCAGGCGTCTGCCAGTGAGGACCTGAGCCGCATCACGATTCCGGGTGGGCAGGCGTTCCGGGCGGGCCGCGTGCTCGTGCCGGGGGATTACCCGGGCAGCGCGGCGATCCTCGCGGCGGCCGCCACGCGGCCCGGCGAGCTGCGCCTGTCGAACCTCCGCGAGCATGACCTGCAGGGTGAACGCGAGGCCCTGAACGTGCTGCGGGAGATGGGTGCGGACCTGACCCGAGAGGGCGATACCGTGATCGTGCGCGGCGGGCGGCCCCTGCGCGCGGTCACGCGGGACGGGGACGGCTTCACGGACGCCGTGCAGGCCCTGACGGCGGCGGCGGCCCTGGCGGAGGGCACGACCACCTGGGAGAACGTGTACACGTTGCGCCTGAAGGAATGCGACCGCATCAGCGACACGCGCCGCGAACTGGAGGCTCTGGGCCTGACCGTCACCGAGACGCAGGACAGCCTGACCGTCACGGGCACGCCCAGCCTCGCCGGGGGCGTCACCGCAGACGGGCACGGCGACCACCGCATGATCATGCTGCTGACCGTGCTGGGCCTGGGCGCGCAGGCCCCCATCCGCATCACGGGCGCGCACCACATCCGCAAGAGCTACCCGATGTTCTTCCGTCACCTCGAATCCCTCGGGGCGAGGTTCGAGTACCCGGAAGCCACGCGCGCCTGACATTCAGGACACCGGAAAGCTGCCCTGAACTGGGGCGGCTTTCTCGCGTCTGGGCGAGGGTTGGAGGGGCTTTTCTGGAGTGCGTTCAGAAGCCAGTGTGAGACGGCTGTCCCGCTCCTATGCTGGGGCGAGCTGGGCGGCGGGTCACTAGCATGCCCGGCTTGACCGGCGCAAGGGCACCTGAGCGGCGCAGCGCGTGCCCGTCACGGCAGAATCCTCAGCAGTGCCCTTCACAGTCCGCAGGGCCCGTCACAGGAGGTTGTACCCATGACGCAGTTCAGCAACCCGGATATCGTCGGTGATTCCCCCGCCTGGCTGAGTTTCATCTGGATCGCGTTCACGACCGCGCTGGGCCTGATGATCCTGGGCATCTACTTCATCCCGGTGGACTGGTGGATCAAGGGGTACCTGTACATGGGCACGCTGTTCCTGACGGCCAGCACCCTGACCCTCTCCAAGAGCCTGCGTGACCGGCACGAGCACGAACGGCTCGTGAACCGCGTCAAGAGCGCCCGCACCGAGCAGGTGCTCAGCAAGTTCGACACCTGATCCAGGCTGGCACGCGCCGTGCGGGTCAGCCCATGATGGGCCGAGCCGTTCTGCCCCTCCCCCTTGAGCGGGGAGGCCGGGAGGGGGTGTGCAGGATCGGCGTTCCAGCGTGACGTTGTTCAGGGTGGCGCCCACCGCTGCTTACGGGTGCGGACTCTGCATCGCCTGAGGTGGGCTACAGGCTGATCTCGGCCCGACGTTGATCCGGCTGGCATGCCCGCCTCATGAGTGGCTGGTCTGCTGGGAGCATGCCCTCAATCCGACTGGCCTTTCCGGCGGCGCTGGCTGCTATGACCCTCGCCCTGCTGGGCACCGGCTGCGCGCAGAGCAGCACTGGCGTCGCGCAGAGCCTCAAAGTGCCCGCCGGGTTCAGCGTGAACCTGTACGCGGACGGCTTCAGGAAGCCGCGCTTCATGGTGGTCGCCAGCAACGGGGACGTGCTGCTCAGCGACACGGGCGCCGGGATCGTGTACGTCCTGCCGGACCGCAACCGTGACGGGAAGGCGGACGGGAAGCAGGTGTTCGCCAGCGGGCTGAACCAGCCGCACGGCCTCGCCATCCGGGGCGGGTTCCTGTACGTGGCGAACACGGACGGCGTGGTGCGTTTCCCGTACAGGGCCGGGGACACGAAGGCCAGCGCCGCGCCGGTGAGACTGGTGAACCTGCCGGGCGGCGGCGGGCACTCCACCCGCACCGTGGAGTTCGGCCCGGACGGGCGGATGTACGTGTCGGTGGGCAGCACCTGCAACGTCTGCGAGGAGAGCGACCCGAAACGCGCCGCGATCTGGGTGTACGACGCAGACGGGAAGAACGGCAAGCCCTACGCGACCGGGCTGCGTAACGCGGTGGGGGTCGAGTGGTTCGGTGGGCAGTTGTATGCCACGAACAACGGCCGCGATCAGCTGGGCGACGACCTCCCGCCCGAGGGGTTCTACAAGGTCAAACAGGGCGGGTTCTACGGCTGGCCGTACTGCTACACCACCCAGCCCGGACAGGCACAGGTGTGGGACAAAGACTTTGGCCGCAAATCCGCTGACACCTGCAAGGCCGCCACGCCCGCCTTCGCGCTGACCACCGCGCATTCCGCGCCGCTGGGCCTGGCGTTCTATACCGGGAAGACCTTCCCCGCCGCTTACCGCGGGCAGATGTTCGTGGCGCTGCACGGCAGCTGGAACCGCAGCGAGAAGAGCGGCTACAAGGTGATCACCATCGACCCGCAGACCGGGCGGGTCACGGACTTCCTGACCGGCTTCCTGCGTGGGCAGAACGTCGTTGGGCGCCCGGTGGACCTCGCGGTGGCCGCCGACGGCTCGCTGCTGCTGACCGACGACGGCGAGGGCCGCGTCTGGCGCATCCAGGCCCGCTGAGCCGGGTCGCCGGGCGGGGTGGAGGGGGTGTTCGTCGTCCCGCCCGACGACGCGGGGTGGTGGGGTCCGGACAGCTGTCCAGCCGACGCGGCGCTCTGTGCTGGACTTCGGATTCAGGATCAGGCGGGGCGCGGTACACTGGAGGGCGTGTTTGTTCCCGTCGTGATGGTCATTCCGTCCCGCCCGCAGGGGTGGACGCCTGACGCAGGTGTCCACGCGGGGGCCCGATGAAACTCAGCCGCCTGCCGCCCGGCTTCGCGCTCGACACCGCCGCGCAGGGCCTCGCGCTGCGCGAGGAGGCCGTCACCGACGTGCGCCGCGAGTGGACGGACGACGGCTGGCACGCCGAGGCGACTGTCACCGACGCGGGCGTGCCCTACCACGCCACGGTGGACCTGCTGCCCCCGCCGGACCCGCAACTGCGCGGCAGTTCCTGCACTTGCGGGCGCTACCGCTGCCGTCACGTGGCCGCGCTCGTGCTGGCGACCGACCCGCCCGCCGGGCCGCGCCCCGCGCCCCGCGACGCGGCCGACGGTGGCAAACCCGCCCCCGCCGAGGAACCCCTGGACGCCCGCACGCAGCAGTGGCTGGCGTCGTTCACGGACACCCGCAGCCCCAGCCGCGGCCGTCAGTTCGAACTGCGCTACGTGCTGCGCTTCCTGCCGCCCGGCTCGTCGGCGGGGGGGAGGCGCGTGGCGCTGCAACTCCTGCGCGTGCCGCTGCGCGGCGAGCAGCCGGACGTGAAGGGAGCTGAACGCTACCCGCTGCCCCGCAACCTCAGCAGCGCGCCCGCGTTCGTGCGCCGCGACTCGAACCTCCTGCGGCTGCTGGAAATGGCGACCACCGCCACGCACGAGCCGGGCCGCTGGCAGGAGGAACTGCACGCCCTGACCGACCACCCCGCGGCGGACCTGCTGCTGGAGCACCTGCTCGGCAGCGGCCGCCTGTGCTGGGAGCGGCCCGAGCAGCCCCTCACGCGCGGTCCGGACCTGAGCGGGCAGCTGGCGTGGCTGAGCGACCCGCGCGGCGGGCAGACCCCCGCCGTGCACCTCCCGGACGCGCCGGACGCGCAGCTGCTCCCGGTCGCGCCCCCCTGGGCGGTGAGGCCCGCCGCGCTGACCCTCTCGCGCGTGCAGACCGACGCGCCCGCCGAGGTCACGGCCCGCTTCCTGTCCGGCCCGGTCCTGCCGCCCGCGCAGGCCGTCGCGCTGGCCCACGCGATCACCGCCTCCGGCCTGAACCTGCCCATCCCGCAGACCGTGCAGGTCCGCGAGGAACGCCTGCCGTACACCCCGCAGTTGCACCTGCTGGCGCGCGAGGCCACCCACCACGCCTTCAGCGGCGCGCGGCACACCGTCACGCTCCCACTGGCAGAACTCCGGCACGCCTACGCGGGCCTCACCGTTCCCGACGACCACGCAGGCACCGGCCCCGCCGTCTTCCGGAACGGCGTCCTCACCCGCGTCACCCGCGACCCCGAAGCGGAACGCGACGCGGCCCACACCGTCGCCCTGAGCGGCTTCATGCTCCTCGAGGACGCCTACGGCCACGAGTACACCGTCCCCGGCGGCGACCACCTCCTCACCCTCGGGGACGACGACGCCTGGATGGCCTTCATGCGCGCCGGGCGCGAGGACCTCGAAGCGCAGGGCTTCACCATCCACGTCCACCCGGACTTCCCGCTGAACTTCGCGGAGATCACCGACTGGTACGGCGAGACTGACGACTCCCACGGCGGCTGGTTCACCCTCGACCTCGGCATCGTCGTGGACGGCCAGCGCCTCAGCCTCATCCCCATCCTCGCCGACCTGATCGCCCGCCAGCCGCAACTGTTCACCCCCGAAGCCCTCGCGGAACTCAAGGACGACGAGGTCCTGCACGCCTCCCTCGGCGACGGCCGCCGCGTCGCGCTGCCCGCCGGACGCGTCCGCGCCATCCTGGGCGTCCTCGTGGAACTCAACCTCCGCGACCTGCCCCCCGGCCCGCTGCGCCTCCCACTCCTCGACGCCGCCCGCGTCGCCCAGCTGGAAGAAGCCGTGCAGGCCCGCTGGCTCGGCGCCGAACGCCTCCTCGACCTGGGCCGCCGCCTGCGCGACTTCCGGGGCGTGCAGGACATCACCCCCCGCAGGGCCTGCGCGCCGACCTGCGCCCCTACCAGCGCCAGGGCGTCGCGTGGCTGCAATTCCTGCGAGAGTACGGCATGGGCGGCATCCTCGCCGACGACATGGGGCTGGGAAAAACCGTAATGACCCTGTCGCACCTGCTGCTGGAGAAGGAATCGGGCCGCGCGGACCGGCCCAGTCTGGTGATCGCGCCGACCAGCGTGATCGGCAACTGGCAGGCGGAAGCGGCGAAGTTCACGCCGGACCTGCGGGTGCTGACGCTGCACGGCAAGGACCGCCGCGCGCAGTTCGCGCGGATTCCCGAGCATGACCTGATCCTCACGACGTACCCGCTGCTGCCGCGCGACATCACGGAGTTGGGGGCGTTCGAGTACCACCTCGTGATCCTCGACGAGGCGCAGAATATCAAGAACACCCGCACGGCCGCCGCTAAGGCCGCCGGGAGCCTCAGTGCCCGGCACCGCCTCGCGCTGACCGGCACGCCGCTGGAAAACCACCTGGGTGAGCTGTGGTCGCAGTTCAACTTCCTCGCGCCGGGCCTGCTGCACGACGAGAAGACGTTCCGCGAGTTGTACCGCACGCCCATCGAGAAGCGCGGCGAGGCGTCCCGCCGTCAGGCGCTCGCCGCGCGCGTGCGCCCGTTCATCCTGCGGCGCGAGAAACGCGACGTGGCGCGCGAACTGCCCCCCAAGACCGAGATCCCGGTGCGCGTCACGCTGGACGGCGACCAGCGTGACCTGTACGAGACGGTGCGCGTCACGACCGAGACCCGCGTTCGCGAGGAACTCCGTGCGCGCGGCCTCGCCCGCAGCACCATCGCCATCCTCGACGCCCTCCTGAAGCTGCGGCAGGCGGTCACCGACCCGCGCCTCGTGAAACTCGACGCGGCGCGCGGCGTGCAGAACAACGCCAAGTTCGACTGGCTCCAGGCGCACCTCCCGCAGATGATCGAGGAGGGAAGGCGCGTCCTGATCTTCAGCGGCTTCGCCACGCTGCTGCGCCACCTCGAGGACTGGCTGCGTGAACAGCGCATCCCGTACTCCATGATCACCGGCAGCACCCAGGACCGTCAGGGCCAGATCGACGCGTTCCAGAACGGCAAGACCCACGTGTTCCTGATCACCCTGAAAGCCGGGGGCGTCGGCCTGAACCTCACGGCGGCCGACACCGTCATCCACTACGACCCCTGGTGGAACCCCGCAGCCGAGGAGCAGGCCACCGACCGCGCCTACCGCATCGGGCAGGACAAACCGGTGTTCGTGTACAAGCTGATCGCCGCCGGCAGCGTCGAGGAACGCATCCTGGACCTGCAGGCCCGCAAGGCGTCCCTGGCGCGCGGCATTCTCGACGGGGGTCTCAGCGACGCCACCCAGCTCACGTCCGCCGACCTGGACCGCCTGTTCGCGCCGCTGGAGGACGAGGACGGCGACCTGCCCGAACGCAGCGGGGTCGAGCAGGTCGGGTAAACCCGCCCCGACGGTCCGGGAGGGTGTCGCGCCGCGCGGCCCCTCCCGTTTCCGTGCTTCGCGGTCACGTGCCGGGCACGGCGTGGTCACGGGTGGAGGCGTGTCATGAGGTCCGACTCCGCATTCACGGAGCCTCAGGGGACTGATCCATGAGTACCGTCCTGACCGCCGCTGCCCTCCGCCTCGGGACCGCCGCGCTGCTGCTCGCGCCGCCCGCCTGGGACCGCCTCTGGCCGACCGATTGGACCGACCTGCTGACCGCACCGGGGCAGCTCGTGTGGCTGCTGGAGACGCTGCCCACCGACGACCTGCCTCCCGAACATGTACCACTGGCCGATCAGGCAGAGGACTGCTCTGCCGATGACTCCTGCGCCGGAAGGGGGGAGAGGTGACCCCGCGCGGACGACGAAAAACCCCCCACCCACAGGGGGCAGGGGGCATTGGGGCGAGGAACCTTAGTTGGTGTAGGTGACGTTCTCGTTGACGACGCCGGGGCGGGTGTCGTCGTAGCTGCGGTTGCCGGTCACGGAGTCCGTGCTGGTGCTGCCCTCGCCGTACTTCTCGAGGGTGCGCTCGTCGGCGACCTGCATGTCCCGCACCGTCTGGAGGCCCGTCCCGGCGGGAATCAGCTTCCCGAGGATGACGTTCTCCTTCAGGCCGATCAGGTCGTCGACCTGGCCCTTCATGCTGGCCTCGGTCAGCACGTGGGTGGTGTGCTGGAAGCTCGCGGCGGACAGCCAGCTCTTGGTGGTCAGGCTGCTCTTGGTGATGCCCAGCAGGACGGGCTTCCAGGAGCTGGGGGTCTGGCCTTCCTCGAGCAGGTCGTTGGCCTGGTCGACTTCCCAGCGTTCCACGGTCTGCCCTTCGAGCAGTTCGGTGTCGCCGCCGTCGGTGATTTCGACCCAGCGGAGCATCTGGCGCACGATGACTTCGATGTGCTTGTCGTGCACCTTCACGCCCTGGCTGCGGTACACGCGCTGCACTTCTTCCACCAGGTAGCGCTGGGCGGCGTCGGTGTCCTTGTACAGCAGGAGGTCGTGGGGGTTGATGGCGCCGCGCGTGAGGGGCTGGCCGGCTTCGACGCGGTCGCCGTCCTTGACGATCATGCGCAGGCCCTTGCTGATCTTCATGGCGGTCTTGCTGCTGTACTGGTCGTCGTCGGCCTCGATGCGCACGAGGTAGCGTTCCTCGTCTTCCTCGATGCGCACGACGCCGTCACGGTCGGCCACGGCCGCGCTGGTCTTGGGTTTGCGGGCTTCGAACAGTTCGATCACGCGGGGCAGACCCATGGTGATGTCCCCGCCGCCGCTGCCGGCGACCCCACCGGTGTGGAAGGTACGCATGGTGAGCTGCGTGCCGGGCTCGCCGATGGATTCGGCGGCGACGACGCCGACCGCTTCGCCCATGCTGACGGGCTTGGCCTGCGAGAGGTCGTAGCCGTAGCACTTCTGGCACACGCCGCTCTTGACGCGGCAGTTCAGGGGCGTGCGGATGAACACGCTCTGGAGGGCCTTGGCGTTCTTGGTGATCGCCTTGACGTCTTCCAGGCTGAGCATCTCGCCCGCTTCGATGGTGCGGCCGTCGACTTCCACGGCGTCGGACAGGGTCCGGCCGTAGATGCTGGTCTCGATCTCGCTGCTCTTGCGGGTGCGCCACTCGCCGGTGCGCTCGTCGGTCGCGCCCAGGGGCATGACGGTGTAGTCGGTGGTGCCGCAGTCCACGTCGCGCACGACGACCTCGTGGGCCACGTCGACCAGTTTGCGGGTCAGGTAGCCGGAGTCGGCGGTACGCAGCGCGGTGTCCGCGCCACCCTTACGGGCGCCGTGGGTGGAGATGAAGTATTCCAGCACCGACAGACCCTCGCGGAAGCTGGCGCGGATCGGCACTTCGATGGTGCTGCCGTCGGGGCGGGCCATCAGGCCGCGCATCCCGGCGAGCTGCGTGATCTGCTGCGCGTTACCACGGGCGCCCGAGAGGCTCATGATCCACAGGGGGTTGAAGGGGTAGTTCTTGCCGAAGTTGTCGAACATGGCGTTCTTGACTTCGTCCTTCGTGTCGTTCCAGAGCTGCACGACCTGCTTGTAGCGCTCTTCTTCGGTCATGAAGCCGAACTCGAAGTTCTGCTCGATCTCGGCGACCTTGGCGTCCGCTTCGGCCAGGATTTCGGTCTTGGCGGGCGGGATGACGATGTCGTCGATGCCGATGGTGATGCCGGAGGTCGTGGAGAGCTTGAAGCCCGCGTCCTTCAGGCCGTCGAGCAGCCCGGCGGTCGCCTCGATCCCGAGGTGCTTGAAGCACGCCATGACCATGTCCTTGAGGTGGTCCTTCTCGTAGGCGGTCTCGAGGTTCACGAGGGTGTCCACGAGGTGCGCCTGCAGGCCCAGGGCTTCCTGCACGATCCGGCGGAACATCACGCGGCCCGCGCTGGTGTCGTAGGTGACGCCGTTGAGGCGGATGCGGACGTAGTCCTGGTGGTCGATCTCGCCGCGTTCGACGGCCATGATGGCCTCGTCGGGGTTGCTGAAGATGTACTTCAGGCGGCCGGGGCTGGTTTCCTGACCGGCGACGACGATGGGGCTGTTCAGCGCGACCTTCCCGCCTTCGAGGGCGGCCAGGGCGGCCTGCTCGTCAGCGAATTCGCTGCCCGCGCCGAGGTTGTCCTTGCGCAGCAGGGTCAGGGTGAAGATCCCCAGGATGATGTCGCGGCTGGGTTTGACGTTCGGTTCGCCGTTCGCGGGGGACAGCAGGTTGTGGGCGCTGAGCATCTGGATGCGCGCCTCGGCCTGCGCCTGGGCGCTGAGGGGGACGTGGATGGCCATCTGGTCGCCGTCGAAGTCGGCGTTGAAGGCTTCACAGACCAGCGGGTGCAGCTGGATGGACTGACCTTCGACGAGCACGGGCTCGAAGGCCTGGATGCCCAGTCGGTGCAGGGTGGGCGCGCGGTTGAGCAGCACGACCTTGTCCTCGATGACCTCTTCCAGGGCGTCCCAGACGCTGTCGCGGGTGTCGCGGTAGCGTTCGAGCATCTTGCGGGCCTGCTTGATGTTCGTGACCTCGCCCTTCTCTTCGAGGACCTTGAACAGGAAGGGCTTGAAGAGTTCGAGCGCCATGCGCTTGGGCACACCGCACTGGTGCAGTTTCAGCTGCGGGCCGACCACGATCACGCTGCGGCCGGAGTAGTCCACGCGCTTCCCGAGCAGGTTCTGGCGGAAGCGGCCCTGTTTCCCACCGAGCAGGTCGGTCAGGGAACGCAAGGACCGGTCAGAACCGGGGTTGGTGACGGGGCTGCCGCGGCGGCCGTTGTCGATCAGGGCGTCCACCGCTTCCTGAAGCATGCGCTTCTCGTTGCGGATGATCATGTCCGGCGCGCCCTGGCTCATGAGCTTCTTCAGGCGGTTGTTGCGGTTGATCAGGCGGCGGTACAGGTCGTTCAGATCCGAGGTCGCGAAGCGGCCGCCGTCCACCTGCACCATCGGACGCAGGTCCGGGGGCATGACGGGCACGGTGTTCAGGATCATCCAGCTGGGGTGGTTGCCGCTGCGCTTGAACGCGCGGGTCACTTCCAGGCGCTTGCGGGCCTTGGCGCGCTTGTGGCGGCTGGAGTCCTTCATCATCTCGTTCAGTTCGACTTCCAGCTGATCGAGGTCGAGGTCGTCGAGGAGTTCCTTGACGGCCTCGGCGCCCATCTTGGCGTCGAAGTCGTAGGACTCGATGACGCGCACCTGCTTGCGCACGAGGTCGATCTCGATGCGGCCGCTGATCTCGCTGCGCAGGTCGCCGCCGTCGGCGAGTTCGTCACCGGGCTCGACGCGGTCGCCGTTCACGACGAGGGGCTCGTCGTTGTACGCGTAGACCTTCGCCTTGCTGACGATGATGCTGGCGGGGTTGTGCAGGGTGATGGTGCCGTCGGCGTCCGCGACGATCTCCTCTTCCTTGTCGATCGCGCCCACGACCTTCTGGCCGCGCTTGACCTCGCTGCCGTCGCCGATCAGGACGTGCATGGTGGGGTTGATGGGGTACTCGGCGCGGCGCGTCCAGTGCGCCTTGACCTGCACGTCACCTTTCTTCTTGGGGAAGGTGACGCCACTCAGGCGGCTGTCGCGGCTGACGCGCAGGCGGGTGCCGCTCGCGGCGTCGGCCAGGGCGGCGCCGGCCTCGACGATCTCGCCGTGCACGACCTGCACGTTCATGCCGTGCGGGATGTACACGCGGGCCAGGACCTCACCGCTGGGGGTGCCTTCCTCGTCCACGCCCTCGCGCAGCTCGACCATGACGCTGTCCTCGCCCATCTCGTGCAGCACGACGGTGCCGTCCACGGGCGCGGTGATCTGCACGTCGCTTTCCAGCTCGGCGAGGATCTCACCGGCGCGGAACGCGTCCTGCTCGACCAGCGCCTCGGCGGGCACGGGCAGGGTCGCCTCGACTTCCTCGCTGTACGCGATGATCGCGCGGCGCGGGAAGCGGTACTGCGCGAGGCCGTCCATCTTGCTGACGACGTTGCCGCCCAGGATCTGGCCGCGCGTGACGTACTCGCCGTCGCGGATCTCGGCGTCGGTGCCGTTGGGGATGGAGTACGTTTCCTGACGGCCGAAGCGCAGTTCACGGTACTCGTCGTCGCTCAGCAGTTCGCCGCGCTTGAGGGGACGGCCGTCCTTCTGGGCGTTGCGGGGATCGGTGACCAGGAAGGAGCTGAAGTACAGCACCTTCTCCAGCTGACCGGCGCTCAGGTCGAGCAGCGTGCCGATCTTGCTGGGGGTGTCCTTGACGTACCAGATGTGCGCGGCGGGCGTCGCCAGGTCGATGTGACCCATGCGGTAGCGCCTGACCTTGCTGCTGGTGACTTCCACGCCGCAGCGCTCGCAGACCTTGCCCTCGTAGCGCTGACGCTTGTACTTCCCGCAGGCGCACTCGTAGTCCTTCTGCGGCCCGAAGATACGCTCGTCGAACAGACCTTCACGCTCGGGCTTCAGGGTGCGGTAGTTGATGGTTTCGGGCTTTTCAACCTCGCCGAACGACCACTCGCGGATCTTCTCCGGGCTGGCGATGGCGATACGAACTTTGTTGAAATCTTTCATTGAGACTCCTGGGTTGGGAGGCTTGGACTGTGGGTCTAAGGGTCTGAAGGTCAGGGGGTCTAGGGCCTGAGCGCGGAATTCTCCTGACTCTTGGACCTTTCGACCCTTAGACGGCGCGAATCAGCGCGCCTCAGCGCTTGGGCATCATGCCTTCGAAGATGTCGACGGCCTTGTCGCCGTTGTCGAGCACTTCGACGTCGAGGCCCAGCGAGTGGAGTTCCTTGACGAGCACCTTGAACGATTCGGGGATGGTGCTGCCCGACACTTCTTCGCCCTTGACGATGCTCTGGTACGCGGCGTCGCGGCCGTCGATGTCGTCGGACTTGATGGTCAGCATTTCCTGCAGGACGTGCGCGGCGCCGTACGCTTCGAGCGCCCACACTTCCATCTCCCCGAAGCGCTGGCCGCCGAACTGGGCCTTCCCGCCGAGGGGCTGCTGGGTGATGAGGCTGTAGGGGCCGGTGGAGCGGGCGTGCAGCTTGTCTTCCACCATGTGGTACAGCTTCATGACGTACATGGTGCCGACCACGACGGGGCCGCTGATGGGTTCGCCGCTGCGGCCGTCGTACAGGACGCTCTTGCCGGTGCGGCTGAGTTCCATCTGGGATTTCTCGTAGTCGCCGCTGGTGTCGCTGATCACGCCGAGTTTCGCGGCGCGGTCGAGCACCTGCTGCTCGCGCTTGTCGAGTTCGAAGCCGTCGTCCTTGTTGCGCTGGATGCGTTCGGCGGCGGCCACTTCGAGCATTTCCTTGATGGTCGCCTCGGTGACGGAGTCGAAGACCGGAGTCTCGAACTTCTGGCCGGTCAGGCGGGCCACTTCACCCAGGTGGGTTTCGAGGATCTGCCCGAGGTTCATGCGCGAGGGCACGCCCAGCGGGTTGAACACGAGGTCGACGGGGGTGCCGTCTTCGAGGTAGGGCATGTCCTCGGGGGCCATGATCTTGGAGACCACGCCCTTGTTCCCGTGGCGGTTGGCGACCTTGTCGCCCACCTGCAACTGGCGTTTCTGGGCCACGTACACGCGGACCATCTCGCGCACGCCGGGTTTGAGGTCCACGCCCTCGTCGCCGCGGCGGAAGCGGACGGTCTTCACGACGATGCCGCCCTGGCCGGACTGCACGCGCAGGCTGGTGTCCTTCACTTCGCGGGCCTTCTCACCGAAGATCGACCGCAGGAGGCGCTCTTCGGGGGTGGGTTCGCTTTCGCCCTTGAAGCTGGTCTTGCCGACGAGGATGTCGCCGGGTTTGACTTCGGCGCCCACGCGGACGATGCCGTCCTCGTCGAGGTCGCGCAGCGCGGCTTCAGACAGGCCGGGGATGTCGCGGGTGATCTTCTCGGGCCCGAGCTTGGTGTCGCGCGCCTCGATCTCGTCCTTCTCGATGTGCACGCTGGTGTAGAAGTCCTTGCGGACCAGACCCTCGCTGATGCAGATCGCGTCTTCGAAGTTGAAGCCGTCGAAGGGCATGATGGCGATCGTGATGTTCTGACCCAGCGCGAGGCGGCCGAGGTCGCTGGCGGGACCGTCGGCGATGACCTGACCGGCGCTCACCGTGTCACCGATGTCCACGATGGGGTGCTGGTCGAGGTTGGTGCCCTGGTTGCTGCGCGTGAAGCGCACGAGTTCGAAGGTGCGGACGTTGCCGACGCTGTAGCCGATGGCGGGCGCGTCCTCGGTCAGGGTGACCTGGATGTTGCGGGCGTCCACGTACGTCACGCGGCCCGTCACGTCACTCACGACGCTGGTGCCGCTGTCGGTCACCACGCGGCGCTCGACGCCGGTGCCCACGGCGGGGCTGTCGGCGCGCACGAGCGGCACGGCCTGCGACTGCATGTTCGAACCCATCAGGGCGCGGTTGGCGTCGTCGTGCTCCAGGAAGGGAATCAGGGACGTGTTGATGGACACGATCTGCTTCGGGGACACGTCCATGTAGTCCACTTCTTCCGGGGTGTACCACAGCGGGTCGCCCTTGCGGCGGGCCAAGACGCGCTCGTCACTGAAGGTGCCGTCGTCGTTCAGCGGGCTGTTCGCCTGCGCGACGGTGTAACGGTCCTCGATGTCGGCGGTCATGTAGATCACGTCGTCGCTGACGCGGCCACCCTCGACCTTGCGGTACGGGGCCTCGATGAAGCCCAGGTCGTTCACCTTCGCGTAGGAGGCGAGCGAGGAGATCAGGCCGATGTTCGCGCCTTCGGGCGTCTCGATCGGGCAGATGCGGCCGTAGTGGGTACGGTGCACGTCACGCACGTCGAAACCGGCGCGTTCGCGGGTCAGACCGCCCGGCCCCAGCGCGGAGATACGGCGCTTGTGGCGCAGGTCCGACAGGGGGTTGGTCTGGTCCTTGAACTGCGAGAGCTGGCTGCGGCCGAAGAATTCGCGCATGGCCGCCACGATGGGGCGGTTGTTCACGAGTTTCGTGGGGGTCGCGGCGTCGGGGTTGCCCAGCAGCATGCGCTCGCGCACGCCACGCGCCATGCGGCCCATGCCGACGCGCAGCTGGTCGGCGAGCAGTTCGCCCACGGTGCGCACGCGGCGGTTGCCGAGGTGGTCGATGTCGTCCTCGCCCACGGGCACGTCGTGCAGCACGCCGTCCGCGTCGGCCATGCTGACGGTCTCGCGGCCGTACTGCAGCGCCATCAGGTAGCGGATGGTGTCCACCAGACCGGCGTCCGTGAACTTGCCGTCCTCGAAGTTCAGCAGGGTGCGCTCCTGACGCTGCACGCCCAGCTTGGTGTTCATCTTGAAGCGGCCGGGTTCGCCCAGGTCGTAGCGGCGGGGGTCAGCCAGCAGCCCGTACAGGTACTGGATGGCCTTGTCACGCTTGGGCGGATCGCCGGGCCGCAGTACCGTGAACAGGCGCAGCAGCGCCTCGTCGGCGCCCATGCCCGCGCTCTTGTCCTCGGGGAGTTCCAGGTCCGGCTCGAATTCCGTGAACAGCGCCTTGAGGCTGGCGTCGTCGTACCCGAGGACGCGCAGCAGCATCGCCACGGGGAACTTGCGCTTGTTGACCTTCATTTCCAGGATGCCGCCCGCGAACTCCAGTTCGATCCAGGGGCCGCGCTTGGGCATGGGAATGATCGCGCCGGTGTACATCTTCTTGATGCCCTTGTAGGACGAGGTGAAGTACACGCCGGGGCTGCGGTGGATCTGGGAGATGATCACGCGGTCCGCGCCGTTGATGACGAAAGACCCGTCCTCGGTCATCAGGGGCAGGTCACCCAGGAACACCTGGTCTTCCTTGATCAGGCCGCTGTCCTTGTGGATCAGCTGCAGCTTGGCGTACATGGGCGCCTGGTAGGTGACGTCCTTCTCGCGGCATTCCTCGGGGTGTAGGGCGGCTCGCCCAGACGGTACTCCAGGAAGTCCAGCACTAGGCCCGTCGAGCGGCCCTTCTCGGTCTCGTCGATGGGGAAGACTTCCTTGAAGGCGCTCTGCAGCCCGACGTTCTCGCGCCCGTCGGGGGCCCGGTCGGCCTGCAGGAAGGCCCTGAAGGAGTTCACCTGAATCTCGGTCAGGTTGGGAAGCGGAATCACGTCCGCGATGTCACCGAATCGCTCGATGCGGGGTCCTTTACCGGTCAAACTCATGTCCACCTCGCACGCCCTCTTGTGGTTCACACGCGTTTCCGGGGTGGAGAAACGACGCGTCCGGGAATCGCGGCCCCCCGTGTGTCGTGGGCGCGTTCCCTGGAAAGTGAATTAGTTTTGCAGACCCGTTCGCCGCAAAGAACTCCTGATCCGACCCATCATGGTCAGCACAGAGCAGTATACGCCCGTCCGGCATGACCGGTCAACGGGCGCCGCCATATGAAGCGGGCGCGGGTGATGGCGCGAAGTATGCCGCACATCCCCCCCGGAATCAATCCACCCTGAACCTCAGCCGGACTTCACGTTGATGGGCAGGAACGCCCGGTCGCGCCCCGTAGCATGGGAGACGTGGACGCCCTGCAACCCTACCTGCCCTTCCTGCTGAACCTCCTGCGCCTGCTGGCGATCATCGGCCTGATCCACGCGATCGTCACGCGGCAGCAGGTGTACTGGATCGTCATGCTGCTGTTCGGCGCGCTGTTCGGCGGCCTGTTCGGACTGGCGTTCGCCGCCGTGTACACCTTCATGGTCCTGATCCCCGCCGCGCGCGGGGGTGGCCGCGTGGCCGGACAGGCCGTCGCGCGCGGCGTCGAGGCCCTCAAACCCCTCGACACCCGCATCCGCGAGGCGCACGAACGCCTGACGGAAAGCGACACCCTCCAGCACCGCGCCGACCTGGCCGCCCTGCAGGCCCGCGCGGGCCGCCCGGACGACGCGCAGGCCACCCTCGCGCCCCTCCTGAGCGGCATCTACGCCGACGATCCGGTCGTGCTGCTCACCAGTGCCGAACTGGACCTCGCCCGCAGTGACTTCAGCGCCGCCGAGGACAAACTCACCCGCGTGGACCTGCGCACCAGCGCCGCCACCCGCACCCGGACCCTCACCCTGCTGGCGCAGGCGCAGGACGCCCAGGGCAAACCCGACGCCGACCAGACCTACCGCGACGCCATCACGGGCGCCACCACCGAGGAACCCCGCGCCCGCTACGCCGCGTACCTCATCCGTCAGGGCCGCGCCGAGGACGCCCGCGCGCTGCTCGACCAGATGGCGAAGACCGAATCGCGCGCCACGAACCTCTACAAACGCCAGGAACGCGAGTGGTTCCAGATGGCTGCCGGGCTGCGCAAAGAGATGAAGTGATCGCCGCGCCGGTCTACCTGTACGACCTGCCCAGCCCGCAGCGGCCCGCCCAGATCCGGCGGGTGGAAGGCAGCCAGACGATCTGGACACTGCCCATTCCCGCCGAACTATCCCGGCAGTCCGCGCAGCTGGGGTTGGGGCGGCTGTGGGTCGGCCTGTGCCCCACGGGCAGCGTCATCGCGGCGTCCGCGTGCGAGACGTGGCAGCTGAACCCGGATACTGGCGCGCGCCTGAACAGCTGGCCGGGCGAACTGTGGACCGCGCAGACCGACGCGGTGGTACTCGTCACCGAGCGGTCCAGATCCTTCGACACCATGGACGTGTTCACCTTCCAGGCGACCGTCGTGCAGGCCACCGGGCCGCGCGCCGTGACCGGTCAGCTGGGCACCCGGCCCGACTGCGGTGGGTTCGATGTGCTGGGCCTGCGCTGGATGGGGGAGACCCTGCGCCTGAGCGCCCGCGACAGCTGCGGCCTCTGGACGAAAACCTTCGGAGGGGCGCCCTGACGACTCCGGAGCAGGGCATCACCGTGGTGACCGAGCTGAGTGCCGTCCGCGTGCCCGTCGGCGTGACCGGGGCAGGGGAGTGGGTGTACCTCGCGCGGGAAGGAGGGTGGTCGTCGCTGACTGACTCGCCCCCGGTCTTTCTCGTCACGGTGTTGCAGCAGGGGGCCGCATTTCACGCCGATCTGCGGAGTCGGCTGGTCGCCGTGGGCCTGAGCCCGGCGCTGGCCGATACTCTCCAGGTCGATTCGAGTATCCGGCTGGGCCTGACCTGGCCGACGGAGTTCTGGCAGCAGGCGGCCCTGGACTGGCTGGAGCGGGAAGGCGGGGGCGAGGCGTTTGTTCTTGAGCTGGAGGCCCTCGTGCACACAGGCGGGACGCAGCGGATTCGTCACACCGCCCGGCGAATGGGACGGGCGGCTCGACAGCAGACACGCGAATAGGCCATCTTTATTACCCGGATAATATTGCCTCCCTGCAATTTACCCGGATAAAATCGGGGCATGGATGCTGACGCGACCTTCACCACCTTCGACGGCCCCACCCGCCGTCTGACCGCGCCCCTCGCGGACACCCTCACCCTGCTGCACGCCGGGCCGCGCGCGGGCCTGCTGACCTTCGACGACCGCACGGGCCGCAGCGTGGATTTCGACCTGAGCGGCACCCTGGACGAGGTCCTGGCCCGCCACCTGCCGCCCGAGCCGCGCAGCGGGCCGGGTCGCCCGAAACTGGGCGTCGTGTCACGCGAGGTGTCGCTGCTGCCCCGGCACTGGGAGTGGCTTGAACGCCAGCGGGGCGGGGCGTCCGCCGCGCTGCGCCGCCTGATCGACGAGGCCCGAAAAGCCGACCCGGACGGTGAACGCCGCGCGCAGGCCCAGGCGGCCACCGACCGCTTCCTGGGCGCGGTGGGCGGGGACCTCCCGGGCTTTGAGGCCGCCACCCGCGCGCTGTACGCCGGGCAGCGCGTCGCGTTCGAGGCCGCGCTGGCCGCGTGGCCGCCGGACATCCGCACGCACGCCCTGTACCTCGCCGCGCCCGCTTTCGGGGACGTATGAAGCACACGCCCCGCCCCGGCATCTACCGCGTGCAGCACGTCGCGTCGGGCCGCAGCCTGATCGGCGGCAGCGTGGACGCTCCCGCGTACCTGAACCGGGTCCGCTTCGAGTTACAGCTGGGATCGCACCGCACGCCCACCCTTCAGCGAGACTGGACGCAGCACGGCGAAGCGGCCTTCTCGTTCGAGGTGCTGGACGACCTGAAGCCCGGTCCGGCGGGCGGCATGGACCCGGACGACCTGGAGGAACTGCTCGCGTTATGGCTGGAGAAACTGCACCTGTCCCCCCGGCAGCGGTACTGAACCCCCGCGCGCCCGCGCCCGAGCTGGCGGCGCTGGCGGATCACCCGGACGCGGCGGTCCGCGCGCAGGTGGCGCGGCACCCGAACACGCCCGCCGCCGTGCTGGGCATCCTTGCCACCGAGTTCCCGCAGGTCGTCCTGGCGAACCCGGCGCTGCCGCTGCTGCGACTGGCCGACCCGCACCTGCTGCGCGAATGGCCGGACGGGGCGTTCCACGCACTGCTGCGCCTGCCCGACGTGCCCGCGTGGGTCCGCACGCACCTGATCCGCCACGGACGAACGGAACTCCTGATCCCGCTCGCGCAGCACCCTGCCCTGCAGGAAACGGAGGTCCTGGCCCTGGCGCGGCACGCGGCGTGGCTGGTCCGCGCCCGGATCGCCGCGCGTCCCGACCTGCCCCCCGACCTGCTGGCCGCCCTGGCCGCTGACCCGGATTACGGGGTGAGGCTGGCCGTCGCGTCCCGCCCGTCGCTGCCTGCCGGGGTGGCGGCGCTGCTCCGCGAGGACCCGTCGCGCTTCGTGCGGCAGGTCGCCGAGCAGGCCCACCCGGCGGGGCACTGAAAAAACCCCCAGCCGAAGCTGGGGGTGCACTCCCGGTGAGGGGGGACTTACTTGAGTTCGACCTTGGCGCCAGCGGCTTCCAGCTGGCCCTTGATCTTCTCGGCTTCGTCCTTGCTGGCGCCTTCCTTCAGCACGCCGCCCTTCTCGCTCATGTCCTTGGCTTCCTTGAGGCCCAGGCCGGTGATGGCGCGGATTTCCTTAATGACGTTGATCTTGCTCGCGCCGGCGTCCACCAGGACGACGTCGAACTCGGTCTTCTCTTCGGCGACGGGGCCGGCAGCGGCGGCGGGGCCGGCGGCGACGGCGGCGGTGACGCCCCAGGTTTCCTTCAGACCGTCGATGAGGTCCGCGAGTTCCATGATGGTGAGGGTGCCGAGCTGGTCGATCAGAGCCTGTTTGTCGTAAGCCATGTTGTATTCCTCCGGAATTGAAGTGGGTGGTGCGTGCCTGGGCTCAGCCCGGGCAGGAAGGCAGGTTTAGGCCTGGCCTTCGAGTTTTTCTTTGTACGCTTCGAGGATGCCCACGAAGTTGCTGAGGTGGGCGCTGAGCACGCCGACCAGTTCGCCCTGCAGGCTCTGCTTGCTGCCGAGGCTGGCGAGACGTTCCACAACTTTCACGTCCACGCGGTTGCCTTCGACGAAGCCGGCTTTCACGGCGGGGATGCCCTTGTCGTTGCCCTTGGCGGCGTCGCTGAGGGCCTTGGCCACTCCGGCGGGGTCGTCCTGAGCCACGACGATGGCGCTGGGGCCTTTCAGGGCGTCCGTGAAGTCACGGCCGCTGTCCTGGAGGGCCAGGTTGATCAGGGTGTTCTTGGCAACGATGAGCTGCCCGCCCTTCTCGCGGATGTCTTTGCGCAGTTTACCCAGCTGTCCGGCGGTCAGGCCCTGGTAGTCGACGACGTAGAACGTCTCGACGCCCGAGAGGCTGCCTTTCAGGCTGCTGAGGGTCTGCTGGTTCTTTTCGTTCGCCACGCAGTACCTCCTTGGTGGGAACGAGGTCCAGGTGCACGGTCGCGCCCTGGCAACTCGGCGGGCTGTTTAAACCTGGCAAGGGTCCCCGCTGTCTTTGGTGCCTGAGAAGAAACGGATTGGAAAGGTGCGAGGTGCACCGGGGTGCCGATAAGAAGTGCCGACGGGTGAAGGTTGATGGTCAATGGATGGTGCTGTCAACCATCAACCTTCGCCGGTCAGCGGTCCTGCTTAGGCGTTGCTGCCGCCGCTGAGGGTCAGCTGGATGCTGGGGCCCATGGTGGTGGTCAGGTACGCGCTGCGCAGGAACACGCCCTTGGCGCTGCCGGGCTTGGCGGCTTCCAGCGCACTGATCAGCGCGCTGTAGTTGGCGCTGAGGTTGCCGGGTTCGAAGCTGGCCTTGCCGATGGGGGCGTGCACGACGCCGGTCTTGTCGTTACGGAACTCGATGCGGCCGGCCTTGAGGCCCTTGACCATACCGGTCACGTCGGGGCCGACGGTGCCGCTCTTGGGGTTGGGGAGCAGGCCGCGGGGCCCGAGCAGACGCGCGAGCTTCTGGCCGACCTGGGCCATCATGTCGGGGGTGGCGACGACGGCGTCGAAGTCCATGAACCCACCGGCGATGCGTTCGATCAGCTCGTCGCTGCCGACCACGTCGGCGCCAGCGGCCTCGGCGGCCTGCACGTTGTCACCCTTGGTGATCACGGCGACGCGCACGGTGCGGCCGGTGCCGTGGGGCAGCGCGACGGTGCCACGCACGTTCTGGTCGCTCTTGCGGGGGTCGATGCCCAGACGGAAGTGCACTTCGACGGTCTCGTCGAACTTCGCGCTGGCGATGTCCTTGACCAGCGCGGCGGCCTCGTCGATGGTGTACTGCTTGCTGCGGTCGACCTTGGCGGTCAGCGCCTGGTAACGCTTGCCGTGCTTAGGCATTGGGGGCCCCCTCGATGGTCACGCCCATGGAGCGGGCGGTGCCGGCGACGGTGTTCGCGGCGGCTTCGATGCTGCCCGCGTTCAGGTCAGGCATCTTGGTCTTGGCGATTTCCAGGACCTGATCCCAGTTCAGCTTGCCGACCTTGGCCTTGTTGGGGGTCGCGCTGCCCTTGGCCAGACCTGCGGCCTTGCGGATCAGGTAGCTCATGGGAGGGGTCTTGGTGATGAAGGTGAAGGAGCGGTCGGCGTAGATGGTGATCTCGACGGGGATGATCGCGTCACCCTTGTCGGCCGTCTGCGCGTTGAACGCCTTCGTGAACTCCATGATGTTCGCGCCGTACTGACCGAGCGCGGGACCCACGGGGGGGGCCGGGGTGGCCTTGCCCGCCGGGAGCTGCAGTTTGACAAGCCCTGCGACTTTCTTCATGTGGTGCCTCCTTAGCTCCCCCGGTCTGGTGCCGTATGTGGCCCGGACGGGGTGCTGGCGCTAAGTTCTGCGTCGTTCCTGGGCCGGAGTGATCTCTGGCCTGGACCGCACAGCAACTTTTTCAGTGTACTGCCTGCGCCGCACTTTTACCAGTAGGGTGCGGGTGGGTGCGGGCATGGGTGTTACTTGGCGACCTGACCGAAGTCGAGTTCCACCGGGGTCTCGCGGCCGAAGATGCTGACGAGCACCTTGACCTTCGCCTGGGGAATGTTGACCTCGCTGATGACGCCGCTGAAGTCCGCGAACGGACCGCCCGTGACGCGCACCATGTCCCCGGCCTTGAAGTCCACCTTGACCTTGGGGGCCTCTTCCTGCACGGGCTGCGTGGCGACGCCGACGCTGGCCAGCAGGCGCTGGACTTCCTCGTGCGACAGGGGCACGGGGCGGGTGGCGGTGCCGACGAAGCCGGTCACGCCGTTGGTGCCGCGCACGACTTCCCAGGACTCGCCCAGTTCGCCGGGCGCGTCGTCATCCTCGACGTCCATCTGCACGAAGACGTAGCCGGGGAACAGCTTGCGCGTGACCTCGACCTTCTTGCCGCCCTCCTGCAGTTCGACCGCCTTCTCTTCCGGCTGGATGACCTGGAAGATCTTGGTGCCGCGCATGCCGAGCTTGGCCGCGCGTTCCATCAGGTGCTGCTGCACGCGGTCTTCCTGACCGACGTAGGTGTGCACGGCGTACCATTCGATACTCATGACAGCACCAGCCGGATCAGGTTCCCGAACAGCAGGTCGAGGGCGTACACGATCAGGGTGAGGGCGACGACGAAGATCAGCACGGCCTGCGTGCCTTCCAGCACCTGCTGGCGGGTCGGCCACGACACGCGCGAGAGTTCAGCGCGGGAGTCGCGGAAGTACTGAATCAAGTTCATGCATTCACCTGCGGGAGAAAAAGGCGTGGAACGAACCGGCGACGGGCCCCCCAGGCAAGCCGGAGGGCCGGGGCAGGATCAGACCTTCTTCTCTTTGAAGACCACGTGCTTCTTGGCGACGGGGTCGTACTTGCGCAGTTCCATCTTCGCCTGGGTGTTGCGGCGGTTCTTGGTGGTCGTGTAGTAGAAGCCGGTGCCGGCGCTGCTTTCCATTTTCACGATGATGCGGGGGCCGTCTTTCGCCATGAGATGCTCCTTCGCAGAGGGCCGGTCTCCCCACGCGGGGGTCGCGGCGTGTCTGCTCCCAGCCACCCCGGAGCGGTCTCCGGAGAGGTCCTCGCCCGCACGGTGGCGGGGTCGGACACGCTGGTAAAAGCCCGCCTTCTGGCGGGCAACATTCGAATTATAGGGAGTCCGGGGGCAGGTGTCCACTGTGCCCAGGACACCTGTCGGAAAAACGCCGACGCCACGCCGGTTTTCCGTGCCGCTTCCTGCCTGGGATGCGGCCGTCACCCGGAAGGCGACCCAGGCGGGACAGCGAAAAGGTGAAAGGGGGAGACCCGCAGGCCTCCCCCTTTCCGCGTCAGCGGGTCTCGATTACTCGATGACCTTGGCGACGACGCCGGCGCCGACGGTACGGCCACCTTCGCGGATCGCGAAGCGCAGACCTTCTTCCATCGCGATCGGCTTGATCAGTTCCACCACGAACGTGATGTTATCGCCGGGCATGACCATCTCCACGCCTTCGGGCAGTTCCACCACGCCCGTCACGTCCGTCGTGCGGAAGTAGAACTGGGGGCGGTACCCGCCGAAGAACGCGCTGTGACGCCCGCCTTCGTCCTTGCTCAGCACGTACACGCTCGCTTCGAACTTCGTGTGCGGCTTGATGCTGCCGGGCTTCGCCAGCACCTGCCCGCGTTCCACGTCGTCACGCGCCACGCCGCGCAGCAGCACGCCCACGTTGTCGCCCGCCATGCCGCTGTCCAGCAGCTTGCGGTGCATTTCGATCCCGGTCACGGTGGTCTTCTTCGTGTCGCGCAGACCGATGATTTCCACTTCGTCCTGGACCTTCACGACGCCACGTTCCACGCGGCCGGTCGCCACGGTGCCACGACCGGTGATCGTGAACACGTCTTCGACGGGCATCAGGAAGGTCTTGTCGGTGGCGCGCTCGGGGGTGGGGATGTAGCTGTCCACCGCGTCGAGCAGTTCCCAGATGCGGTCAACCCAGTTGTTCTCGCCGCGGGCGGTCTTGGGGTTGGCCTGCAGGGCTTCGAGGGCCTGCAGCGCGCTGCCCTTGATGACGGGCAGGTCGTCGCCGGGGAACTCGTACTTGCTCAGCAGTTCACGGACTTCCATTTCGACGAGCTCGAGGAGTTCTTCGTCGTCGACCATGTCCACTTTGTTCATGAACACGACGATGTAGGGCACGCCGACCTGACGGGCGAGCAGGATGTGCTCGCGGGTCTGGGGCATGGGGCCGTCAGCGCTGGACACGACGAGGATGGCGCCGTCCATCTGGGCGGCTCCGGTGATCATGTTCTTGACGTAGTCGGCGTGGCCGGGGCAGTCAACGTGGCTGTAGTGGCGGGTGGGGGTGTTGTATTCGACGTGGGCGGTGTTGATGGTGATGCCGCGGGCCTTTTCTTCGGGGGCCTTGTCGATCTGGTCGTAGGCCAGCTTTTCGATGGTGGGGTCCATCGCGGCGGCCGTGAAGGTGATCGCGGCGGTCAGGGTGGTCTTGCCGTGGTCGACGTGACCGATGGTGCCCACGTTCACGTGGGGCTTGGTGCGCTCGAACGTTCCTTTAGCCATGAGTGTGTCCTCCTGAGAGTGGACTGCCCGCTGTGCAGGCAAGCCTTGCCAGTGTACAGGGCCGCCGCGTGAACGCAAAGAGGGTTCCCCGCGTGAGGGTTCCTTGATTTTCAGCGGTCGGTCCGGAATGGGGGCCTAGAGAAGAGGCGCGACCCACAAGAGGCCGCGCCATGTTGGAGCTTCTGGTCGGGATTGAACCGACGACCTCTCCCTTACCAAGGGAGTGCTCTACCACTGAGCTACAGAAGCGTTGGGGGGTGAGAAAGCGGGAAACGAGACTCGAACTCGCGACATTCAGCTTGGGAAGCTGACGCTCTACCAACTGAGCTATTCCCGCGTGATCGTGGTGGGCAGGGGCGGATTCGAACCGCCGTACACTTACGTGAACAGATTTACAGTCTGTCGCCTTTAACCACTCGGCCACCTACCCGTATTGTACCCACTGTTTCGCCTTTCTCAAAGCGCACGTTCAGCCGTGTGGTGCGGATGATCGTGTGTGAAGCCACCCAGGAGAATCGAACTCCCAACCTTCCGATTACAAGTCGGGTGCTCTACCAGTTGAGCTAGGGTGGCACCGTTCCTGTCTGAAAGCGCTGGAACGAGTTCCGGCCTCTGGATGCGGTCGCTGCGGCGCTTTTCGGCGCGTTCACTTCCGGCTGTGAATAGTAGCAGTCACCCCCCAGGGTGTCAATCACCTCACCGTTCGCCCCCTGAACCGGCCACGCCGCCCCCACCCGGACCACCTCGTCGGACCGCCCCGGCGCTGTCCCCTTGAGCGTTTGCTCAGGCAGGCACAGGTATGCGCCACATGGCGCATTCGGCCGGGCCGCTGCGGGCGTATCCTCGCCTGCGCACCGGCCATTTTCCGGCCGCTGGACCACCCCACCAGCTCCGCCCTCCCCCCGCCTCAGGAGGCACCTTCCTTGGACAGTTTCCGCTCCCTGCTCCCGTACCTGCGCCTGCACACCCGCCAGTACGTGATCGGGCTCATCGCCGTGGTCATCGCCACCGCCGTGAACCTGCTGCCGTACTACCTGATCCGCCTGACCATCGACGGCCTGACCGGGCAGGTGGACGGCAACGCCGCCACGCCCGGCATCACTGCCGCCACCGCCGGGCTGTACGCCCTGGGCGTCGTCGCCGCTGCCCTGACCGCCGGTTTCTTCATGCTGGTCATGCGCCGCAACATCGTCGTGGCGTCCCGCCAGTCCGAGTACGAGATCCGCCGCGACCTGTTCGGGCACCTGCAGACCCTCGACAAGCCCTACTACGACCGCGCCCGCACCGGCGACCTGATGAACCGCCTGACCGGCGACCTGAACGCCGTGCGCGAGATGCTGGGCTTCGGCGCGTGGCAGATCGTGAACATCGTCGCGGGCTTCGTGTCGGCCTTCGCGGTCATGTTCAGCCTCAGCTGGCGCCTGACGCTGATCGTCGTGGCGATCGTGCCGGTCATCGTGGGCGTCCTGACGTACCTCGCGCGGCAGATCAACGTCCGCCACCGCCTCGCGCAGGAACAGAACTCGCTGATCTCCGCCAAGGCGCAGGAGAACTTCAGTGGCGCCCGCATCGTCAAGGGCTACGCCATCGAGGACCGCGAGATCGACGACTACCGCGCCATGAACCTCGAACTGCTGCGCCGCAACATTGCCCTGACCAAGGTGGACGGCCCGCTGCGCTCCTTCATGAGCCTGCTGCTGGGCCTCGCGTTCGGGCTGATCCTGCTCGTCGGGGGCCGCCTGATCCTCGAACCCGGCAGTACCTTCACGGTCGGGATGTTCGTGCAGTTCGTCGGCACGCTGGAACGCCTGACCTTCCCCATGCTGATGATCGGCTGGATCACCAGCATCACCCAGCGCGGGCTGGCCTCCTGGCTGCGCCTCAAGGAGATCCTCGACGCGCAGCCGCTCGTGCGGGACGAACCCGGCCGCACCGACCCCAACATCCGCGCGCTGCAGGGTGACCTCAGCTTCGAGAACGTCACCCTGAAGTACGGGCAGACGACCGTCCTGAACGGCGTGAACCTGCACGTGCCCGCCGGGACGTTCCTGGGCATCACCGGCCCCACCGGCAGCGGCAAGACCCTGCTGGGCCAGCTGCTGACCCGAGCCATGGACCCCACGAGCGGCACCGTCCGCCTCGACGGCCACGACCTGCGCAGCGTCCCCCTGAGCGTCCTGCGCGACGCGATCAGCGTCGTCCCGCAGGAACCCTTCCTGTTCGGCGACAGCATCGCCAACAACATCGGCTTCGGCATCGAGGCCCGCGACCTGCCCAGCGTACCCACCGGCGTCAGCGTGGTCGGCGCGCCCCCACCCGACGACATCCCCCAGACGCCCGACCCGGCCCGCGTGCGCGACGCCGCCCGACTGGCGGGCCTGCTCGGCGACGTGGAGGACTTCCCGCAGGGCTTCGACACCATGCTCGGCGAGCGCGGCGTCACCCTCAGCGGCGGGCAGCGGCAGCGCACTGCCATCGCCCGCGCCATCGTGCGTGAACCCGCCATCCTGATCCTCGACGACTCGCTGAGCGCCGTGGACACCGAGACCGAACGCCGCATCGTGGACGGCCTGCGCGAGGTCAGCCAGGGCCGCACCGTCATCCTGATCGCCCACCGCGTCAGCACCCTGCGCCACGCCGACCAGATCGTCGTGCTCGAGGAGGGCCGCGTGACCGAACAGGGCAGCCACGACGACCTGCTCGCCCAGAACGGCCACTACGCGCAGCTGGAACGCCTCCAGCGCCTCGCCAGCGATCTGGACAGCGACGACGACGCCATCGCCGACCCGGAAGCCGCCGCCGACCAGCTCGAACATCAGAAGGTGAACCGATGACCCGCCCCGATACCGACGCCTACCAGAAGGGCTTCGACGCGCAGCTCGTGCGGCGCATCCTGCACTACGTCCGCCCCTACCTCCCGCTCGTGATCGGCGGCGTGCTGCTGGCCCTGCTGATCTCACTGGCCTCCCCGCTGTTCGCCCTGATCCAGCGGCACGCCATCGACGCGTACCTCTCGCCGCTGGCCCAGGGGCAGGCCACCAGCCGCGACGCGCTGATCAGCGGCCTGACCACCACCGCCCTGGCCTACATGGGCCTGAAAGTCGTGGAATTCGCCCTGCAGTACGGCTTCATCCTGACCATCGGCTACCTGGGCCAGAACGTCCTGCGTGACATCCGCGCCGACGTGTTCAGCAAACTGCAACGCCTGCACCTCGCGTACTTCGACCAGAACCCCGTCGGACGCCTGATCACCCGAGTCACCAGCGACGTGGACGCCATCAACCAGTTCATCACCGGCGGCCTCGTCAGCCTGATCCAGAGCACGTTTATCATCGTCGTGTACGTCGTGATCATGCTCAGCGTGAACTGGCGCCTGGCGCTGATCTCGTTCACGGTGCTGCCCGTCCTGTTCCTCGCCACCCGTTTCTTCCAGACCCGCCTGCGCGACTCGTTCCGCGTGACCCGCACCCAGCAGGCCATCGTGAACAGCAAACTGAACGAGAACATCACCGGCATGCTCACCGTGCAGCTGTTCGCCCGGCAGAAACGCAGCGCGCTGGACTTCAACCTCAGCAACCGCGCCCTGCTGAGCGCCAATGAGAACAGCGTCAAGTGGTTCTCGCTGTTCATGCCCGTCGTCGCCGTGCTCGCCCAGGTGGCCGTCGCCCTGATCCTGTACTTCGCCGCCCGGCAGATCCTCGGCGTGGACGGCGTGGTCGCCGGGGCCATCACCGTCGGGACGCTGTTCGCGTTCGTGCAGCTTTCGCAGCAGCTGTTCCAGCCCATCCAGGACCTCGCGGACGTGTTCAACAACCTGCAGGCGGCCATGGCCAGCAGCGAACGCATCTTCGGCGTACTCGACACCGAGGAAGCCATCCAGGACAAACCCGGCGCCAAGACCCTGCCGGACTTCCAGGGCCGCGTCACCTTCGACAAAGTCTGGTTCGCGTACGACCAGGACGTCACCGGCACCACCCCCGACACCGACGACCGCTGGATCCTGCGCGGCATCGACCTCGACATCCAGCCCGGCGAGAGCGTCGCCCTGGTCGGCGCGACCGGCGCGGGCAAGACCAGCGTCACCGCCCTCGTCAGCCGCTTCTACGACGTGCAGCGCGGCGCGGTGAAGGTGGACGGCGTGAACGTTCGCGACCTGCAGCAGCACGACCTGCGCAAACACGTGGGCGTCGTGCTGCAGGACGTGTTTCTCTTCGCGGGCACCATCGAGAGCAACCTCACCCTGAACAACCCCGCCATTCCCCACGAACGCGTCGTGGAAGCCTGCCGCTACGTCGGCGTGCACGACTACATCCTCAGCCTGGAGGACGGCTACCAGACCGAGGTCCGCGAACGTGGTGCCACCCTGTCCACCGGGCAGAAGCAACTGCTGGCCTTCGCCCGCGCGCTGATCCAGAACCCGGACATCCTGCTCGTGCTCGACGAGGCCACCGCCAACGTGGACACCGAAACCGAACTGCGCATCCAGGCCGCGCTGGAACGCGTCATGCGCGGCCGCACCAGCATCATCATCGCGCACCGCCTCAGCACCATCGAACACTGCGACCGGATCGTCGTCATGCGCAAGGGCCGCATCGTCGAACAGGGCAGCCACCGCCAGCTGCTCGACAAGGGCGGCTACTACGCCAAACTCCACCGCCTCCAGTACGCGCAGGGCGACGCCGCCGACTGACACGGAGGGGTGTGGGACGTGGGCTGTGGGTTGTAGGAGGATCTTTTCCCACAACCCACAGCCCACAACCTATTACCCCCTACAGGTACGCCAGCGCCCAGTCCCGCGCGCCGTGATCCAGCCCGGCGCGCAGCAGCGCGAGCCCATCCGGCACGGTGTCCGCGTGGTGAGGCGCGCCGTCCAGCCCCGCCTGGAACTCCTCCAGCGGCAGGCGCGTGGGCGGCATCAACGTCGCGCGCACCACGCCCCCCTGCACGTCGTAGCGCGCGGCATACACGTTCCCCTTGCGGGCATCCAGCGACACGCCCTGCACGCCGTCCCCTCCCACCAGCGCCTCCAGCGTGCTGACCCCCAGGACCGGCGCGTCCCACACCCGCCCCAGGCCAAGCGCGTAACTCGCGCCCACCCGCACGCCCGTGTACGACCCCGGCCCCGTGCCGATCACGACCGCGTCCGCCCGCAGGGGCAGTCCGGCCTGGGCGAACAGCGCCTGCACCGCGCCCGGCAGCAACTCCGCGTGCGCGCGGTCCACCTCACGCGACACCCCCAGCGACCCGCCCGGCCACACCAGCGCCAGCGTCAGCCACGGCGTCGCCGTGTCCAGCGCCAGGGTCACATCCGGCTTCAGGGAGACAGGGGCAGCGTGCTCAGTCATCGCCGGGCATTGTAGAGGCTGGATTTGGGGCAACCGTCACCGCGCGGCGATCTGACCGAGTCGCGCGGTGGTTTCAATTAGAAGCTCCCGCGCTGGTTCCTCCTGCACCTGCGCGGCTGCTGCCTGTAAGCGTGCCAATACAGCTGGGCTCAACAGCCAAGCGCGCACCTGTGCCGTCTGAACCGGCCGATCTTCCCAATACGTCTCAAGGATCAGCTGAGCTTCGCCGTTTTCCGCGTGCAGATTCAGCCGCGCGGTGTTCATGATGTGCAACGTGGCATTCAAACTCAGGTCGCCTGCCCACTCATCCAGCAGCGCGCCCAGATCATCGAAGGCGAAAGAAGCTGCGCACAACGCGTCATCCACGGGAAAGGAGTTGAAGTTGACGGGTTCCTGCAGCGCCTGACGCCACCAGGCCAGGACGAAGTGGCACACCGAATTGAACTCTGGTTCAGGCCAACTCCGTAATCCAGTTTGATTAGCCCTGTGCAGCACAGCGGTCGTTTCCTCGCGCATGGGTTTCTGGATGGCAACTTCGAGCAGGCGAGGAAGGAAATATTTGAGATCTGGCGTGGACCCATACACTGAGATCACGTTTGCAAGAACGCATCCCATCAGATCCTCGGACAGTTGACGCACCGGCAGGCTGTCGACCTCAGCCTGTTCTGCCGGATGCCAGAAATCGTGCCAGTCAGGATCAAGGTCGCGCGGCGTGTAGCGACTGAACACATCGAAGAGATGGTCGAGTGTAGTCTGCACGTCCCTGCTGAGAATTCGTCGTTCAGGCAGATCATTCAATCCCAGCGGCATGATTCATGATGCCCTGAAGGGCTGTGCTGTCCAACTGTGGTCACGAATGGGTCTCGGCGTGCATGAAGCGGCCGGTTCACCGCACGGCCGGTTGCCCCGACCCGTACTCGTTTGTCACCCCGCCGGGAACGTGATCGGGGGGCGGTGGAAAGCGGCCCGGTGGTATGCTCGATCATCATGACGAACACCGCCAGTATCGCCAAAGGACTCGAAGGCGTTCTCTTCACCGAGAGCAAACTGACGTTCATCAACGGCACCGAAGGCATCCTGACCCACCTGGGCATTCCGATTCAGGAATGGGCGGAGAACAGCACCTTCGAGGAACTGTCCCTGGCCCTCCTGAACGGCCAGCTGCCCACCGCCGCCGAGCTCGCGCAGTTCGACGCGGACCTGAAAGCCAACCGCGCCATTCCCGAAGCGCTGATCGAGATCATCAAGGGCATGCCGCGCGGCGTGCACCCCATGCAGGCGCTGCGCACCGCCGTGTCCTACCTGGGCCTGCTGGACCCGCAGTCCGAGGACACCAGCGCCGAGGCGCGGCGCGCCATCGCCACGCGCATGATCGCGCAGTTCTCCACGATCATCGCCGCGATCAACCGCGCGCAGGAAGGGCAGGACATCATCGCGCCCCGCATGGACCTGACGCACGCCGGGAACTACCTGTACATGCTCAGCGGCAAGGAACCCACCGCCGAGCAGGCCCGCCTGTTCGACATCGCCCTCGTGCTGCACGTGGACCACGGCATGAACGCCAGCACCTTCACCGCGATCGCCACCGGCAGCACCCTCTCGGACATGTACTCCTGCATCACCAGCGCCATCGGCGCCCTGAAAGGCCCCCTGCACGGCGGCGCGAACGAGGCCGTGATGGACATGCTCGACGAGGTCGGCACGCCCGATCAGGCCGAAGGCTACATCACGAAGAAGCTCGACAACAAAGAGAAGATCATGGGCGTCGGGCACCGCGTGTACAAGTACTTCGACCCCCGCAGCCGCGTCCTGCGCGACTACGCCGAGGTGGTTGCCAGCAAGGAAGGCAAGAGCAACTACTACCAGATTCTCGAGACCATCGAGAAGGTCGTCGTGGACCGGATTGGTTCCAAGGGCATCTACCCGAACGTGGACTTCTACAGCGGCACCGTGTACAGCGACCTGGGCATCAAGAAGGAATACTTCACGCCCATCTTCGCGCTGGCCCGCATCAGCGGCTGGTGCGCCAGCCTGATCGAGTACACCGGCAACAACCGCCTGCTGCGCCCCGACGCCGTGTACACCGGCGCCACCGACGCGCACTACGTGCAACTCCAAGACCGCCAGTAACCGGCAGGATAGAAGGGGGCAGGCTGACCCGCGTGGGTTGGCCTGCCCCTCTGCCTGTTCCGTTCCTGCCGCCTACGCGCAGATCGGTTCGACCACCCACGCCCCGTAATGATTCACGAAGTGCGCCCCGGCCCCCCGGAACGCCTGCGCCACGTCCGGCAGGCGGCCCGGCTGATCCGACACGTCCACACTCAGGAGAATCTCGCCCCAGCCGAGCGCCTCCACGTAACGCTCCACATGCACGCGCTCGTCGGTCGCGCCCTGCATCAGCCGCAGCAGCTGCGCCCACAACCCGTGCCGCCGCCCGTCGGCGTCCAGCGCCGCCACGCCGTCCTCACCCATCAGCAGCTGCACCGACTGATCCCCCAGTCCCAGCGCCAGCAGCCGCGACGTGCACGCCTGCACGCCGTCCAGCGACCGGAACAGTCCGTACACCCGGCCCCGGCTGAGCATCGTGAAATGCATCGCGCCCGCCCGCGCCGCCCGACCTCGACCCTGCACGCCTCTGGTCATGCCCATCACCTCATGACTGCCGCTGCCCACCCGAGCAGCACCACGTTCCGGCGACCACCCACCGCGCCAACCGTCAGTTCAGGCCCCCACCGTACGCCGCCCGGACCACGCGGAATAGGCCCGAGCATACGGAAAGAGCCACGGGCACCGGCGCGCCCGTGACCCCGACGAAGCGTTACGCGCTCAGGCCACGGCTGCCGTGCAGGGTGCGTTCCACCGTCTCGGTGACTTCCTGCTCGAAGCGGCGCAGGTGCTCGCGCAGGCGGTCCAGTTCCGCCACGCCCAGATCCGCCAGCCACAGCACGCTGCGGCCCAGCACCGCGAACGTCAGCGGCGCGTCCTCATCCGCGTCCTCGTCCGGGTCCACCGGGTCGAGGTTCAACATCCCGTAGTCCAGGCCCTGATTCATCAGGTTCATGCCCATCAGGATGTCCGGCAGGCTGTCCTCCTCGACGTACAGGTCCAGGTCCAGGTGCAGGCGCACGATCACCCCGCCCTGCGGATCAGCCTCCGCGAACATCGCCACGCGCGTGTCCCCGTCCTGGATCAGCGCGCCGTCCTCGACCGCCTCGACAGTCAGGCCGCTCTGTTGCAGCGCCGCCATGATCCGCTGCAGTTCCGACTGGGATGCTGTCATGCGCCGGAGTATAGAGCCCACGCAAGCCCGGGACGGTCACGGGGTCCACGGTCCGGTGGGGAGATGGGTGATGGTTGAAGGTCGATGGAGGGGGAAAGATCCATCAACTTTCAACCATCACCCTGAACCCCTCTCAGGCGTGGTACAGCCATACGCCGTGCGCCTCGTTCCAGGTGCGGTACAGCTGCCCCAGCAGGCGCAGGTGCTCCACGTGCGCCAGGGTCTCGGCCAGGGCGAAGCGGCGACCCGAGACGTTCAGGTCACGCGGGAACATCGCCAGGGATAGCTCGTACGCGCTGCGGGGTTCGCGGGCCGCCTCTGCTGCCATGAAGTCCAGCCGCTCGTGGTGATGGGCGCGCAGTTCGCGCGCGCGGGCCTGCACGCCGGTCATGACCGGCCCGTGGTGGCCCACCACCGCCCGCGCCGGGTTCAGTGCCTCCAGTTTCCCCAGCGTCTGCAGGTAGTCGCCCAGCGGGTCGGGTCGGGTGTACGCGTACAGGCCCACGTTCGGACTGATGCGCGGCAGGATCGCGTCCCCGGCGATCAGCACGCCGTCGTGCTCATTCCAGAGGCCCAGGTGCCCGTCCGCGTGACCGGGCAGCCACAGCACCTCCCACGGCTGCCCGGACAGTTCCACGTGCTGCCCCTCGCGCAGCGGCTGCACGCGCGACGCCGGATGCACCCGCTCGCGGCCCCGGCGGTTGTCGGCGCCCATGCTGCCTAACGACTCTGGCGGCAGACCGTGATCGCGCATGTGCTTCAGGTGCCCCGGCAGCCACTCCTCCCACAGGTGCCAGTACCGCTCGCCGCGCCCGATCTCCACGTCCAGCATCTGCACCTGCGCGCCGCTGCGTTCCTCCACGACGCCCGCCAGCCCGTAGTGGTCCGGGTGGTGATGCGTGATGATCAACCGGTCCACGTCCGGCCAGTGCAGGCCCAATGCTGCCAGTCCGTCCTCCAGCGCCGCGCGGGCCTCGGGCGTGTCCAGCGCGCAGTCGATCATCGTGACCGGCCCACCCGCCGGGCGGTCCAGCAGCACCGTCACGTACTTCATCGGGTACGGAATCGGCACCTGCAGGGCGTGAAGGTCACCCAGAACATGGGTCAGCAGTGGCGCGTCCGTCATGCCGCCGAGCGTACCACCACGCCCGCCCGGCACGGGAAACCCTGACAGGAACAACAAAAAAGGGAGGCCAGGCGGCCCCCCCGGAAGATTCAACCGTTTACGGCAGTTTGCAGGCGTACGCACCCGCCACGGTCTCGCAGATCACCGGACTGACCCTGTCCGCCGTGACCCGCACCAGCAGGTTCTGCGCCGCCAGACGCCGGTCACGCGGCACCACGTTCAACGCCACCACACCCGGCCGCAGCGCCAGATCCAGCCCCACACCCGGCTCCACCACGCCCGCAGGTCGCCGCTCGATGAGCAGGTCCGCCGGCACATCACTGCGCACCGACAACGTCCCCGTGATGGGCCGCAACGTCACGTTGACGCGGTTCACGCTGTCCCCCGCGATCTCCACGCGCTGCGTGACAGTCTTGAACCCACTCCGCGACACCTCCACCGACACCTGACCCTCCGGCAGATCCGGCACGCTCAGCGGCGCCACCCCCACCCGCACGCCATTCACCCGCACGAGCGCGTCCCCGACATTCGACGTGACGTCCAGCGTCCCGAACCGCACCACGCGGTACACCGTCGTCCCCACCGTGTACGCCCCGGCAGGCAGCGCGCGCGCCGCCGCCTCCACCACCCGCGACACGTCCGACACGCTGCGCGCCCCGGCCGCCGCGTCCAGCGGCATCGGCTGCAGGCTGGCCACCGTGAACACCTGCGTGAAGCCCACCGTCGCCGGCAGCGGTGCGGGGACCACCTCACCCGGACGGGTCTGCACCGTCGGCAGCACCAGCGCCCCACCCTGCGCGGGCAGCACCACCGACGTCACGAACGCCGCCCGGTCCGTCCCCACCAGCAGCGACCCCGGCCCCGGCGCGCGGTACAACGCCTCCTCACCCGTCACCGGCTGCACGGCCCGCGACCCCGGCGCCACCGTCAGACGCACCTGCGCGCCCGGCTGCGCCCTAAGCGGCGCCGGAACACACCCACTGAGCAACCCCGCCAGGACCAGCCCGGCGCCCACCACACCACGTTTCATATGACCAGGGTAAGACACGCGCGTGACCCGCACCTGACCGTCCTCACACTCCGGCACCCACAGGCAGGGGCGGGGGCCGCAACCCACCCGCCCCCACCCGGCCTGGATTACACCAGACCGGTGACTTCCTGCTCGCGCCGCTCGGTCAGCGGAATCACCGAGGGACCAGCCGGACCCTGCGGACCCTCGGGACCCTGCGGCCCCACCGGACCCGTATCGCCCTTGTCCCCCTTCGGCCCCTGGATCCCCTGCGGACCCTGCGCGCCCGTATCACCCTTCGCGCCGGTCGCACCCTGCGGCCCGACCGCGCCCGTCGCCCCGGTCGCCCCGGTCTCACCCTTGATGCCCTGCGGCCCGATGGGACCCGCCGGACCAGTCAGACCGATCGGGCCGACAGGACCGATAGCGCCCGTGTCGCCCTTGATGCCCTGCGGTCCGATGGGACCGGTGAGACCGATGGGACCGGTCAGGCCGATGGGGCCGACCTCACCCTTGATGCCCTGCGGCCCGATGGGACCAGCGGGACCGGTGAGACCGATGGGGCCGACAGGACCGACCGCGCCCGTGTCGCCCTTGACGCCCTGCGGTCCGATGGGACCGGTGAGACCGATGGGACCGGTCAGGCCGATGGGACCGACCTCACCCTGGATACCCTGCGGCCCGATCGGACCGGTGAGACCGATAGGACCCGTCAGGCCGATCGGGCCGACCAGACCCTGGATGCCCTGCGGGCCGATGGGACCAGTGGGACCGGTGAGACCGATGGGGCCGACAGGACCGACAGCGCCCGTGTCGCCCTTGATGCCCTGCGGTCCGATGGGACCGGTGAGACCGATAGGACCTGTCAGGCCGATCGGGCCGACCTCACCCTGGATGCCCTGCGGGCCGATGGGACCAGCGGGACCGGTGAGACCGATGGGGCCGACAGGACCGACAGCGCCCGTGTCGCCCTTGACGCCCTGCGGCCCGATCGGACCGGTGAGACCGATAGGACCCGTCAGGCCGATCGGACCAACGGGACCCACGGCGCCGGTTGCGCCGGTGTCACCCTTGGCTCCCTGAGGACCGGTGGGACCGGTATCGCCCTTGGCGCCAGCGGGGCCGACGGCGCCAGTTGCGCCGGTGTCACCCTTGGCTCCCTGGGGACCGGTATCGCCCTTGGCGCCAGCGGGGCCGACGGCGCCAGGTTGCGCCGGTGTCACCCTTGGCTCCCTGGGGACCGGTATCGCCCTTGGCGCCAGCGGGGCCGACGGCGCCGGTTGCGCCGGTGTCGCCCTTGGCTCCCTGGGGACCGGTGGGACCGGTATCGCCCTTGGCGCCAGCGGGGCCGACGGCGCCAGTTGCGCCGGTGTCGCCCTTGGCTCCCTGGGGACCGGCGGGACCGGTATCGCCCTTGGCGCCAGCGGGGCCGACGGCGCCAGTTGCGCCGGTGTCACCCTTGGCTCCCTGGGGACCGGTGGGACCGGTATCGCCCTTGGCGCCAGCGGGGCCGACGGCGCCGGTTGCGCCGGTGTCGCCCTTGGCTCCCTGAGGACCGGCGGGACCGGTATCGCCCTTCTCGCCTTTCGCTCCGGTGGCCCCTGCGGCGCCGGTGTCGCCCTTGTCCCCCTTCGGACCGGCGGGACCCGCAGGACCGGCTGGTCCCTGGATGACTTTCAGTTCGGGCGCGGTGCGCGGGTCGATCAGGACCAGTTGACCGTTGCGGACGATCACGATCTTGCCTTCGTCAGCAGGGGTCAGGGTCATGCCGGGCGGCGTGGGGATGACTTCCTGCGCGTGGGCGGCGGCGGACAGGCCCAGCAGGGCGGTGATGATCAGTGCCGTTCGTTTCATGGTGCGCTCCTGTACGTGCAGAGAGAGGAGAGGCTTACTGGTTGAGGGCGACATACACGATTGGGCTTTGTAACGTGCCGGAGTACGCGCTGGTGAGACCGTCGAGTTTGCCGTCCCCGTTGAAATCCCCTAGGGCCTTGTCCTGTGGAACTGTGTAGTAACCGCCGTAGAAGTTCGTGTTGACTGGCGTGCGGTCGAAGGTGCCGTTCCCAAAACCCCGAGTCAACTGGTTGTTGTTGATCAGGTCCAGGTGCCCGTCACCATTCAGGTCGGCCAGGGCGTAACCACTGGCATCCAGTTGCGTCACGGTGAAGCCCAGCCGCCCGTTCCCGAGCAGCAGCGTGGTGCTGTTGCGGGCGTACAGGTCGAGGTGCCCGTCCTCGTTGACATCCGCCGGGACCAGATCGGAGGAGTACACATTTGCTGGCCCAGTGGCAGCTGCCTCTGCGGCGAACGTTCCGTCGCCGTTGCCGGACATGACGTACAGCCGGTCTGAAGACGCCGCGAAGTCCAGGCGACCATCGTGGTTCAGGTCGGCCAGTAGAGGTGCTGAGTTACTGGCGTAGTAGTACAGCGGGTTGATCAGATTGGGCAGGGCATCGATGGCAGGAGCGAACGTGCCGTCCCCGTTCCCCAGGCGTGTACGTAGACTGTAGTTGGCGTAACTGGCGTCGCGTATCCAGGCAACCAGATCGGGTTTCCCGTCGCCGTTCACGTCCTTCAGGGTGTACCCGCTGAGGTCCGTCACACCTGCTTCAATCTCCAGGCTGGTCATGGGGTTGAACTTGCCCAGGCCCTTGTTAATCAGGATGCCCAGCGTGCTGTCGTTGCGGCGGACGGTCAGGTCCAGTCGCCCATCGCCGTTCAGATCGGCGGCCGCCAGGTCGGTCGGGGCCTGGCCTGTTCCGGCGGTGTACGCGGTGCGGGCTTGCAGGGTACCGTCGCCATTCCCAAGGAACACGCTGACGGTGTTGGCGCTGCTGTCGGTGCTGATCGCGTCCAGTTTGCCGTCCTCGTTCACGTCGGCGGCCAGCAGGTCGCGTATGTCCTGTCCGGCGGCCCGTTCGGTCTGCGCAGTGAAGGTCGCAGTGGCGGGCGCGGTCGCAGCGCGGAACGAGAACACGAACGGCGTGCCCGGCGCGGCGCTGCCGCCGGCGGTCAGGGTGTTGTGCAGCGTCACCTCGACCTGTTCGCCCGCGTGGTACCCGCCAGTCCGGGCGGGAATCAGCAGGCGGTCGCCGGTGGCGTCAGGCGTGCTGGCCGCCGGGGCGCTCTGGCTGGGGCGCACGCTGACGCTGGTCGCCTGCGCGCTGGCGGAGTCCAGGGTCACGCCGCAGAAACGGGCGGTCAGGGTGTCATTCAGGCCCACCGCGTGCCCGTTCGCGCCCGGTACCGCCAGGGGTGGCGCGGTGAACACCGTGCCGGTGGGCGCGGCGGCGCTGCCTGCGCTGCGCACGCTGCACAGGGGGTCGCCCGGCACGGGGCTGAAGGGCTGCACCTGCAACGTGGCGTTCAGGCTGGCGGCCAGTTGCCGCACCTTCAGGCTGTTGCCGCTGCGCAGTCCCTCGGGTGTCTGCGTGACGCGGCGGGTACTGTCGCGCACGGGCACCGCCGTGAACGCAAAGCCGTACGGGTCGTCCTGCGGGGTGGCCTGCAGCGGCAGGCGCATGCCGACGATCATGCGGTTCGCTTCCGTGCCGGTCGCCAGCGTGCGGCCCCCCTGCGGATTCAGGACCGTGAACCCGTACGGGAGGAGGCCCACGAAACCGGGCGGCGTGAAGGTCAGTTCGTCTTCCGGCAGGAACTGCACGCTGTCGTCACTGCCGGGAATGGTGCTCAGGCGCATGGTGGCCGTGTTCAGGGCGCTGGCCTGCGCGGGCCGAACGCTCAGGGCCAGGGCGTCCAGTTCGGCGGCGGTGTACGCGGCCCCGCCGGGCGCCCGCACGAAGGTGCTGATGGCCGTGTCGTGCGTGGCGGCGGGCAGCGTGCCGGGTGTCCGCACGCCCAGGAACGACACGTTCTCCAGCGCACTGGGACTGGTGACCGACACGACCGCGTAGATGTACCGGTAGCCCTCGGTGCGCGGGCGGCCCGCTGCGGGCAGGACGTCCATGGTGCCGCGCGAGACCACCCGCACGGGCGTCACGTTACCCTGCTCGCTGGTCAGGGCCTGAGCACCCAGCGGGGGCTCGATGCTGGCCGCGAAGTCCGGGGTGCCCAGCCCGCTGAAGCGCAGCGTGAACGCCGCCCCGGCGGGCGTCACGGGACCGCCGGGGGTGCTGGCGGTGGGAGGTGGGGGCGTACTGGTGCGGGATGGCTGAGCACACGCGCCGAGCAGCAGCGCCGTGGTCAGCAGGAACGGAAGGGGTCGTTTCATGCGTGGTCCTTTGCCCTGGTGAGGGCCGGTCACTGCGGGTAGAGGCTGGTGTAGGTATCGTCACCGAGCGTGACGAGGTACAGCTGGGTGTTGTAGGACAAGCCCTGCACCAGTCGGTTCGGGGCGTACGACAGTGGCGTGGGAGCCTGCGCGGTGAAACCGCCTGCGCCGCCCAGCAGCACGCTCAGGGAACTGCTGCCGTAGTCGGCGGTCAGCACGTCCAGCCACCCGTCCCCGTTCGCGTCCCCGACCAGCAGGTCACGCGGGTCGATGCCCACACCCAGGGTGGTGGGCGCGGCGAAGGTGCCGTCCCCGTTCCCCAGCGCCACGTGCACCCCGGTGCTGCTCAGGGCCGCCACGTCCTCGCGCCCGTCATTGTTGAAGTCCCCGCTCGCCACGCGGATCGGGGCCGTGACCGGAATATCGGCGGCCGCGCTGAAGGTGCCGTTCCCGGCGCCCAGGCGCACGTTCACGGCGTTCCCGCCGGTCGCGGCGACCAGCAGATCCATGCGCCCGTCGCCATTCACGTCCGCCGTGACCGCTTCGGACGGCTGCGCACCCACGCTGACCGCAGGCTGCGCGCTGAACGTGCCGCCACTGTTCAGCAGCACCGACACGGTGTTCGCCGTGCGGTTGGCGGTGATCAGGTCCAGCTGCCCGTCGCCGTTCAGGTCAGCCCGGTCGATGCTTTCCGGCCCGGCCCCCACCGCGACACTCGTGGCGGGTTGCAGCGTGCCGTCCCCGTTGCCCAGCAGAATCGAGACATCCCCGCTGCCCGCGTTGCTGGTGAAGGCGTCCAGCCGCCCGTCGCCGTTCAGGTCGCCAGTCCCCACGTCACTGGGAGCCGTGCCGACGGTATAGACGGTCCCGGATTCCAGCCACAGTTTGTTCGCGGTGCGACTGGTGATCAGCTTATGATTGCCTCCATACCCCATACCGCTCAGGTCTGCCAGGGTGATCGCGGACAGGTTGGTCAGCTGTTCGTATTGATTGCCGGTGTATTCGTAAATCTGTGCACCACCCCCGACGCTGTAAGTGCCGCTGGCGGGTGCGGTCTGCACGCGGGTGCGGTACACGAACGGCAGGCCCGGCGCGGGCTGCCCCCCGGCGGTCACACCGGCGGTTAGGGTGACGTCCACCGTCTGGCCGGAGGTATATCCCCCATTTTGATTTCCGTTGCTGTCCGTCCAGACCGGCACGGTCACGCGGTTGCCCGCTGCGGTCGGCGTGCCGCGCGACGGGGCGTTCTGCGACCAGTGGTTCACGACCGTTACGCCAGTCACCGACGTGTCGTCCAGCAGGTTCGTGCGGCACAGTGCCAGCGACAGCGGCGAGGACTGACCCAGGCGCGGGCCGTCCGGCGCGAATGCGGCCGGGCCGTTCAGCATCAGACCCGTGGGGTTCGCGGCCGTGCCGCCCAGGCGCACGCCGCACACCGGTTGCACATTCACGTTCAAATAACCGTACGGATCGAAGTAGGTCCGCCGCGCCGTGCCGGGAAGAACCCGCACCTGCTGTTGCTGCCCCTGTGGGAACAGTTGCGACAGCATCCGGTCGAACGCCGCGCGGTTCCCCGGCAGCTGCGCTTCCAGGGATTCGGTCGCGCTCGTGACGGTGTCCTGCGCGAACGTGAACCAGCCGCTCAGGCTGTACAGGTCATCCTTCGCCTGCGCCTGCAGCGGCACGCGGAAGCCCAGCGTGACCGTCCCCACGCCCGGATTTGTTCCGTCGAACCCCGGAATGGTGCGGCTGCTGCGGTTGTGCGCCACGAACCCGTATGGCAGGTTCTCGCCGTCAAAACCGTTCGCGATGCCCAGCAGCGACACCTCGGACTCGTCGAACAGTTGCAGGGTGTCCTCCTCGCCGGGTAGCAGGGACGGTTGCAGCGTCAGGGGGTCCTGCGTGACCGGACTGGCCGGGTGGATACTCAGCGCCAGCGTCTGCGCCTCGGCCGCCGAGTACGCGGGCAGTCCGGGGTAGCGTTGCAGGTCCGTGAACGCCGATTGCGCGGTGTTCGTATCCAGGCCCGCCGGGATCACCGTCAGGTTCGGCACGGCGTTGTACGCGCCATTCTTGACGGTCAGCGTCACGAACACGTACCGCGCGCCCGCCGTGCGCGCCTGCCCCGGCGGGACCAGGTCGGTCGTGGCGCGCACCAGCACGTCCCCGATCTCCACCTGATCCAGGCCGTTCAGTGCCTGCCCGTTCAGGCCGGGCCGCGAAACCTGCGCGGTGGGCGTCCCCGACCCGAGACCCATGATCGTCACCCGGAAGGGCCGCGACTGCCTGGCGGGCGCTGGAGTGGGCGTGGGTGTCGGGGCTGGTCCGGGCGGCGGTGTCGTGTGTGGCGCGCCCGGCCCACCACAGGCGGTGAGCAGCGCCGCGCTCAGCAGCAGCAATCGAAGTCTCGGCATGAACACTCCTTGTGGGAACCGCGGCGCGTCAGGACAACACGGCACCTCCCGACCCGCACGAGACGGGACGGTTCAGGCCACGCGTTCAGACGCGGGGATTCCCGGACGGGACCGAACGGCAGGCGTTCAGTCGCGCGGGGACGGGCCGGGCGGGCGCCGCGTTCAGGCAGCGTCGCTCCCGGTAGTCAGGACGCAGGTCAGCCGGACTGGGGTGGCGCTCGGTCCATGGTTTCCCTCCATGCCCCACGGACCGCCCGGACCGGAACCTCCGGTCCCCGGCGCGGCCTCTCCCCTGGGGTGAGGTCAGCGTGCCAGTCGAGCAGTGACCGCACCGTGACCGGCAAAAAAGTCCCGCGCGTCTCCGGGTGGGAAAGCCGTCTCGGACGGCATTGAATTGATCCATCGCCATTTGGGGTCGTCCGGCAGACCCCTCATTCCGTCGCTTCGCTCCACTGCACTGCAGCTCCACGATTCCCACAGGGGCAGAGGCGACAAGGGAACGCGACACCGTCGGCAGCGAGTCGCTCTCATTCCGTTTCGGACGGCATTGACGTCAACGGGGTCGGCCCGGCGTGGTCAGCTCGTGACCTGCCGCTCCAGTTCCGCTAGCGTGCCGCTGACGTGCGTCAGGGGGTTGCCGCTGCGGTGCACCCAGGCGACCGTGCCGTCCGGGTCGATCAGGACGGTCACGCGGGACGCCATGTTCAGCAGGCCGCCCAGCGTGCCCATCACGCCGTACTGGCGGCACAGGCTGCGGTCCCCGTCCGGGATGAGGGGGTAGCTCAGGCGGCACGAGTCCCGGAACGCCGCCTGCCGCGCCTCGGTGTCGGTGCTCACGCCGATCACCTGCGCGCCCAGCCGCTCGAACTCCGGCAGGGCCGCCTCGAAGCGCTGCGCCTCGATGCTGCACCCGGCGCTGCCCGCGCGCGGGTAGAAGTACAGGACCACCCAGCGGCCCCGCAGCGCGCCGAGGCTGACGGTGCGGCCGTCGTCGCTGCGGCGCGTGAAGTCGGGGGCGGGTTGACCGGGCGTGACGCTCATGCGCCCGATTGTACGGGCCGCCCGTACAATGCGCCCGTGCCTGATCCCACCGAGTTCCTGCTGCGGCCCCTGCGCGAGTACGCGGGGGCGGTGGTGGTCGTGGGCGTGTCCGGCGGGGCGGACAGCGTGGCGCTGCTGCTGGCCCTGCGGCAGGCGGGCGCGCGGCCGGTGGCGGCGCACCTGGACCACGCCCTGCGGCCCGACTCCGCGCAGGACGCCGCGTGGGTGCAGGCGCTCGCCGCGCGGCTGGACGTGCCGTTCGCGGGCGCGCGGGTGGACGTGGGCGCGGTCGCTGCCAAGCGTGGCTGGAACACCGAGGACGCCGCCCGCCGCCTGCGCTACGACTTCCTGGCCCGCACCGCGAAGGCGCACGGCGCGCCGGTCATCCTGACCGCCCACACCCGCCGCGATCAGGCGGAGACGGTCCTGACGGCCCTGCTGCGCGGCGAGGCGGTGCTGCACGGCATTCCTGCCGCGCGCGGGCGGGTGCGGCGGCCCTGGCTGGACGTGCCCCGCGCCGACCTGGAAGTGTTCCTGCGCGGGCAGGGGCAGGAGTGGCGCGAGGACCCCACCAACGACGACCCCGCGTACACCCGCGCGTGGCTGCGCCGCGACGTGATGCCCATCCTGACCGCCCGCTACCCCGCGCTGGAGGCCACCCTGGCCCGCGTGGCGCGGCATCAGGCGCAGGACGACGACGCCCTGAGCGCCGAGGCCACGCAGATCACCGCGCACGCCCCGCTGCGCGCCGTGCCGCCCGCCGTGCTGCGCCGCTGGCTGCGCGCCCGGCTGCACGACGCGGGCCTGGACGCGCACGCCACGCACCTCGACACCCTGCAAGGCGCCCTGACGTCGGGAGGTACCACGCACCTCGACCTGCCCGGCACGCACCCCGTCACCGTCACCGGGGGGAGGCTGCACCTGACCCCGCAGACGTACCCGGACCCCGACTTCCCCCTCCCGGACGGCTGGACGCGCCGCACCCGGCAGCCCGGCGACCGCATCCACCTGCCCGGCGGCACCCGCAAACTCAGCGACGTGCTGACCGACCGGCACGTGCCGCGCGCCGACCGGGACCGCGTGCCGCTCCTGACCAGTGACGCGGGGGTGCAGTGGATCGGCCTCCAGCCGACCATCTGGGCCAGCGGGGCGCGCGAACACGCCGCCCAGCCCCCCGACCCCCTGCACGCCGCGATGGGCGAGGCGCTGGCGCAGGCCCGGCAGGCCGCAGGCGCCCAGGAAGTCCCGGTCGGCGCGGTCGTCCTCGGCCCGGACGGCACCGTCATCGGGCGGGGGCGCAACACCAGCCGCGAGCACGGCGACATGACCCGCCACGCCGAACTGACCGCTCTGCGCGAGGCCGCCCGCACCCTCGGCACGCCCTACCTGACCGCCTGCACGCTGGTCGTCACCCTGGAACCCTGCCCCATGTGCCTCGGCGCGGCCCTCGAAGCTCGCATCGGACACATCGTCTACGGCGCCGCCAACCCCAAAGCCGGAGCGCTGGGTGGCGTCACCGACCTTCTCGCCGCGCACTGGGGCCACGCGCCCACGGTCACGCCCGGCCTCCGCGCCCGTGAGGCTGCCCGCCTCCTGAAAGACGTGTTCAGCCAGCTGCGCGCCCAGCGGTCCTAGCGGTTCAGCGCCGCCAGAGACGCCTGAAGCGCCCGGAACTGCTCGGGGCTCAGGCCCAGCTGCGCCACGGCAGTGTCCGTGGGGCCGGTGTGCAGTCCGGGAATCTCGAATCGCATACGCCACCGTACCCGCGCCACTCCGGGCGCCGCATCCGCCGACTGACCGACCCTGCCGCCTGGACGGATGATCAGCTGCTGCACCCGCCGCCGCAGCTGGACCCGCAGCTCGACCCGCCACTGCTGCCCCCGTCCGAGCAGCTGCTGTCGCTGCCGGGCGCGCAGTCGCCGCCCGAGGTGCCGCCCATCCAGGTCACGCCCGTGTCCCCGTCCGCGCGGCGACGCAGGGCGGTGGGGGAGAGCTCCGGCGGGGTGAGGGTCACGATCAGCAGCGCGATCAGGCCCGCGCCCAGGGCCAGCAGCAGCGCCACGTGACTCCAGGCGAAGGTCAGGCCCGTGACGACCGCCACGCCCAGCGCCAGCCACAGGCCCGAGCGGCGTGCGCTGCCCTGCACGTGCCCCTGACGGTTCGGCGCGCGGCGCGGGTCCGGCCAGATGTCCGCCGGGGGCCGCTCCCCGAACGTGCGGGCGTAGGCGTCCAGCGTCGCCTCGTACTGCGCGCGGAAGCGGGCCGGGTCGCCCGGCTGGCCGCTGCCGGGCTCGTGGTGCAGCGGCGCGGGCAGCAGCGGCGTCAGGCGCTCCCAGTAGTCGCGGGTGAACAGCAGGTGCAGGTGCCAGACCTCGTCCACGACCGCGGACGGCGTGACCGGCGCGCCCAGCGTGGACAGCAGCAGGAACCGGCGATACTCCTGCGCGGCACGCTGCGCGTAGGCGGGCGTCCAGCGCTGCTCACGGCTCACGCGGGCCAGCAGGCCGTCCGGCAGGGCGTACGCGCGCAGCTCGTCCCACAGCGGGGGCAGCAGGGGCAGGGTGGGGAGGTCCGGGGTGACATTCAGCTGACCGCTCATTCGTTCGTGGCTCATGGCCCACTCCCTGACGGGACACGGCTTGCCGGTCGGCCTGGACGGCCTCCACGCTGGTGATCCCGTCACGATCAGCGTGCGCGCCCCGTGTCAGGCGCCCGTCAGCCCACCCGCGCCGACCCGTCCGCCATGACCTGCGCGTACGCCTCACGCACCGCCGCCACCAGCTGATCCCCGCTCAGGACGCCGCGCAGGTCGAGCATGCTGACAATCTCATGCGGGTCCAGCAGCGGATTCGCGCACGCCCGCAGCAGCGCGTAATGCACCACGCTCGTCCCCGGCCGCGCCCCGCCCGCCGGAGTCCACGCCTCGCGCAGGCGCGGCAGCAGCAGCGACGCGAAGCGCACCACCTCCGCCTCATGCCGCCGCAACTCCTTCTGGAGCGCCCCCACCGAATGCACCCCCACGTAATGCAGCAGGCTCGCCAGCCGCTGCGGCCGCTCCGGGTCCGGCCAGTCCGTCAGGAGCAGCACGTTCAGCGCCGCCGCCACCTGCTGATCCAGATCCCGCACCGGCGCCACCCCCAGCAGGTGCTTCATGCTCGGCGCGTCCACGAACACCGCGTCCGGCGCGTCCACCACCCGCGCAGGCAGCGTCGCCGCGTACTCCTGCGACAGGCGGTGCAGGGTCATGAACTCCTCGTCCGCCATCTCCAGCAGCCCCGCCAGCCGGTAGAAGCGGCGCTGCACCTCCCGCGGGATCGCCTCGCGGTTCTTGTAGCCCAGGTCATGCTCGATCTCCGCCCACGCGTGCTGCAGGATCGACCGGATCTGCACCTCGAACTTCAGGCCCGCGAACCCCGACAGGTCCGGCGAGTCCGGCCCCACCTGCACCACGTAATGCACGCCCATGTACCCGAACCGGTCCGGGTCGTGCATCTTGCTCTTGTCGATCGAGTTCTCCCAGTCGATCACGTGATGCTCCTCCAGCAGGCGCGACACCACGCTCACATCCGACTCGAAGTACGTGATCACGCGCACCGCCACCAGATCCGTCACGTCCGCCAGCGACCCGTACCGGCCCGGCTTGCGCCGCAGCTTGTCCTCCAGACTCGCGCGTTTCTTCACGCGGCCCGTCACGTGATGGATGTTCAGGCCCGCCCCGGCGATCAAGCGCGTGACGTGCGCCACCGCCGCGTCCCGCAGTCCCTCGAAGGTCTCGCACCCGTCCTCGTACGCCTGGAGTAGCTGACCGTTCATGTGCCCCCAGCTTAAACCCGCGCCTGCCCCGTCCGGCGCGCAGGTCCACACCCGCGCCCCCGGCGCCGCGTGCTATCCCCAGACATGCGCCCCGCCCTGCCCGCCCTGCTCCTGGGCACCGCCCTGCTGACCCTCGGCGCGGCCCCCGCCGCCACCCCCAGTCCGGTCCCCGGCATCCTCGTCGCGTACCCACCCGAAGGCCACCGGGTCGCGTTCGACCACGTCATCCTGGAGGGCATGGTCCCGCCCGGCGCGACCCTCACGGTCAGCGGCACGCCCGTTCCCACCGGACCCGACGGCCTGTACATCAGCTGGTTCCCGCTGAAGCCCGGCGTGAACGACCTGCGCCTGATCGCCCGCACCCCCGCCCGCCCCGGCCAGAGCGCCCGCAGCACCACCCGCATCCTGCGCGTCACCCGCACCGTCCCCCGCACGCTGCCCGCCACGCCCACCACCATCACCCGCGCCAGCATCACGCCCGCGCAGCCCACCGAACTGTGGGACCCCGCCGGGGACACCCCTCAGGACCGGCAGATTCCCGTGCGCTTCCAGGGCAGCCCCGGCGGCCGCGCCAGCGCCCGAATCACCGGACTGCCCGCCCAACCCCTGCGCGAAGGGCCCGCCGGAACGTACAGCGGCACCCTCGACCTGCCCCCCACCGCCCGCCTGAGCAGCGCCGCCCTCACCGTCACTCTGACCGGCCGCGACGGGCGCACCACCAGCGCCCCCGCCCCCGGCCCCGTCACCAGCACCCCCGGCACCGCCCGCACCGTCACCACCCCACCCGGCACCATCCCCGGCCCCGGCCTGAACGCCAGCAGCACCCGCCTCACCACCACCCAGGGCGCCCCGCTGCTCTACCCCCGCGACGGCACCACCTACCGCGCCGTCGGCCGCGTCGGCCCCGACCTGCGCGTCCGCCTCGCCCCCGGAATCAGCGCTCTGATCACCGCCGCGCAGACCACCCCGGTGGGCTTCACGCCCCCACCCGCCCCAGGCGGCGGCCCCCTCACCCTCAGCAGCACCCCCGACCACCTCCAGCTGCACCTCCCCCTCGGCACCGCACGGCCACCCTTCACCCTGGTGCAGACCGGCGACCGCACCCTGCGGCTCACCCTGTACTCCACCCCTGGCCAGCCCCTCACCGCGCCCGAGGAAAACGATCCCCGTCTCGACCGGCTCACCATCACCACCCCCACCCCCGGCGTCACCCAACTCGACCGCACCCTCACCCACCCCATCTGGGGCTTCCACGCCGACCACGACGACCAGGGCCTCCTCCTCACCGCCCGCCAGCCCCCCACCCCCGACCCCACCCAGCCCCTGCTGGGCCGCGTCATCACCCTCGACCCCGGCCACGGCGGCACCCAGAACGGCGGCGCGGGCAGCCTCGGCACGCCCGAGAAGAACCTCAACCTCCCCATCGCCCTCATGACCGCCCAGCTGCTCCAGGCGCAGGGCGCCACCGTCAACCTCACCCGCGACACCGACACCACCCTCGGCCTCTACGAACGCGGCCTGATCGCCGAACAAACCAGCAGCGACCTCCTCATCAGCATCCACGCCAACGCCCTCCCAGACGGCCGCGACCCCCGCGGCACCCGCGGACCCGAGATCTACTACACCCACCAACAAGCAAAAGCCGCCGCGCAGGCCATCCTCACCGCCCTCCGCGCCCAACTCCCCGACCTAGGCCCCGGCACCGGACTCAAACCCGACGCCGACCTCGCCCTCACGCGCCCCACCACCCAACCCAGCCTCCTCATCGAAACCGGATACCTCACCGACCCCGGCAACCTCCGCCTCCTCAACAGCCCAGACGGACAACGGCGCGTCGCGCAGGCCATCGCCGACGGCATCAGCGCGTACTACGCGGGGCTGGCGGGACGGTAGGGATTCGGGGGTGGGGTTGGAAGGTGGGCGCCTAGCGGCGGGCCTCCCCACCCCCAGCCCCCTACCCCAGAGGGGCAGGGGGAGTTTTCGCTGCGCTCGGCAAGAGTTTCTTTCGGCGTGGCGGAGGTGTGTCGGGCCGTGACGGGTCCGGCTTCGACGCCATCCTGCCGCCCCCCTCGTAGGCCCGCGCGCTGCGCGCACGACGGCCGGTGGTGATCTGCGGTCAGGTGATCAGTGGGACGCTTCGCGCCGCTGATCGACTTTCAAAACCGCCGCTATCGCAAAAGCGAAAAAAAGTAGAACCTTCCGGGTCACGGCAAGGCGTGGGGCCACCCCATCGTCGTGGCAGCCGAGCCCGTCGTGCGCGCAGCGCGCGGGGCGCCCGCCGCGAAACCGGAGGAATGCAGACCCATCAGTGGCCGAACCCGCCACATACTCGCCGACCACCTCAGAGAAATACCTTGCCGAGCGCAGCGAAAACTCCCCCTGCCCCTCTGGGGTAGGGGGCTGGGGGGTGGGAAGCCCGCCGCAGGCGCAGCCACTCCAACTCAGTAGGCCAGCCCGCCGCCAGGCGCAACCCTTCCAACGTATGTCCGGCGGGTAGAGCCGCCCGAATCCCTTACCGCCCGACAACCTCCCGCCCGTACACGGCGATCAGCGCGTGCGCGAGTGGGGTGATGGCGTGGTCGGGGATGCCGGCGATGTTGATGCGGCCTTCGCGGGTGCCGTAGATGGCGTGGTGTTCGCGGAGGGTGTCCATCTGGTGGGGGTGAGGGGGAGGAGGCTGAACATGCCCTGGTGGTGTTCGATGCTCAGGAGGTCGTGGGGGGCGCCTGCGGCGCGCAGGGCGTGTCCGAGGGCTTCGCGGACGGTGCGGATGCGGTCGCGCATGGTGCCCAGTTCCTGGTGCCAGGGGTGGGGGTTGTTCAGGAGGGTGGTGGCGATGGCGGCGCCGTGTTCGGGGGGCATGGAGTAGGTGCGGCGGGCGATGCCTTCGAGGACGCTGAGGACGGCAGGTTTTTCGTTGGGGTGGGGGACGAGGACGGTGGCGGTGCCGGTGCGTTCGCAGTAGAGGCCCATGTTCTTGGAGCAGCTGGCGGTGATGAGGACGGTGCCGAGGTGCCTGGTCATGATGCGCAGGCCCTGGGCGTCCTCGGTGAGGCCTTTGCCGAGGCCCTGGTAGGCCATGTCGATCAGGGGGATGAGGCCGCGCTCCTGGCAGTAGCTGGCGAGGGCGTGCCAGCTTTCCTGGCTGAGGTCGATGCCGGTGGGGTTGTGGCAGCAGCCCTGCACGAGGAGGATGTCGCCGGGCTGGGCGGCGTCGAGCGCGCCGAGCATGGGGGTGAGGTCTGTCGTGCCGGTGCCGTCGTCCTGCCAGGGGTACTCGGCGGTGAGGAGTCCGGCGGCGCGCATGAGGGGGTGGTGGTTGGCGTAGCCGGGGTTGGACGTCCAGACGGTCGCTTCGGGGTTCGCGCTGGCGATCAGGTCGGCGAGGGTGCGCAGCGCGCCGGTGCCGCCGACGGTCTGCACGGTGACGGCGCGGTCCTGGGTGGGGGTGTGGTCGCCGAGGAGGAGGCGGGTCATGGCGGCGTTGAAGTCGGCGTTGCCGCTCAGGGGCCGGTAGACCTTGCTGGGGGCCGCGTCGGCGAGGGCCTGTTCGGCGTGCTGGACGGCGTTCAGGACGGGGGTGTGGCCGTGGGCGTCGCGGTAGATGCCGATGCCGAGGTTGAGTTTGTGGGGGCGGGGGTCGTCGCGGTGGGCGTTCTGCAGGGCCCAGAGGGGGTCGAGGGGGAGGGGGCGCAGGTCACTGAACATGGGCAGCTCCTTTGGTTCGGGTGGGCATGAGGTTGAAGACGAGGACGCCGGTGGTGACGATGGCGACGCCGATGGCGGACGCGACGCTGGGCCGCTCGCCGAGCAGCGGCAGGGCGAGGAGGGTGGCGAGGACGGGCGCGAGCGCGCCGACGGTGGCGCAGCGCAGCGTGCCGAGGTGTTTCAGGGCGTACGGGTAGGTGAGGGACGCGACGACGCCGACGCCGAGGCCCTGCACGGCGATGAACGGCAGCAGGTCCTGCACGGGCACCTGCGTGAGGTGGCTGGGCAGCGTGCCAGTCAGCAGCAGGGGCGCGAGGATGAGCAGGGAGGGGTACGTGACGAGCATGGCGACGCCCAGCGGGTCGAGTCTGGCGCGGCGCATCCCGAGGGTGTACCCGCCCCACAGCAGGCTGGCGCTCAGCAGCAGCGCGATCCCGGTCAGGGGAGAGACGCCGACTGTGCCCAGCCCGACGACCAGCAGGACGATGCCGAGGAGGATCAGGCCCAGGCCCGGCCACTGCGCGGCGGTCACGCGGTCGCGGAACAGCGCGGCGCCGACGAGCACGACGGACAGCGGGGTGGTCCCCGCGACGAGGGCGCTGACGTGCGCGGCGGAGGTGCTGGCCCCCCCGGCGGCGGTGATCAGGAAGAACGGCAGGCCCGCCCCGGCGGTGATCATCAGGGCCGCGTGCGGTGGGACGCGCCGCAGTGCGGGCAGGCGCGAGGGCAGCAGCGGCAGCAGCAGCGCGGCGGGAATCAGGAAGCGGATCAACGCCACGTCCCCTGGCGTCAGCGGCGAGTGCCCGATGGCGCGGATGGTCAGCGCGAACGCCGCCCAGATCAGCACCGTGACGGCCAGCGCCGCCCAGCCGAGCAGCGCACCAGCAGGCAGGCCGCGCCCGGCGTCCTGCGGGAACGTGGGGTTGAGTTGACTCACGCCTTCATGGTCCGGCAGCAGGCGCGTATCACCCTGGAATGGTCAGAAGCTGCCAAAACCTGCCCCCACGGGCAGCACCAGAGGCAGAATCTGCCACAATTCACCCATGGACGACCGCGACCGCCGCATCCTCGCCGCGCTGCAGGCGAACGGACGCATCAGCAACCAGGACCTCGCGGATCAGGTGCACCTCTCGCCGTCCCCGTGCCTGCGGCGCGTGCGGCAGCTGGAGGACTCCGGCGTCATCCAGGGCTACACCGCCCTCGTGGACGAGGAGGCGTACGGGCTGACCGTCACCGCGTTCGTCCGTGTGCGGCTCCAGCTGCACACGACCGCCAGCATCCGCGCGTTCGAGGACGCCATTGCCCGCATGGACGCCGTGCTGGACTGCTACGTCATGACCGGCGAGGCCGACTACCTCCTGCGGGTGCTCGTGGCGGACCTGAAGGCCTACGAGGCGTTCGTGCGCCGGGAACTGCACGCCGTGCCGGGTATCGCTTCCATCGACACCAGTTTCGCGTATGGCCGTGTGAAACGCGCGACGGTGTATCCGCAGCTGGGGTGACAGGGGAGTAGGGAGTGGGCAGTGGGGAGTGGGTCGGGGCTTTCGGGCGGAGGCGTCGCGCACACGAACACCGCCCACTCACGGCTGACCTCTTCACCATTCCCTACAACCCACAACCCAGTCCCCACACCCCTGCTACCGTCGGGCCATGAGTGTTCGTCCGGTGACGGTGGTGACGGGTGCGGCGGGTGGGATCGGGGCGGCGCTGGCCCGGGAATTGGCGGCGGGGCATGACCTGATCCTGTCGGGCCGGAACGTGGGGGCGCTGGAGGCGCTGTGCGCGGAGGTGGGGGGGACGCCGCTGGTGCTGGACCTGACCCGCCCGGAGTCGTTCGGGGCGGCGCTGGCGGGGCTGGGGCGCGTGTCGAACGTGGTGCACAACGCGGGGGTGGTCGAACTGGGCGCGGTGGTGGATCAGGGGCATGCGGTGTGGTCGCACACGCTGGCGGTGAACGTGGTCGCCCCGGCGGAACTGACGCGTCTGCTGTTGCCGCGCGTGCGCGCCGAGCGGGGGTCGGTCGTGTTCGTGAACAGCGGGGCGGGCCTGCGCGCGAATGCGGGCTGGGGCAGCTACGCGGCGAGCAAGTTCGCCCTGAAGGCCCTGGCGGACGCGCTGCGTGAGGAGGAGGCCGCGCATGGCGTGCGGGTCACGAGCGTGTATCCGGGCCGCACGGCGACGCCCATGCAGCAGAAGGTACGGTCGCAGGAGGGCGCGCCGTACACCCCGGAGGCGTTCGTGCGGCCGGAGTCGGTCGCAAAGCTGATCGCGTTCGCGCTGAATGCGCCCCGGGACGCGCTGCTGCCGGACCTGAGCGTCCGCCCCGGCCCGCAGTGAGCGGCCCTGACCTGCCTGCCCCGCGTGCGGGCGAGGTCGTGCCGGGCCTGTGGGACGTGCTGATCGTGGGGGCGGGCCCGGCGGGCCTGAGTGCGGCGTTGACGCTGGGCCGCTCGCGGCGGCGGGTGCTGCTGCTGGACGGCGGGCCGCCCCGCAACGCAAGTGTGTCAGCCGGGCACGGCCTCCTGACCCGCGACGGGATCAGCCCCGAGGAGCTGAAGGCGGCGGCCCTGGCGGATCTTGAACCGTACGACGTGACGGTCCGGGCGGACGGCGCGCGTGAGGTCCGCCGGGTGGGCGAGTGCTTCGACGTGCGCGTCGGGGACGCGTGGCAGCGGACGCGTGTGCTGGTGTTCGCGACGGGCGTGCGAGACATCCTGCCGCCGGTGCCGGGCCTGCGGGAACGCTGGGGGCAGGGCGTGTTCCACTGCCCGTACTGCGACGGCTGGGAGCACGAGGGCCGCGCCCTGGCCGTGTACGGGTCGGGGCAGTCGGCGCATCACCTCGCCCTGACGGTCCGGGCGTGGTCGCCCCGCGTGACGCTGCTGTGCGACGGGGACCCGTGCCTGACGCCCGAGCAGTCGCTCGATCTGGAGCGGGTGGGCGTGGCGGTCCGCACGCAGTCGGTGCGCCGCGTGAGTGGCGGCCCTCTGGAGGACGCCCCGGTGTGCGTGACGTTCGTGGGTGCCCCGCCCCTGAGCGTGGACGCGGTGTTCATCGCGCCCGAGCAGCAGGGCGGCAGTCACCTGCCCGCCGCGCTGGGCTGCGCGCTGGACGGGAAGGGCCGCGTGACCGTGGACGGCAACCAGGAAACCAGCCTGCCGGGCGTGTTCGCGATCGGGGACATGACGGGCGCGCCGCAGTACGTGGTGCAGGCGGCCGCGGCGGGCATGCACGCGGCGCAGGTGATCAACACGCGCCTGATCCACGCGGCGGTGCACTCCATGGGCGCGGCGTTCCACAAGAGCCCGGAGAACGAGGGGGCCCGCGATCCCGACAGCCGCGACGAGTAAGATACTCATGTGAGTATTAAGGCGATCCTGTTCGATCTGGACGGCACCCTGCACGACCGCGCCGTCACGCTGCGCACGTGGCTGGCCAGGCACGTCCGACAGTTCGGCCTCCCGGACGGGTACGCCGAGCGCTTCCTGGAACTGGAGGACCACGGCTACCGCCCGAAGGCGGAGGTGATCCCGCAGCTCGTGCAGGAGTTCGCGCTGCCGCACGACCCGCGCACCCTGCTGGACACCTACGCCGGACACGTGCAGCACGCCGTGCCGATGGCGCACGCGCACGCCGTCCTGCGCGAACTGCGCGCCCGGGGCGTGCGGGTGGGGGTCGTCACGAACGGCTGGGAGAACCTCCAGCGCACCTGCGTGGACGTGTGCGGCCTGACGGGGCTGATCGACGACCTCGTGATCAGCAAGGTCGTGGGGCTCAGCAAACCCGACCCCGCGATCTACCAGCTGGCGCTGGACCGCCTGGGTGTCCGCGCGGATCAGGCGTGGTTCGTGGGCGACTCGCCCCGCAACGACATCGCCGGACCGCAGGCGGTGGGCCTGCGCGCCGCGTGGCTGCCCACCACCCACCCCCCTGCGCGGCGAGGAGCCGGACGCCACGCTCGATGACCTGCGCGGCGTCCTCAGCCTGCCCGGGCTATCGGTGATTGAAAGCGGGCGCGTAGCCAGCCCGCCACCTCCGCCAGCGGGAGGGTGAACGTCTCGCCGCTGCGGCGGTCCTTCAGTTCGACCTCGCCCCGTTCCAGGGTGCGGCCCAGCGTCACGCGGTACGGGACGCCCACTAGGTCCGCGTCCGCGAATTTCGCCCCGGCGCGTTCGTCGCGGTCGTCCAGCAGCGGGGCCAGCCCGGCGGCGCGCAGCGCGGCGTACAGGGTCCGCGCGGCTGCCTGCTGCGCCTCATGGCGGATGTCCACCACGATCAGGTGCGCGTGGAACGGCGCAAGGGCGTCCGGCCACACCAGCCCCCGCTCGTCGGACAAATGCTCCGCGACGGCCTGCGCCAGCCGCGACACGCCGATCCCGTAGCAGCCCATCTGGAACGGGCGTTCGCTGCCGTCTGCCGCGGTGAACGTCGCGTTCATCGCTACCGAGTAGCGCGTGCCGAGCTGGAACACGTGCCCCACCTCGATCCCCCGCGCCGACTGGAGGATCTGCGTAGCATCGTGCAGCGCCGCCTCGCCCGCGCGGGCCTGCCGGACGTCCACCTCTTCCGGCAGCGCGTACGGCGCGCCCCAGTTCGCGCCCGTGACGTGCCAGTCGGTCTCGTTCGCGCCGGTCGTGAAGTCCCGCAGCGCCGCGCCCGCCGGGTCGCACAGCCGCAGGAACGATCCCTGCACGTCCTCCCGCGCCGCAATCGCGCGGTCCGGCAGGTCCGGCGCGATGTACCCCAGCGGCAGCGACCCCGCCGCCCAGGCGTCCGGCTGCGCGACCTCCAACCCCACCAGTTCCCCGTCCACGCGGGCCTGCACGGCGTTCCACAGTTTCACCGGGTTCACGCTGTGATCCCCGCGCAGACTGACCAGCACCGGCCGCAGCACCCGCCGCCCCGCCCGCAGGAACACCGCGTCGTACAGGACGTTCTTCAGCATGTGCGCCGCGTCGCACCCCAGCGCCGCGCACGCGTCCGCTACCGTCGCCGTGCCCGGCGTGTGCCGCCGCGCAAAACCCACGAACGGACTCGGGGCCGCCACCGACGCCCGCGACGCCGCCCGCTCGGCGTTCGCCGCGTACTGCCCGTCCGGGGTGAACAGCACCTCGTCCTCGCCCACGTCACTCAGGACCATGAACTCCCGACTCTCGGCCCCGCCGATGTTCCCGCTGTCCGCCTGCACCGCCCGCCACGCCACGCCCAGCCGCGACAGCACCCGCCCGTACACCCCGCTCATCGCCTCGAAATGCGCCTCCAGGCTCGCCGGGTCCGCGTGGAACGAGTACGCGTCCTTCATCACGAACTCCCGCGTGCGCAGCAACCCGAACCTCGGGCGCAGCTCGTCCCGGAACTTCCGCCCGAACTGATACACGCTGACCGGCAGATCCCGGTAACTGCGCACCAGACCGCCCACCACGTCCAGCGCGACCTCCTCATGCGTCGGCCCCAGCGCGTGCGCCCGCCCCGCGCGGTCCGTCACCGTGAACATGATCCCCTCCGCCTGCGTATACGCCTCCCAGCGCCCCGACGCCTCCCACAGCGCCCGCGGCTGCAACACCGGGAAGCTCACCTCCTGCGACACGCCCTCCAGCTCCTCACGGATCAGGGCCTCCAACCGCCCCATCACGCGGGTCATCAGCGGCAGGTGCGCGTACAGGCCACTCCCCACCCGCCGCACGTACCCCGCCCGCAGCAGAAACTGAACCCCGCGCGTCTCCGCGCCCTCCGGCGTCTCCCGCCACGTGCGGAACAGACTCTCACTCAATTTCATGGCAAACACCCCTCAGGGAAGACCACCCGCAGGCCGGTCTCTCAGACAGTCGCGATGTGACGAAGCATCCAGCTCAACGCTGGACAGCACCAACCAGACATGGCAGCGTCACACCCCGGAGGGTGGCGGGAGCACGGGCAGGCCCGCACCGATCCGGATGGTGGGGGAGATCTGCTCGCTCATGCCGCCCAGACTAGACGCGACGCCAGGGGCGGTCAAGCGAATGTGCAGCGCAGGCAGTGGTGAGTGGAAAGGAACAGGGCAGCCAGAAGCGTCCGCTCCGGCTGCCCCGCTCGACTGGGCTGGGCGAGTGGTGGGGGAGGGCCGCGCCCCACTCCCCACTGCCCACTCCCTACTTCCCGTTCACGCCCGCTGTTTCGCTTTCAGCGCGCCTTTCTGCTGGAGGTACTCGGCGATCTGCACGGCGTTCAGCGCCGCGCCTTTCAGGAGCTGGTCGCCCGCGACGAACAGGTCGATGCCGCCGTCGAACACCAGGGACTCGCGGATGCGGCCCACCTCGACGTCGTACTTGCCGCTGGCGGTCAGGGGCATCGGGTACAGCTTGCCTTCGGGGTTGTCGCGCACCTCGACCCCGGCGGCCCCGGCCAGCAGGTCGCGGACGGCGTCGGGGGTGGCGGGGCGTTCGAGTTCCAGGGTGATGGCCTCGCTGTGGGTGCGGAGGGTGGGGATGCGGACGGCGGTGCAGCTGATCTTCAGGCTGTCGTCCCCGATGATCTTGCGGGTTTCCCACGCGACCTTCATTTCCTCCTTGGTGTACCCGTTGTCCTGGAAGGAGTCGATGTGCGGGATGACGTTGAACGGGATGGGGTGCGCGAACACGCTCGCCTGCGCCTGTTCGCCGTTCAGTTCGGCGCGGGTCTGCTCGAGCAGTTCCTCCATGCCCTTGGCGCCCGCGCCGCTGGTCGCCTGGTAGGTGCTGACGATCATGCGTTTCACGCCGTACGCGCGGTGAATGGGCGCAACGGCGACCACGGCGATGGCGGTCGTGCAGTTCGGGTTTGCGATGATGCCCTTGTGGGCCAGCGCGGCGTCGCCGTTCACCTCGGGCACGACCAGCGGGACGTCGGCGTCGTAGCGGAAGGCGCTGCTGTTGTCGATCACGACCGCGCCACCCTCCACCCACTTCGGGGCCAGGGCCTTGCTGATGCTGCCGCCCGCCGACGCCAGGATCACGTCCGCGTCGATGGCGCCTTCCGGCGTGACCTGCACCGTCAGTGGCTGGCCCTTGAAGGTCAGCTGCGTGCCCGCGCTGCGCGGGCTGGCATAGAGGAGCAGTTCGTCGAACTGCAGCGTGCTGCTTTCCAGCACCTTGAGAAGTTCGTGGCCCACCGCTCCGGTCGCTCCGACAATCGCTACGCGCATGCTCGTCTCCTTGAATGAAAAAACCGCCCGGCGTATCTCGCGGGGCGGCTGTCACAGAGCACCGCCCTCACGGGGTAATGGTGGTCATGACGGTCATGCGCCCCAGCGTAGGGGCTGCCGGCATGGGGGTCAAGGCTGCCTGCCTAGCGTGAAGGGACCGTGGAGCTGGCCCCGACTCGCGCTGGGGTTCAGGGCGCATGGCCGAGCGACGCTGCGGCATTGGGGAAATGCGGGTCAGAGGTTCACGGGCCACCCGTCCACGCCCTGGTGGATGCAGGGCCCGGCGGTGGGGACGGTCAGGGTGATGGTCGTCATGGAGGTGAACGTGTTCATGTAGACCACCCCGTCCCGCTGGACGGTCAGCGTCCCGAACGTCCGGGGGTCGAGGCTCTGGGTGGCGAGCCAGTCCGTCAGGTCGCGGACCTGCGGGCCGCTCAGGTTCAGGCAGGTGCGTCCGGCGCGGCCCAGGAACTCCTGCATCAGGTTCAGTTGCGTGCCGCTGAGGGCGTGCCTGGGCACGATGATCTTCAGGTCGCGGATGGGTTGTTTCGGCGCGGCACTCGTGGTGAACGAGAAGAAGAAATCCGGTTCGGTCAGGCTCCGCACGATGAATCCGTCGCGTCCGGTCTTCCAGATCGCGGTGCCGGTCACGGCCACCTGCGCCAGCGTGGTCGGCGCGGCGCTGACCGGGGTGGGAGCGGTCTGGGCCTGAGCGGCAGGCAGGGTCAGCAGGGCGGCCAGAAGCAGGGAGCGGGTCATGCCTCACGGTACGCGGGCGGACGGGTAGGAGTTGCCGCAGGTGCGTTACTTGCGGCGGCGCAGGAAGCTCAGCCACCCGGCGCGTTCGGGTTGCCGGGCGGGGGCGAAGTCCTCCATCCTGATTTCCGCTTCGGGGTGTGGCGCGGCTTCCCAGCCGTACTCGGTGGCGATCAGGCCGCCCAGGCGTCCGGCGGCGTACAGGGCGTGGGTGCGTTCCTGTTCCTCGGTGACGGCGCGGGGGTCGGCCAGTGCCTGGAGCATGGCCTGCAGGCTCTCGTCGTCGCAGGTCCAGTGACCCTGTGTGAAGGTGGCTTCCTTGCCGTACACGCGAATCCTGGCCGTCATGCGTTCCTCGGGGTGCCCGCCCGCGCGGGCTGAAGGGTGGGGTGGGTTGTGGGACGCGGTCAGCATAGCGTACAGGGCACGCAAATGCAGAGGCAGGTGCGGCGTGACGGCTGCACCTGCCCCTTTCTCGGGTGCGGATCAGGTTTTCTGGCCGAAGCGGCGTTCGTTCCCGGCGGTCAGGCGGTTCACGTTGTCGCGGTGCTGCCAGATCAGCAGCGCGGCCAGGGCGGTCACGACGAGGCCCAGCCAGCCGGGGCCGACCAGGAACGCCGTGAAGGCGGCCGCGACCGCGGCCAGGATGCTCCCGGCGGACACGAAGCGCGTGAGCCACACGGTCGTCATGAAGATCACGAAGAACGCGAGGCCAGCGACCGGGAGCAGCGCGGCGACCGCGCCGAAGGTCGTGGCGACGCCCTTGCCGCCCCGGAAGCGCAGGAACGGACTGAAGTTGTGCCCGATGACGGCGGCGACGCCGCACGCGGCCATGACGGGCAGGCCCAGGTCCAGCTGGTACGCGGCCAGGACGGCCAGGACGCCTTTGAGAATGTCGAAGAGGGCGACCGCCAGGCCGGGGCCGTTGCCCAGGGAGCGCTGCACGTTGGTGGCGCCGCTGTTGCCGCTGCCGACCGTGCGGATGTCCACGCCACGGGTGCGGGCCACCCACGCGGCGGCGGGGATCGCCCCGAGCAGGTAGGAGAAGAGAACCGTCAGCACGGCAGAAAGGGTCACCGTTGCATGATAGGCCAGTCGTCTTACACCGGGTTTACTTCGGGGGGCGTTCAGGGCGTGGCTTGCACTTCCCCCCGGAAGCCGCTACTCTGCTGTGCGCTGGAACGGTGTCCGAGTGGTTGAAGGAGCACGCCTGGAAAGCGTGTATAGGTGCAAGCTTATCGAGGGTTCGAATCCCTCCCGTTCCGCCAGATGCGTCGGGACTCCTGAATCGGGAGTCCCGACGTTCCTTTGATGCTGGGGTGGCGGGCTTTACCACAACAGGCGGGCGTGTGCTGCCGCAGAGTTGTTGGACCGAGTCGATTTTTGGACCGGGAGGACTTTTTTTTGTCCGGGCAGGGGGGTACGGTGTGCGTCGCACCAACAACTCATCCCCAGCCGGAAACCGGTTTCCGGCGATCTTTCTCTGCCCGGAGGCCCATCATGATCCGTCGTCCTGCCATCCTGCCGTTCCTGCTGCCCGCCCTGCTCGCCGCCTGCGGCAGCCCCACCACCCCCACCAGCACCCCCACCGCCCAGCCGGGCCTGCCCGAGGACTTCAGCGCCGCCCTCGTCGCCGAGGCTGCCAAGGGGGGCACCTCCGGTACCCTGCGCGCCCAGGCCGCCACCTGCCCCACCCAGCTGGCCCTCCCGTACGGCCAGAGCGGCCTGGACACCGGCCTGTACTGGTACAGCAAGGGCGAAACCGGTTCCCTGGGTGGCGTCGGCTGCAAGGCCCGCAGCGACGGCGCCGCCATGACCGGCTACTACGACCCCGCCAAGCCGGTGCTGGTGTTCGTGCACGGCTGGCAGAACGGCAGTACCGTCGCCGGCGTGCGCGACAACTTCTACTTCAGCGAGGCCAGCCGCAACGTCGCCGACGCCTGGATCGACGCCGGGTGGAACGTCGCCCTGTACCAGTGGACCCAGCTGGCCGACGACGAGGGCACGGGCGGCGCCCCGTACCACTCGCAGGCGAAGATCTGGACGCCCACCTACACCTATAAGGACACCCTGGGCCGCACCCAGAGCATCAACATGCGCTACCGCACCCCCAGCGGCACGTACGCCACGACCGGCATGCCCACCGTTAGCGCCGGGCAGCTGTTCTACACGGCGTACAAGAGCGCTCTGAGCCAGTGGACGTACGCCGGGACCGAAGGCGTGCGCGTCATGGGGCACTCGCTGGGCTCGCAGATGGCCCTCGCCATGACCGAGAAGGCCTACGCCGACACGGCCCTGACCGCCGCCAAACGGCCCAAACGTGTTGTCCTGGCCGACCCGTACTGGACGCCCGCCAGCGCCGGGTACGGGCACAGCTACGCGTTCCTGAGCCCCGACGTGAACCCCGCCGCGCGCAGCGCCCGCATCGCGCAGACCCTCAAGGGGCAGGGCGTGGCGGTCGAGTGGATCAAGTCCAGCCGCGTGAACGACCTGGGCGGCGACAACAACACCGGCATGGCGAAGTTCATCAGCCGCACCGAGGTGTTCCCCGAGTACGTGTTCGACCTGAACCCGGCCAGCGGCGTGGCCCGCAAGCACGGCGTCGCGCCCCGCTGGTACCTGTGGAGCAAATCCTTCGCCGCCAAGACGGCCGTCAGCGCCGCGAACACCCTGAGCGGGGCGACCACCGTCATGAACAGCGGCGTGCGCTACGACCAGAACGCCGGGCGCAGCACCACCACCCCCGGTGACGACACCTTCGTCAGCGCCGCGAACCCCTGATCGCCGGAAGGGGAGGGGGCACCGGGGAAGCAACTCCCGGTGCCCCCTCTGCCCTGCGTCACGCCGGGCTGGGTCGGGCGCGCCACGCGCTGATCAGCGGCAGGGCCGCCAGGACCGCGCAGGTGATCGCCAGCGCCGGGAAGCCCGCCCGCGCGATCACCGCGCCGCCCAGCAGGGTGCCCAGCCCCGCGGCGACGTACCCCAGCGCGTCGGTGACGCCCTGCGCGGCGGGGAAGCGCGTCAGGGCCTTGCTGCCCGCCACGAACGCCAGGTTCCAGCCCAGGCCCAGCAGGAACATGCTGACCGCCAGCCACGCCTGACCGCCGTTCAGGGCGCTCAGCGCCGCCGCCGACAGCAGCAGCGCGCCGCTCACGTACCCGAAGCGCAGACCCAGCCGGTCGATCAGCGGGCCGGTCAGCCAGCCGAAGCCGAACATGCCCAGGATGTGCCCGCTGATCAGCGCGGCCACCTGCGCGTGATCCATCCCCATGTGGTGCGCGCGCAGCGGCGTGAGGCTCATCAGGGTGACCATCAGGCCCTGTGCGGTCGCCACGGCCAGCGCCGTGGATTTCACGCCGGGAATCCGGAACGCCTCCGCCAGGGACAGGCGCTCGCGCCTCACCACGCTCGGGCCGCTCAGGGGCTGCCAGGACAGGATCAACAGTGCCGCCACGCCCAGCAGCGCGCCGCCCACCAGCCAGCCCGTGACCTCCGGCGTGGCGCCCAGCGCCGCCCCCAGCCGCTCGATGGGGTGCGAGAACCCGGTCATCACGAACGACCCCAGCACGCTCATGAGCATCAGCGCGCCCAATGCCGTCCCGCGCCGCGCTTCGGGGACGCTCTCGGCGGCGGCGTAACGGGCCTGCTGGTACCCGCCCTGTGCGGCACCCATCATCATGGCGCCCAGCAGGAACAGCGGCGTGACCCCCGCGCGGGCACCCAGGAAGCCCACCAGTGCCCCGACCGTTCCCAGCGCGAACGCCACGCTCAGACCCGTGCGGCGGCCCCGGCGCAGCATCAGCGCCCCGAACAGCCCCGCCGACGTGGCCGCCGCCGCCTGGATCAGCGTGCTGGGCAGCCCGGCCAGCGCCTCGCTGCCCAGGCCCGACATGATCAGGCTCGCCAGCACGGTACTGACGGTGGTGGCCCCGGTCGCGAGCGCCTGCGCGGCGTACAGCGGCGCCAGCCGCGCGGCCCCGCTCAGCGCGGCGGGGCGGGCGGCGTCACTCACGGTAGGCGGTGCTCAGGGCAGGGATCACGCCTCGCCCTGCGCCTGCCAGCGGGCCTGCACGGCGCCGCGCAGGTACGTGGCGGCGTCCTCGGTGCTGGCGCCCGGCGTGAATACGCGCCCCACGCCCAGTTCCTGCAGGGTGGGCAGGTCCTGATCGGGGATGATGCCGCCCCCGAACACGATGATGTCCTCGGCGCCCTTTTCACGCAGCAGGCCCATCACCTCGCGGAAGTAGTGCATGTGCGCGCCGGACAGGACGCTCAGGCCGATGGCGTCCACGTCCTCCTGCACGGCGGCGTTCACGATCATCTCGGCGGTCTGGCGCAGGCCGGTGTAGATGACTTCCATGCCCGCGTCGCGCAGGGCGCGCGCCACGACCTTCGCGCCCCGGTCATGGCCGTCCATGCCGGGTTTGGCGATCAGCACTCGAATTCGGCGGTCTTCCATGGTTCCTCCGGTGCCCGCCGGGCCGCGGCGCCTGCGCGGGGCAGGGCTCAGGGAACCTAACGGGCGTTTGGGGGCATTCTACGCGCTGACCCGACCGCGCGTCCGGCCCAGCCGTCATCACCCGCCGGTCAGATTCACGGTGTACAACCCTCTCATGAGTGCCCTGCTGACCTCGCTGACCCTGGCCGCCCTGGCCGCACCATCCTCCGCCCCGGCCAGCCCGGCGGGCGTCACCTGGACGCTGGGCACCATCCAGCCCGCCGGGCGCGGCGCGATCACGCCCGGAGCGTCCCTGGCGCGCCCCACCCTGCGCCTGGACGGCAGCGGCGCGGCGCTGAAACTCACCGGGAACACCGGGTGCAGCCCCCTGAGCGCGCAGGCCGCGCTGAAGGGCAGCGCGCTCGTGGTGCGTGGCGTGCAGGCGGGCGGCAGCGAGCGCTGCACCGACGCCGCCCTGAGCCTGCGCGAGGACTACCTGCGCCTCCTGAACGCCACGACCCGTTACGACCTGAGCGGCGACACCCTGATCCTCAGTGGCGGGGCGGGCCGCCTGACCTTCACCCGCACCGGAGGCGCGATGACCCAGACCCCCACCGATTCCCTGGACGGCACCTGGCAGATGCGCGTCACGCCCGGCCCGGCCGGACCGGAACGCGGGCAGGCGGCGCTGCGCTTCACGTTCGGCGGTTCGAAAGTGACGGTCGCGGGCCTGACCGGCTGCAACACCGTGACCGCCTCGGGCGCGCTGGTGGGGCCGCAGGTCGTGCTGGGCCCGGTGATGTCCACCCGCCGCATGTGCCCCGGCACGGCGGGAGTGGCCGAGAACCGCCTGCTGGGCCTGCTGCGCGCCCCGCTGAGCGTCGAGCGGCAGGGCGCCGCACTCGTCCTGCGCGGCCAGAGCGGGCAGCTGACCCTGACCCGCGTGCCCGTCCCCGCGCCCGCCAGCAGCGTGACGCCGGACCCGGCGGCGACGTACACCCTGACGCGCCTGAACGGGCAGCCGGCTCCGCAGACCCTGCGGCCGGTCACGCTGACCTTCAAGGACGGGCGGCTGGGCGGCAGTGACGGCTGCAACAGCGTGGGCGGCGCCTACGTGATCCGCGCGGGCCGCGTGGAACTGGGCGGCGGGCTGACCAGCACGCGGATGGCCTGCGCGGACCAGCCGGACCTGGGCTTCCAGTCGTTCTTCGAGCAGCGGCCTACCCTGAGCGTCCAGGGCAGCACCCTGATCCTGAAGACGGCCGAGGACACCTGGGAATTCCAGGCCCGCTGAGCACCGTCAGACAGAGGAGGCCCCGGGGAACGTCCCGTGGGGCCTCCTCTGCATGGATGGGCGTTACTGCCAGGTGCCGCCGTTGTAGGTGGTGCTGCCCGTGGCGGGCGTGGTGAGGGTGCGGTTGTTGCCGCCTTCCCAGGTGACGCTGGCGCCGCTGTCGCCGGGTTTCTTGATGAACTTGAACTGCGCGGCGACGCTGGGCGGCAGGCTGACGGTGGTCTTCCAGGTGCAGGTGCTGCCCGAGCACCCGCTGGGCGTCATCGCCATGGCGGAGGCGGTGTTCCACGCGCCCAGTTCCGCGCGGTCCCCGACGAGGTACACGTCCTGCCCGAAGTACGTGCTGGCGCTGACCTGGAAGGTGACCTGCACGGCCGCGCCGCCCGTGCCGCCGGTGCCGGTCGCCCCGGCGCGGTAGATGCCCATCCTGCCCGCCCCGATCGTGACCGGCAGTTTGCCGCTGGCGACGGTGGCGCTGGCCGGGGCTCCCTCGGCGAGCAGGTCGTTGAAGACCGTGCCGTTGCTCAGGGCGCTCTTGTCGGTCGCGCTGATGCCCGCGTTGCCCTGGATGTCCAGGTTCACGGTCGCGGCGCTGCCCGAGGTGTTCACGACAACGATGACGCGGTTGGTGCCGCTGCCGCGGTAGAAGGCGTACACGTTCTGCCCGCCGTTGGGGCGCCACATCTCGGCGTAGTTGCCCTTCCACAGGGCGGCGTTGCCCTTGCGGATCCCGATCAGTTTCTTCGTCAGGTCGTACGTGACCTTCGGGGTGCCGCCGCCCGCCACGAAGGTCGCCTGGGTGGCGTTGCGGCCGGTGTCCGTCCAGGCCCAGGCGGGCATGTCGCGGCGGTTGTCGGGGTCGTTGCCGCCGTACATGCCGAGTTCGTTCCCGTAGTACACCTGCGGGATGCCGGGCAGGGTCATCAGGAGGCCCATGGCGTTCCCGTAGCGGGCGCGGATCTCGGTCTCGGCGACGGCGCTGCCGGGTTCGTTCACGAAGCGCGGCACGTCGTGGTTGTCCAGCAGGTTCACCTGCAGCAGCGTGCGGTCCAGGCCCAGGGTGCCCAGGGTGTCCTGCATGCTGCCCGCGACCCGGTCGAGGCTGCCGCCCCGTCCGACCGAGTCCACGAGCGCCTGCCGCAGCGGGAAGTTGAACGTCGAGTCGAAACCGGCGTCCAGGAAAGGCTTGAGCTGCGAGGCGCTGCCCGACAGGAACGCCTCGCCCAGCAGGAACGTGTTAGGCCGCGCGGCGAGGACGCCGGGCACCCAGGAGTTCTGCCAGTAGGTGTTGGGGACGTGCTTGACGGTGTCCATGCGGATGGCGTCCACGGCGTAGTTCGTGACCCAGGTCTTGCTCAGGTTGGTCAGGTACGTGGCGACGGCGCTGTCCTCCTGGCGGAAGTCCGGCAGGCCCGCCAGCGGGCAGACGATCTCGTCGCCGGTGCAGTTGCTGTGGAACCAGGAGGGGTTCTGGGTGGTGATCCGCGCGCCGTACCCGGCGTGGTTGACGACCATGTCCATCATGTATTTCTGCCCGCCGGCCTTCAGGTCGCTGATCAGGCCGGTGAGGTCGGCGCTCGTGCCGAACTTGGGTTCGATGGCGGTGTCGTTGGGGTTGGTGTAGTCGGGCCAGTAGCCGTGGTACCCGCAGGAGTTCCCGTTGACGATGCCGACCTGCTTGTACACGGGGGTGGTCCAGACGGCGGTGGCGCCCAGGTCGCGGATGTACCCGAGTTTGTTGCGCAGGCCCTGAAGGTCGCCGCCGTGGAATTTGGTGGGGCTGGCCGGGTCGAAGCAGTTCGGTTGGCCCAGACCGTCGTTGGAAGTAGTTCCATTCGAGAAACGGTCAGGCATGACGAGGTAGATCACCTGCTGCCGCCAGGCGTCGATGTTCGTGCCACTGATGGCCTGTGCACTGACAGGCTGTGAACTGCCATTCGCGTTGGAAACGGTTCCATCAAGGGCAGGCGTCGGGGCGGAGGAGCAGGCGGAAAGAAGAAGGGCAGCCGAGAGGACTGCCGCGCCAGAGCGGGCCAGGACAGAACGGTTCATGCGAAACCTCCATGGAATGGTTCCACAACGGCGTGGAACCGGTTTCAGAATTTATGGTGCCCGGCAATCATAATCGACAGCACACCCGTTCCCGCAAGAGACCCCGCCGGTCCAGACAGCCTGAAATCTAGACAGGTTGTCCAGATCTGCTTGCAGGGCAAGCCAATTGCCCACCCACACCCGCGCCATCCAGCAGCCGATCACCGCGATGAATCTGCTTCACCCACTGCTGCGACGGCCAGCGCCCTGACCTCGGGGCTGGCGTCCAGTCGCGCCTCGGCCAGCAGGTGGGGTGGCGCGGCGTCATGCTCGATCAGCACCGCTAGCATCCGTCGTCGGCAGGCCGAGCAGGGTTGCTGGTGGAACGCGTCCGCCAGCAGGGTCAGCAGTCCGTCGTCGGGAGACGCCTCGGCCATGTCCGGAAGATCGAAGAGAAGGTTGTGCCGGTCTGTCGAGTGCTGTCGTCCAGGCAGTGCGGCGAGCCGGGAGCGGATCGGCTGTTCGTCACCGGGTCGGTAGTTCAATCGCAGCAATGAGGTGGCCTCTTCACTGAACCGTTGCGGGGTGCGCAGAAGTTCAAGGGCGAACTCACGCACCCGCTCGTCCTGGAGGTGATCCAGGGCGCGCAGGGCCCGGAAGGCCACCTCGTGATCGTTGTGCCGGACCAATCTCAGCAGCCGCTCCAGCGCATCCGGAACGCCGTGACGCATGAACAGGCTGAGGAGCAGGCGAAGTTTCGCCAGATCTTCGGTGTCGAGATCAGTGGTCAGTCGCTGCCAGTCCGGCGGGGTCAGTCGTTGGATGAGCTGGTAAGGGAGCATGAACACCGGGTGCAGACGGGGCTGCAGAGCCTCCTGAATGATCATCTGCACGTGCTGGTAGGGGTCGGTGGGCGCTGGTTTCTTCGTCTCTTTCTTCCTGCGCTTCCGGTTGGGGCGCAGGGCTTCAGGTAAGTGCCTCAGTTCGGCGTCCACGACGTCGTCGCCCAGCAGGGTGCGGGCCCTCCACACGTACGGATGATGACGGGCGTCCGGGCTGATTGCGGTGAAGCGGTGCTGATCCCTCACGATCTGCCGCAGGCCATTCAGGCCATCCAGTTGCACGAGTGCCGGGCCGAGCAGATCCCACAGGGGCGTTTCGGTCTGTGCCGCCCGGCGGTATTTCTCGCGAATGGCACGCGCGGCCCGCTCATCTCCCTGTTGGCCCAGTGCCACCAGTATGTTCACCCACTGTTGCGCGTTCCAGCCGCGTGTCGTGGCGTTCCGGGCGTGCGTCAGCTTGGGGATCAGCAGTGAGGCAGCGTCCAGCGGTGGTGAGAGGCGCGCGCAGGCCTCCAGCAGGTACGCGGTGCGGGGCGGTTCGCACTGGGAATCGTACGCCTGATCATGCAGCAGACCGTGAATCACGGCGTCCCGGAGGCGCGGATCGTCGGCGTGTTCAGAGAGGTGCACCAGCGCGCGGCCCAGGCCCGCCTGGAACGCGTCGGTGAAGTCCATCGGGGGGAGCGTCATTCCCGGTCAGCCTGCCAGACGGGCCGGGCGGGAACATCCGCCGATTGGCTCAGCCGCCGCGCCACCAGCGCAGGAAGGCGGGCAGGCGTTCGCGCCACGCGGGTTCGTCGTGCCAGTGGCCCTCGCCGATGGTGAAGTGCGCCTCGGCGACGTGCGGGGCGAGCTGCGCGGTCAGGTCGCGGGCCAGCGTGATGACCTCCTGCGCGCCCTGCACGCTGCTCCCCTCGTGGTCGCCCATGTCCACCCACACGCGCGCGTGCGGGTCGCCGCGCCCCGCCATCCAGCGCGGGAAGGCGAAGTCGGCGGGCCACACGGCGGGACTGAACACGCCCAGCGTGCCGTACGTGCCGGGGTCGCGCAGGCCCGCGTACGCGGTGATCAGCCCGCCGAACGAGGACCCGGCCAGCGCGGTGTCCTGCGGGGGCACCGCGCCGAAGCGGGCGTGCAGGTGCGGCAGCAGGGTGCCTCTGATCCAGTCGGCGTACTCGTCCGCGCCGCTGTCGAAGCCGTTCAGGTCGAAGGGGAACGGCACGTAGCGGCGGCTGCGGTCCTCGTTCACGGGCAGCGCGGCAATCCGCACCGGGTGCCCGGCGTCCGCGAGAGCCTGCGCGGCCCCGGCGGCGTCCCAGCTGTCCCCCGCAAAGGTGCGGGCCTCGTCGAACACGTTCTGGCCGTCGTGGAGAATCAGCAGCGGCAGCGGTCCCTCGTGCCCGGCGGGCCACCACAGCCGCAGGGGTTGCGCGCCCCAGGGGGCGTCCAGCACGGTCTCCTCGCGCGGTGGGGCGCTGCGTGGTGGACGGGCGGCCCCGCCGCTGGCGTCCTGCCAGGCCGCCACGGTCAGGGGCACGATGGTCTCCCCATGCACTTTGATGCGGTGCGCGCGGGCACGGCCGCCCCACGCGTCGCCCTCCTCGGTTGTGCCGTCCGGGTTCACGCGGCGGACCTTCACCTGCGCCAGCAGGCCGTCCGGCAGGTCGGCGTGCAGAACGCCGTCCTGGAAGGTCCAGCCTGCGGGGTCGTCGCTCCAGGCGCGGTGGTCGCCGGTCAGGAACAGCGTCCCCGGTGGGGTGCCGGGCGGCAGGGTCAGCCTGAAGGTCACGCGGGGCATGCGGTCAGTCTAGGAGGGTCCGGCACGGGTGAAGGTCTCGTCAGCTTCGGGTGAGGGTTGTGTCAGGCGAGCGGGGGTAGGCTTTTGTCGTGGAGGACGAGGTTTGAAGTGATCCCGTCCGGGTCGGCTGCGGCTTGCCCCCACCCCGGAAACTTGATATAGTCGCACTCAAGTTTCCTGGATGCAGGAGTTTCAGGAACCCGCTCTCACCAAGACCCCACCCGGGCGAAAAGGAGTTCCGAGATGCCCACCAACACCCTCCCCAGCAACGTCCCCGTCTGCCCGGTCCGCGGCAGCGTGATCTACCCCACGATGGTCCAGCACATCGACGCCAGCCGCGCCCTGTCCATCGGCGCGATCGAGGCGGCCATGCAGAGCGACAAGGTCATCCTGATCGTCTCGCAGCGCGACAAGGACATCGACGACCCCAAGGGCAGCGACCTGTACGACGTCGGCACCGCCTGCAACGTCCTGCGCGTCCGCAAGAACCCCGACGGCACCGTGCAGATGCTCGTGTCCGCCGTCGCGCGCGTCCGCGCCACCAACTACGTGCGCGGTGACCACCTCAGCGCCGACATCACCCCCCTGGCCGCCGAGGACGACAACCCCGTCGAACTCCAGGCGCTGGGCCGCGAACTGCGCGAACGCTTCGACGCGCTGGCCAGCGGCGGCAAGCTGAACGCCGAGACCGTCCAGACCATCCACAGCAAGGAAGACCTGGGCGAGATGGCCGACCACATCGCCTTCAACCTCGACTTCAAACTCGACGACAAGCAGGCGCTGCTGGAACTGCCCAGCCTGACCGCCCGCATCCGCAAACTGCTCACCCTGCTCGACACCGAACAGGAAGTGCAGGCCGTGCAGGCCAAGATCCGCGCGCAGGTCAAGGAAGAGATCGACAAGAACCAGCGCGAGTACTACCTGCGCGAACAGATGAAGGTCATCCAGAAGGAACTCCAGGGCGGCGAGGACGGCGAGGACGGCGACGAGGCCGAAGCCTTCCGCGCCAAGCTGGACACCCTGGACCTGCGCCCCGAGGTCCGCAAGGACATCGACCGTGAAGTGAACCGCCTGGCGCGCATGCATCCCGACGCCGCCGAGGCCAGCGTCATCCGCACGTACCTCACCTGGATCACCGAACTGCCCTGGAACACCCGCAGCGACGACCAGCTGGACGTCATGCAGGCCTCCCAGATCCTCGACGACGACCACTACGGCCTGGAAAAGGTCAAGGACCGCGTCCTGGAATTCCTGGCCGTGCGCCGCTTGCGTAAAGAACGCGCCGAACGTGGCGAACTGAGCGCCGAGGACGTCAACAAGGGCCCCATCCTGGTGTTCACCGGCCCTCCCGGCGTCGGCAAGACCAGCATCGCGCAGAGCATCGCCAAGGCGCTGGGCCGCAAGTACGTCCGCATCGCCCTGGGCGGCGCCCGCGACGAATCGGACATCCGTGGTCACCGCCGCACGTACATCGGCGCGATGCCCGGCCGCCTCATCCAGGGCATCCGCACCGCGGGCACCAAGAATCCCGTCATCCTCCTCGACGAGGTCGACAAGCTCGGCAGTTCCTACCAGGGCGACCCCAGCGCCGCGCTGCTGGAAGTGCTCGACCCCTCGCAGAACCAGCACTTCACCGACCACTACCTCGGCGTGCCGTTCGACCTGAGCGAGGTCATGTTCATCGCCACCGCCAACTACCCCGAGCAGATCCCCCCGGCGCTGATGGACCGCATGGAAGTCATCGACTTCAACAGCTACATCGAGCAGGAAAAACTGGAGATCGCCAAACGCTACCTGCTGCCCCGCCAGCTCATGGCGAACGGCCTGAAAGCCAACCAGATCGCGTTCACCGATTCCGCGCTGGAAAAACTGATCAGCCACTACACCCGCGAGGCTGGCGTGCGCAACCTGGAACGCGAGATCGGCACGGTTGCCCGCAAGGTCGCCCGCCGCATCGCCACCGGCGAGGTCAAGCGCGTCAAGGTCACCGACAAGGAACTCGACCGTTACCTCGGGCAGGCCCGCCACATCCCCGAAACCGAAGGCAAGGAAGACATGGTCGGCGTCTCGACCGGCATGTTCTACACCCCGGTCGGCGGTGACATCCTGTTCGTCGAGACCAGCACCAGCCCCGGCAAGGGCCTCGTCCTGACCGGCCAGCTCGGCGACGTCATGAAAGAAAGCGCCCGCGCCGCCCTGACCTACATCAAGGCGAACGCCGAACGCTTCCACATCGACAAGGCCCGCATCGACGACAGCGAAATCCACGTGCACGTCCCCGCCGGAGCGATCCCCAAGGAAGGCCCCAGCGCCGGCGGCGCCATGGTCACCAGCCTCATCAGCGCCCTGACCGGCATCCCCGCCCGCCACGACGTCGCCATGACCGGCGAGATGACCCTCACCGGCCGCTACCTGCCCATCGGCGGCCTGAAAGAGAAAGTGCTGGGCGCCCGCCGCGCCGGAATCAAGCACATCATCCTGCCCAAGGCGAACGAAGGCGACCTGCGCGACATCCCCCTGCACCTGCGCACCACCATGCGCTTCCACCCCTGCGAGACCGTGGATCAGGTGCTGGACGTGGCCCTCGTCGGCGGCCTGAAGGCCCTGGAAACGCCCCGCGACGGCAGCCCCGCCCCCACCCTCCCCGCACCCAAACGCAAGAGCGCCCGCCGCAGCGACGCCCGCGCGTAACCGAACTCAACAGTGCGCCCCGTCCATTACGGATGGGGCGTTTTTTTGCACGCCGCGCACACGCAATCGCACTATCCTGCCGGGAGATGCGCCGCCTGCTCCCCCTCATTCTCCTGACCACCCTGACCACCGCCCACGCAGACGTGTTCGCCGCGGGAAACTACTGTTTCGACATGCCCGGTGAGGACCGTTCCCTGCTGCCCCGCTTCCAGGGGAACCCGAAGAAGGTGGCGGAGGTGTGGCAGACGCTCAGTGACGGAGGGAACCCGCTGATCTCGTCCCGGACGTACAGCCTGCAGGGTGGACGGGTGACGCAAGTGGAAGCCAGCTCGCCCGGCGACGACACGTACACCCTCCTGAAACTCAGACCTGACCAGTCCGGCGGGACGTACCAACGCTCCAGCGTCGAGTTCATCGGCATGCTCAAGGGTTGGAAGGCCAGCCTTGCCAGCGCCCTGAAGGTCAAACCCGACCCGGTCACCCTGAGCTTCGACCCGCAGGGCCGCCTGACGTCCTACAGCGGCATGTGGGAGGAGCGCACCACGCTCCTGGCCTACCCCGAGAAGGTCAGCTGCACGTACTCGGACACCCGGCGGCAGGTGACGCAGCGCATCAGCAGATCAGACCGCTTCAGCTTCATCACGACCGTCCAGTTCGACGAACAGGGGCGCGTGACCCGGACGGACACACGAACCACTGAACTGGGCCAACCGGGAACCGCACTCGAGCCGAGTGAAAGAATCACCCGATACATCTATCTGCCGGACGGCTCGGGCATCCGCATGGAGGGGGAAATGAACGGCAGACCGCTGGCCGCCATGCTGTTGACCACCGACGCGGCCGGGCGCGTGACGCACATCGAGATGGCGGACCTGGGGGACGTGCAGGAACAGTGGCAGATCGAGTACGACGCGCAGGGCAACTGGGTGCGGCAGATCGGCACGATGCAGGGGCAGACGTTCATGACGGTCACCCGCCGGATCACGTACTGAACGAGCCTGAATGGACGCCTGGGGCGCGCTATCCTGTGCGTATGAGTGCGCCCGTGACGTTCCTGGTGGCCAGCCCGCACCTGCGTGGCAGCCTGTTCGAGGGAACCGTGATCCTGCTGCTGGAGCACGACACGAAGGGCGCGATGGGATTGATCGTGAACGCGCCCATGACCCAGAGCGTGCAGGAGCTGATGCCGGAACTGACGGGGCATCCGGAGGTCGCGTGGCTGGGCGGCCCGGTGGACCCGACGCTGGGGTGGTGCCTGTACGCGCAGCCGGTGGACATGGAGGGTGAACTGCGCCTGTTGCCGGGCCTGACGGTGTCCAGCAGCTTGGACGTGCTGCGGGCCGTGGAGCGCAGCGGGCAGCCGTTCATGCTGGTGCTGGGGTACGCCGGGTGGGGTCCGGGCCAGCTGACCGACGAGGCGCGTGAGGGGACGTGGGTGTGGGTGGAGCAGTCCACGCCGGAACTGCTGTGGGACGTGCCCGCAGAGGACCGCTGGCAGGGGGCGCTGGACCGGCTGGGTGTGGACGCGTCGCGGATCGTGCCGGGCGGCGCTCAGGCATAGGGTTCAGCGGCTTCATGGAGGGTTGACCGGTCTGCATGGCCGGTCATTTCCGTTTGTGTGAACGGTTGGTCACCTCTAGACTGGCGTGTCCACTCTGCCGCGCCGCCTCCCGATCCGATTCCAGCAGGTGCCGTCATGCTCGAACAACCGCAACGCAAGGGCCAGAAGGCCAAACCGAAACAACCCACGAAAACCGCCGCGCGTCCCGCTCAGTCCACCCCCTTGAAGGTGGGACGCACGCCCGCCGCGCCCCGCAAGGGCGTGAAGGCCGCGCCCATGATCGGCCCACAGCTGCCGCCCGGCGCGCGCAAAACCACACCCAGGACGCTGCCCACCCCGAACCTGAAGGTCACGGGCCGTCCCGCCGCCCCACCCCGCGAGGCCGGAGGCGTCATGGGATTCTTCCGCAAGCAGCTGACCGGCCTGCACGCCAGCGCCGCGAAGAACCTGCCGGGCCTGCTGGAAGGCGCGAAGAAAGTCGTCGGCGGCGCCGCCGCGTTCGCGAAGAACCCGGTCAAGGGCGTCGTCAACGGTGCGAAAGCCGCTGGGAAGTTCGCCGGGGCGAAAGTCGAGCAGTTCAGGAAGTGGTACGCCACGCCGGAAGGCAAGGCGAAATTCTGGAAAGGCGTCGCCCTGACCGCCGTCGCGGCCGTCACCGTCGCGACCGGCGGGGCACTCACGGCGCCCGCGCTGGCCCTGGCCGCCGGGATCAGCGCCGGGGGTGGCATCGCCGCGCAGGTCGTGGAAAACAAGGTCTTCAACGCCGCCGCGAAAGCCAAGGCGCAGAAGGACAAGAAGTACACGTTCAAGAAGCGCGCCACCTTCGAGGGCGTCACCGCCAAGAGCATCGCCGTGGACGCCATCGTCGGCAGCGTGGGCGGCCCCGTGTTCAAGTTCGCCGGGAAGGCCGTCGTCGGCGTGGGCCGCGCCCTCGGGAAGGGCCTCACGCCCGCCGCGCGGGGACTGGCGCACCTCGCACAGAGCGCGCTGAAAGGCAGCGGGAAGGCCGCCGCGAAACTCGCCCGGCGCGTCCTGCCCGTCGGTGCGAAAACGGTCCTGAAGAACGCCGGGCGACTGGCGCAGAAGTACCTCACGCAACCCGTGGCCCGCGCCGCCACCAACGTCAAGAACGCCGTCACGACCGGCGTTAGCAACGCCGCCGCGAAGGTCGGATACGCCGCCCGCAAGGTCCGCGTCATGACCACCCGCCGCGCCCGGCAGGCCCGCGCGTACCTGAAAGCCCAGACGCCCACCCTCCGGAAGCTCGCCAGCAAGGGCGCGGGCGCGATCACCGGCACCGTCCGCAAGGGCGTGCAGGGCCTGCGCACCCTCGACCGCAACCTCCTGACGGGCCTGCGCAACCACGTCCGCCAGAGCCCCATTCTGAAAGCCGCCCGGAAACTGAGGGACGCCGTGGACGGCGCTGGGAACACCCTCAGCCGCAAACTCACGAACGGCCGCGTCAAGGCCGCCGACCACGTGGACGCCTGGAAGGCCACCCTGGGCGGCAAGATCAGCAAGACCAGCGTCGCCCGGCACGCCCGCCACCTCAAGGAAACCACCGTCCAGCGCCTCGACGACCTGATCGCCCGCAACCCCGACGGGCACGTCGCCAAGGCCATCGTGGAATTCCGCGCCAGCGGCGCGGCCATCCGCACGCACCTGAACAAGGTCTGGACGGACGCCAGCCACGACCTGAACAAGGACCTCTCGCGCCTGCTGGGCCGCCACGGCAGCGTCCAGGCGGACTTCAAGGCCCTCGCCGAGCAGGGCGCCCCCCTGACGTACGGGGCGGAAGTCGCCCACGCCCGCGCCCTGGCCGAGAAACGCCTGCGGGACAAGGTCGCGCAGGATACCGAGGCGGCCCTGCTGGCACGCCGAAGCGGAAACAGCGCCGCGTTGAGTGACCAGATGAGGCAGAGCATCAAGCGTGACGCGCAACTGCGTGCGGATCAGGAGGTGACGAAAGCCGCCGACCTGCTGACCCGTCATGCCGAGACGTTCGTCGCGCGGCATCCCTCCCCGGCCCTGCAGACGCTGGCCATGAAGACCGAGGCGCTGAACGCGTCGAAGAAGGCCATGGAGCGGTACTTCGGGAAGAACGCCACTGATAAGGGTGCCTTCGAACGGCTGGGCATGGCCCTGACCACCCCGGCCCGTGTGCCGATCAACGAGCGGATCGAGAAGTACGGCAAGGTCGTGCAGGCGCTGCGCAGCACCACGCCGCTGGCGTCGGTGGTCACCGTGGGATCGGAAGCCGTGGACGAGGTGCTCAGCAAGGCCGCCGAGTCGGCCATCGCCGCGCCCGTGAAGGCGAAGGCGAAGGAACTCAAGGGCGAGAAGGACGAGAAGCCGAAGAAGAAAGCCACCGAGGAAGAAGCCAGTGGGCTGCTGAAGGTCGCCGAGGACATCCTGAAGGAACTCTTCCCCAGCCTGAACCCGGACGACATCGTGGACGACACCGCCAAGCAGATGAACATGAAGGCTGGAGACTGATGTTCGGGCTGTTCAGGAAAAAGCAGGCGGAACCGCACCTGCGCCAGGGTGTCGAGGTGGGGGAGATGCGGCTTTCGGCCAATCTCGTTATGCATGAGATGGCTAAACTCGATGACACTCTCTCGCACTACCAGATGGATGAAGAGACCGAGGATGTTCAATTCGACTACCGGGGAATCCATGTCGAGGCGCCATTCATCCGCAATGCGCTCGGTCTGTCTCTGACGACGCGGGTGCCGGAGTGCAACATTCTGCGGGCGGGGTCGGTGGCGGAGAAGGCGTTCGCGTACCGCTGCATCGATCACGTGTGCGCGACGTGCGCGGGGGTGCGGGCGCTGTTCGATCCGGTGTCCGGCGAGCTGGTGCTGGGTGTGGAGTCGGCGGGCTTCGACCGGCAGTTCCGCGCGGATACGCTCATCGACGTGGCGCTGTTCATGCTGGAGGAGGGGGTGATGGCGGCGCGGGCGTACCTGGGTCTGCCGTTCACGGAGGCCGTGCGGCCCAGCGTGTCGCAGTGGCTGGGCGGCTTCCATTACGGTGAGGGGTTCAACGTGTACCCGACGGCGTCGGATGCGTTCGCGGTGTTCATGCGCAAGAAGTACCAGGCCGAGGAACTCGGTCGGGACGCGACGTCGATTCTGCTCGCGTCGGGGCCGCTGCGCTTCGACGTGCGGTTCTTCGGGTGGCGCTTCGGGTACATGGTCGAGACGGCGACGCGCGGTTTCCGGCACGCCGTGATGGATGACGGACGGTACGTGCGGATTCAGGAGCGGCTCGCGCAGTCGGTGCGGGAGCCGGGGAACGCGGCGGACAGCGGCTGGAACTTCCGTGATCCGGCCGGGTCGGCCATCGTGTACTTCCGGCCGGACGGGACGTTCGTAGTGGGCGAGTACGGGTTCGGGAACGCGAAGACCGAGGAGAACGGCGCGGCGTTCGAGCGGGTGGCGACCCGGCACCTGCTGAACATGCGGTACATGACGTTCCTCGCGGAGGAGTTCCCGGAGGAGCTGTACTCGGACGAGTCCAACCGCCCCAACTGAGCCCCCTGTCCCGCCGCCCCGGTGTGGGTGGGCGGGTGCATACCGGAGGAATGACATGGCTGCGCAGACGGTGAAGAAGAAGGTCGTGAAGGTCGCCCCCCCACCCCGGTCGGCGGCCCCCCTGCCGGAGGGACTGGCGGCGGTGCGGGACGCGCTGGGGGAGCTGGGGTTCGCGGTGCAGGCTGACGCGGAGTCCGGGCTGGCGTTCATGTTCGAGGGCGGGCAGTACTACGTGCCCGCGCAGGGGGACGACGCGGGGTTCTATCACCTGCTGTTCCCGAACTTCTGGCCGCTGGAGTCCGACGAGGAGTACGGGCAGGCGTTGTTCGCGTGTGACGCCGTGAACCGCGAGGCGAAGCTGGTGAAGCTGCACACGGTGGACGGGGACGTGTGGGCGGGGGTGGAGGCGCTGCACGCGCAGCCGCAGGAGTTCGTGGCGGCCCTGCCGCGGTACCTGTCGTTCGTGCAGGAGGCGGTGCGGGCCTTCCGGGACGTGATGCTCGCCGCGCAGGACGCCGGGGACGTGGAAGAGAGTGAGGACGTCCCGGAGGCGCGGCCCGAACCGGTGGCCTGATATGGGGTCCGTATGAGCCTGTGGGCGGCCCGGTGGGCGCTGTGAGCGGGCGCGTGTGGGTGGGCCGTGCTGTAATGCGGTGACGGCCCGCTGACCGAAGACCTGTTGACTGCCGAAGGAGTCATGACTGTGCCTGTTGAAAAGTCCCTGCCTGCCCGTTCCGTGTCCTCGCGTGGCCGCCCCCGGCGGAAGGAGGAACCCGGAGGGGGTGACGTGCGGACGCACAGCACCGTCGCCAACCCCGAGAGTCCCTTCCTGAACCGGGAGTTGTCGTGGCTGGCGTTCAACGAGCGGGTGCTGGCCGAGGCGCGTGACGAGCGCAACCCGCCGCTGGAGCGGTTGAAGTACGCGGCGATCTGCGGCAGCAACCTCGACGAGTTCTTCATGGTGCGCGTGGCGGGCGTGCACCGGCAGATCGCGGCGGGCGTGAATACGCCGGGCCCGGACGGTCTGCTGCCCCGTGAGACGCTGGCGCTGGTGCGCGAGCGGACGCAGGTGATGCTCCGGGAGATCGAACGCGTGACCCGCAGGACCCTGCGGGATCTGGTAGCGGCCGGGGTGCGGTTCGCGCGCGTCTCGGACCTGGGCAAGCGGGCGCGGGCGCAGCTGCGCGAGCATTACCTCGCGGAGATTCAGCCGGTGCTGACGCCGCTGGTCGTGGACCCCAGTCACCCGTTCCCGTACCTGAGCAACCTGAGCCTGAACCTCGCGGTGCTGCTGGACGGCGGCGAGGGTGAAGCGCCGGAGTTCGCGCGGGTGAAGGTGCCGGTGGGGGTGCTGCCGCGCGCGGTGTGCATCGCGGACACGATCCTGCTGCTGGAGGACGTGATCGCCGCGCATATCGGCGAGCTGTTCAAGGGCCGCACGGTGCTGGCCGCGCACGCGTTCCGCGTGACCCGCAACACCGATTACGAGTTCGAGGAGGAGGAAGCCGAGGACCTGCTCGCCACCATCGAGGACGGGCTGCGGCGGCGGCGCTTCGGGTCGGCGGTGCGGCTGGAGGTCATGCGGGACACCCCGGCGGTCATCACGACGTTCCTGCAGGAGCGGCTGCGGCTCGCGCCGGAGGACGTGTTCCTGCTGGATGGCCCGCTCGGCTCGGCGGACCTGATGGGCCTCCCGGTGAAACGCCCGGACCTGAGCTTCCCGGAGTTCGCGCCCGCCGTGCCGGACCTCGACGGGGACGAGGACAGCGGCATCTTCGACACGCTGCGTGACGGGGACGTGCTGTTGCACCACCCGTACGACGGCTTCACGAACATCCTCGATTTCCTGGAGGAGGCCAGCCGGGACCCGCGTGTGCTGGCGATCAAGCAGACCCTGTACCGCACCGGGGACGACCCGCGTCTCCTGGCGGCGCTGCGAACGGCGGCGGAGAACGGCAAGCAGGTCGTGGCGCTGATCGAACTCAAGGCCCGCTTCGACGAGCAGCGCAACATCTCCTGGGCGCGGAAACTGGAGCGGGCGGGGGCGCACGTCGTGTACGGCGTGGCGGGCCTGAAGACGCACGCGAAGGTCACCATGATCGTCCGGCGCGAGGAGGGCGGCCTGCGCCGGTACGTGCACATCGGGACCGGGAACTACAACGCGAAGACCGCGCGGCTGTACACCGACCTGAGCCTGCTGTCCGCCAACCCGGACCTGGGCGCGGACATCGCGGAACTGTTCAATCACCTGACCGGGTACGCGGAAGCCGAGTACACGCACCTGCTGGTCGCGCCCGACACCGCCCGCACGGGTTTCGAGGCGCTGCTGGAACGCGAGGCTGCCCACGCGCGCGACGGCCTGGACGCCTGGGCGCGCGTGAAGGTGAACCAGCTGACCGATCCCGGCATGGTCGAGGCGCTGTGCCGCGCCGCGCAGGCCGGGGTGCGGGTGGAACTGATCATCCGCGGGGTGTGCTGCCTGCGTCCGGGCGTGCCGGGCCTGTCGCAGAACGTGCGGGTGCGCAGCCTGCTGGGCCGTTACCTGGAGCACGCGCGCGTGTACGCTTTCGGGAACGGCGGCAGTCCCGAGGTGTACTTCGGCAGTGCCGACTGGATGAGCCGCAACCTGGACCGCCGGGTCGAGGTGATCGCGCCCGTGCTGGACGACCGGCACCGCGAGTCGTTCCTGGGCATCCTCGACACCGAGTGGGCCGACACGCGCGGGTCGTGGGAACTGAATGCGGACGGCGAGTACATGAAGATCCCGGGGGATTTCAGCGCGCAGGGGACCTTCGCGGCGGCCCGGCATCCGCTGTAATCCCAGCGTCACCGGAGGGGGAGGGGAGGCCACACTGTAGGCGCCTCCCCTCCGTGCTGTACAGACCAACAAGAACCCCCCGGTGCGGACACCGGGGGGCCTTGAAGAGGGGGGGGTTAGCCCTGCTCTTCTTCGGTCTTCTTGTCGCCGCCCAGGCCGAACTGGGCGAACAGGTCGGCGTACACGTCGCCGAGCTTGGTGCTGATCTTGCCGCCCTGCTGGGCGTCCTTGGCGTTGTACGCGTAGTCCGCGCCGCCTTCGCGACGACGGCCGCCGCCGCTGCGCTGACCACCCTGGCCGCCGCTGTAGCGGTCGCTGCGGGCGCCGCCACCCTGGCTGACGTAGTCACGCTGGGTGGGGGCCGCGCCGCCACCGAGGAAGCGACGACGGCTGAGGCTGGCGCGCTGCTCGACGGGGTCGATATTCAGGATGACGGCTTCGATCTCGTCACCCTTCTTGAACAGGTCGGCGGGGTTGTTGACGCGGTTCAGGTCGAGTTCGCTGATGTGGATCAGGCCCTCGATGCCTTCCTCGATCTCCATGAACACGCCGAAGTCGGTCATGCCGGTGATCTTGCCCTTCACGGGGGTGCCGGGCGGGTAGCGGTCAGGCAGGGCGCTCCAGGGATCGTCGGTGGTCTGACGAATACCCAGGCTGATGCGGCGGTCCTTCGGATCGATTCGCAGGATGATCGCCTCGACCTCGTCGCCTTCCTTCATCACTTCGTTGGGGTGACGGACGCGCTTGGTCCAGCTCATCTCGCTGACGTGCACCAGACCTTCGAGGCCGCTTTCCAGTTCGACGAACGCACCGAAGTTGGTGAGGTTCGTGACCTTGCCGTTGACCTTCTGGCCGATGCTGTAGCGGTCGGTGGCGCCTTCCCAGGGGTCCTGGGTCAGGGCCTTCATGCTCAGGTTGATGCGTTCACGGTCGTTGTCGACGTCCATGACCTGCACCTGAACCTTGTCGCCCACCTTGACCACGTCGCGGGGGTGGTTGAAGCGGCCGTAGGTCAGTTCGCTGCGGTGAACGAGGCCGTCGATGCCGCCCAGGTTCACGAACACGCCGAAGTCGGTGATTTCCACGACTTCGCCTTCGAACTGCGCGCCGGATTCCAGCTGGCCGACCGTGGCTTCACGGGCCTGGGCCTTCTGGGCTTCCAGGATGGCGCGGTGGCTGATGATCACGCGGTTGCGCTTGCGGTTCAGCTCGATGAGCTTGACCATCAGGGGCTTACCGACGTAGGGGTCGAGGTCGTTCACGCGGCGGGTGTCCACCTGCGAGGCGGGCAGGAAGGCACGGATGCCCTCGACCTGCGCGACCAGACCACCACGGACCTTCTCGAGCACCTCGACTTCGAAGGCTTCCTCGGCTTCCTGCATCTTCTCCAGGACGCGCCAGCCCTTGTCCTGATCGGCCCGCTTCTTGCTCAGGACGATCTGGCTGTTGGGCAGGTCGACGCGCACGACGTACGCCTCGATCTGCTCGCCGGACTTGTACATCTCCTGGGCCTGCTCCAGCGTGACGGGCTCGTCGCCCAGCTGGTTCAGGGGGATGATGCCTTCGACCTTGGCGCCGATGTCCACGGCGATGCCTTCCTGGCCGATGAACACGATGGTGCCGTCGACGATGTCGCCGCGGCTGACGTTCTGGGGCTCCTGCGCCTCACTGGCGAGGATGTCCTCCATGGTCATCGCGGGGTACTCGCGCTCCTCCACGGGGGTGGGGGTGCTGGGGGTGGTGCCCGTCGCGGGCTGAGTCCCGCCTTGCTGGGCGGGGGTCTGGGTGTTGTCTTCCATGAACTCCTGTCCTCCTGGGTGCGGGCGCTTTGCGGCGTCCGTACCGGCCTGATACCTGCTTCCGACCCTTGTGGCCCGGCCCTGTGGGCGCGGGGGGTGGGTGGGGGCGGCAACACCTCAGTGTACCAGAGTTCAGAGTGTTGCGGCAACTGCGCTGTGAACGCAGTCCAGACCGGTTGTACAGCTTCACGTCAAGGAATCCGCCCCAGCGCGTGCCAGGGGGGGTGCTTGACGGATCGCCGGGAACGCCGCTATACTCCCTCACGCTTCACCACACGGCGAAGCGAAGCACGTGCAGGACCCGTGATGGGGCATCGTCTAATGGCAGGACACCAGTCTCTGACACTGTCGATCTAGGTTCGAGTCCTAGTGCCCCAGCCACACCGCCCACCCGAAAGGGTGGGTTTTTTATTTCGTCTCGTTTCGCCACGCCACAGGTCCAGCGCCCCTGGCGCATGAGGCCCGGTGAGGGCAGCCATAACACCGTGGCAGCGATTCCAGTCCGGGCGTGTCTTAGACTCCGGAGCATGACCCAGACCCCCGCCCCGGAGTGGTACAAGAGCGCCGTCTTCTACGAACTCTCGGTCCGCACCTTCGCGGACGGCAACGGCGACGGCAAGGGCGATTTCCCCGGTCTGACCGGCAAACTCGACTACCTGCGGGGCCTGGGCGTGGACGTCCTGTGGATCCTCCCGTGCTACCCCAGCCCCCTGCGCGACGACGGTTACGACGTCGCCGACTACGTGGGCATCCACCCGGACCTGGGCACCCTGGACGACTTCAAGGTCTTCCTGCGCGAGGCCCACGCGCGCGGCCTGCGCGTCATCACCGACTTCGTCACCAACCACACCTCAAGCGACCACCCGTGGTTCCAGGCGGCCCGGCGCGGCCCGACCCTCCCGGACGGCAGCCCCAACGAGTACCACGACTACTACGTCTGGAGTGACACCGGCAGCGAGTACGCCGGGGCCAGGATCATCTTCACCGACACCGAGACCAGCAACTGGACCCTGGACGAGCAGAGCGGCCGCTACTACTGGCACCGCTTCTTCGCCAGCCAGCCGGACCTGAACTACGACAACCCGCGGGTCGTCGAGGAGATCCTGCAGGCCGCGCGTTTCTGGCTGGACCTCGGCGTGGACGGCTTCCGCGTGGACGCCGTGCCCTACCTGATCGAACGCGAGGGCACCAACTGCGAGAACCTGCCCGAAACGCACGACATCCTCAAACGCTTCCGGAAGATGGTCGACCAGGACTACCCCGGCCGCGTCCTGCTGGCCGAGGCGAACCAGTGGCCCGAGGAGGTCGCCGAGTACTTCGGGACCGACGCCGACCCCGAATTCCACATGTGCTTCAACTTTCCGGTCATGCCGCGCCTGTACATGAGCCTGAAGAAGGAGGACACCACCTCCATCCGCGAGATCATGGAACGCCTGCCCGCCATCCCCGCGTTCGGGCAGTGGGTGACGTTCCTGCGCAACCACGACGAACTGACCCTGGAGATGGTCACCGACGACGAACGCGCCTTCATGTACGCCGCGTACGCCCCGGACACCCGCATGAAGATCAACGTGGGCATCCGCCGCCGCCTCGCGCCGCTGCTGGACAACGACCGGCGCCGCGTGGAACTCCTGACCACCGTCCTGCTGGCCCTGCCGGGCAGCCCCATCCTGTACTACGGCGACGAGATCGGCATGGGCGACGACCTGTCCCTGGCGGACCGCAACGGCGTGCGCACCCCCATGCAGTGGAACGCGGGCATGAGCGGCGGGTTTTCCACCGCCACTCCGGATCAGTGCTTCTTCCCGCCCATCGGGGACGCCGTGTACGGCTACGGCCGCGTGAACGTGCAGAGCCAGGAACAGGACCCCAGCAGCCTCCTGAAATGGACCAGCCGCCAGCTGGAACTCCGCCGCCGCCACCCGGCCTTCGCCACCGGCGAACTGGCCTTCGTGGACACCGACAATCCCGCCATCCTGGCCTTCACGCGCCGCACGGACGACGAGACGCTGCTGATCGTCAGCAACTTCGCCGGGAACGCCCAGTCGGTCCACCTGGATCTGTCCCGGTACGCCGGACGGGTGCCGGTCACGCTGGCCGGCGCCAGCCCCTTCCCCGCCATCGGCGAGACGCCCTACCCCATGATCCTCGGGAAGTACGACTACTACTGGCTGCGCATCAACTGATAAGAACTCCGGTTGAAAGGTTTGCAAAATCTTTCAACCCGAGCGGACGCGAGTAGGAGAAAAACGGGTTCCGGGCGTGGAGTTGGCAACCCGGTGCGGTTCCGGGTTGTGAACGACACAGACGGAATCCGCCCGAACCCTGGCCACGCTGCTACGCCCACCCTTCAGGCCGTGGAGTGCTCAGGCCGGGTGCAGCAGCGTGCTGCGGGCCTCCAGCGCGACGCTGCCCGCGCTGTCCAGGCGGCCCAGCACCGCGTCGAAGGTCCAGTCCTGCGCCCACACCCGCTTCATGGCCTGCAGGGCCGCCGTGCCGGGCGTCAGGAACACGGCGTCCTCACCGTGCGCGTCCCCGCTGCGGCGCGCCCGCACCACGCCACCCGCCGGGAGGTCCGCGCGGGCCAGCGTGCGGTAGAACGCCTGCACCGCGTCGTCCATCAGGCACGTCGTGCGGATCAGCGCCTGCGCCTGCGCCGCCAGCGGTTCCAGCGCGTCCTCGTCGATACGGGCCGGGCGGACCCTGGCGAAGAGGTGCCGCAGCTGCTCGGGCAGGTTCCCGCCCCGGTAGAAGGCCTCCTCGAAGGCGGGCGGGACGATCACGCCGGGCGTGCCGAGCGCCAGCAGGCGCGTCACCTCGGCCTGATCAGGGGCCGGGAGGGCGGCGGGAGCGTGGGCCTCCGCGAAGGTCAGCATGCCCGCAGCATAGCCTTCCCAGGAACACAGCCTCCGGACGTCCATTTGCTTTCACGAGGCGGGGGTGTCCGGCCAAACTGGACGATCCCTACCCTTTGACCGGTGTGCAGTTCAGGTCATGCGGCTGCGCATCCAGGCCTTCACGCTGCTCGCGCCGGGCGTGTCACGCACCAGCACCGCCGCGAACCCGCCGTCGAAGGGACACACGACGAGCACGCGGTCCTGGAATTCCATCTGCGCGGCCTTGAGCGGCAGCGTGGTCCGCAGGTGCGGCGCGAGCGTCTGCGCGGCGGTCAGCAGGAACTTCAGGTACGTGCCCACCTGCGCGTTCAGGAGGTCGGGGCTGGTCAGCGGTTCGCCCTGCGGGTCGAAGGCGCACGCGGCAGTCACGCCCGGCAGGACGCTCAGGCCCGCCACGAACATCTGTGCCTGCTGCCGCACCCGCTCGGGGGTGGGCGGCACGCTGACGGTCGCCACGCCCGCCCCGCCGCCCACCCCCGGACGGGCTGGCGCCGGGGCCGCAGGGATGGACGCCGTGGAGTGTCCCGTTGTGGGCCTCGCCTGGGGCGGGCGGACGTCCGGCGCGTCGGCAGGCAGCACGTCGCGGCGGCCCAGCCAGCCCTGGAGGGCCGGGAACAGCACGCCGGGCCGCAGGGGCTTGCGCAGGACGTCCAGCACGTCGAGTTCCTGCGCCTCGGCGCGCAGGTCCGCCTCGATGATGCCGGTCATGAACGCCACCGGCACGGCCGGGTGCGTGACGCGCAGCTGCCGCGCGAGGTCCACGCCGCTCATGCCGGGCATGCGGACGTCGGTCAGGACCAGCGCCGTGTCGGACGTCATGGCCTGCAGCGCGGCGGCGCCGCTCTCGGCGGTGACGACGTTCAGGTGCGGGGCGAGCAGGTACTCCAGGTTCTGCAGGACGCCGGGGCTGTCGTCCACGATGAGGATCGTGGGGCGCCGGGTTGCCGCTGAGGTCATGCCCCCAGGGTACCCCCCACCGAGGGTCCGTGCCTTCATACACTCACCGTCACCTATGAAATTTATCACACTCGGCTCATGAAGCCGGGGCTGGCCGGACCCGCGCCGCCCCCGCCGATATCCTGCCCGCATGACCCACCCCGATCCCCGTTTCCCCATCGGGCCGATCCCGCCGCTGGCCCACACGCCGGGCACGCCCGCCGAGGCCGCCGCGCGCATGGACGCCGCCGCGCACGACTGGCACGACCTCCTGACCTCCACCCCGCAAGGCCGCCTGACCGCCCGACCCCACCCGCACGGCTGGACGGTCGCGCAGCTGGCACACCACACCGCCGACGCGCACGCCCACGGCCTGAGCCGCCTGAAGTACGCCCTGACCACCCCCGGCTACGTCGTGCAGCCCTTCGACCAGGACGCCTGGCTGACCCTGCCCGACGCCACGCTGCCCGTGGGGGACGCCCTGGACCTGCTGCGCGTCACGAACCGCCGCTGGGCCACCCTGCTGCGCGCCCTGAACCCCGCGCAGCTGGACACGACCCTCACGCACCCGCAGGAAGGCCCGCAGACCCTCTGGGACCTGACCGCCAAGCACGACTGGCACCTGCGCCACCACCTCGCCCAGGCGAGACTGGCCCTGACGGGGACCCTCTGAACGCCCTGCAGCCCCTGCTGGCCCTCGACCCGCGCCTGCCCGGCGTGTGGACCTGGGTGCAGTCACAGATGCGACCCGACGCCGCGCACGACGACGCGCACCTGGCCCGCGTGGCCCGCTGGACGATCCGCTGCGCCCCCGACCAGCCCCCCGCGCTGGCCGTCGCCGCCGCCCTGACGCACGACGTCGTGAACCTCCCCAAGAACCACCCGGACCGCGCCCACGCCAGCGACCTGAGCGCCCAGGCCATCCTGAAACAGCTGCCCAGCCGGGGCTTCACCCCGGACGACGCCCGCTGTATCGCGGACGCCGTGCGCGACCACAGCTACTCACGCGGCGCGACCCCCACCACCCCGCTGGGCCGCGCGCTACAGGACGCCGACCGCCTCGACGCACTGGGCGCGCTGGGTGTCCTGCGCGTCGCGGGCGTCGGCGGGCAGCTGGGCCGCGCCCTGATGCACCCAGGAGACCCCTGGGCCGAGAACCGCGCCCCCGACGACCTCGCGTACACCATCGACCACTTCTTCACGAAACTCCTGCGCCTGGACGGCACGTTCCTGACCCACGCCGGACAGGCCGAGGCCAGACGCCGCACCCTGACCATGCGCGCGTTCCTTGCCGAACTCGCCAGCGAACTCGAAATCGCACCGCCCCAGCAGGGGTGATGGTGAACGGTTGATGGTTGATGGACGGTGACCTCTATCAACCATCAACCAGCTACTCCAGGTGCGCGTGGTCGTTGTACGTCACGAGCGCCCAGCGCGCCCCCTCACCCTGCCCGGTGCGGGTCAGGGTGGTGAGGCTCGTGTGGGACAGCTGGTACGGGAACGGCAGGACGTACCCCGGCTGCGGCCGGGCGGGCCAGCCGAACAGGTCGCACAGCAGCGCGCGGATCGCCGCGCCGTGCGTGAACGCGATCACGCGCCCGCCCGGCAGGCCGTCCGCCCAGTCGCGCAGGCGGGCGCCCACCTGCGACAGACTCTCGCCGTCCGGGGCGGGCGTAGCCCACGGATCAAGCTGCCACCGCGCGTAGCGGTCGTCCCGCTGCGCCTCGTCGGTGGTGACGCCCTCGAACACCCCGAAGTGCAGTTCACGCAGGCGGGCGTCCAGCGTCAGGGGCGCTGACGGGAGGCTCAGCTCCGCCGTGCGGGCCGCGCGGGCCAGATCGCTGCTGAACACCCGGTCGAACACCCGCCCCGCCAGCCGGGGTCGCAGCCGCGCCGCCTGATCCTCCCCGACCGCGCCCAGCGGCGTGTCCGACCAGCCCTGCCAGCGGCCCGCGCCGTTCCAGTCGGTCGCGCCGTGCCGCACCAGCGTCAGGTGCAAGGGCGACTCGCTCACGGGCGCGCCTCGAAATCCGGCTCGGCCGCACTCGTATCCTGACCCGCCGGAAGGGACGGCACCGGACGCGGCTTCCCATGCTCATCCAGCGCCACGAACACGAAAAAGCCCGTCGTCGCCAGTTCCTGATCCCCGGTCGGCATGTGCTCGCGGTACACGTCCACCCGGATCGTCATGCTCGTGCGGCCCACCCGGACCACCTGCGCGTCCAGCGCCACCGCGTCCCCCACCCGGATCGGCACGTGGAAATCCACGCCGTCCATGCGGGCCGTCACGACGTTCCCCCCGGCATGCCGCACCGCCGCGATACTCGCCGCCTTGTCCATCAGGGACAGCACCCACCCGCCGAACGCGGTCCCGTGGTAGTTCGTGTCCTTCGGGAACACCAGTTCCAGCATGCGCGCCCGGCTGCGCGGCGCCTTCATCGTCTCGTCCATAGCGTCCTCCCCGCGCCGCCCGCGTGGGGGCACGTCAACCTTGACAGTGTACAGGGCGCCCCCAGAAGCCGGGCGCGGCGTGCCTGCACCGGGAACAGGCTGCGCAGGGCACAGGAAGGAGACAGCAAAAAAAGGAACCCCGCGTGGGGGCTCCCTTCAGACCCGGTGGGTCTTACCAGCGGTCGTTGCGGCGGCCGCCGAAGTCGCTCACGGGAGCGGCCTTCGTCACGACGATGTTCTTGGCCTGGGGGCCCTTGCCACGCTGGCCGTCTTCGATGTCGAATTCGACTTCGTCACCTTCGTTCAGCTTCTTGAAGCCGCTGCCCTGGATCGCGCTGAAGTGCGCGAAGATGTCGGGGCTGCCCTCGGACTGAATGAAACCGAAGCCTTTTTCCGCGTTGAACCATTTCACGATGCCTGCTGCCATAATCTCAACTCCTTGTTCTCCGGAAGACGCAAAACGCGCGCGAGCTCTTGCCTCGCGCGCGATCATGATGCGAACTTGGAAAACTACAGTGGGCAGTATACACCATTCCCCCTGCCGGTGTAGCCCACCGGTCGGCCGGCGGCATGACCGGCAGGAGGGTGCGTGGTCAGGGGTGTTCGAGAGGCGTGCGCGCCACCTCACCCGGCACGGCCGACCGGGGCAGCTCACTGCGGGTATTCGACAGGCACAGTCGCCCCATCAGCTCCCGCAGGTGCCCGGCGGACACCGGCAGCACCACGCGTCCCTGCAGGTACAGCGCGCTGTCACTCTGCGCCTGACGCACCACGTCCCGCAGGTACACCGTGTACGTGCGACCCTCGCGCGTGAACCGCACGCGGTCCATGGTGCCGGGCACCCAGGTGAAACTCAGATTGGCCGGATCGGCTGCTGTCATGTGACACTCCTTCCTGGCCCAGGGTGCTCACCAGACTCCCAGTGTGCGCCATGAACGCCCTGCCCGCACGTTGCCCTGTCCGTCAATCCCAGGACCGTCAGCGGGTGGACGTCACGTCGACCGTGGCGTCCAGCGTCCCCAGCGCCTCGCCGGTCACGATCAGCGCGTCCGGCGTGACCCGCACGTCCGTGACCTTCAGGGCGCGCAGTGTGCCGCCCAGCGTCACGCCGGGCGCCGGTGAGAACGGCAGCCGACCCTGAAGCTGTGCCCGCACCCCATCCAGGCGGGGCCGCAGGTCGAACCGGGCGGCCTGCGTCACGTACGCCTGCGCGCGGGCGTCCGCCAGCCACGCCAGCACCCGGCCGGTCAGGCCCGCGCGGCGCGTCGTGACCGTCACGTTCCGCAGCGTCAGCACCTGCCCTGCCGCGTCCAGGGTGGGCGTGCCACGCACGTCCGTCGTGGCATTCAACCGCAGGCCCAGCGGCCCGCTGATCTGAAGCTGCACGGCGGCGTTCAGCTGCGCCCCCCGCGGTGTCAGCGTCACGCCCGTGACCCGCAGCGTCGGCGAGGTCGGCACCGGCAGCGTCAACGTGCGTTTCGCCGCCTCGCGCGTGGCGGCCGCCGACAGTTCCGGGTAGGGGAGACGCACCGGCACGCTGAGGTTCACGTCCGGGGTCAGCGTGTCGCTGCGGCGCAGGGCCGGAAGGGGCAGCGCCGCCTGCGTGGGCGCGCGGCCCAGCCCGGCGTCCAGGCGCAACTGCGCGCCCAGCGTCACCTTCAGGGCGTCCGGCGTGAACCGGAACGGCGACACGCTCAGGTTCAGCGGCGTCACCCGCGCGTACGCGGCGTCCGGGGTGGGCAGCGCCCACGGCTGCTGCGCCCGCGCCCACAGGGTCCCCGCCCGCTCGCGCAGCCGCGCCTGCTCCCGCACCGCCGCGCGCACCTGCGCCGCCAGCGCGTCCAGCTGCGCCCGCACCTGCGCGTCCACCAGCGACTGCACGCTGACCCGCACGCCCTGCGCCAGCTCCACACTCAAGGGGTCGGTCCAGGTGTAGTCCCCTTTCACGGTCACGTCCGCCTCCCACTCCGGCGTTATGGTCGGCACCACCGTCAGCGCCACGGTCGCCTCACCCCCGAAGTCCCGCGCCAGGAACGCCCCCACCCCACCCGGCTCGGCGCGGAACGCCGCGCGAATCGGCACGCTGACCCGCAGCCCCGAACCGTCCGGCAGCGCCTGTACCTGCACGTGCCCCGCCCGCGTCACCGTTCCCGACAGCGACACCCGCAGCAGCCCCCCCAGGAACGAACGGTCCTCGTTCACCCGCGCGAACTCCAGCGGCACCCGCGCGTTCGCCGCGCCCTGCACCCCCGCCATTGGCACCGACACCGGCACCGTGACCGTCGAGGGAGCAGGGGCAGCCAGCGCAACAGAAGCAGACATGAGGGCAGTCAACACCACCGGCGTGAGACCACGCATCAGGCGAACGGAGGAGCGGAGCACAGCAGAGGCAGGCATCCTCCAGACGCTACCCGGCCCGCATGAGGTCTTACCCCGTGGATTAACCAAGCGTGACTACCTTCACGGTGCAGCGCGACCATCCGCCCCACGATCCCCGGCGCGCGCAGGAGCCCCCACATGACCCAGCCCATCCGCCCGTACCCCGCCGACGACCACGACCATCACGACGACCTGAACAACCTGGGCCTGCAGGCCGACACGAACATGCTCTCGCGCAGCGTCCTCGACCGCCGCCACGTGCTGGGCCTGGGCCTGCTCGGCATCGGGCTGCTGGCCAGCAGCCGCGTCAACGCTGCCACCGGGGCCGCCACCGGCACCAGCGCCGCCTGCACCCCCATCCCCAGCGAGACCGCCGGGCCGTACCCCGCCGACGGGTCGGTCGCCAGCGGCCAGAGCCTCAACGTCCTGACGCGCAGCGGCGTCGTCCGCCGCGACCTGCGCCGCAGCCTCGGCACCGGCAACGTGGCGCCCGGCGTGCCCCTGACCCTCACGCTGAAACTCGTCAACACGAATGGCAGCTGCGCGCCGCTGCGCGGGTACGCCGTGTACGCCTGGCACTGCACGGCCGACGGGAACTACAGCATGTACAGCTCCGGCGTCGTCGGCGAGGACTACCTGCGCGGCGTGCAGGTCAGCGACGCGGGCGGCAACGTCACCTTCCAGACCATCGTCCCTGGCTGCTACCCCGGCCGCTGGCCCACATCCACTTCGAGGTGTACCCCACCCTCGCCAGCGCCACGAACGCCCGCAGCAAGATCCAGACGTCACAGCTGGCCCTCCCGCAGGCCATGTGCCAGCAGACGTACACCCAGCCCGCGTACGGCAGCAGCGCCCGCTTCCTCTCGCAGACCAGCCTGAGCCGCGACAACATCTTCAGCGACGGATACGCCGCCCAGTTGCCCACCATTACCGGGAACGCCACCAAGGGGTACTCGGCCACCCTGACCGTCGGCCTCGCCCGCTGACCACCGGGACACCGGCGCCGCTCCCGTACCCTGAAGGGCATGTGGGCCCAGCACACCCTGACCCTGCCCGCGCGGCGGCGCGGCTTCCACCTCATCACCCGCGAGATCGCCGGGGCCGTCCCGGAACTGGGGCGGACCCGCGCCGGGCTGCTGCACGTCTTTCTTCAGCACACCAGCGCCAGTCTCACCCTGAACGAGAACGCCAGCCCCGACGTCCGCGCCGACTTCGAGACGTACTTCAACCACGCCGTGCCCGACGGCTGGGCGCCCTTCACGCACACCCTGGAAGGGGAGGACGACATGGCCGCGCACATCAAGGCCAGCCTCCTCGGCCCCAGCCTGACCCTGCCCGTCCAGCAGGGCCGCCTCGCGCTGGGCACGTGGCAGGGCGTGTACCTCTGCGAACACCGCGACCACGGCGGCCCCCGCAGGTTGATCCTCACGCTCAGTGGCGAGGCGGGCTGAGCGTCACTTCCCGAGTCGTTTCTGCACGTCCGCGAGTTCCTTCTCGGCGATGGCCAGGAAGTCGCCCCGGTCCTCCCAGTCCGAGGCTTTCAGGGCTGCGATGGCGTCCTGGTAGGCGGCGCGGGCGCGGGTGAGGTCGGCGGTCACGCCGTAGCCGAGGTGGTAGATGACGGCGAGCATCAGGGTGCCCAGGCCGTCCTTGCGGCTTGCGGCGTTCTGGGCGTACTGGCGGGCGCGGGCGTAGTCGTGCGGGTTCTTCAGCCGGGCGTCGCCGATCAGGTAATAGAAGGCCATGCGGCCCAGCGCCTGCGGGTGGTCGGCAGCGGCCGCCTGCGTGAACAGGTCGTAGGCGCGGGCGGCGTCGCGGGGGAGTTCGGAGTCGTCCTGCAGGTACAGTTCGCCCAGCCGGTACCGCAGTTCGGCCTGCTCGGCTGCACTGAGGTCCTCGCGTTTCAGGACGAACAGCAGGGCGCGTTCCGCCTCGCGGTCGTACTCGCCCAGGTGCAGCAGCCGGGCGAGCAGCACGCCGGCGCGGGTGGCGTCGCGGCTGGGACGGTCGGGGTTCTCCATGATCTCGGCCAGCCACCGCGCGGCGACCGTTGGGGGCACGTCGGGTTGCAGGCGCGGCGTGACCACCAGCGAGTTCATCTGGGTGTAGACCTGCTGCGCGACGATCACCCGGGCGTCCGGGTCGCCCAGCTCCGCCGCGCGGACGTACGCGGGGTACGCGGCTTTCAGGCCGCCCTCCTTCTGCTGAAGGGCCGCGAGGGTGAACAGGGCGCGCAGGACGTGCCCCAGGTCATCGGCGGTGCGGGGCGTGGTGCCCGCGAGTTTCAGCAGCCACGACCTCGACTCCGTGGGGTTGGCGGGGAGGCCGAATTCCCCGTTCAGGACCTCGATCACCCTGGCCATTCCGGCGGCCGAGCCACTCTGGGCCCAGCTTCGCGCGAGCTCGAGCCCCTTCTGGGGGTTTCTCAGGGCGCTCAGGGCCGGACTTCGGCTGACGTAGAAGGGTTCCTGTCCGGCATAGATGGCGAGCAGTGCACCCATGGCGTCATTGGAATTCAGGGCGGCTCCCCGTTGCAGGGTGATCAGCGCCGCCTTCAGGTCGAAGTGCGGGTTGGGGACGCCGTCCGTGTCAGCGTTGGCCTGCATGACGCCCAGCCAGTACATGGCTTCGGGCACGTTCTGCGCGGCCGCCTGCCGGAACAGGGTGTACGCCCGTTCCAGGTTCCGTCCGGTGTAGTACCCCTTCAAGTAGATCTGACCGAGTTCAAGTTGCGCCTGGGTGTTGCCGGCCTGCGCGGCGGCTTCGTATTCGCGGATACCGAGGGTGAAGTCGCCCTTCGTGAACGCGGCGTAGGCTTCGGGTAGGCCGGCGTGGGCGCCGCCCACGGTGAGCAGGAGGGTCAGGGTCAGGGCGCTCAGCCGGGAGGTTCGGGTCATGCGTTCATCATGACCGGCGCGCGGGACAGTTGGCGGGACAGCTTCAGTGGCGGGTGGTCCGGGGCGCGCTGTCCATCCACGGTAAACAAGTCCCGCCGGGTCGCCTGACGTTTCCCCTACACTGAGGCACGGTGCTGCGCGCCGTGTTTTTTTTGCCGGGCTTCAGGCCGGGCGGAAGGGGCAAGTCTGTGCGCGTGGCCGGAGGGCTGAGATGCCTGGAATCGCAATTGTGGGCGCCCAGTGGGGCGATGAGGGCAAGGGGAAGATCACGGATTTCCTCGCGCCGGAAGCCGAGTTCGTGGTGCGTTACCAGGGTGGCGCGAACGCCGGGCACACGGTGACCGCCAAGGGGCAGACGTTCAAGCTGAACCTGCTGCCCAGCGGCGTGCTGCACGACGGGACCGTCAGCGTGCTGGGCGACGGCATGGTGATCGACCCGGACAAGTTCCTGGAGGAACGCCGGAATCTGATCGCGGGCGGCCTGAACCCGGACCTGCGGATCAGTGACCGGGCGCATCTGGTGCTGCCGCATCACAAGTTCGTGGATGGCCGCAAGGACTTCGTGGGCACGACGGGGCGCGGGATCGGCCCGGCGTACGCGGACCGTGCGCGGCGCGTCGGGATCCGTTTCGGGGACCTGCTGGACGACGGCGTGCTGACCGAGCGCGTGGAGCGGCTGCTGGAGGCCAAGCCGAACAGCACCCGTGACGCGGGCTGGACCAGCGTGCAGGTCGCCATGGAGGCCCTGGCCCCCACGCGTGAGGCGCTGTCGCCGTTCGTGCAGGACACCGGCGCGCAGCTGCGCGAGGCGATCAAGGCGGGGCGGAACGTGCTGTTCGAGGGCGCGCAGGCGACCCTGCTGGACCTGAACTACGGCACGTACCCCTTCGTGACCAGCAGTCACCCCACGGTGGGCGGCATCCTGGTGGGTGCCGGCGTGAACCACAAGGCCATCCACAAGGTGTACGGCGTGGCGAAGGCCTTCAACACCCGCGTCGGGCACGGGCCGTTCGTGACCGAGGTGCACGACGACGCGGGCATCCTGCGCCTGCGTGGCGACGGCAGTAAACCCTGGGACGAGTTCGGCACGACGACGGGCCGCGCCCGCCGGGTGGGCTGGCTGGACCTGGCACTGCTGAAGTACGCGGTGGACGTGAACGGCCTGGACGGGCTGGTCATCAACAAGATGGACATCCTGGCGGGCCTGGACGAGATCCCGGTGTGCGTCGCGTACGACGCGGACGGGCAGCCCGTCTGGAAGAAGATGAAGGGCTGGGCCACCACCGACGGCGCCGACAGCCGCGCGACCCTCGCCAAAGAGGCGCAGGCGTACCTGGACCTGATCGAGGAGACCGTGGGCTGCCCCGTGGTGATCTTCTCGGCCGGGCCCGCGCGCGAGCAGACGTACGGCGAGGTCAGCTGGACGTAAGGGCTTCACCGTGGGGCGGGAGGGGTTCCCTGAGTGGGGGACTTCTCCCGTTTCGCCTGCAAGGCATTTGACAGTTGGCGGGGTGGGCGTCAGCCTACACTCCGCGCATTCATGTTCGCGCCGCTGAGTGCGGGGTGAGAAGGAGAGGCATCATGACGATAGAACCGCTGATCAGCGCCGCTGACGAGAAACAGGAGGTGCCGGGCCTGAGCGCCCTGACGCACGAGTGGCTGGGCGCCATCGGCGAGGACCCGGACCGCGAGGGGCTGCTGAAGACCCCGCACCGCGTCGCGAAAGCCTGGGGGTTCCTGACCGCCGGGTACCACAAGTCCCTGCAGGACGCCGTCGGGGACGCGGTGTTCGCGGCGGACGGCAGCGAGATGGTCATCGTGAAGGACATCGAGTTCTACTCCATGTGCGAGCACCACATGCTGCCCTTCTACGGCCGGGCGCACATCGCGTACATCCCGGACGGGAAGATCCTGGGCCTGAGCAAGTTCGCGCGGATCGTGGATCTGTACTCCCGCCGCCTGCAGGTGCAGGAACGCATCACGACGCAGATCGCGGACGCCGTGCAGGAGCTGCTGGAACCCAAGGGTGTGGCGGTCATGATGGAGGGCGTGCACCTGTGCATGGCGATGCGCGGCGTGCAGAAGCAGAACAGCAGCACCTCCACCAGCGCCATGCGCGGCCTGTTCAAGAGTGACGCCCGCACCCGCGCCGAATTCATGAGCGCGGTGCAGGGGACCCTGCGCGGACGCTGAGGACCGTCAAGAGGCCCGTCGAGAGGACCGGGGGGGAGCTGCTGTGCGGTTCCCCCTCAATCTTCAGGGGCGGTGATGGGCGCGTCAGGAGCGGACAGGTACGCTGGGCGGTGTGGATCGTCACGCGGTGATTGACGGTGTCGTGTCCGTTCCGGGGGGGCCGGGAGCGGGCGCCTGCGGACGAGGCCCCGGACTGCCGAGGTGGACGTGCTGCTGAACCTGTGCCTGCTGCTCACGGCGGCGTTCGTGCTGAGTCTCTCGTACCGCGAGTGGCCCGTGCGGCGCGCCCCGGCGGCGCACTGGGCCCGCGTGGCGTTCGCGGCGCTGACCGCCCTGCTGCTGGTGCAGTACGGCGCGTCCCTGGGCGACCTGAAGGTGGACCTGCGGTACGTGCCGGTGGCCCTCGTGACCCTGCGCTACGGGATCGGGGCGGGCGCACTGGTGGCCCTCGGGCCGGTGGGGTGGCGCCTCCTGGAATCCGAGGTGGGCGGCGCGGTCGCGCTCGCCAACGCCCTGAGCGTCCTGCTGCTGGGCGGGGTGCTGCGCGCCCGGCTGAACCTGAAGGGGCTGCGCGTGTCGCAGTGGCCGCTGCTGTTCGTGCCGTTCCTGGGCGTGGGACTGGCGGTGTTCGCGGTGCCCGGCGCGCAACCCCTGGCGCCGTGGCTGTACCTGGGCATGCTGGCGCTGCACGGCGCGGCCACCCTGGCGGTGCTGGGCGTCCTGAACGCGAGGCTGCAACTGCTGCGCCTGACCTACGAGGCGCGGCAGCAGTCCCGCCGGGACGACCTGACCGGACTGGGCAACCGGCAGGCCTTCGACGAGCGGCTGGCGCGCCTGCCCGCCGGGGACCAGCTGGTGCTGCTGGACGTCGATCAGTTCCGCCGCCTGAACGAGGAATTCGGCGCGGCCGTCGGGGACCGGGCGCTGCGGTACATCGCGCAGGTGCTGCGCGACGAGGTCGGCGAGGACGCGTACCGCCTGAGCGGCGAGGAGTTCGCGCTGCTGCTGGACCTGGGCAGCGAGACGGCCGCGCGCGCGGTCGTGGAGCGCGTGCAGGCCCGCCTGGCCGATCCGGGCGAGGTGCCGTGGGCGAACCTGAGCGTCTCGGCGGGCCTCGCGACGCGCCTGCCGCGCGAGCAGCCGGGCGAACTGCGCCACCGCGCGGACGAGGCGCTGTACCTCGCCAAGGCGAACGGCCGCAACCGGCTGGTGCTCAGCCCGCACGCGCCGCGCGCCCTGAATGCCGCCGCGCCCGCCAGCGAGATCCGCCCCCGGCACTCGCTGTGGCAGGCGCAGCGCTCCACGCTGAACCTGCTCGCGCAGCGCCGCCCGCTGACCGACGCGGACTGGCTGGAAGTCCTGCGCGGCGCGGTGGACACCCTGGACGGCGTGGAGGCCGCCAGCCTGAACATCCGCGAAGGCAACCGCTTCCGCATGTGCGCCGTGTTCGGCTACGAACCGGACCTGCTGGGCCTGGAATTCACGGAGTCCGCGCAGCTGCGCTGGTACGGCGCTCCGGCCGAGGACTGGCGGCGCGGGAAGCCGCGCTCGGCCACCATGAGCGACATGCAGCGCGCCTGGCTGGACGAGGACAGCGTCCTGAGCGGCACCGACAGCGAACGCCTGACCCGCGCGGGCCGCCGGGACCAGCTGCGCACGAACCTGTGCGTGCCGGTCGTGCTGGACGGCGAGGTGGTCGCGCACCTGAACCTCGACTCCCTGTCCCGCGAGGACGCCTTCCCGCCGGGCGTCATGCAGGACGCGCAGCTGTTCGCGCAGCAGATCGCGGCGCTGCTGCAACTCCAGGACCGCTGGCGGGAACTGGAGCAGCTGTCGCACCTGCACGCGCACCTGAGCCGCGCGGACGACGAGCAGCTCGCCACGCGCCTCGCGGACACCGCGCACGACCTGCTGCGCACCACGTACACCCTGCTGCTGCGCTACGACCCGTACACGGACACGCTGATCCCGGCAGCCGAGGCGGGCCTGGGCGTGAGCCCGCTGGAGGCCCCGCCCACCCTGGCGCGCGGCGAGGGACTGGCGTGGCGGGCGCTGAGCGCCGGGCACGTGATCCGCGTGGACGACATCCTGGCGGCGCGCGGCGCGTTCCGCCCGCCGGTCAGCCACCCGGACCGCCGGGCACTGATGGCCGTGCCGCTGCTGTCCCGCACGGGGGACCCGCTGGGCGCACTGTGCCTGCTGCGCGACCTGTCCCGGCCCTTCCGCACGCCGGACGAGGCGCTCGCGCAGATGCTCGCCAGTGTCGGCGCGCGGGTCATGGAGGGCCGCGCGCACGTCACGGACCTGGAGGTCACGGTGGACGCCGCGCTGAACATGCTGGGCGTGGCCCTCGAGGCGCGGGATTTCGAGACGCAGGGCCACACGCAGCGCGTGCAGGACCTCGCGCGGCGCATGGGCGAAGCGCTGCAGCTGAGCGGCCCGCAACTGACGGCCCTGCGGCGCGGCGCGGCCCTGCACGACATCGGGAAGCTGTGCATCCCGGACGCGGTGCTGCTCAAGCCCGGCGCGCTGAGCGCCGAGGAACGCGCGGTGGTCGAGCGGCACGCGCCGCTGGGCGCGGCCCTGGTGGCCCGCATTCCGTTCCTGGAACCCGAGGCGCAGCAGGTCGTGCGCTCGCACCACGAACGCTGGGACGGGCGCGGCTACCCGGACGGACTGGCGGGCACGCAGACGCCCCTGCTGGCGCGCGTGTTCGCGCTGTGCGACGTGTACGACGCGCTGACCAGCGAGCGGCCCTACAAGCGCGCCATGAGCCACGCGTCGGCACTGGCGGTCCTGCGTGACGGGCGCGGCACGCAGTTCGACCCGGACCTGCTGGACCTGTTCTGCCGGGTGGTGACGCCCCGGCCCGGCGTGGAATCCTGAGCACGCCGGGTGCGTCAGCCCGCGCTCAGGGCGGCGGGGGCGGCGCCTGCTCCAGGGCCTGTTCCAGCGCCCGCCAGGGCAGCAGCGCGCATTTGCGCCGGGCATGCAGGCGGCTGACGCCCGCCAGGGCCAGCAGGTCACCCAGGTGCGCGTCACCCGGTTCCTCGCCCATGACCATCGCGCGGAACTGCCGGGCCAGCGCGTGGGCCTCCTCGACCGTCTTTCCGGTCAGGGCGACCGTCATCAGGCTGGCGCTGCTCTGACTGATCGCGCAGCCCTTCCCGCTGAACGTCACCGCCAGGCGGCCCTGCGGCACGTCGGCCCAGACGGTCACCTGATCCCCGCAGCCCGGGTTGTCCAGCGTGACCCCCGCCACGCCGTCCAGCGCTCCGGTGTGGCGCGGTCGGCGCTGGTGGTCGGCGATGATCTGCTTGGCGACCGCCTCGGGCAGCATGGTCACTCCGGGCGGGCGAGGCGCAGCGCGGCGGCGCGGAGCATCTGCACGCCGGTCTCCAGGCTGGTCTCGTCGATGGTGAAGCGCGGGTGGTGGTGCGGCCAGCGGCTGTCGGCGTCGTCACTGCCGGACCCGACGTTGAAGTACGCCCCCGGGGCTTTTTCCAGGTACGCGCTGAAGTCCTCGCCGCCCATGGTGGGTTTCGCGTCCCGGAAGCGCTCCTCGCCCACCACGTCCAGCGCGATGTCCTTCAGCTGGGCCGCGACCCAGTCCGTGTTGATCAGCGGGCGGTACCCGAACTCGTAGCGCAGGTCGTACGTGGCGCCGTGCGCGTCGCAGATGCCCCGCACGACCCGCTCGATCAGCTGCGGCGCCCGCTCGCGCAGCGCCGGGTCGAACGTGCGGACCGTGCCCATCAGTTCCGCCGTGTCGGGAATGACGTTGTGGGTCGTGCCGCTCGTGAACTTCGTGACGCTGACCACCAGCGCGTCCTGCGCGGCCACCATGCGGCTCACGACGTGCTGGAGGTTCGTGACGACCTGCGCGCCCACCGCGATGGGGTCGACGGTCTCCTCGGGGTGCGCGCCGTGCCCGCCCTTCCCGCGGATGGTGAGTTCGATGGTGTCGGGCGCCGCCATGAACGCTCCGGGTTTCACGGCGACCACCCCGGCGGGCAGCTGACTGTTCAGGTGCAGGCCCGTGACGACGTCCACGCCGTCCATCAGGGGGGTGTTCATGACGAGTTCCTCGGCGCCGCCGGGACCGATCTCCTCGGCGTGCTGGAAGATCATGCGGATCTCGCCCGGCACGTTCGCGGCGTCCCCGGCGAGGAGCTGCGCCGTGCCCAGCAGGATCGCGGTGTGCCCGTCGTGCCCGCAGGCGTGCATCACGCCGGGGGTCTGAGAGGCGAACTCGAAGGTGTTTTCCTCGTGGATGGGCAGCGCGTCGATGTCCGCGCGCAGCAGCACGGTGCGGCCCGGCTGCCCGCCCCGCAGGACGGCCAGGACGCTGGTCGCGGTGGGGCGCGACACGCTCAGGCCCGGCATCTTCCGCAGTGCGCCCTCGATGTACGCGGCAGTTTCATGCTCCGCGAACCCCACCTCGGGGTGCATGTGCAGGTGGCGGCGCCACGCCACGAGCTGCCCACGAAGTTCCTCCACCCGGTCACCTGTTGTGGTCATGCCCCAGCCTAGCGCCTGACGCGCCGGAACGAGGGCACGCCCCCCGGGCTCATCCTGGCAGGCGGGACGTGCGGCCCTTCCTAGAGCAGTTCTCCGAATTACGGCATCAGGAAAAGAGCCTCCTGATGCCTCCATTCTCCGTCCTGCTCGTTGAAATTCACTCGCTCCGCTCGGCCAGAAAGACTGCATCTTTATGGCAAATGCTCTAGTCCTAAGCGCCGGGTTTCGCGCCGCGCGGCGGTATCCTGCGCGTCATGGCGTATCAGGCGGTCATTGGTCTGGAAGTTCACCTGCAGCTGAAGACGAAATCGAAGATCTTCAGCGCGTGCCCGCAGGAGTATCACGGCGCGGAGCCGAATTCGTTCACGGATCCGTTCACGCTGGGCCTGCCCGGCACCCTGCCGACCCTGAACCGCGAGGCGGTGGAACTCGCCATGATGTTCGGGCTGGGCCTGAACTGCGACGTGGCGGGCTTCACGCAGTTCCACCGCAAGAACTACTTCTACCCGGACGCCCCGAAGAACTTCCAGCTGTCCCAGTACGACCGGCCCATCGCCCGGGACGGGTTCCTGGACGTGACGCTGGAGGACGGGACCACGCACCGTATCCGCATCAAGCGCGCGCACCTGGAGGACGACGCGGGGAAACTCACGCACCCCACGTACGCGCCGTACTCGATGCTGGACCTGAACCGCGCCGGGTCCAGCCTGCTGGAGATGGTCACCGAGGCCGACATCGTGAGCGCCGAGCAGGCCCGCGCGTTCCTGGAGAGCGTGCAGGCCATCGCGCAGGCGCTGGGCGTCAGCGACGCGGCGCCCGAGGAAGGCAAGATGCGCTGCGACGTGAACCTCAGCCTGCATAGGCCCGGCGAGCCGTGGGGCACGAAGTGCGAGGTGAAGAACCTCAACTCGTTCCGCAGCGTGGCGCGCGCCATCGAGTTCGAGACGGCCCGGCAGGCGCGCATCCTGGACGCCGGTGGGCGCATCACGCAGGACACCCTCGGCTGGGACGAGGGCGGGCAGAAGACGTTCCTGATGCGCACCAAGGAGGGCGAGGCCGACTACCGTTACTTCCCCGAGCCGGACCTGCCGCCGCTGGACATCACGCCCGAGTGGATCGCCCGCGTCCGCGCGCGGATGCCCGAGCTGCCCGCGCAGAAGCTGGAGCGGTACCTCGCGGCGGGCGTGCGCGCGGCGGACGCGCAGACCCTGAGCCTCAGCGTGCCCCTGTCGCGCTTCTTCGACGAGGCGCTGACCGCGCAATCCCGCCCGGATGCCCAGAAAGTGGATGCCCAGAAGCTGGATGCCCAGAAACTCGCGAACTGGCTGCTGGGCGACGTGTCCGGCCTGCTCGCCGCGCGCGAGGAGACGCTGGACGGCAGCGCCCTGCGGCCCGCGCACCTCGCCGCACTCGTGGGCCTGATCGACGCGGGCACCATCAGCGGCAAGATCGCCAAGGACCTGCTGCCCGACGTGCTGGCCGGGCACGACCCCGCCGCGCTGGTGCAGGAGCGCGGCCTGAGCGTCGTGACCGACACGGCGGCCATCGACGCCGCCATCGACGCCGCGATGGCCGCCGACCCCGCCACCGTCGAGAAGGTGCGCGGCGGGAATGCGAAGGCCATGAACGCGCTGTTCGGGCCGGTCATGAAGGCCATGGGCGGGCAGGCCAAGCCGGAGGTGGTGCGCGAGCGCCTGACCGCGAAACTGGGCCTGTCGTGACCCCCGGGTCCATCACCCCGGGGCGCTGGCGCGCCGCCGCCCTGGGGGCCCTGTGGACGCTGGTCGCCGCGACCCTCGCGCTGGGCGCGTACAGCCTGTGGCGCGCGGGCCTGGACGACCAGTTCGCGTGGCTGGCGACCCTGCGCGCCCTGCTGGCCGCCGTGATTCTCGTGTGGTGGACGCAACTCCTGGCGCGCTACACGCTGGCGCAGCCCACCCCGGACGGGGACGGCGTGCTGCGCTCCCTGCGCGGCCTGTTCCCGTGGCTGACGTCCCTGCGGCTGGCGCTGTGGGCCCTGAGCGCCCTGGTGTACCTCAGCGGCAGCGTGAACGCGAACCCGGTCGCGCTGACCGCCATCGCCAGCATCGAACTGGGGTTCATCCTGGCGAAGAACGCCGTGTACGGCAGCCTCGTGCGCGCCGCACCCCACCCGGAGGACCCGGCGGCCCGCGCGCGGCTGCTGTCGTGGCTGAACGTCGCCGCGCCCCTGAGCCTCGCACTGGGCGTCGTGAACGTCGTACCCGTCGCGGGCCTGGGCGGAGCACCCGACGCGGTCAGCCTGGGCGTGTACGGCCTGCACGCCCTGCTGGACGTGGCGGCCACCCTGTTGGCCCTGAAGGCCGTGCAGACCGCCCCACAGCCCCAACCGGCCTGAACGAGAAGAAGGCGCGGCCACCACGTTCCGGGGGCCGCGCCTTCCTGTGAATGGGGGTTACGCGCTGAGCGGCAGCACGACCGCGCGGGCCTTCTCGCCGTCCGCGCGGGGGCGCAACGTCAGGACCAGCAGCGTCGTGTCGGCCCGCAGCAGGTACGGCAGCCAGGAGTGATTCAGGGTCGCCAGGGCGCGGGAGGCTTCACTGGCCGGGACGCCGCGCAGCACCAGCACCGCGCGGTTGGCCCCCGCGTCGCTGTACAGGTCGGCCGCGCCGAACAGGTCCTCCCCGGACAGGGAACGGAATTCAAATTGATGATTGCGCCTCAGCAGGTGCATGGGGTTCTCCTTGAAACTGACTTGGATGCCACCAGCCTACCCGGTGACCCGGTGGCCTTTGTCCCCACCGTGCAGAAGTTGTCCAGCATGTCCGTCCCACGCAGCATGCCCCGCGTGTGTCAAACGGGTGTGAAAGAACCGTGTGCAGTATGGGCGGCCCCTACACTGGGCGTCGTGAGTGCCCCCATCAGCGACCTGCTGCGCGAATACCAGGAATACGTGCTCGCCTACCGCCTGCGCCGCGCCGTGGGCGGCCGCGTCACGCCGCCCGGCGAGCAGCTGCGCCTGAGCGAGTACGCCGCGCTGCGCCTGGAACGCCAGGACCTCGCCCGCTCACTGGTGCGGCGCGGTCTGGACGGCGCGCGCATGCGCCGACTGGACACCCTGAGCGACCAGCTGATGTTCGGCTTCTGGCTGAACCCCTCGGAGGTCGCCGCGTTCCTGCGCGCCGCGATCCGCGAGGGCAGCCACCCCGCGCTGGGCGACCCGGCCGCGTTCGCGCGCCTGCTGACGCCCGCCGAGCAGGCCCGCCTCGGGGCAGGCGGCGTCGCGCAGGTGTGCGCGCATCACATCGCGTGCTTCGCGCTGGCCGCACCGATGCTCGACCCGGACGGCCTGAACGCCGCGTGGCAGCGGATCGAGGCGACCCGCCCGCCCCTCTTCCTGGACGAACTGCAGCAGCCCGCCCCGTAGCTGCTCACCTGAGGCAGCGGCCCGCCGCGCGGCGTGATTCACTCGGCGCATGACCGCTGCGTTCGGAACGGCCCTGCTCGGCGCGCTGCGCGCCCTGCTGCCCCGCGCCTGCCCCGGCTGCGGCGCGCAACTCGGCGCGCACACCGGACTGTGCCCCGCCTGCCGCGCCGCCCTACGCCCCCAGGTGCAGGCCCACAGTCCCCTGCGCGCCCGGCCGGAACCGCACCTCGTGACGCTCGGCCCCTACAGCGGCGTGCGCCGACGCGCCGTGCGGGAACTGAAATTCGCGCAGGCCCGCGACCTCGCCCGCATTCTCGGCGAGGCGCTCGCCACCGGCGTTCCCGCCGACTGGAACGTGCAGGCCGTCATTCCCGTCCCGCTGCACCCCGACCGGCAGCGCCAGCGCGGCTTCAATCAGGCCGAACTGCTGGGCCGCGCCCTGGCCAGCGCCCTGGCGGTCCCCTGCGTTCCCGCCCTGATCCGCACGCACGCCACAGCCCAGCAGGCCCGGCGGCACGCCGCGCAGCGTGAGGACCTGCACGGCGCGTTCCGCGCGCACGAGGGCTTCCTGCCCAGCGGCCCGGTCCTGCTGATCGACGACGTCCTGACCACCGGGCACACCGCGCAGGCCTGCCAGGACGCGCTGAAACAGGCGGGCGCGCCGCAGGTGTACGTCGCCGTCGTCGCCCGCTGACGCGAAAAGCGGGAGCGCAGCGGGCTCTTCCCGTCCCCCCTCCCGCCCTGGCCTGCGTCAGCTCAGGCGCTCGCCTGCCGTCACGGCGTCCGGCAGCCAGTTCTCGCGGGGCGGCAGCGGGCAGGTCCAGCCGTCCCCGTACGCGCAGTACGGATGGTACGCCAGATTGAAATCCACCCGCACCAGCGCGCCGTCCCCACCCAGCTGCCGGTCCAGTGGGGCGTCCAGGTAACGGCCCGCGCCGTACGTGGTGTCGCCACTGGTGGCGTCGCGGAACGGAATGAACACCCGCTCCGGGCGATCCTCACCCAGCGGGGCGAAGACCAGCAGCGTCCGCTCGCCGTCGGGCAGGGGCAGCTGCACATGCCCGACGCGGGCCATGGTGCGCGTCTCGCCGGTGTTCGTCTCCAGCGTCCACTCGGCGCCCCCGTCCTGCGGCAGCGGGTCGAGCAGCACCGTGAACGCCCACGCCTCGTCCGGCGGGAAGTACGACAGGCCCGCGAACGCCGCCGGGTCCACCGGACCGCGCCCCGCCGCGAAATGCTCGTCCTTGCGGCGGCGGAAGTCCAGCACCGCCGCCTCGTACGCCGAGGCGGTCACGTTAGAAATCCACCCGCACGCGCTCCCCGGCGTACTCCACGACGTCCCCACGGCGCAGTTTCTTGCGGCGCCGAGTCTCGATCTCACCGTTCAGGCGCACCTCGCCGCCCTGCACGCGGAACTTCGCCTCGCCGCCCGTCTCCACCATGCCGCGCATCTTCAGGAAGTCCTGAAGGTCGATCGTGTCCTGCTCGGGATACCCTCGTTCACCAGTCATGCCGCGCAGCGTAGCAGCGCCCCGCCCCACCTGTCTGTGATGGGATTGTGGGATGTGGGCTCACTCTGGCGGATTCCGTCTGTTCCGCTGACGACCCGGAAGGGCGCCGGGTCGTCAGCTCCACGCCCGGACCCCGCATGTCTCCCACTCGCTCCGCTCGGACTGGACTGGTCGTGCCGACCAGCCCAGCGGAGTCACAGCTTGTACTGCGCGCTGAACAGTTTCAGGTCGGCGTCGTCCACCTTGCCGTTGCCGTCCAGGTCGCCGATGCTGGTCGACTTGCCGTAGTTGTTCATCAGCAGCGCCAGGTCGGTCAGGTCGATCTTCCCGTCGCCGTTCAGGTCCGCGCCGCTCAGGCGGGCGCGGGCGCTGGCTGTCGTCCAGTCGGTGAGGTTCCACTCGCGGGTCAGTTCGGCGCGGATGGCGTCCTGCAGGTTCAGCGGGCCGCGCGGGTTGAACTCGATGCGGCGCTCGGTGCCGCTGCCGAAGCTGCGGGCGGCGACGTCCGGACTGAAGGGCGCGGCGCCGCCCAGCGTCAGGATGGGGCCGCCGCTGGTGTCCAGCGTGACCGGGAAGTCCGGCGTGGACAGGGCGGCCAGCGCGGCCTGCACGGCTTTCGTCAGTTCCTCGCCCTGCGGGCGGAGTTTGACGGTCACGGCACCGGCGGTCCCCGCGAGGGTCAGCAGGGCAGGCAGCAGGAGGGTCCGGGCGCGCATCACTTGCCTCCTCTGGCGCCCAGCAGCGCCTCACGCAGTTTCGCGGGGTCGGTGATGTCGCCCGCCGCGACCTTCCCGGCGGTCACGGGGTACAGCCCCTGGTTGAAGCCCACGACCGGGCTGTCCAGCCTGGACGCGTACAGCAACGCCACGACCTCCAGCCCCGCGCGCAGGTCGGGCAGGCCGTCTACGCCTTTCAGGACGAACAGGGCGGGCTTGCCGTCCTGCTGAGGCAGCTTCGCGGCGTCCCCGGCGATGGTCTCGGTGACGGTCAGCGGGTACGCGAGGTACGTGACCTCCCCGTCCTTCACCTCGGCGGGGGTGCCCAGCGTGGCGCGGACGATCACCTCGGCCCGCTGCGCCTGCTGCGCCAGCGTCAGCGTGGGCGCCGTGGTCGCCAGGGCAGGGGAGAGCATGGTCAGGGCCGCGCCCAGCAGCAGCGTGCGCGCGTTCACTTGCCACCTCCGGTGCCGTCAGAAGGCGGAGGAGTGGGGTTCGGTTCGGTCTTCGGCGGGTCCGTCTTCGGGGCCTCGGTGGGCGGGGTGGTGTCCGTGCCGGTCTTCGGCGCGTCGGTCGGGGTGGAAGTGCCCGGCTGCGCGTCGCCCGGTTTCGCCTCCGGGGCTTTTTCCTGCGCCGCCTTTTCCTGGGCCGCTTTCTGCTCGGCGGCCTTCTGCTCGTCGAGTGTCTTCTGCTCGGCGGCCGTCAGTTTCTGCGCGAGCACCTTGCCGTCCCCGCCGCGCGCCTCGTAGCCCAGGTCGGGGCTGCTCAGGGTGACGGGCGCGCCCGGTTTCACGCTGATCAGCGCCACGCGCGCGCCGCTGCGGGGCACCGCCTTGAAGCCCAGGTCCACCGTCAGGCGCGGGCCGTCCTGCCGCCAGAACAGCAGCGCGCCCCCCTCCGGCTGCACGCGCGTGACCGTCACGTTCGCCGGCAGGGTCCACGTGACGCGCGCGGCCCGCACGCTGCGCGGCGCGGCGATCAGCAGCGGCACGCGCGTCTCGCCGCGGATCTCACCCGTCGGCAGGGTCAGGCTGAGGCTCAGCGGCGGCAGTTCCTGCACGTTCAGGGTGTAGGACTTCTGCTTGCTGCTCAGCGTGGAATCCGTGACCTCCAGCGTGAAGGTGTACGTCCCGGTCTTCGTGGGCGTGCCGCTCAGGGTTGTGCCGTTCCCGGTCAGGTTCAGGCCCGGCGGGAAGGTCCCCTCGATCTTGCGGATGGTGTACGGCCCCGCGCCGCCCGCGACCTCGATGGGCGCCGAATACGGTTCCTGGAGGTACACCGCGGGCAGGCCGCTGGCGCGGTCGTTGAAGTACAGCGCGTCGCGCGCACTGGTGCTGGAGGTGCCGGTCAGGTCCTGCCCGCAGGCACCCAGCATCAGGGGCAGCGCGCAGGCCAGCAGGACGCCCAGCCCCCGCCGGGCAGCGAAACGCGAATGTGCCATGCCCCGCAGTGTAGCCGCGCCGGGCCGCGCGGCGGTGAACGAACCGTGATACCGCCGGGCTCGCCGCAGCCCGAATCGTGCCCGACTTCCCGCACGGCCCGGCGGGAGCGGGTTTAGACTGCCGGGCATATGACGATCATGGATTCACTGCCCGCCGCGCCGCGCGTCGGCGAGACGCTGGGCCGCTATACCGTCGAACGGGTCGAACCCCTGCCGGAGATGCAGGGCACGCTGGTGCTGCTGCGCCACGAACTGGGCGCCCGGCACGCGCACGTGATCCGCGCGGACGACAACTCGGCGTTCGGCGTGACGTTCCCCACCGTCCCGCAGGACAGCACCGGCGTGGCGCACATCCTCGAACACGTCGTCCTGATGGGCAGCCAGCGCTTCCCGGTGCCGGACCCGTTCTTCTCGATGCTGCCCAGGTCACTGAACACGTTCATGAACGCCATGACCGCCAGCGACTGGACCACCTACCCGTTCTCCACGCGCAACGAGAAGGACTTCTTCAACCTGCTGGCCGTGTACCTGGACGCCACGTTCTTCCCGCTGATGCGCTACGAGAGCTTCCGGCAGGACGGCCACCGCTTCGAATTCGCCACCCCGGACGACCCCACGACGCCGCTGAAGTTGCAGGGCGTCGTGTACAACGAGATGAAGGGCGCCATGGCCAGCCCCGGTTCGGTCATGTGGCGCGCGTTCGGCAAGGCGCTGTACCCGGACCTGACGTACGCGAACAACAGCGGCGGCGCGCCCGAGGAGATCCCGAACCTGACCTACGAGGGCCTGCGGGCCTTCCACGCGGCGCACTACCACCCCAGCAACGCGTTCTTCTACACGTACGGGCAGCTGCCGCTGGCGCGCATCCTGGACGCCATCGAGAATCACGTCATGGCGCAGTTCGCGCCGCAGACGCTGGACGTCAGCATCCCCGACCAGCCCACCTTCGACGCGCCCCGCCACGAGAGCGCCGTGTACCCCGGCACGGACGTCGAACGCGGCGCGCAGGTGCTCGTCGGCTGGAAACTCGGGCATTCCAGCGACCCGGACCTGAACCTGCGCTGGAGCGTCCTGAGTGACGTGCTGCTCGGCAACCCCGCCGCGCCCCTGACCCGCCCGCTGATCGAGTCCGGGCTGGGCAGCGCCCTGGCGGACGGCAGCGGCTATCGCGACAACTTCCGCGAGGGGGCCTTCGCCGCCGGACTCAAGGGCCTCCCCGCCGGGAAGGCCGTCGAGGTCGAGACGCTCGTGCTGCGCACCCTGGAGGACATCGCCACGCAGGGTATCGAGCCGGAACTGATCGAGAGCAGCCTCCACCAGTTCGAGATCGCGCAGAAAGAGGTCAGCAACAGCGGCTACCCCTACGCGCTGGGCGTGATGTTCCGCCTGCTCGGCCCCTGGATGCAGGGCGGCGACCCCGTCACCGGCCTGCGCCTCGACACTCAGCTCTCTCGCCTGCGGGCCGACCTCGCGCAGGGCGCGGTGTTCGAGCCGATGCTCCGTGACCTGCTCGCCAACCCGCACCGCGTCACGCTGGAAGTCACGCCCGACCCCGCCCTGGCCGAACGCGCCGAGGCCGACGAGGCCGCGCTGGTCGAGCGTCTCAGCGCCGACTTCACCGACGAGGACCGCGCCCGCATCGTCGCGGACAGCCTGCGCCTGAAGGAACTTCAGGGTCAGGAAGCCGACCGCAGCGTCCTGCCCACCCTGGGCCTGGACGACATCCCCACCGCCGCGCCCGCCGTGACCTACCACACCGAGCAGCCCGGCCGCGCCCGCGTGGCCCGCGCCGCGCAGCCCACCGGCGGCCTCACGTACCTGGACGTGCAACTGCGCCTCCCGGCCCTGCCGGACGACCTGCTGGACGCGCTGCCGCTGTACACCTTCGCCGTGACCCGCAGCGGCGCCGCCGGGCAGGACTACGTGAGCCTCGCGCGCCGCATCGAGGCCGTCACGGGCGGCGTGGGCGCCGCCGTCGGCGTGGGCACCCCCCCGGACGACCTGAACGCCGTGCGCCTCGCCGTGACCTTCAGCGGCAAGGCCCTCGCCCGCAACGCCCCCGCCCTGGTCGAGGTGCTGCGCGACCTGATCAATGCGCCCGAATTCACCCGCGACCGCCTGGAGCAACTGCTCAAGCAGCGCCTCGCGGGCCTGAAAGCCAGCGTCGTGCAGGCTGGGAACGCCTACGCCGAACGCCTCGCCGCCGCGCAGCTGAACGCCACGGGCGCCGTGCAGGAACGCTTCAGCGGCCTGACCGCCCTCGCCACCCTGAAAGCCACCGTGGAAGGCGAAGGCGGCCTGGACGACCTCCTGGAGCGCTTCGGGCGCCTGCGGGACCTGATCCGCACGGCGGAACCCCTCCTCGCGCTGACCGCCACGCCCGACGACCTGAACCTCGACCTGAGCCCCCTCACGGACCTGTTCAGCGGCGACGCCCCCGTCGGCCGCCCCGCCCCCACCCTGCCCACGCGCGCCCCGCAGGCCCGCACGACCGACGTGCCCGTCTCGTACAACGCCGTCGCGTTCCCCACCGTCCCCTACACCCACCCCGACAGCCCCGCCCTGCTCGTCCTGTCCCGCGTGCTGCGCAGCGAGTACCTGCTGCCCGAACTGCGCGAGAAGGGCGGCGCGTACGGCGGCGCCGCCAGCTTCGACCCGCGCGAAGGCGTGTTCGCCATGAGCAGCTACCGCGACCCGCACGTCACCCGCACCTACCAGGTGTTCAAAGACGCCCGCACCTTCCTGAACGGCGACCTGGGCGAACGCGAACTGACCGAAGCGATCCTCTCCGCCAGCAAGATTCTCGACCCCCTCACCAGCCCCGACACCGCCGGCCGCCGCCGCATCTACGGCGACCACGCCGGCTACACCCAGGACCTCGAACAGACCTACAAAGCCCGCCTGCTGGCCGTCACGCTGGACGACCTGCGCCGCGTCATGGACACGTACCTCATCGAAGGGCGCGCCACATACGGCGTCGTCACCGGCCGCGACCCCAACAGCGACGACCTCGCCGCACTGGGCCTGACATTCGACGTGCAGGCCATCTGAGGGGAGTAGGGAGTGGGAAGTAGGTAGTAGGAACAGCACAAGGGCAGGGGCCACCTCCACATGCCGGAGGTGGCCCCTGCCGCGTCGTTCAGCCCTGAAGGCGGGTCAGGGCGGCCTGCACTACGTTGTCCACGCCGCCTGCCAGGAACGATTCCGGCGCGGCGGGCACGCGCACGTCCACCACGCTGCCGTGCCCTTCGATCAGTTCGCCGGACGGACGGAACGACGCCATGGACGCCGCCCGGAACTGCAGGCCACTGGGCAGCGCGTGGACGCGCGGGGAACCGCTGCCGCCCCCGCTCGTCTCGCCCAGCAGCGTGACGCCCGGCAGCCCCTGCACGCCACTCAGGAAGATGTCGGTGGCGCTGAAGCACTGGCCGTCGGTCAGGACGACCACCGGGCAGGTCACGCGAGGCTGGTCCGGCGCCGCCGGGTGAACCACCTGCGCGTACCACCCGCTGAACGACCCGGCCGGAGGCGTCCACGTCGGCCGGAACGCGGCCATGGTCTCCCCGACTGCCGCCCGCTCCTCGTCCGTCCAGTGCGTGCCGTCCACAGGGTGCAGGTGACGGCCCGCGAGCCGCTCGGCACCCTCGGCGTCCAGCTGGCGGCTCGCGGCGACATTCACGACCCGCGGCCCGGCCTCGCGGGGCAGCAGCGCCCGCAGCAGCGGCAGGAACACGTCCCGCATGCCACCGGGGTTCCCGCGCACGTCCACGATCATCCCCCGCGCTGGCCCGAATTCCGGCAGCCACCGCGCGATCTCCGGCGCGGCGCGGGGCGTCATGGTCGGCAGGCGCAGGTACCCCACGTCACCGATCCAGCGGGACTGCGGCGCGGGCCACACGCCGTACTCTGGCCGCTCCGGCACCACTGGAACCTGCACTTCCCGGCTGACCGACCCGTCCGAGAGCGTCAGGGTCGCCGTGTCCGTCTCGGGCCGTCCCAGGCGCCGCCGCGACTGCTGGATCAGGTGCAGGCCACTCACGGTCCGCTCGCGCCGCCACGACGCGCCGCTCCCTGCGACCAGCGTCCCCACCTGGGCCAGCCACGCCTCCACCCCCAGGCCATCGATGGCCGTCAGAAACGGAAAGTCCGGCAGCAGGAACCCGGACCGGTCAGTCCGCACGGCCACCACCCGGTCCCCGGACACGTGCATCAGCGCGGGAATCGCGCCGGGCAGCGGCCGGAACTCCCGCACGCGGGCGTGCCCGTCCACGCTGCGGGACAGCACGCCCTGCAGCGCCTGCGCCCACTCGCCCCGCTCCTGCCGCTCGGGCGCCCCCCGCAGCGCGTCCGCGAGCAGCCCCGGCAGTTCCTGCCCGAACCCGCTGGCGTGCAGGTAAGCGTAGTGATCCTCCAGCAGCCTCTGGAACGCCTGCGCGTCCCGTTCCGCTGCGGCCCGGTCTATCCAGTCTGCAGTCATTGACCGGCAGGATAGGGGCAGGGGCGCACCCTTAGGCCATTTGACCTGCCCCGCGCAGCACACAGCAGAGGCCCCCTCCGATCACTGGAGGGGGCCTCATCGTTGTACGTTAAATCTTCTTGAACAGCAGCGCGGCGTTCTGGCCGCCGAACGCGAAGGAGTTGCTCAGCGCGTACTCCACCTGCGCCTCGCGGGCCTCCAGGGGAATGTAGTCCAGGTCGAGGTCCGGGTCGGGGTCGGTGAGGTTGATGGTGGGCGGCAGGACGCCGGCCTTCAGCGCCTGCGCGACCGCGATGGCTTCCACGGCGCCCGCTGCGCCGAGCAGGTGCCCGGTCATGCTCTTCGTGGAGCTGACCGCCAGCTTGTGCGCGTGGTCGCCGAACACGTGCTTGATGCCCTGCGTCTCGTGCAGGTCGTTGAAGTGCGTGCTCGTGCCGTGCGCGTTGATGTACCCGACCTGATCGGGGTTCACGCCCGCCGTGGCGAGCGCCATGCGCATGGCGACCTGCGCGCCGCGGCCCTCGGGGGCGGGCATGGTGATGTGGTGCGCGTCGGCGCTGGTGCCGTACCCGACGACCTCGGCGTAGATGGTCGCGCCGCGCTTCACGGCGTGCTCGTACTCCTCCAGCACGACGACACCCGCGCCCTCGCCCAGCACGAAGCCGTCACGGGAGGCACTGAAGGGGCGGCTGGCGAGTTCCGGCTCGTCGTTGCGGGTGGACAGGGCCTTCATGTTCGAGAAGCCCCCGATGGCAATCGGCGTGATGGCGGCCTCGCTGCCTCCGGCGATCATGACGTCCGCCAGGCCCAGCTGGATGTACCGCGCCGCGTCCCCGATCGCGCCCGTACCCGTGGCGCAGGCGGTGACGACCGTGCTGCTCGGGCCGGTCGCGCCGTAGCGCATCGCGACGTGCCCGGTGGCCATGTTCGCGATCATCATCGGGATGAACATGGGGCTGATGCGCCCCGCGCCGCGCGAGTGCAGCACCCCGGCCTGATCCTCGAAGGTCTTCACGCCGCCGATGCCGCTACCGATCACGGTGCCGGTGCGCTCGCCGCGCAGCTGCTCTTCGCTCAGGCCGCTGTCCTGCACGGCCAGCTCCGCGCCCGCCAGGGCCAGCTGCACGTACCGGTCGAGTTTCTTCGCCTCGCGCGGATCCACGAACGCGGACAGGTCCTCGTTCACCTCACCGGCGATCTTGCTGGCGGTGTCCGCCGGGTCAAAGCGCGTGATGGTCGCAATCCCGCTCTTCCCGGCCCGCTGCGCCTGCGCGAACGCCTGCGCGCCCACCCCGATGGGCGTGACCGGCCCCAGGCCCGTGATCACCACCCTTTTCAGTCCTGAAACACCCACTGGCTTCCCTCCTGACTGGGCGCGCCCACAGGGGCCACCCGGAAAAAGTAGAGGCGGGAGGCGGATCTGTGCCCGCACCCCGCCCGCCCTACGTCCTGTGCGGACTTCTGCGGCGTCACTGAACTCCGCTCCGGGCACTCCGGCAAACCGCGCCTGCGTGCCCTGCGCTGCGTTCAGCGCCGCCCTCTCCCTGCTCGCTCCGCTCGGGTCGGGCTGGCCCGACCGGGGAAGTTACTGCTTGCTCTCGATGTAGTCGACAGCGGCCTGCACGGTGCGGATCGTCTCGGCGTCCTCATCGCTGATGGTGATGCCGAACTTGTCTTCCAGACCCATGATCAGTTCCACGGTCTCCAGGCTGTCCGCGCCCAGGTCCTCCACGAAGCGGGCCTCGGGGCTCACCTTGTCGGCGTCGACACCCAGCTTGTCCACGATCACGTCTTTCACATCATCAAAAGTTGCCATGAGTTCGTACCTCCTGATACTGAAGTCTGCGCCAGTCTACACGCGGCGCCCATGAGAGTCGGCTGATTTGAACAGGGTCCAAAGGACCGGAAAAAGGCGGGTATGACGCAGGGTCGGCACCGGGAGTTCCCTCGCGGACCGGTGTGGGTCGCCCTCGGGACCGGTGCCCTCAGGCGCCCTGAACCCCGTTCAGTGAGGGTTCAGCCCGCCGTCCACGCCGATGGTCTGCCCCGTGATGTACCCCGCGCCGTCGCTGGCGAGGAACGCCACGAGCGCCGCGACCTCCTGCGGCTGCCCGAAGCGCGCCAGGGGAATGCCGCCCAGGTACGCCTGCTGCACATTTTCAGGCAGTTGCGCGGTCATGTCGCTCTCGATGAAGCCGGGCGCCACGGCGTTCACGGTGATGCCGCGCCCGCCGTACTCCTTGGCCAGCGCCTTGGTCAGGCCGATCAGGCCCGCCTTGCTCGCCACGTAGTTCGCCTGTCCGGGGTTGCCCATCAGGCCCACCACGCTGGCGATGTTGATGATCCGGCCCGAGCGGGCGCGCATCATGTGCTTGATCGCCGCGCGGCACGCCATGAACGCGCTGGACAGGTTCGTCTGGAGGACGGCGTCCCAGTCCTCGTCCTTCATGCGGATCGCGAGGGTGTCCCGCGTGATCCCGGCGTTATTCACGAGGACGTCCAGGCGTCCCATGGTCTTGATGACGTCCTCGACGAGCGCTCCGGCGTTCGCGGGGACGGTCAGGTCGGCCCCGAACACCTCGGCGCGGACGCCGTGCTTGGCGGCCTCGTCGGCGACCCTGCGGGCCTCGTCGGCGTTCCGGCCGTAGTGAATGGCGACGTCGAAGCCGCTGGCGGCGAGGTTCAGGGCCATGGCTCTGCCCAGGCCCCGGCTGCTGCCGGTCACCAGGGCGACTTTACGGGGGGTTTCGGTCATGGGATCTCCAGTGCTTGAGGCTTCAGTGCAGTCTGCACGCCCCGCAGGTGGTGCAGGTCGTGGTACAGGGTGAAGAAGGCCAGTTCGCGCGCACTCACGCGGCCCAGCAGGTCGTGCGGCAGGGCGCTGCGGTCCAGCCGGTCGTCCGGCCAGCGGGCCAGGGCTGCCCGCAGCGCCTGTGCGCCACGTGTGTATGCGTCCATGACCCCGGCGCGCACGGCCTCGCTGGGCGTGGTGTCCGGCGCGGGCACGTAGCGGGCCGGTGCGCGGCCCCCGGCAGCCAGCGCCGCGCGGTACGCGGCGACCAGTTCCGGGTAGGTTCGCGGCGTGTCAGGCCGTCCGAACAGGGCGCGCAGCGCGGGGCGGGGCACGAGCAGGCCCTGCGTGACGCGCCGGTGCGTGAGGGTCAGGTGCCGCAGGTGCGTGACCGGCGGCCAGCCTCCCGCCGGGGCCGCGAAGAACGTGTCCAGCGGGAGGCTCGCCGCGAACGTGACCCACTCGGCCTGGGCATTGGCCAGTCCGGTGAGGATCTCGTCGCGGCGGTGGGGGTTCACAGCGTGAAGTCCTGGACCTGCGCGGCGGTGCCGACGTTGATGGTACGGGCGTCGGGCAGGATGCGCTTCACGAGGCCGGTCAGGACGGTGCCGGGGCCGAACTCGATGAACACGTCCGCACCTGCGGCGGCGAGGGACTGGATGGTCTCGACCCAGCGGACGGCCCCGGTGATCTGCTCGGTCAGCAGGCCGGGCAGGGCGGTGGGGTCGGTGTTCGGCTGCGCGGTGACGTTCGCATAGACGGGGAAGGCGGGGGGCGCGAACGCGGTCGTCTGGAGGTCCGGGGCGAGCCCGGCCGCGGCGGGGGCCATGAGGGGGCAGTGGAAGGGTGCGCTGACCTTCAGGGGGATGGCCTTCAGGCCGCGGGCTTTCAGGGCGGCGTTCGCGGCGTCCACGCCATCTTTCGTGCCGCTGATGACGGTCTGGGTGGGGGCGTTGAAGTTCGCGGGCTGTGCGCCCTCGGTCCCGGCGCAGACCTCGGCGACGACCGCCGGGTCGCCCATGACGGCGCTCATGGCGCCCGCGCCGACCGGCACGGCCGCCTGCATCAGTTCGCCGCGCTGGCGGGTCAGGCGCAGCGCGTCCCCGAGGCTCAGGGCGTCGGCGGCGACCAGCGCGGAGTATTCGCCCAGCGAGTGCCCGGCGGCGAACGCGGGCGTCAGGCCGGTCTGCGCTCGCCACGCGTGGTACGCGGCGACGCTCGCGGCAACCAGTGCCGGCTGCTGGTTGGCGGTCAGGGTCAGGTCCTCCAGCGGGCCGGATTCGATCACGGCGCGCAGGCCCGGCAGGACGTGCTCGACCTGGGTGTACACCTCGGCCGCCTCGGGGAACGCGGCGGTCAGGTCGGCGCCCATGCCGACGCTGTGCGAGCCCTGACCGGGAAACAGTGCGGCGATCTTCATGCGGTCACCTCCGCCTGCTGGGCATTGCTCTCGGCTTGCAGGCTGGGCGCGCCGCCCCACCACTTCATGGTGCCCGCCACCCAGCTCAGGCCGCCGCCGAACGCGATCAGCAGGAGCTGCTGCCCGTCCGTGATCTGCCCGGCGTCCACGCCTTCACGCAGCACGAGCGGCACGGTCGCGGAACTGGTGTTCCCGTAACGGTCGAGGTTCACGATGGTCTTGTTCATGGGCAGCCCGAAGCGCTCCATGGCGGCCTCGATGATCCGCACGTTCGCCTGGTGCGGGATGACCCAGTCCACGTCGGCGGTGGTCAGGCCGCTCTTGGCGAGGACCTGCGTGCCGCTGTCGCCCAGGACGCGCACGGCGAACTTGAAGACCTCGCGGCCGTTCATGCCGACCGACTCGCCCATGGGGAACCCGCCCGGCAGCTGGGGGGCGGCGCAGCGCAGGTACAGGCTGGACCCACCGTTCCCGTCGGCGCCCATGATGAAGTCCTGGAAGCCGTACCCGGCGGGCACCGGGCCGACCACGGCGGCGCCCGCGCCGTCCCCGAAGAGGATGGCGGTGTTGCGGTCGTTCTGGTCCACGACCTTGCTCAGCGCCTCGGCGCCCACCACGAGCACGCGCCGGGCGCTGCCCGCGAGGATCAGGCCCTGCGCGACGCTCAGGGCGTACACGAAGCCGCTGCACGCGGTGCTCAGGTCGAAGGCGGCCGCGCCGGTCAGGCCGACCTGCATGCCGATCAGCGCGGCGGTGGACGGCATCAGCGCGTCGGGGCTGACGGTGGCGCAGATGACGGCGTCCACGTCCTGCAGCGCCTGCGGGTCGCGGCGCAGCATGTCGCGCACGGCGCCGACGCCCACGTCGCTGGTGTACTCGTCCGGCGCGCTGAAGCGGCGTTCGCGGATGCCGGTGCGGGACTCGATCCAGTCGGCGTTGGTGTCCATGCGGGCCTCGAAGTCGCTGTTCGGCACGACGCGTTCGGGGACGTACATGCCCAGCGCCGTGATGCCCAGCGTGGGCCGGGTGGGGGAGGGGTCGCTCATGGGGGCACCGTAGCATTCTTTGAACGGCCGTTCAATGAATTGAGTTCAGATTTTGGTGGCGTGCAGACCGGCGGCGGGTGCCCTGCCCACCGCCATCTGCACCGAGGGGCGCGAGAACCCGCAACAGGACGCACTCCGGCGTGCAGCAGCCGGGCGTGACCTCCACCCGGCCCCGCAACAGAGGAGCGCATCCTTCTCCCGACGGGCGGGCCACCATCCACCTTCGCCTCGTCCGTTCACGGACAGCAGAAAAGCCGGGGCGCTCCCGCAGGAACGCCCCGGCCCTTCACGCGGGATTACTCCGCGCTCTGCTCTTCGGTTTCGGTGCTCTCGGCGGCCTCGCTGCCTTCGCTCTTCGCGCCGGACAGCTGGGCGATGGCCTGCTGCAGGCCCTTCTCGCGCACGAGGCTGATGTAGTACGAGTTGATGCCGTTCGGCCCGAGCTGCTTGCTCAGTTCGGCAGGGGTCAGGCCGTTGGCCTGCGCCAGGGCGTTCATGGTCTGGTTGAACTCGGCGTCGCTGACCTGCACCTTCAGGTCCTCGGCCAGTTTCTCCAGCACCAGGTCACGCTTCACGCGGCTCTCGGCGTTCTTGCCCAGGTCAGCCATGAAGTCGTCCAGCTTGCCCTGCTCCTGCATGAACGCCTCGTACTCGCCCCACTTGACGCCCTGGCGGCCCAGGTCGTCCTTGATCTCTTCCAGCATGCCCTCGCGGCGGCGGTCCAGCAGTGCCTGGGGAATGTCGGCTTCCATGCCGTCGATCAGCGCGGTGATGAACTCCTCGCGGCGGGCGGCTTCGCCTTCCTGCTGCGCGCGGCGCTCCAGTTCACCTTTCAGGTCGCCCCTGAGGCGCTCCAGGGACTCGAAGTTCAGGCTGCTCGCGAACGCGTCGTCGAGGTCCTGCAGCTGCTTGGTCTTCACGTCCACGACCTTGACGGTCACGGTGTGCTCGGCGTGCTCGTGGTCGCCGTGGCTGTGCGCGGGCACGGTGATCTCCACGGTGTCGCCCTTTGCCTTGCCGACCAGCGCGTCACGGACGTGCGCCTCGGCGACATCCAGGTACACGGGGTACGTGCCGCCATCTTCGCCTTCTTCCTCGATGGTCACCTGGTCGCCGGCCTCGATGGGACGCTCGACGCTCTCGAAGGTGGCGTTGCGTTCGCGCAGGTCGTTCAGGGTGCGCTCGAGCACCTCGTCGGTGATCTCGGGCGCGGCGGCGCTGAGGCTCAGGCCGCTCCAGTCCGCGAGTTTCACTTCGGGGTACGTCTCGCCCTTCACGGTGAACTCGAACGTCTGGCCGCTGGCCAGGGTCTGCGGCTCGATGCTGGCGTCCACGAGGCTGAGTTTCAGTTCGCGGGCGGCCTGGGTGTAGTGGGTTTCCAGCAGGCGGTCACGGACTTCCTGCTCGACGTAGCCCTTGCCCACGCGACCTTCGATGACCTTGCGGGGAGCCTTGCCGGGGCGGAAGCCGGGCACGCGCACGTCGCGCGCCAGACCGGCCCACACCTGGTCGTAGGCGCGGTTCACTTCGGCGGCGGGCACCGACACCTTGAATTCCACCTTGTTGCCTTCTCTGCTGATCAGCTCTGCCATTGGGTCTCCCGTCTGCGCCGCTTCCCCGGCCCCCGGTTCAGGGGTGCGGGCGGTCGCGGCGCGTTCCTCTGTTGAATCTGCCCTGCCGCTCACCGGCGCCCCACCACTGCGGGGGCCTGGGCGCGACATGCCGCCGAGCATGATAGTGCATTTACGCGCAGTGGGCAGGGAGACGGGGCAGAGCAGAGCGGCGGCCCCTGCCCGCTGTGGGTGAGACCGCCGCTCTGAGTGTGGTGCGAGGAAAGGGACTTGAACCCTCACTCCCTACGGGAACCAGATCCTAAGTCTGGTGCGTCTCCTCAAAAACGCTCTCCCTTCCTAGCGCCACTTTTCACCCTCCGGGGTTCTCCACGCTTCACGTAGTCTGCTGCGCTTACCGGGAGCACAGCGATGAACGTACAGGAAGCGATCCTTGAGTTTCAGCGTGACCACAAGGCACGGGGTAGTACCCCACGCACCGTAAAGTGGTACGGCGACACCCTTTTCAGGCTTTTGCGTGAGCACCTCACAGCGTCTGTCGAATCTCTCACCCCATTTGCGCTCTCACGCGCCGTGAATGTGGCAGCCGAGCGTGGAGTGAGGGCAGCGACCCTCGCCAACTACGACAGGGCTTTACGGGGCTTTACAGCGTGGTTGCACGGGGTTGAGCTTCTTCCACGCGACCCCATGAAAGGCCGGAAGCGCCCAAAGGTGCAATGGCAGATCAAGCAGATTGCCACGTCAGAGGAAGTGCGCAGGTTGTTTGAAGTCGCTCGCCGTGACCAAAGGTATGCAGAGCGCAACTGCGCCATTCTCGCGCTATTGATCGGCTCAGGCTTACGCGCTGGCGAGGTTGCCTCACTCCGACTGGCAGACGTGGATTGGCAGGACAGCGCCGTGAAGGTGTCTGGTAAGACGGGAGCACGCTTGGTCCCAATTGACCGAACGACGCTGCGCCTCCTGCGCCGATATGTCACCCACGGCAGGCGTGGCAGCCATCCCAACGTCTTTCTTTACAACGGCAGAGCCATCACGGGTCGAACAATCACGTTGCTGATTACCCGAATGAGTGACCGTGCTGGCTTTCAGCGCCGGATCACGCCTCACCTGCTGCGCCACACGGCAGCCACGGTTTACCTCAGGAATGGGGGTGATGTGGCAAGCCTCAGGCGCATTCTCGGGCACTCCACGCTGGCAACGACAGCGCTCTACCTGCACCTTGTGCCCGAAGATCTTCAGAGCAAGCTAGAGCGCTTCTCCCCCCTCGCTGCTGCTGGCGTCCGTTAAGTCGTCGTATCCTATACGCATGTAGAAGAACATTCGCCTTGAAATTCGCCTTGACCAGAGTTCACACGATCTCCTCTAGCACCTCGCTCTCGTGAATGGGCAGTCGTTGGCAGAGGCCGTACGGCAGGCGATTAGGGCAGCACACAGACGGCTCAAGTAATAGCTTCCCCTCCGTTCAGGAGGGGCTTTTTTGGGAGTCTGACTACGGTGAAATTCCGTGCCACAATCCATTGTCACGCCCTGCACCCACACAGGCAGCGACAGAGGTAAATATGAAAAACACCAGCTATGACGCAGAAAAGGCTCAGTCGGTGATTCGGTAGGCGCTGAGATACCGGGACTTCCATCGAACCGTGGACGCAATCAGCACACTGGAACGGTGTCTGCGCTACCTCCCGGCAGCAACGGAGGGCGTGGAGAGGGGAGCTGAGGGCGAGCGTGGAATCTGGCGCACCCGTCTGAGCAGAGCGATTCGGCACCTTTGGAACGCTGAGCCTGACCAAGCAAGGCAGGAAATCGAGCGAGTGATGCACGAGTGGCGTCTTGAATGCGCTGTGCAGGATGGGAGGGGAGTATGACTCCTCGCTACATCTACGGTGCCGAGCACTAGCGCACACTCCCCGAATTCACCAGATCACTGGACTGGTTCAAGATGCCCCTCGCGTAGAAGCTGGCGAGGCTAGAAGCGCATGCACTTGCCTGCCCTGAGGATGTGCCTACGCGCCGGGAGATCGAACGGCTAGAACGACTGGACAGTCCCACGCAGTTACCTGAAGCGCTCCGATAGGAGACTGCCAACTTCTTAGCAGCGTTCGATCTGGCATTTACCACAGGCGATGTAGAGCGCTTGAAGGAACTTGCCAGAGCTTAGCCACGCCTGCGAGCACGCCACAAGGCGATCGGCTCAAGCGAGCGCTTCGATTTTGACAGGGTGACGGGCGAAGTCATCGAACGCTGTGCCTAGCCCATCCTCACGATGGCTGGCGTGCTTGGGCGATTACCTCTGGTGCTTGGTTTTGAGGACCGTGCAGAGGAATACTCCACGCGAGACTTCACCGTGAATCTGCACGGCGTGGGGGATGTGGACGGAGATTCCAAAGTGACCTTCGGACGGAGCATCGTGCTTGAGATGAGCACGCGTACCAAAGAGTAGGGATGGTTTGTGCGAATGCCGGATGGGGAATGCATCCTGTCTGCTCGTTTTGGGTCGGATGGGCCGGAACTGCTGTGGGTGCCCGTAAACGCTTTGCGTAAAGTCCAGAGTGATGGCGTGCCGTGGTACATAGCGAACCGGATCACCGACAGTCAAGGGCGTGATCGAGTGCCGGATGGCAAAGGGGGAATAATCAATCTCCTGCCACCACACAAGGTTAGTAAGATCCCTGAAACTGTAAATTTAAATGAGGCATGGCAAGAATGCGCGCGTCTTGGCTTATTATAAAAGTAGACGGAAAGGGGCTGATTGATTGCGATATTGCCGGAAATGACGCAAAACTTGCGAAATAGAATTAGCCCACGCAACTATATAGACGTATTTGTCTATAAGTAAATATGTATGACCGTAGAGCACGCACTTTTCTCACATGGTGCGCGTGGGTAATTCGGGGGGTGGGGGTGCAGTCAGGGCACCCCCTCAAATGAGCGTGGCGCTCGGGGTGGATCGGCGCGAGGGCAAGGGCGTGGGCATGCAGAAGAGATGCGCCACGTTTCACACTTGCAAAAATCTGGAGCCTTGAGGCGAGGGTGAGCCTTGGGTGGGGCACAGTGGAGGAGGGCGACCCTGGCACATTTGCGCCTACTTAATGCCTTCCTCTGTGGAAGAATTATGCCGAAGTCAATATGGGAGGCGAAATGGAAGACGATGTGATTCAGATAAGTGATCTGGGTACTGCGATTGATACTACTTTGGCAGAAGGTAATGATGAAGGAGAGCTTTCAATCAATGAGAAGGACCGACTGATAATTGAGAAGGCAGATAGGAGTCTATCTGAATTCTACAGGTGGAGGCAGGCTGGAAGAGTTATTCTTGACCCTTCTTGGCAAAGAAAGTTCGTCTGGGATAAGAGACGTTCTTCGCAATTAGTCGAATCTTTTTTGCTAGATATACCCGTCCCTGTGGTGTATCTGGCTAGAAATAAAGAAAACAAATATGAAGTAATTGATGGTGTACAGAGGCTGACCTCCATTTTCCTATTTATGAAAAACGAGTTAGTCCTTAAGGGATTGGAGGTATTAAAGGATTTAAATGGTAAATCATTCAAAGACTTGGATGATGCAATGCAAAACAAGTTTAGAGACGCGACTCTGAGAACTTTTGAACTAACGCCTGAGACTTCTCAAAATCTATTGTTCCTGATTTTCCAAAGACTAAACACGGGTGGAATTCAATTAAATGAGATGGAGATAAGAAATTGTATATATAGGGGCGACTTAAATGACCTGCTGCCTGAATTGGCAAAAGATAAAAACTTTCAGGAAGTTGTAAATCAAAGCAACATCGACAAGAGAATGGTTGATCGTGCATTAGTTCTGCGCTTTCTCGCATTCTATGAAAAAACTCCTCAAAAAGCGAAAGAGGGGATGAAAAACTTCCTTAATGATTTTATGAGCGAGCAGAGGAATTTAAGTGACAAAAAGTCAAAGGAATATAAAAAGGTTTTCAAGCACTGTATGAGGGCGTCTTTGACTGTTTTTGGTACATCTGCATTTAGATTGCGAAGACAGGGAAGGTATGGTACTCAGATTAATTCATCTCTGTTTCAAGTGGTCACGACGAGCTTCTCTGAGTACGATATAGGTCAAATTACGAGAAGGGCAGACTCTATTAACGAGGCGCTCATCGATCTTATGGATACTGATGAGGCTTTCGTTCGTGGATTATCGCAGGCCACTGGTGGTTTTGCTCCAATCACCTATACTTTTGATACTTGGAGAAGTCGACTAAAGGCCGTAATGTCTTCTGAACCTCCGAATGATAAAAAGAGATTCTTCTCAAAGAAATTGAAAGAAGAGATGTACGCTTCCGATAAATCCTGCGCCATCTGTAATCAAGAGATAAAAACAATAAACGATGCTGCCCTCGATCACGATGTGCATTATTGGAAAGGGGGTCTAACAGTTCCTGAAAACGCACGACTGACTCACAGACTTTGCAATCTCAAAAAGTCCAACGCTTAACACCCAGTAAGGACACGCGCTGTCTGGTGCCGTTATGATGGCTTCAGCGCAGCGCGTGCTCCGTGGATATGACCGTCTGTGACGGTGTTTGTGGTGCGAGGAAAGGGACTTGAACCCTCACTCCCTACGGGAACCAGATCCTAAGTCTGGTGCGTCTACCAATTCCGCCATCCCCGCACGCTGGTTGTACCTGCCCTGGCATGAAATGAAATCCGGCCCTGGGCTGATGCCTGGGGCCGGAATTTCGGTGTGGGGTGGATTATGGGATTTGAACCCACGACCTCCGCTTCCACAGAGCGGCGCTCTAACCGGCTGAGCTAAACCCACCACGCTGGCCCACGTCCTGTCAGGCCCACACAGATTAAAGGCAGGGGGGCCACCTGTCAATCCCATGCGGGCGGCAGGTGGCCCCGGTCGGTCAGGGCAGGGTCTTCAGGTACGCCTGGATGGCGTCCATCTGCGCGTCGGTGGGGGGCGCGCCGTCCAGGCCGGTGGCAGCGAAGCGGGGCATCACGACGCCCAGCGTGCGGCCGTCGGGTGTGCTGCCGTCCAGCACGGCGTGCCGGAAGTCGGCGGCACTCCAGCCCTGGGCGACCTTCAGGGCGGGGCCGACGGCGCCCTCGGCGTTCGCGCCGTGGCAGCCGGCGCAGTTCCCGGCGTACAGGACGCGGCCATCCGGGGTGTCGCTGGTGCTGGCCGCCGTGACGACCGCGCCGCCGCCCGTTCCGGCCAGCCGCTGCCCGGCCTGATACGAACCGGCGCCCAGCGCCGCGCCCAGCACGAGCAGGCCCACGAAGCCCGCGATCTGCCCCGGCGTGAACCAGCCCCCGTGCGGGTCGTTCATGCCGCTCACCAGAGCCTCTGGCCGGGAATGAACTGGTAGTTCGCCAGCATTGGCGCGATGACCGGACCGTACACGAGGATCACCAGCACCAGCGCGGCGAAGGTCAGGGCCAGGAGCGGCTCGGTGCGGCGCACCAGCGGGCTCGCGTCGGCCAGCACCTCCCCGGCGGGGCTGATGGCCTCACTGGTGGGGATGGGGGTGCGTTCCGGGTCGTCCACGCGCCGGGAGAGCAGCGTGCGCCACAGCACCGCGTAGAAGAGGATAGCCGCGACGAACAGCACGATGCCGCTGGCGGCCGTGATCATCTTGGGCAGGCCCAGGTTCATGGCGTCGTACACGCCCTGCTGCGCCGAGGCGCTCACCTGCGCGCGCCGGGGCACGCCCGCCAGTCCCTGCCAGTGCATGCCGAGCGCGAAGAGCATCATGCCCGTGAACCACCACCACACCGACGCCAGCGCCACTCGGGGCGACGCGAGCCGCTTGCCGGTCAGGTGCGGCACCAGCCAGAACATCACGCCCATGAACGTCAGCGTGGTCGCCGTGCCGACCGTGATGTGAAAGTGACCGGGAATCCACGCGGTGTTGTGCACCACCGGCGAGAACGCGATGGAGGCGTTCACGATGCCGCCCGCCCCGCCGAAGATGAACGACACCATGGCCAGCACCTGCGCGGTCATGCTGGCGTTCCCCCACGGCAGGTGGCGCACCCAGCCGATCAGACCCCGGCCGCCCTGGGCGCGGGCGGCGTCCTCCAGGGACGCGGCGGCGCTGAACGCGGTCAGCAGGCTGGGCACCGCGACCAGGAACGTCAGGAACATGTGGATGATCTTCCAGCTGTTCTGCACGTTCGGGTCGGCGTACTGGTGGTGCAGGCCGACGGGCACGCTGAACACCAGGAACATCGCGAACGCCAGGCGCGTCAGGCCCTCGCTGGCCATGCGCCCGCCCGCCTGACGCGGCAGGAACGCGTACCACGAGATGTACGCCGGGAGCAGCCAGAAGTACACGATGGGGTGCCCCGTCCACCAGAACAGCGTGCGGGCCAGCAGCGGGTCCACGCCGCGCGTCAGGCCCAGCGACCAGGGGATCAGCAGGACCACGACCTCGACCACCAGTCCCAGTGCCGCGACGACCCACATCAGCCACGTGGCGACGCTCATGTACGTCACGACGGGCGTCACGCGGCCCGGGTGGGCGCGTTTCCAGGCCAGCCACAGCCACACGACCTGCCCGGCGACCAGCAGGCTCGCGGCGACCATGACGGCCGCGCCGATGTAGAACACCGGGCTGCCCTCCAGCGGCGGGTAGAAGGTGTACAGGACGGTGGCGTCGTTCGTCAGCAGCGGCACGGCGGCCGTCAGCAGCCCCGCCGTCATCAGCAGGTACGTGAACCAGGCGAAGCGCATGTTCGGGCGGACGTTCAGGTCCCGCACCGGCAGGTACAGCATCCAGCCGCTGATGAAGAACTGCGTGAACACCAGCGCGTTCAGCACGCCGTGCAGCGTCAGCCCCTGGTAGTAGGACCTGATCAGGACCTTCAGCAGGGGGTGGTCGTACACGTTGATGCCGCCGTAGTTCAGCGCCTGCAGCGGCCCCAGCAGCACGCCGATCATCAGGGCGAGGAAGGCGGTCACGGCGTAGTACTGCGTCAGTTTCTTGAGGCTGCTCAGCGTGGCGGCGTCCAGGCCCGGCAGCGCCGCGCGCGAACTGGACTGGGAGGGGAGGGCGGTGGTCACTTCGTCTCCTTGGTGGTGGACTGGGTGGGGGACTCGACGATGAAGCGGGTGATCATGTTGTGATGTCCCACCCCGCAGTACTCGTTGCAGATGGCGTGCTGCTCGCCCGGGTGGCGGAACGTGACGGTCAGGGAGGCGACGTGACCGGGCAGGATCTCGGCGTTGATGTTCGTGCCCGTCACCTGAAAGCCGTGCGCGACGTCGGTCGCGGTGACGTGCAGCGTGACGGGCACGCCCGCCGGGACGCGCAGCACGGCGGGCTGGAACGTGAAATTCCCCGCCACGAGGTACGCGTCCAGCGTCCCCTGGTCATTCATGACGGGCTGACCGCTGGCGTCCACGACCAGCCCCGGCTTCGCGAACGGCGTCGCGGCCAGATTCTTCGGGTCCACGCGGCCCCGCACGATGCCGCCCACGTGCGCGTGCCCGGCGTCGGCCTTCAGGCTGGGGTACGTGCCGCTGACCACGCTGGCGAGCACGCCCACGAACAGCAGCGCCGTCATGACGACCGCCACGCCCAGCCACGCGGTCTCGTACCGTTCCAGCGCGCGGTGATCCAGCCGGGCCGGAGGGATGTCCGCCCCCACGTCAGGCCCGCCCGTGCAGGACGCCCAGCGCCAGCAGCCACAGGCTCAGGATGCTCAGCGCCAGGGTGAGCACCACGACCAGCGCGCCCCTGGGGGCCTCGCCGCCCTCCGGCGGGTGGTGCGGGCCGCTCACGCCTGCGCCTCCGCGCCCGTCTGCGACCCGTCCGGCCTCAATCCGTCCTCGTACGCGTAGTCGCGCAGCACGTCACTGACCGTCACGACGCCCACCACGCGCCCCCCGTCGTCCACGACCGGCAGGGCGCCCACCCGGTGGGTGAGCATGGTGTGCGCCGCGTCGCGGGCGTCCGCGTCCGGCGTGGTCGTCAGGACCGAGCGGCGCATCACGTCCGCCACCGAGACCGCCGCCAGCCGCGTCGTGGCCTCCCACGGGGACAGGCTCGACACGCGGCCCGGCAGCGCCTCGCGCACGTCCCGGTCGGTCACGATCCCCACCAGGGTCGCGCCGTCCAGCACGGGCAGGCGGCGGATGCCGCGCGACCGCATCAGGTGCGCCGCGTCCGGCAGGGACAGGGTCGGGGCCGCCGTGATCACCGGGGCCGTCATCAGATCAAGAACTCGCATGCGAAACCTCCATGCCCGGAGGCTCCGGTGCGGGCATTACCGGGCCATTACGGGAGGGCCCTGACCGGTGCGGGGGCGGACACGCAAGAAGCCCTCAAGGTGCGCCTCGCCATCCGGCGGGGGCGCGCCCGTACGGTGGGTCATGCCTCTGAAACCGGACATCACGCCCCCCGAAGCGCAGGACACGCGGGTGGGGTTCGCCCTGGTCGGCATCGGCAAGCTGACCGCCGAGGAACTCATTCCCGCCGCGCGCACCAGCGAGCACGCGTACGTCGCTGCGCTCGTGAGCGGCGAGGCGGACAAGGCGCGGGGCTTCGCGCGCGCGCTGGGCCTGACCGACGCGGACGCCTACACCTACGAGCAGTTCGACGAACTGGCGGCCCGCGAGGACGTGCAGGCGGTGTACATCGTCACGCCGAACAGCCTGCACCGCGAGTACGCCACCCGCGCCGCCCGCCTGGGCAAACACGTCCTGTGCGAGAAACCGCTGGGCGTGAACGCCCAGGACGCCCAGGCCATCGTGGACGCCTGCCGGGAGGCCGGGGTGCTCCTGATGACCGCGTACCGCTGCCAGTACACCCCGGAACACTGGGCGGCCAGGGACGCCGTGCAGGACGGCACGCTGGGCGACCTGAGGCTGCTGCATTCCATCCACGCGCAGGTCGAGGACGACCCCGAGGCGTGGCGCCTGAAGCGCGAGTTGGCGGGCGGCGGGCCGCTGCCGGACGTGGGCATCTACAGCTTGAACACCCTGCGTTTTCTGACCGGGCAGGAACCCGAGTGGGTGTTCGCCACGCAGCACCAGCCCGACGCCGACCCGCGCTTCCGCGAGGTCGAGGCGTCCATGAGCGCCCTGCTGGGCTTCCCCGGCGGCGTGAGTGCGACCATCCAGACGAGTTACGCTGCGCACCGCACCGGCACCCTGCGCGTCATGGGCGAGGAGGGGAGCCTGCACATGGACCCCGCCTTCCCGTACGACGGCCTGAAACTCAGCCTGTCCGGTGACGACGGCACCCGCCAGCCCAGCTTCCCGGAGTACGACCAGTTCACGCTGGAATTCGACCACTTCGCGCAGTGCATCCGCAGCGGCGACACCCCCTGGACACCCGGCGAGGAGGGCGTGCAGGACCACGTCATCATGGACGCCCTGTACGAGAGCGCCCGCACCGGGCAGGTCGTGCGCCTCCCCACCCACACGAAGCGCGACGCGTTCCGGGGCACGAAACCGCAGCTGCCGCAGAAGCAGCAGTAGATCCCCAACGAACCCTGAACGTCCCGCGCGGTGAAACCGTAGCCGCGCGCCCACCCGCACGCAGATCCACCCCCCCAGAATCGGGCGTATGGATCTGCGCAGCGGACGAGCGTTCTGGCCCCTCACGAACGGACTCATGCACACCTACCCGCCCCTCAGCGGCGATGAGACGGCCGACGTGCTCGTCATCGGGGCGGGCATCACGGGCGCCCTGCTCGCCGACTCGCTCAGTGCCGCCGGGCTGGACGTCGTCGTGACGGACCTGCGCGACGCCGCGTTCGGCAGCACCAGCGCCAGCACCGCCCTGCTGCAGTACGAGATCGACACGAACCTCGTGGACCTGATCCCCATGACCGGGCAGGCCGACGCGGAACGCGCCTACCACCTGTGCCGAGGCGCGATCGACACGGTCCGCGACCTGACCGCCGAACTGCCCGACGACTGCGGCTTCCGCGAGCGGGGCAGCCTGTACTACGCCAGCAACCGCCGCGACGCCCGCATGCTCGCGCAGGAACACGCTGCCCGCACCCGCGCCGGACTGAACGTCGAACACCTCGACGCCCGCACCCTCAAGGCCCGCTTTGGCATCACGGCGCCCGCCGCACTGTTCAGCCCCGACGGCGGCGAGGTCGACCCGTACCGCCTCGCGCAGCATCTCCTGCAACGGGCGCAGTCGCGCGGCGCGCGGGTGTACGACCGCACCGAGGTCACCCGCCTGGACGAGCACCGCATCGACTTCACCGCACACACCGACCGGCACGCGAAGATCCAGGCCCGCTGGGTCGTCGTCGCCACCGGGTACGAGGCCGAGAAGTTCCTCGGAAAACGCCTCGCGCAGCTGAAGAACTCCTACGCCCTGGCGACCGAACCCATCGCAGAAACCGACGGGGAACTGTGGCCCACCGGCTGCCTCATCTGGGAAACCGCCCGCCCGTACCTGTACGCCCGCACCACCCAGGACGGCCGCGTCGTCATCGGCGGCGAGGACGACAACCACCACAACCCCGCCCGCCGCGAACGCGCCCTGCCCGGCAAACAGAAACGCCTGGAACGCAAACTCGGGAAGCTCCTCCCGCACCTCCACCCGGAAACGGCCTTCGCCTGGGCCGGCACCTTCGGCGAAACGAAGGACGGCCTCGCGTACATCGGCCCCCGGCAAAAGGGCGACCGCCTCCTGTTCGCCCTCGGGTACGGCGGGAACGGCATCACGTACAGCGTGCAGGCCGCCCGCCTCCTCACCGATCTGATCCAGGGAGAGGAGAGTGACGACCTGCGGATCTTCCGGCTGGACCGGTAAGTGGGCAGTAGGAAGTGGGCAGTGGGAAACGGACTTCCACTGCTCACTCCCTCCTTCCGGTTCAGCGCTGGTAGGCGACTTTCCCGTCCACGACGGTCAGCACGGGCCAGCCTTTCAGGGTTTCCCCCGCCCAGGGAGTGAATTTCGCCTTGCTCTTGAACTCGGCGGGGTTCACGGGGCGTTCGGTGGTCAGGTCGAGGACGACCAGATCGGCCTTCGCGCCCGCGTCCAGGGTGGGTTCATCCCAGCCCATGACGCGCGCCGGGGCGGCAGTCATCAGGTCCAGGATGCGCTCCAGACCCAGCGTTTCGCCGAAGCGGGTGTACATCAGCGGGAACGCCAGTTCGATGTACGCGATGCCGCTGGGGGCGTCCAGCAGGTCGCGTTCCTTCTCCGCGCGGGTGTGCGGCGCGTGATCCGTGGCGAGGCAGTCCACGCTGCCGTCCTGCAGGCCCTCCAGCAGGTGGTCGGCGTCCGCCTGGGTGCGCAGGGGCGGCGCGACCTTGTAGATCGCGTCGAAGGAGCGCAGCGCCTCGTCCGTCAGGGTCAGGTGGTGCGGGCAGACCTCGCAGGTCACCGGGAGCCCCTGTGCCTTCGCGGCGCGCACCAGATCCAGCGCGCGCGCCGTACTCAGGTGCTGGATGTGCAGCCGTGCCGGAACACCCTGCGCGTGCAGGCCCGCCACGATCTCGATATCCCGCGCCACGCGCGCCGCCTCCGCTGCCGCCGGGTTGCCGGGCAGGCCCAGCGCCTCGCTGACCGGCCCCTCGTTCATCACGCCGTCCGCGCGCAGGGTGGCGTCCTCGGCGTGCACGCTGATCACCATGCCCAGACTCCCGGCGGTTTCCAGCCCCAGGCGCAGCGTGCGGGCGTTCTCGTTCGTGCGCCCGTCATCCGTGAACATGGCCGCGCCCGCCTCTTTCAGGTAGGTCAGTTCGGCCAGTTCCTCGCCCTTCTGGCCCTTCGTCAGCGCCGCCGCCGGACGCAGGCGCGCGAAGCCCAGGCTATTGGCCTTCTCGATCAGGCTGCGCACGATCGCCGGGTCGTCCACGACGGGGCTGGTGTTCGGCATGCTCACCACCGTGCCGTACCCACCGGCCGCCGCCGCCGCCAGACCACTGCTCAGGTCTTCCTTCTCCGTCTGCCCCGGCTCGCGCAGGTGCGCGTGCAGCTCGATCAGCGCGGGCGCGACCGTGCCGCCCTGCCCGTCAATGACCTGACCTTCCCCCTGCTGATCTGTCGGCAGGTTCCAGCCCTTGATCAGGCCGCCCTCGATGGTGACGCTCTCGGTCTTCTCCGACCCGACGCGCTTGATGTTCGTAATCGTGATCATGGTTGCTCCCTCGCCCTTCAGTTCCGTCCGACCAGCAGGTGGTACAGGACGCTCATGCGGATGGCCTGTCCGTTCTCGACCTGTTTCAGGATGCGGCTCTGGGGGCCGTCGGCGGCGTCGCTGCTGATTTCCAGGTCGCGGTTCATGGGGCCGGGGTGCAGGACGATGGCGCCGCTCTCGGCTTCTTTCAGCAGGGTGTCGTTCACCTGGTAGGTGTCGGCGTATTCCTGGAGGCTGCCGAGGAACCCGCCGCTCATGCGTTCGCGCTGGAGGCGCAGCGCCATGACGGCGTGGGCGCCGCGCACGGCTTCGCGGGGGTCGGTGGTGAGGGTCACGCCGGGCATCTGCGCGAGGCCGGGGGGGAGGAGGGTGGTGGGGCCGCACAGGACGACCTGCGCGCCCAGTTTGGGGAGCAGTTCGGCGTTGCTGCGTGCGACGCGGCTGTGGCGGACGTCGCCGAGGATGGCGACCTTCTTGCCTTCCAGGCTGCCGTATTCCTGGCGGATGGTGTACGCGTCGAGCAGCGCCTGGGTGGGGTGGGCGCGGCGGCCGTCCCCGGCGTTGATGACGGGTTTGCCGCTGTAGCGCGCCACGAGGTGCGCGGCGCCGGCGGCGTGGTGACGGACGATGTACGCGTCGACCTTGTAGGAGGTCAGGACTTCCAGCGTGTCACGCAGGCTCTCGCCCTTGCTGACGCTGCTGGCTCCGGCGGCGAACGTGAGGACATCAGCGCTCATGCGGCGGGCGGCCAGTTCAAAGCTGGTGCGGGTGCGGGTGCTGTTCTCGAAGAACGCGTTGCAGACCGTCAGGCCCTGCAGGGCCGGGACTTTCTTCACGGGCCGGTCGAGCACCTGGAGCATGGTGTCGGCGTTGTCGAGGATGGCGCCCAGGCGTTCGGGCGTCCAGTCCTGGAAGTCCAGGAGGTGGGGTGGGCGGGCGCCCATGCTGGTGGGGCCATTCTGTCCGCCCGTCATCGCAGCGCCTCCATGTCCCACAGTTCGACGCTGTCCACGTCGTCGGTTTCCTGCAACTTGACCTTCACGACCTCGCTGGCGGCGGTCGGAAGGTTCTTGCCGACGTAGTCCGCGCGGATCGGCAGTTCGCGGTGCCCGCGGTCCACGAGCACGGCCAGCTGGATTCCGGCGGGGCGGCCGAGGTCGATCAGGGCGTCCAGCGCGGCGCGGACGGTGCGGCCGGTGTACAGGACGTCGTCCACGAGGATCACGCGGCGGTCGCGCAGGTCGAAGGGCACCTGCGTCTCGCGGATGATGGGCTGCTGGGCGACCTCGCTGAGGTCGTCGCGATACAGGGTGATGTCCAGCATGCCGGTGGGGACGTCCACGCCTTCCAGGGAGCTGAGTTTCTCGGCGAGGCGGCGGGCCAGGGGGATGCCGCGGGTGTGCACGCCGATCAGGGCGAGGTTCTCGGCGCCCTTGTTGCGTTCGATGATCTCGTGCGCGATGCGGGTCAGGGCGCGGCGGACCTCGTCGGCGGTGAGGATCGTGGCTTTAGGCGTCACGGTGTCCTCCGGTGCGGGCCATAAAAAAAAGGCCGTGCAGCGCGGGCTGACGGGTCGGGGTTGGGTGGTTCATGGGGCTCCTTCTCCTGCCTCACGGGGCGGGTGCAGCCTCACGGGACTGCCGGGAAAGGGACGTGGTGTGGAGTTGTGGGTCGCGCCAGTCGGCGGGCCTTGTGGAGTGTACACCGCCGGGCGCCGGGGTGTCATGTCGCCTGTCCGGCCCGGTGGGGGAGCGTGCGGCGCACCAAACTTGACATGATGGCACTCAGGTTTTACCATGACCGCAGTTGAGCGCAAGGCACTCAGATGTCATGCAGGAGTGCGGCGCGCTTCCAGTCTCAGGAGGTCACCACATGATGCGATTCGATCCCTTCCGTGAAATCGAGGAACTCACCCAGCGCATGGACCGCGCCTTCGGCCAGCCCGCCGCGCCCGCCCGCTTCGCCCCGCCCGTCGACGTCCACGAGGACGAGCACGGCCTCGAACTCACCCTCGACCTGCCCGGTGTCAGCCCCGACCAGGTGCAGATCGAGGCCGAGAACCAGACCCTGACCGTCCAGGCCACCCGCACCTACGACCGCCGCGAGGGCCGCGCCGCCCACCGCGTCGAACGCGCCCACGGCACCCTCGCCCGCACCTTCAGCGTCCCCGCCAAGTACGACCTGACGAAGGTCGAGGCGGACCTGCAGCACGGCACCCTGACCCTCAAGGTGCCCCGCAGCGAGGCCGCGCAGAAACGCACCATCACCGTCCGCACCGGCCACGTCCTCGACACCGACACCGCCAGCGCGTAAACCCGAACTCAGCAGCGGGGCGAGCCTTCCAAGTGGCTCGCCCTGCCTGTTCTGTCAGTGGGGAGTAGGAAGTGGGAAGTGGATGGGTCGCCGTTCCACTTCCCACTCACCACTTCCCACTCACTCGCCTTCGCGGACTGCTTCCAGCAGGTCCTGCACGATGTTCAGCGCCGCCGGGCCCAGTGGGGATCGCGTGACGCCCATCAGCGTGCCGAGCTTCTCGCGCCGGGCGGGCGTGAGGTTCAGCCAGTTGTGCAGGTCGGCGCGGTGCGTGCGGGCGGTCTCGTCGCGCAGGTAGCGCACCGCGCCGTCGTAGTACCCGGCCTGGAACGCGGCCCGCGCCCGGCGTTCCTGCTCCACGAGGCCCAGGCCGCGCGTGGCGAGCAGCACCCGCCGCGCCTCGGGTTCGCCGCCGAACGCGTACAGGCTCTCCAGGTGATTCACGGCCTTCGGGAAGCGCAGGCCCGCCGAGGCGCGCCACGCGTGCGGCAGGCGGATCTCGAATTCCGGCCAGAGGTGCACCCAGGTCAGCAGCGCCGGGTACAGGCGCGTCAGGGCGATGTCGCGGGCGTCCGCGAGGGCCAGCAGCTGCTCCTGCACGCCGTGCCCCGCGCCCGTATGCGCGGCGCGCGCGGCGGTCAGGGCGTCCTGCGCGCCCAGCAGCAGTTCCGCGCGGTGCGCCGCCCGCTGCGACGCACTGAGGTTCCATAGCGTCCGCTGGATCCGCCCGTAATGCCCGGTCGGGTCGTACAGCACGCGACTGGTCGCCAGCAGCGCCAGCGGGGCCTCCGCGCGGGCCGCGTCCCAGTCCCGCCACGCTTCCAGCTGCTCGAACGGGAAGCGCTCGACGATCACGCCCGCCCGCGCGTCCGAATGGGCACTCAGCAGGCCACGCTCGAACGTCACGAACGTCGGGACGCTCCCCGCCCACTGGAACTCCGTGCCGAAACTGCCCGCCTGCGCCACGGCGCGCACCTTGCGATCGGCGACCAGCCGCTCCGCGACCCGTTCCGGCGAGTGCCGCTCCGACCTCTCCCTGCCTGCTTCCGTCATCACGTCACCCCCTTTCCCGGTTCCGACCGGGCCGGGCAGCATACCCTACCCCGCCCTGTACGCTCCGTGACCCCTGCGGCGTTCAGACCCAGCCTCTCAGCTCCGGCGGGCCACGACCGTCTCCGCGCCCGTCACGCGGTCCCCCACACTCACGGCAGGCGTGAACGCCAGCGGCACGTGCAGCAGCACCAGCCCACCCTGCTGCAGGAACGCGGCCTTGTACCCGGCGCGCACCTCGTCCCCCTCCCGCGTGAACGACGTGCCGCTCAGGCCCGCGCGGCCCGCCACCAGCGTCACCGTCACGTCCCCGTCCGGCGTGCCCACCACCGCCGCCTGCCGCTCGTTCTCCAGCGCCCCGCGCGACGACAGCGCGTCCACCGCGCGGCCCGTCAGCACGCCCAGCGTGCCCGCCGCGTCCAGCAGGGGCACGTTCACCCGCGCGCCCACATGCGTCGCGTACGACACCGCGCCCGACACCGGCTGGAACACGTAATGCACGTCCAGTGGCCCCACGGGCACCCCGATCAGCCAGCCGTCCGCCGCGCCCGGCGTACCCAGCAGCGCCGGCACGTCCAGCCCGTCCGCCCGGCCATCCTCCACCCGCCGCACGAAGCCCACCACGCCGTCGGCGGCACTCAGGACCTCACCCTCGTTCACCTTCGGGAGGCGCACCGGGTCACGGTAGCGGTACACGCCACGTAGGTACAGGGCCGCGCCAGCAGCCAACGCAACAGGAATCAGACGGCGAACACGCATGCCCACAGTCTAAAGGGCACGCGCGCCACGCCGCGGAGAGAGAATCTTGGGGGATGAGCAGGCGCTTACTGCTCCTGCAGGATCTGCACGCCCAGCAGCGTGTCCGCGCCCGCCCCGGCAATCGGACCACTGTTGTTGTAATTGCGCTGAAGGCGGTTCAGGACGTCCTGCCCGGCGATCACCTGCCCGAATACCGTGTAGTTCCCGCTGAGGAAGTCGGCGGGCGCGACCGTGATGAAGAACTGGCTGCCCTGCGAACTGAGGCTCTGCGAACGGGCCATGCCCAGCACCCCGGCCTTATCGAAGCGGACGCCGTTGACGAGTTCCGCGCTGAACTGGTAGCCGGGGCCGCCCGTGCCCCAGCGGGCCTGCTGGGCGGGGTCGGCGCTCAGAGGGTCGCCGCCCTGCGCCATGAACCCGTCGATCACGCGGTGGAAGCGCGTGCCGTCGTAGAAGTGGTTCAGCGCGAGGAACACGAAGTTGTTCACGGCGACCGGCGCGACCTTCGGGTAGAGATCCAGGGTCACGTCGCCCTGACTGGTCTTCAGGACCGCCCGGTAGCGTTTGTTCGGGTCGATGATCTGCGCGGGCGCACTGGTGAAGGTGCGCACCGGGGCCTGCGTGAGCTCTGCCATCGCCTGGAAGCTCAGCACCGGGGCGGGCGCGGGGGCAGGGGAGACCGGCGCGGGCGTGACCGGAGCCGGAGCGGCGGTCACCGGCGGCGTGGTGGTTGGAGCGGTGGCCGGGTTGGTGGCGGCGGGCGCACAGGCGACCAGCGCGGCACCCAGCAGGACGGAAGCGGTCATCAGGGCACGTCGGGACATGCCCCAGTCTTCCACAGCCTCCATGAGAGAAGGTCCATGAGTGGCGGTGTCCGCCGAGCCCCCTGCCCTCAGCGGGGGCGTTCCGGACCCCAGCGGCGCAGCGCCCACAGGCCCGCGCCGATCAGCACGGCAGGCACGGCCAGGATCGTCCAGGCGGGCCAGTCCAGCAGGAGGATGCCCGCCCCGGCCAGCAGCACGGACGCCGCCACGATGGTCCAGCGCAGCGCCTCGTCCAGCAGGAACGCCCACAGGTCCGCCCAGAAACCACGCCGGATGTTCATGCTCCCAGCGTACCGGGTTCACTCCAGTGGGAGGCTGGTCGTGTACTTCTCCTGCTTCACGACGATCGTGCTGGCGGTGTTCCGCACGCCGGGAATGGCGGCCAGGGTGTTCACCAGGAAGTGCTGGTACGCGTCCAGGTCCGGCACGGACACCTTCAGCAGGTAGTCGATGTCCCCCAGGCACAGGAAGCATTCGAGCACCTCGGGGCGGTCCTGCATCTTCTTCGCGAACTCCTCGAAGCCCGCCTTCGTCTGCTTGTCCAGCGTGACGCGCACGATCACCATCAGTTCGCGCCCGACAGTTTTCGGGTCGAGCAATGCCACGTACCGCTGAATGACGCCCTCCTCTTCCAGGCGGCGCACGCGGCGGAGGGTGGGGGCGGGGGTCAGGCCGATCTCGTCCGCGAGTTCCGTGTTCGGAATGCGGGCGTCCCGTTGCAGGATCCCCAGAATCTGCCGGTCGATGGCATCCAGATCACTCTGAGACATGATGAAGCGCATTCTAGCAGAACGGCGCAACCCCGTTGCGGGGTATGGGCCGGAAAGTGCATGTGCGGGCAATCCTGATTGCGCCGACAACTGTTAACCTTGCGTTCAACACAGCATCAACCCGCCGGCAGGAGACACCTGCGCGGTCCGCGAGGTCACACCATGCACATCGGACTCCCGAAAGAAATCAAGGTCAAGGAAAACCGCGTCGCCCTCACCCCCGGCGGCGTCGCCACCCTCGTCCGCCGCGGCCACACCGTCACCGTCCAGCACGGCGCAGGCCTCGGCAGCGGCATTCCGGATCAGGACTACGTGAACGCCGGAGCCACCCTGGGAAGTGCCGACGACGCCTGGGCCGCCGAGATGGTCGTGAAGGTCAAGGAACCCATCCAGAGCGAATACCACTACCTCCGCCCCGACCTCCTCCTGTTCACGTACCTGCACCTCGCCGCCGACCGCCCCCTCACCGACGCCCTCCTGCAGGCAGGCACCACCGGCGTCGCCTACGAAACCGTCCAGCTCGACGACGGCAGCCTGCCCCTGCTGACCCCCATGAGCGAAGTCGCGGGCCGCCTCAGCGTCCAGGCCGGCGCGTACCACCTCCAGAAACCCGTCGGCGGACGCGGCGTCCTCCTCGGCGGCGTCCCCGGCGTGCAACCCGGCCACGTCACCATCATCGGCGGCGGCGTCGTCGGCACCAACGCCGCCAAGATGGCCATGGGCCTCGGCGCCAAAGTCACCATCCTCGACGTGTCACAGCGCCGCCTCGCGTACCTCGACGACGTCTTCTTCGGCAAGATCACCACCATGATGAGCAGCGAAGCCAACATCCGCGACCTGCTCCCCACCACCGACCTCCTCATCGGCGGCGTCCTCATCCCCGGCGCGAAAGCCCCCCACCTCGTCACCCGCGACATGCTGGGCCTCATGCCCGAAGGCAGCGTCATCGTCGACGTCGCCGTCGACCAGGGCGGCTGCGTCGAAACCATCCACGCCACCACCCACGACGACCCCACCTACACCGTCGACGGCGTCATCCACTACGGCGTCGCCAACATGCCCGGCGCCGTCCCCCGCACCAGCACCTTCGCCCTCACCAACCAGACCCTCCCCTACGCCCTGCTGCTCGCCGACCACGGCGCCAACGCCCTGCACCGCAACAAAGCCCTCATGCTCGGCCTGAACACCCACCAGGGCAAACTCACGTACCAGGGCGTCGCCGACGCGTTCGAACTGCCGTACGTGGCGCCCGAAGCGGCTCTGGCCTGATCGAGTTCCGGGCGTCTGGCCTGGAGGTTCTACTGATGGCCCCACCCCCCAGCCCCCTACCCCAGGGGGGCAGGGGGGGGTTTCGTTGGCACTGGGCAAGAGTTTTTACTTGTGCGTCGGAGGTGCAGTGGGCGGGGACGGGTCCGGCCTCGACGCCATCCTGCCGCCCCCCTCGTAGGCCCGCGCGCTGCGCGCACGACGGCCGGTGGCAGTCGGCGGTCCGGTGCCGGGTGGGCCGCGCCGGGCCGCTGATCTACTTTCTTCGCTTCGGCAGAAGCATGGGTTCAGGCTCCCCTTCAAGGGGAGCTGTCAGCGCAGCTGACTGAGGGGTTTGGGGTCCGCTGCGCAGCAGCCTCCTTTCCCACTCCCCACAACTCACTCCCCACTGCCCAGTAGGCTTCCCGCGTACCCTGTGGTCATGTTCTCCCGTCCTGGTCGTGCTGCTTCGCCTCTGAGTCCGGAGGGTTCGCGTGTGAGGCGTGATCCGCGTCAGCTCGTGCGGTTGCTGGCGTTCGCGCGGCCTTATCGGTGGGTGTTCGTGGTGGGTGTGGTGGCGACGCTGGTGTCGAGTGGGTTGAATCTGGTGTTCCCCGCGCTGTTCGGGCGGTTGATCGACGCGTCGTTCCTGCGGGTGGGGTCGACGGACACGTCGCAGCTGGACCGGACGGTGGTGGCGCTGCTGGGGATCTTCGCGCTGTCGGCGGTGTTCGGGGCGGCGCAGTCGTTCCTGCTGTCGCGGGTGGGGGCGGGTGTGGTGGCGGACCTGCGCCGGGCGGTGTTCGCGCACCTGCTGACGCTCTCGCCGCGATTCTTCGGGGAGCACAAGACCGGAGACCTGACCAGCCGCCTGACGTCGGACGTGGGCACCGTGCAGACCGTGACGAGCACAGCGCTGGCGCAGCTGGCGGCGCAGTCCGTGAGTCTGGTGGGCGCGGTGGTGCTGCTGGTGACGACCAGTCCGCGCCTGAGCCTGCTGACCCTGGCCGTTATCCCGCTGGTGATCGGCACGGCGGTGACGATCGGGCGGCGGATCCGCCGCGTGAGCCGCGAGGTGCAGGACGCCGTGGCAGGCGCGAACGCCAGCGCCGAGGAGGCCATCAGTGGCGTTCGCGTCGTCCAGAGCTTCACTGCCGAGACCCTGGAGGCGGGCCGCTACGGGCAGGGCGTCACGCAGAGCTTCCTGGCGGCGTTGAAACGCGCCCGCCTTCAGGCGCTCATGGCGGGCGTGATGAGCTTCCTGACCTTCGGCGCGCTGGCCGTGGTCCTGTGGTACGGGGGGCGGCTGGTCATGGCGGGCAGCCTCACGCCGGGGAATCTGGTGACGTTCCTGTTCTACGCGCTGCAGGTGGGCGGCACGGTCGTCGCGCTGACCGGCGTGTTCAACCAGTTCCAGGAGGCGCTGGGCGCGTCGGGCCGCATCTTCGAACTGCTGGACGAACGCAGCGACCTCCCGCAGCCCGCGCAGCCCGCCCCGCTGGCCCGCGCGGAGGGCCGCGTGTCCTTCGACGGCGTGTCCTTCACGTACGACGGCGACGCGGAAGGCACGCGGGCCGCCGTGCTGCGCGACGTGACGCTGGACGTCCCCGCCGGGCAGGTCGTCGCCCTCGTCGGGCCGAGCGGGGCGGGGAAGACCACCCTCGTGAACCTCATCCCGCGCTTCTGGGACGTCACGGGCGGCACCCTGCGCGTCGACGGGCGGGACGTGCGCGACTACGCCCTGGCCGACCTGCGCGCCCAGGTGGGCCTCGTGCCGCAGGAGACGCTGCTGTTCAGCGGCACCATCCGCGAGAACATCCTCTACGGCCGCCCCGGCGCGCTCCCCGACGAGGTCGAGGTCGCCGCCCGCGCCGCCAACGCCCACGAGTTCATCAGCGCCTTCCCGCACGGGTACGACACGGTCGTCGGGGAACGCGGCGTGAAACTCAGCGGCGGGCAACGCCAGCGGGTCGCCATTGCCCGCGCCATCCTGAAAGACCCCCGCATCCTCATCCTCGACGAGGCCACCAGCGCCCTCGACAACGAATCCGAATCTCTCGTGCAGGCCGCGCTGGAACGCCTCATGCAGGGCCGCACCACCTTCGTCATCGCGCACCGCCTCAGCACCATCCGGAACGCCGACCGGATCCTCGTCATGGACGCCGGACGCGTCACCGAGGACGGCACGCACGCGGGTCTCCTCGCCGCCGGGGGCATGTACCGCGACCTGTACGAACTCCAGTTCCGCGCCGAACAGGACGCCCAGACTGACCTGAACCTCACCACCAGCTGAACCGGGACGCAGACGACGGCTGATCCGTCCGGGCCGCCCGGTGGCCCCCTCACCCTTCCGTCGCTTCTCGACTCCCTCCCTCTCCCACGAGGGGAGAGGGGAACATGGAAAGAGAACACGAGATGAGCGCTTCCATTTCATCCCACAAGAAGATGGGCGGCGCACAATACCCGTCATGGAACAACGGGACTTCGGCAACACCGGCCTGCGCGTCAGCGTCCTCGGCCTCGGCGCCGGGCAGATCGGCGACGGCAGCCTCAGCGAGGACCACGCAGGTACCCTCCTGAACCGCGCCATCGACCGGGGCATCACCCTGGTCGACACCGCGCGCGGCTACGGCCTCAGCGAGGAACGCATCGGCCGGCACCTCGCCTACCGCCGCCACGACTTCATCCTCAGCAGCAAGGGCGGGTACAGCGCCGACGGCGCCGACGACTGGACCCCGCAGGCCATCCGCCTCGGCATCGAACAGGCCCTCACCCGGCTGCGCTGCGACTGGATCGACATCTTCCACCTGCACTCCTGCCCCGCCGACACCCTGCGCCGCGACGACCTCCTCGGCGCACTCGACGACGCCCGCACCGCCGGACTCATCCGCGTCGCCGCGTACAGCGGCGAGAACGAAGCCCTCGCCTGGGCCATCCAGAGCGGCCGCTTCGGCAGCATCGAAACCAGCGTCAACCTCGCCGACCAGTTCAGCCGCCGCCAACTCCTCCCCGCCGCCACCGAGAGCGGCATGGGCGTCATCGCCAAACGCCCCATCGCCAACGCCGCCTGGCGCTTCACCCACCGCCCCGAAGGCGACTACGCCGAAACCTACTGGGAGCGCCTGCGCACCCTGAACATGGACACCATCCGCCAGAACGCCGGACTCGACTGGCTCGACCTCGCCCTCCGCTTCACCGCGTACACCCCCGGCGTCCACAGCGCCATCGTCGGCACCGCCAGCATCCACAACCTCGAACGCAACATCGACCTCGTGCAGCAGGGCCCCCTCCCACTGGACGTCCTGACCCACATCGAAGCCGCGTGGACGCAACACGGACTGGAATGGGGCGGGGAAGTGTAAGGGCGGCACCCCCTCCCGGCCTCCCCCCTCAAGGGGGAGGAGAAAACATCAGGCCCCCCTCTGCTCCGCGGCTTTGCAAGTCAAGGGGGAGGAGAAAAGGATGGTGGGCGGGGCTGGTGGTCACACGCCCCCTCACCCGCCCCTGCGGGGCACCCTCTCCCACGAGGAGAGAGGGTCGAAAATGCCCTCTCCCCTCGTGGGACTCACAGAGCTGCGCAGCAGAGAGGGAGGGAGGAGCGGAGCGACGGAAGGGTGAGGGGGCGCGCCTTACGCTCTCGCAGCCCCGCGCACGCGTTTTTCGGCTTCGATGGCGCGCTGGAGGTCCTGAATCTGCCGCAGGAGGCCCAGCTGCTCGGTGGGGGCGGCACCCGGCACCTGTTTCTTCAGGAGGTCCACCTCGGCGCGCAGCGCGTCGATGCTGAGGGTCACCTGGATGTCGTCCACGGCGGCCGCCGCGTACCCGTTCACCTTCTGCTCGTACTGGTGGCTGTTCTCCCGGCCGATGGTGCCCGAGTCGCGACCCTCGAACATCAGGCGGATCAGCATCTGCTCCTCGGGCTGACCGCGGAACACGTCCAGAATGTCGTCGGGCGTCTGCGCGCCGCGCGCGGCCAGCATCACCTTGCGGACCGACTCGTTCCGCCACGGCATGCTGCCGTCCAGTTTCGCCAGCAGAGACGGATCGACCAGCAGCTGCTTCAGGAGGGCCATCTCACGGTCCTCCTCGCTGCGTGAACTGGTCATGCCCGCCAGGTGCGTGTCCGTCAGGGTGCGCCTCTTGGCCTTGCTGGCAATCCACTCCATGAGCGCCTCGGGCTTGATGCCCAGCGTCTCGCACGCCGCGCCGCGCACCCCCTCGGCGATCTCGTCCAGCGGATCGAGGTTCTGCATGCGCGGCAGGAGTTCCATCAGGATGCGGCGTTTGCCCTCGCTGGTGCCCACCCGTGCCGTTCAATGGCGGCCTGCACGCGGTACCGGACCTCGTCCAGACCGCTGCTCAACGCGCGCTGAAGCAACTCAATGTCCCCGGCCAGGAGGGTGTCCGCCGGGTCCTTCCCGCTCGGCACGCTCGTGGCGCGCACGCGGAACTTCGCGCCCAGCACCTGATCCAGCCCCGACAGGGTCGCCTTCAGGCCCGCCTCGTCACGGTCGAACAGCAGCACCAGACTCTGCGCGCCCAGACGCTCCAGCAGCGTCGCGTGCTCCGCCGTCAGGGCCGTGCCCAGGCTCGCCACCGCCCCCGTGAACCCGTGCTGGTGCATGGTGATCACGTCCATGTAGCCTTCCACCACCACCAGTTCCCCGCCGTTCTTCAGGCCCAGGCGGGCCTTGTCCAGCCCGTACAGCAGTTCACCCTTGCGGAACACGTCCGTCTCCGGGGTGTTCAGGTACTTCGGCTTGCTGTCATCCAGCACACGCCCCCCGAAGCCCACCAGCCGCCCCAGGTGATCCCGGATCGGGAACATCACCCGCGCGCGGAACCGGTCGTACACCCGCCCGGACTCCGGATTCTCGATCAGGAGCCCCGCCTCCAGCAGCTGCCGTTCCGACACGCCCTTCACCCGCGCGTGCTTCAGCAGACCATCCCAGCCGTCCGGCGCGAACCCCACCTCGAACGACTCGATCGTCGCGTCCGTCAGCCCACGCCGCCGCAGGTACGCCAAAGCGGCCTCGCCCGCAGGCCCATGCAGGTGCTCACGGAAATACGCCAGCGCGAACGCGTTCACGTCGAACACGTCCCGACTGGACCGCTCCCCGTACCGCGCCTCCACCTGAATCCCCGCCCGCTCCGCGAGCTTGCGCATCGCATCCCCGAAACTCAGGTTCTCCGTACGCTGCACGAAACTGAACACGTCCCCGCCCGCCTTACACCCGAAACAATAGAAGTACCCCTGCTCCGTATCCACCTGGAACGACGGCGACTTCTCCTTATGGAACGGGCACAACCCCTTCAGGCGACCGCGCCCGGCAGGGGAGAGCTGCACGTACTCACCCACCACATCCGCAATGTTCAAGCGTGAACGAACCTCTTCTTTCGTTCCCATGCACCCTCACCCCCTTTCAAGCGGCCACCCCACAGGGCACCCGGAGACGCCCAGTGTACCCCACGCCCGCCCAACCCGCCAGAGGAAAAAAATGACCGCCAGGACGGTAAAAAAAACACAGTCACCGGGGCATACGTCCAGCACGGGAACGCCACGCGACCCACCCACGACACCCGGCGCAGGCAGGGGCGGAACAGTACTCAGGCACATGCGGAAAACGCGACGCGGGCACAGGCGCACGCAGGGAAAAAGAGACGGGCGGTGCCCGTGGACACCCCCTCCCGGCCTCCCCCCTCTGCTTCGCAGCTTTGCAAGCCAAGGGGGAGGGGAAAACCCCTCGCCTCTCCACTGGTGAGTGAGCGTCAAGTTCCGGCCAACTCCGCGTGAACCCACCTTCAGGCGCCCATCACGCCCGCACCCACCCACGCGGCGCACGCTGAACCGCATGAGCCAATACAAGGTCAGCCAGAGCGACACCACCCACGGCAAAGACGGCGAACACCACCTCATCAAAGGCCAGCAGAGCAGCATGCGCCTGTGGCACCGCGAAGAACCCGCAGGCGCCAAACCCGAAAGCAGCAACCCCTACGAGACCCTCGGGTACGTCACCGAAGGGCAGATGGACCTCACCGTGAACGGCGAAACCATCACCCTGCGCCCCGGCGACTCCTACTGCGTGCCCGCAGGTGCCCCCCACACGTACCGCATCACCGAGACCCTCACCGCCGTCGAAGTGAACACCCCCGGCACGGACAAGTAAGGCCCCCTCACCCTGCGAGTCCCTCTCCCTGGCGGAGAGGGACAAACACTGCCCGCCCCAGGCCTGTGCCGGGGCGGGCGCAAGCATGACTCGCGGATCAGGCGGGCGTCGCCACCACGAACGCCGCGCTGTCGTAATACGTGCGGAACGCCGACACCTTCCCATCCTGCACGTCCAGCAGGCTCACGCCCCGGTACGAGATCTCCCGCCCGCCCGGCAGGCGACCCGACGCCGTCCACTCCAGCACGCCCAGACCCCCCTCCTCCTGCACGCGGGAGAACTCACTGCGCACCACCTCGAAACTCCCCAGGTACGCCTCCCAGAACGCCCGCGCACCCTCCACTCCCTCCCACGTCTGCTGCGTCAGGTTCCGCAGCGTCACGTCCCCCGCGTGCAGGGCCAGCAACCCCGAAACGTCCCCGGACTCCTCCGCCACCTGCAACGCATTCGCGAACTCCTCAGTCAATGTCATACCCCCACACCACCACGCCCACCCACCCCGCAGGGCATGAACCCACACCAACTCAAGCCCCCCTCAACCCCCGCTCAACGCCCCTTCAGACCACCATCACGCCCCCCCCCCCCACACGGCAACCTGAACGCATGACCGACCAACCCCTGAAAGGCAAGACCATCGCCATCCTCGCCGCCGACGGAGTCGAACAGGTCGAACTCGTGAAACCCCGCGAAGCCCTCGAAGCCGCCGGGGCCACCACGCACCTCATCAGCCTCAAAGCCGGGCAGATCCAGAGCATGAAAGGCGACATGGAACCCCAGGACAAATACGACGTGGACCACACCGTCACGCAGGCCAACCCCAGCGACTACGACGGCCTCCTGCTGCCCGGCGGCACCGTCAACCCCGACAAGCTGCGCCTGGACCCCTACGCCATGAAGTTCGTTCGCGCGTTCTACGACCACGGCGCACCCATCGCCGCCATCTGCCACGGCCCCTGGAGCCTCAGCGAAACCGGCATCAGCAAAGGCCTGCGCATGACCAGCTGGCCCAGCCTGAAACACGAACTGACCCTGAGCGGCGCGAACTGGGTGGACGAGAAAGTCGTCGTGGACCGAGGCATCATCACCAGCCGCAACCCCGACGACATCCCCGCCTTCATCGACAAGATGATCGAAGAATTCCAGGAAGGCGACCACAGCAGCAAAAGGTAAATAGGGGAAAGGAGAAGGGCCGCACTCGGGGGAGGAGTGCGGCCCTTTTATATGTAAAAGAATATAGCATGAATGTGGAGTTTTGTAATGGCCATTTTGCTGGTGGAGGATTTACTAAGAGTTGTGTGGATAATGATAAGACGCTCTACTATTTTGATTTTGCGCTCAACATATCGTATAGATTACCTAATAATTCAAAATACTCGGGCTTTATTTTTCCACTGTTAAGCCGGATATAAGGTCTTCCTTTATTTTGGTTGAAAATTCTTTGATTTCCGATCTTGATAGACCATTGCTGGATAGCCATTTTTCTATTATTTCTAGCACCGGGAATTCAATTGAAAGCACCGGCCTATCGGTAATTTGACTGAATGTCACATTGGATACATGTCTTTCTATAATTTCTTCTATGTATTCAGTTACATAGAAGTCTTCAAGCATAATTTCCTTATCGATATTCAATAGCTGATCATACCTTAGCCAAACTCCATCCCCTTCGAATTTAGATTGTTTTTCTTTTGCTGGTTGGTCTGAATCGGATATCACGTAGTAGTTTCTGCCCACCATTTCTAAAAAGCTTGCTACCCTTGGAACATCTTTGACGCCGAATGCATGGGTCATGCCATAATTTTGAAGCTTTTTCACTCTGCGAAGTTTATATGGAGGAGCACTAATGGCTATTCCGAAGAATTTCTTATCTTTCCATCCCTCAAATATTAAATTAGTTTCCTTAAGAATATCAAATAGTGAGTAACCTAGTGAATTATAGAGAACTTCTTCATCTGCTACGTTTGAAGAATTTGCCACAATAACTTCTGTGGTCTCATCATTTTTTCTTACAATATAGTGATTCTCAATTTTATTTTTATCAATCATAAATATTGAGTGAGTGCTAAAAATAACCTTATTTGTGTCCGATATTTTTATTAACTCCGACAAGAGATGGCGAGCTGCTGAGGGATGTAGACTAGTATCTGGCTCATCTTGTATAAAAATTACATTTTTAAGATCATTTGACGCATTTCTTACTGAAACTGAGAGGATGAAGGTTATAAACCTCTTAAATCCATCACTCCTGCTGGACATTCCATACTGGTTATATTTGTCTTGAATATAGCTTTCGATATTCTGTCCGTTTTGAGTAAGACTAATGCTGATGGATTTATATTCAGGCCACGCTTCGTGAATGTACCTTGTTGCATTGGCTGCCACTCTGATAAGAAGATTTCTTATACCTGCAGCCTTTTTGCTTTGTATATCAAATTCTTCTTTAATATTTCTGATCCCCGAAAGCCAAAAAATATGCTTCAAAGGATTGGAAATTTCGGGATTTGCGAGGAAGGCATCTTTATCGATCCTCTCGTGTAACAAGTTTTTCTCTGAATAGTCCCAATATATACAGACAGGATGATTTGATGATAAAATACTTTTACCCTCTTGAAAAACTATCCGATACCAATCTTGAACTAATGCTTTATTAAGTTTAGATTTTTGAACATCATCTAAAAGTTCTCCGTGTATGATCGGGAAATTTTTGACATCATATACCTTTTGGTCAAAATTAACCATTACTTCGCCAGAGGGCAGATCTTTTGGCGGTGTATACCAATCTCCGGCAGGTTTTAATCTATCTTGTGGTGTCCAAAAAGAATAATGCTTAGTTAAATTATTCAAAGCTACGTGATAAAGAACTTGGTGCTTAGTTTCAAGAAAGCTTCCTGCTGTGATATTTTTATTGCCATCTGAAATAATAGGCTCATTAAAGTAATTAAAAGCAAGAATTCTGCTATCGCATTCTTCCCTAATAGTTTTTATTTCTTCTGCATCTGGCTCAAATATGAATATGACAAATGCTTCTGCATCGTGAGATTCATCATGTGATGGCTGTCTTATATCATCGGCGACGGGTGAAATATCTTTGTCTAATAATCTTATCGCTTTTAAAATATTTGTTTTGCCTGATTCATTAACTCCTAGTAAGACTTTTGGAGAGGAATCAAATTTGACGGTGGCAGTCTTTATTGATCGAAAATTTTTTATCCTAACTTCTGCTAAATTCATACGTTTCCTCTTGTAAAAGCAAAATAAAAGTCTTGGTTCTTCAACCAAGACTCATATAAAGCTAGGATTACGCTTCGACCCAGTCCTCGACTGGCGGGCAGCTGCACACGAAGTTCCTATCGCCATAGACGTTGTCCACTCTATTCACGCTGGGCCAGTATTTCCACTGCTTTTGCGTGCTGGTGGGGTAGGCAGCGGTTTCGCGGCTGTACGCGCGGTTCCAGTCCATGTCGATCAGGTCGGCCTGGGTGTGGGGCGCGTGCTTCAGCGGGCTGTCGGCGGCGGCGATCAGGTCGTCCTGCACGTCCTGAATTTCGCGGCGGATGCCGAGCATCGCCTGGATGAACCGGTCGAGTTCCGCTTTGGGTTCGCTCTCGGTCGGTTCGATCATCAGGGTGCCGGGGACGGGGAAGCTCATGGTGGGGGCGTGGAAGCCGTAGTCCATGAGGCGCTTGGCGACGTCCTCCTCGCTGATGCCACTGGCGGCCTTGAGGGGGCGCAGGTCGATGATGCACTCGTGCGCGACGCGGTCGTTCCGGCCGGTGTACAGGACGGGGAACGCGCCTTTCAGGTGGTGCGCGATGTAGTTGGCGTTCAGCAGGGCGACCTGCGTGGCGACTTTCAGGCCGCGTGCGCCGAGCAGGCGGATGTACAGGTAGCTGATGGGGAGGATGCTGGCGCTGCCGTACGGCGCGGCGCTGACGGCCCCCGTGCTGCTGTCAGAGGTGGGGCGCACGGCGTGGTTCGGGAGGAACGGGGCGAGGTGCGCCTTGACGCCGATGGGGCCCATGCCGGGGCCGCCGCCCCCGTGGGGAATGGCGAAGGTCTTGTGCAGGTTCAGGTGGGACACGTCGCTGCCGATCAGGCCGGGTTTGGTCAGGCCCACCTGGGCGTTCATGTTCGCGCCGTCCAGGTACACCTGCCCGCCGTGCTGGTGGATCAGCTCGCACGCTTCGGTCACGCGTTCCTCGTACACGCCGTGCGTGCTGGGGTACGTGATCATCAGCGCGCCCAGGTTCTCGCTGTGCTTCTCCGCCTGGGCTTTCAGGTCGTCCATGTCGATGTTGCCGTCCGCGTCGGTCTTCACGACCACGACCTGCATGCCCATCATGGCCGCACTCGCGGGGTTCGTGCCGTGCGCGCTGGCGGGAATCAGGCAGATGTTCCGGTGCGCCTCGCCCCGGCTCTCGTGGTACTTACGGATGACCAGCAGGCCCGCATACTCACCCTGCGCGCCGCTGTTCGGCTGGAGGCTCACGGCGTCGTACCCGGTGATGTCCGCCAGCCACGCCTCCAGTTCACCCAGCATCTCCGCGTAGCCCTCAGTCTGGTCGGCGGGCGCGAAGGGGTGCAGCTGGCCGAACTCGGGCCACGTCACGGGAATCATTTCCGTCGTGGCGTTCAGTTTCATGGTGCAGCTGCCCAGCGGGATCATGCCGTGCGTCAGGCTGTAATCCTTGTTCTCCAGGCTCTTCAGGTACCGCAGCATGCCGTGCTCGCTGTGATGCGTGTTGAACACCGGATGCGAGAGGTAGTCCGAGGTGCGCTTCAGGTCGGCGGGAATGCCGTCCACCGCCTGAGCGTCCAGCGCCAGCACGTCGGCGGCGCGGCCCGTGATGACCTCGATGATGTCCGCGAGGTCGGCCACGGTGACGGTCTCGTCCAGGCTGACGCTGACGCGGACAGGTGTGAACTCGTGTTCCACGCCCATGGCACGCGCCCGGTCGCTCAGCGCCTGCGTTTCAGCCCAGCCAGTTTCGTTCGCGGCGGCCTCCACGCGCTCCAGAACGGCCAGGGTCGCCAGCGTATCGTCGCCGAAGTCGATCTCGTCGCCGTCCAGGTCATGCGTGACATCGTCTGCCAGTCGCGCTCCGGTGATTCCCCCCTCGTAGCGGAAGTTGATCCCGGCGCGTTCGGCGCGGCCCTTCACGGTCCCGTCCGTTTCGAAGCTGAGGGTGTCGAAGAACGACTGATTGACGTTCAGGCCCGCGTCACGCAGCGCGGCGGCCAGGATGCCGGTCATTCGGTGCGTGCGCTCGGCAATCGTGCGGATGCCTTCGGGTCCGTGGTAGACGGCGTACGCGGCGGCCATGTTCGCCAGGAGGGCCTGCGCGGTGCAGATGTTGCTGGTGGCCTTCTCGCGGCGGATGTGCTGCTCGCGGGTCTGCATCGCCATGCGCAGCGCGGGGCGGCCCTTGACGTCCTTGCTGACGCCGATCACGCGGCCGGGCATGCTGCGCTGGAAGTCGCTGCGGCACGCCAGGAACGCCGCGTGCGGCCCGCCGAAGCCCATCGGAACGCCGAAGCGCTGGGCGCTGCCGATCACGATGTCCGCGCCCATCTCGCCCACGGGTTTCACGAGGGCACTGGCGAGGAGGTCGGTCGCGGCGATCAGCAGGCCGCCGCTGGCATGGACTCGTTCGGCGATGGGGGAGAGGTCGTGCAGGTCGCCGTACGTGCCGGGCGTCTGCACGAGTGCCGCGAAGGTGCCTTCGGGCAGTTCGGCGTCGGCGGGTCCGGTGACGATCTCGTACCCGAAGTACTCCGCGCGGGTGCGGATCACGTCGATGGTCTGCGGGTGCACGTCCTGCGCGACGTACAGCGTGTTGCCCTTGCTCTTGCCCGCACGCTTGGCGAGGGTCATGGCCTCGGCGGCGGCGGTCGCCTCGTCCAGCAGGGACGCGTTGCACACGGGCATGGCGGTCAGGTCCATGATCGCCTGCTGGAAGTTCAGCAGCATCTCCAGGCGACCCTGCGAAATCTCCGCCTGGTACGGCGTGTACGCCGTGTACCAGCCGGGGTTCTCCAGCATGTTCCGCAGGATCACGCCCGGCGTGTACGTGCCGCTGTACCCCATGCCGATGTAACTGCGGAACACCCGGTTCTTCGCCGCGACCGCCTTCAGGTCGGCCAGCGCCTGCGCTTCCGTGACCGGCCCGCCCACGTTCAGGTCCCCCGTGAAGCGGATGCTTTCGGGCAGCGTCGTGTCACTCAGTTCATCCAGGCTCCCCACGCCCAGTTCCGCCAGCATGGCGGCCTGTTCGGCCTCGGTCGGGCCGACGTGACGGTCGAGGAAATCAGCGGTCTGCAACAGATCAGTCAGGGAACGGGTCATGGAGTACTCCTGGGGGTGGGGCGGTGAAGCGGGTCACACGCCCCCTCACCCCGGCCCTCTCCCACAGGGGGAGAGGGAGAAAAAGAATGTTGAACCCCCCTCTCCCCCTGTGGGAGAGGGGCCGGGGGTGAGGGGGCCACCGAGTGGCGCTCCCGGTCACCCGTTCAGGTCAGTTGTTCGCGGCTTCGTACGCGGCGGCGTCCATGAGGTCGCCTTCGCCGGTCACGTCGAGTTTGAACAGCCAGCCGCCTTCGTAGGGGGCGCTGTTGACGAGTTCGGGGGTGCCGGTCAGGGCGTCGTTCACGGCGGTGATGGTGCCGCTGGCGGGCGCGTAGATGTCAGAGGCGGTCTTGACGCTCTCGACGACGGCGATGGTTTCGCCCGCTTCAACGACGCGGCCCACTTCGGGCAGTTCGACGTACACGACGTCGCCCAACTGGTCCTGAGCGAAGTCGGTGATGCCGACGGTGCCGTCAGCGGCGAGCCATTCGTGGGAGGCGGCGTACTTCAGTTCGGTGGGGGTGGTGGTCATGGTCGTATTCTCCGGGTTTCGGGCGTGGGGGGTGTGTGCGGGCCTACGTGGGTGGCGGGTCAGCGTTTGTAGAAGGGCAGTTGCACGCGGGTGGCGGGGTGGTCCTTGCCGCGCACCTCGACGTCGAAGATGTCCGCTCCGGCGTGCTGGGCGTTCACGAGGGCCATGGCGATGGGGTGGCCGAAGGTGGGGCTGCTCGTGCCGCTGGTGACGTGCCCGACGACTTCACCGCCGACCTTGACGGGGTAGCCCTCGCGGACGGGTACGCGCTCCAGCTTCAGGCCGATCAGGGTCTGGGTGGGGGCACTGCGGATGTGCTCGTGCCCGACGTGGGTCTTGTCTTTCACGACCCAGCTGTACGTGCTGCTCAGCGGGTGGATGGTGTCTGAAAATTCGTGCCCGTACAGCGGGAAGCCCGCTTCGAGGCGCAGGGTGTCGCGCGCGCCCAGTCCGGCGGGCGTGAAGCCGACGGCCAGGAGTTTGTCCCAGACGGTCTCGGCCTCGCTGGCGTCCGTGAACACCTCGAAGCCGTCCTCGCCGGTGTAGCCGGTGCGGGCGAGCATCACGTCGAAACCGAACAGTTTGGCGGGGAAGAAGGCGTTCTTCTTCTTGCTGCTCAGGTCGGTGTCGGTGTGGGGTTGCAGCAGGCTCTCGGTCTGGGGGCCCTGCACGGCGAGGAGGCCCCAGCGGTCGCTCTCGTCGGTCAGGGTGACGTCGAACTCGCCTGCGTGCGCGTTCAGGTGCGCCCAGTCCTTGGCAATGTTGCTGGCGTTCACGACCGTCAGGTACTCGTCTGGCGCGACCATGTAGATGTAGATGTCGTCCACCAGACCACCGGCAACGCCGGGCAGCCAGTTGTACTGCGCGCGGCCGGGTTTCAGTTTGCTGACGTCGTTGGTGGTGACGTGTTGCAGGAACGCCAGTGCACCCGCACCCTGCACGCGGAATTCGCCCATGTGGGACACGTCGAACACACCGGCGGCATTGCGGACGGCGTCGTGTTCGGCTTTCACGCCCGCGTACTGCACGGGCATGTCCCACCCGCCGAAGGGCACCATTCGGGCTCCGGCGCGCAGGTGCGCGGCATGCAGGGGCGTCCGCTTCAGCGGCTCGGTGGGGGACTGGTTCACACCTGAAACTGTAGCCGACCCACCCCGGCGCGTCCGGGCCGTCTGGACGCCTGCGGGGTGTACGCTGGGGCATGGCGACCGGGAAAAAGAGCGTTCCACAGGCTGAAAAACGTCAGGGTGGAACAGTGTACGAGCAGCTGACCGGCTGGGCACTTGAGAGTGCCCGGCAGGGTCTCGCGCCCCGCGACGCCTGGGCCGCCGCGCAGCGTCTCGTTGAGGGAACGCCCAGTACCCTGAACAAGGGCTGCCCGCGCTCCACGTTCGTCTCCCTGGCCGAACACGGGTACCTGCGGGGCGTGCCCGCACAGGCCGACGCTCGTCCCCTGACCCTGAACGCCCGACACGCCCTGCACGCGCGGACGGTCGCTCAGGCCGACCCGGACCTCCTGAACCGCAAGCAGGCGTGGTGGGCCGCGACCCGCGCGCACTCCGGCACGGACCGCGAGAATCACGCGGGCATCCTGGACGTCCTGCACGCGCTGATGGTGCGCGACGCCCTGACCGACCCACCCGCCCCGTGAGCCCCTCGCACCTGCTGGCGCTGCGGCCCCCACCGGACATCGAGGCCCGCGTCGTGGCGTTCCGCGAGGCCCACGGCGTGCGCGACGCGGCGGCGGTCCCGCACGTCACGGTCAAGGCCCGCAGTGGCTTGGACGACGACCTGCGCTGGCTGGACCTCATCCCGGCGGTGGCGGCGGCGACCCCGCCCGTCCCGGTCGAACTGCTCGCGCCGCGCGTGTTCCCGAACGGCAGCGCCCTGCACCTGCCCGCCCGCAGCCCCGGCGCCGTGCGGCTGCACCTCGCCCTGCTGGACGCTCTGCGCCCGGCGAGCCGCTTCGGGTACGAGGGGCCGCACCTGACCCCGCACCTCACGCTGGCCCTGGGGCGGCGGGACGTTCCCCTGGACGCCCTGCTGGACGCGGCGGGGCAGGCGTTCCCACACCCGCTGTCATTCACCGTCACGGACCTCGTCTGGATGCGCAAACCCGGACCCGGCGGGTCGTACCAGCCCGTCGAAGGGTGGACGCTGGGCGGTACGCCCGACCCGTAGAGTGGCGGGCATGCCGACCCTCGCGCAGCTCCGGGAACTCCAGGCCATCGCCCAGGAGGGCCTCACGTACTCCCGCGATCCCTTCGACCTGACCCGCTTCGCGCGCCTGCGGGACCTGACCGCCGAACTGCTGGCCGAGCAGACTGGGCAGAGCCCCGCCACCGTCACCGGGCTGCTGCGCGCAGAGGAGGGGTACCTGACGCCAAAGGTGGACGTGCGGGCCGTCGTGCTGAACGCGGCGGGCGAGGTCCTGCTGACCCGCGAACGCAGCGACGGCGCCTGGAGCCTCCCCGGTGGCTGGGCCGACCCCGGCGAGAGCCCCACCCAGATCGCCGTGCGTGAGGTTCACGAGGAGACCGGGCGCACCGTGCGCGCGGCGCGGCTGCTGGCCGTGATGGACAAGGCGCAGCACCCGCACCCGCCGGACCTGTGGGCGGTGTACAAACTGTTCGTGCAGTGCGACCTGACCGGCGCGGGCGTAGCGGCGCACGCGGAGAACCTGGAGACGCTGGACAGCGCCTTCTTCCCCGTGGACGCCCTGCCGCCCCTGAGCCTGCCGCGTAACCTGCCGGGTCAGGTGCGGCGCGTGGTGGCACTGGCCCGCGACCCGCACAGCACGGTTCACTGCGATTGAAGCTGATGCCGGTTCACTTGAGCTGAGCCGCATGGTCCGTCCCGGTACAGCGGGGCTGCGCTGACCGGTAGACTCGCTCTCATGCCCCGTGTCGCCCGGACCGAGATCACCGTGCAGGCTCCCCTGGAGCGGGTCTTCGACCTGCTGGTGGATTTCAGCGCGTATGGCAGCTGGAATCCGTTCGTGGTGGAGGTCACGGGGGCTGAACGTGCGGCCGAGGGCGTGCGGATGCGCTTCAGGCTGCCCTGGCGTGGGGGCCGGTTCATGTATTCCGATGAGCTGGTCACGCGCGTGCAGCCTCCGGCGGGCGGCGCGGCGCTGGTCGCGTGGCGGTACGACAGTCCGCTGGCCCGCTGGGGCCTGCTGCGGTCGGAGCGGGTGCAGACCCTCCGGCAGCTGCCGAACGGCGACACGGCCTACGCCACCGAGGAGGTCTTTCACGGCCCGGCAGCCGTCCTGGTGCCCGTGCGGTGGGTGCAGGCGGGGTTCGAGGCGCAGGCGCGGGCCATGCGCGATCACCTGTCGCCTCACCTGTCGTCCCCCTGAAGGGATGGCTGCCGGGCGGGTTCGGTGTTCCTGGCGACGGTCCCGGCGCGCCGGGCGTCGCCTACTACCGGCATGAACACCCTGATTCTGGGCGCGACGGGCGGGATCGGTGCGGCGACGGCGCGGGCTTTCGCGGCGGCTGGGCACACGTTGACCCTTTCCGGGCGCGACGAGACGCGACTGGCGGCGCTGGTGTCGGAACTGGGCGCGACGGGCCGCGCGGCGGACGTGGGCTTTGAGAGTCACGTCCGCACGCTGCTGGAGGGCACGCCGGAGCTGGACACGCTGGTGTACGCGGCGGGCGCGGCGCACCCCGAACCGCTGCGGGACGCGGACCCCACGCACGTCCGGGGCGTGTGGAACGCGAACTACTTCGGGGCGCTGTGGGCCATGAAGCACGGGCTGGGGCGGCTCGCGCCGGGCGGGCGGGTGTACCTGCTGGGCGCCCGGCCGGAACTGGTGACCGCGCGGGGGTTCAGTCAGTACGCGGCGAGCAAGGCCGCCCTGGCCCGCGCGGCGGAGGTCGCGCGGCTGGAGCACCGGGGCGTCGGGATCACGCTGGTGCTGCCGCCCGCCGTGGAGACGGGCCTGTGGGCGCAGGTGGGCCGCGTGCCGCGCGGCGCGCTCGGGCCGGACGTGGTGGCGCGGGCGATCGTCGCGGACCGTGCGGGCGAGGCGCAGGCGGAACTCAGGATCGACGGGTGAGGAGCATCAGCCCGCGCGTGAGGTTCCGCTGCGCCCCGGCGTACAGCGCGAGCATGACGCCCTCGGTCAGGGCGCGGCTCAGCCGGTCCCGCAGGAGGTAGCGGCGCACGAGGATCAGCAGGTCCGACGCGACGAACATCCACCCGCCCCGCCGCAGCAGGCGCGCGGCGTCCGGGTGCGCGCGGGCCAGTCGGGGGTCGGCGGCCAGCAGCGCCATGAGGTTCAGCAGCGCCCCGTACCCACTCAGGACCGGGAGGCTGGCCGGGTCGTGCCGGATCAGCAGGCCCGCGCCGAGCAGCAGCCCGGCCGCGCGTGCGGGCCAGTGTCCGGCGTGGGGCCGCGCGCCGCGCCGCCACAGCAGCGTGACGGTCAGGAGTTGCGCCAGCGCGTACCACGACGCACCGCCCCGGAACGCGCCGGGGTTCCCGCGCGGGTCCGGCTGGTGCGTGGACCGGGCGATGGTCACGCCGCCCAGCGCGGCGGCCCCCAGCGACAGCAGCAGGGTGAGGGTGTCCCGCGTGTCCCGCCCCGGCTCTTTGCGGGCGACCTCGGCGGCCAGCGTGGCGACCATCGCCGCCTCCGCGATCTGGTGGGGGCGTGGCCGGTCGAGCATCCCGGCCAGGACGGTCGCGGTGGCCGCGGCCCGGAACGCCTTCACTGGACCTCCACCGCGCCGCGTTCGGTGACGAGCCACTGCGCGGGGCCGTCGTGCGGGTCACGCGGCAGTTCCGGCACGAGCAGTGCGTCCTGGATCACGCCGACCGTCACGCCCCGGAACGCGGGCAGCAGGCGGTCGTAGAACCCGCCGCCGTACCCCAGACGCACGCCCGCTTGATCGAACGCCAGCCCCGGCAGCAGGATCGCGTCCACCGTGTCCAGCGGCACCTGCGGCGCGTCGGCTGGCGGTTGCAGCGCCCCGAAACGACTGACCTCCGTCGCGGTGTGCCATGGGTGCAGCGTCAACCTCGGCTCGGGCCGGAAGCGGGCACGCGGGGCCAGCAACTCGAACTCGCCGCTCAGGGCGCTGACGTCCGGCTCGCCGCTCAGCGCCCGGTACGCCAGAACGCGCCGCGCGCCCAGCTGCCTCAGGAGGCCTTGCAGGGCGGCCGTGACCGGCGCGGATACGTCCGGCAGGGCCGCGCGAATTTCGTGCGCCCAGGCGCGCCAGTCAGGCTTGGTCGCATCGGGGGAGGGGATGGAAGCCACGTCCGACACTATGCCAGAGCGCCCCGCGTGTCGCCCGCCGGTCAGTGCGGGGGGGAATGGTGCGTGCCGTTCGGGCGGTCAAAGTCGTGCCACGCCTGCCCGTCGAACAGCGTGTGCCACGGGGCGGGTTCGATCACCTGCGTGAAGGTGTTCAGGCCCGTCTCGGGCGTCCAGTGGTGCAGCAGGCACATGGGCGGCTGGCGCTGCACGACCAGCTGCGCGGCTCGGTTCAGGTCCGGGTTCAGCGTGGCGTCCGTGCCGGGACAGGTCATGACGGTCGTGTGCGCGAACCCCGCTGTCAGGCCCATGTGCAGGTGCCCGGCCGCGACGCGCAGCACCTGCGGGTGCTCCAGCAGCAGGTCGCACAGTTCCTCGCGCCCACGCAGGTCCATGCCGTCCATGACGTCTAGCCCGGTCCTGACCGGCGGGTGGTGCATGAAGATCAGGGTGGGCCGCTCGGGCGCCTCGCGAAGCCGCGCCTCCAGCCAGTCCAGGCGCGTGTCGTCCAGTTCGCCGCCGCCATGCCCGGGCCGCTGGGTGTCCAGCCCGATCAGGCGCAGTGGGAAGTCCTCTGCGGCGTACTGCATGAAGCCCGGCAGGTGCCCGGGCGGCGGTGGGAACAGGTCCAGCAGCGCGGCGCGGTCGTCGTGATTGCCCGGGACCAGGAACGCCGGGACGCGCAGCGTCCGCAGCAGGTCGGTGAACAGCGCGTACTCGTCGGGACGGGCATGCTCGGTGCAGTCCCCGGTGAGGATCACGGCGTCCGGCAGGGCGGGCATGGTGTTCACGTGCGCGACCGCCCGCGCGAACGCCGCCGCCTTCTGCGGGAAGCGGTAATCGACGTGCGGATCACTCAGTTGCACCACCTGCATGACGGTCACCTCCTGACGTCAGCGCGCGGCCCGTGGTGGCCCGGCGTTCCGTTCAGTGTGCGCCCATCCACATAACGGAAACCACACAGACGGGCCACATGGACCCGTCCGTGAAGGTTCCTTCATGCGCGCCGGGGCGCGGTGTCCGGTCAGGGGGCCATGAGTTTCAGCGCCACGCTGCTCAGCGCGACCTTCACGCTGCCCTTCATGGTCGCCTTCCCGGTGGTCAGGTCCACGGTGTACAGCGAGGTGCTGTTCGCCCCGGCGCTGCTCAGGACCGCCATGTTCGCCCCGGCCACGTCGAACCCGGTCTTCCCGGCCATGACGTCCACACCCAGCGCCCCCACGGTCTGCAGGGTGTTGAAGGCCGGGGCGCCCGCGGCTGGGTGGGTGATCAGGGCGTCCTGATCGGCGTCAATGGAGTACAGCGTGGTCGGCAGGCCGGAGTTGAGTTTGCCGGTGTCGTTGAACGAGTTGGTGTACGCCGCCGCGACGAGGTTCGGGTTGGGCGTGCCGGTCGGGTACGCGAAGGTGCCGTCGGCGGTGGTGCCGGTGGTGGCCGGTGTCGGCAGGGCGCTCAGCGTGTGGCGGAAGTTGGCGTCGTCCGTGCCCAGCACGCGCAGGCGGTTCGCGGCGGGGTTGAAGTCGGCGGCGACGAGCCCCTTGCCGCTCAGGGTCACGGTGCTGTCCAGCGTCGCGGTGCCGGAGTCGGCGTTGATCATGTACACGCGGCCGCTGCTGGCGAAGCCGTACAGCTTGCCGTCGGTGTTGCGGACGTCCAGGTCCACCAGGGTGTCGCCGCTGCTCAGACCGGTGATGGTCACGCTGCGGCGGCTGGCGTCCGGGTTGTCCATGCCGAAGGTGTGCAGCATGCCGCCGCCCAGGCCGTAGGTGACCTGCCCGGCGGGCGCGACGGGCGCAGTGGGCATGGAGCAGGACGCGAGGGTCAGGGCGGACAGGGTCAGCAGGGCGATGTGTTTCATGGTTCCTCCGTGGGGACTGGGGCGGATGTGGCGGGCGGGAGCGACGTGACCGGGGTTCGGTCACGGGTGCTGAACAGCTGTATGCGGGTGGGGGCGCGGCGGATCACACGCGGCGTTCACGATGTCTTCACGGTCAGGCCCGCCCGTGATCCCGTCCCGGCGACCGGGTGCGCGCGGTATCCTGCGCGCCGCTCCCCCGAGCGCACCCGCCCATGCTGATCGAGTCCCTGACCCACCCTGCCCCCGAAGCCCTGCTGGCGTTCCTGCGCGCCCACCTGCACGCCCGCGTGACCCTGCATCTGGCCGGTGAGGTCGAGGTGCTGTACGCCGGTCGGGCGACCAGCATGGCCGAGGCCGGGGACCGCCTGCTGCTCGTGAAACCCGACGGGTCGTTGCAGGTTCACGGGCCGCGCGGCGTGAAGCCTGTGAACTGGCAGCCGCGCACCGATCACCTCTCGGCGGATCTGGAGGATGGATGCGTGGTCCTGCACGCCGAGCGGCGCAGCCCCGCCGAGGTCGTGCGGGTCCGCGTGATCGGCTGCGCGCAGGTCACCGCGCTGAACCTCGCCGACGAGGCCCTGTTCCTCCTGCAGGGCAGCGAGGCGCAGATGCAGCAGGCTCTGGCCCGCGCGCCGCACCTGATCGAGGACGGCCTGACCGTCCTGGACCGCGAACTGCTCGTCGGGGTGGGCGGCATCGACCTGTACGCCCGCGACAGCCAGGGCCGCTTCGTGGTCGTGGAACTCAAACGCGGCAAGGCCGGACACGACGCCGTGCACCAGCTGGGCCGCTACGTGGATGCCGTCCGCACCCAGGTCGCCGCCCCGGTGCGGGGCATCCTCGCCGCGCCGGACATCACCGTGCCCGCCCTGAAGGTCGCGCAGGCCGCCGGACTGGAGTACGTGAAGGTCGACGCGCTCCCCCAGGTGCAGGAGGAAGCGCGTCAGCCCATGCTGTTCTGAGGGGGGTTGTGGGAAGTGGGTTGTGGGTTGTAGGAAAAGCTCAACCCCACAACCGACAACCCACACCCGTCATCCCACCTCTTTGGGTCCCTTCAGTCCAGTGCGGCCCTCGCGCTCCGCGAGGACGGCGGCGACGTCGGCGGGGCTGACGCCGACCTCGGCCATGGCGAAGAGGGTGTGGAACAGCAGGTCGGCGACCTCGGTGGCGAGTTCGGCGCGGTCGGCGTTCTTCGCGGCCAGCAGGACCTCGCCGCTTTCCTCGCTGATCTTCTTCAGGACGCGGTCCAGGCCCCCGGCGTGCAGGCGGGCCACGTAGCTGTTCTCGGGCAGGGTGGCGAGGCGTTCGGTGATGGTGGCGTACACGCGGTCCAGCGTGCCGTCCAGTCCGGCCTGGGGGGCGCCCGTGGTCAGGAGGGGCTGGTGGTAGCAGGAGTACGCGCCGGTGTGGCAGGCGGGGCCGGTCTGCACCACGCGGTACAGCAGGCTGTCGCCGTCGCAGTCGGCCTGCACGTCCACGACCTGCTGGGTGTGGCCGCTGGTGGCGCCCTTGACCCACTGCTGGGCGCGGGAGCGGGACCAGTAGGTGGCCTCGCGGGTGTCCAGGGTCCGGGCAACGGCGGCGCGGTCGGCCCAGGCCTGCATGAGGACGGCGCCGCTGCGGGCGTCCTGCGTGACGACCGGGATCAGGCCGGTCTGAGGATCGAACTTCAGGGAATCGAGGGTCAGGGCAGTCATGTCAGGCCCCCTCCGGAGGCCACGGGTAAAAAGGGAATTCAGGGTCGGGCCGTGTCGTGCCAGTCGGGCCGGACGGGCAGCCCCTCGGCTTTCAGGTACGCCTTGACCTGCGGGACGGTCAGTTCCCCGAAGTGGAAGACGCTGGCGGCCAGCGCGGCGTCGGCGTTCCCGCCCAGGTCGCCGCCGAGCAGCACGTCGCGGAAGTCCTGCAGTTTCCCGGCGCCGCCGGACGCGATGACGGGCAGGTCCACGGCGCGCGCCACGGCGCGGGTGGCGTCCAGCGCGAAGCCGTCACGGGTGCCGTCGGCGTCCATGACGTTCAGGCAGATCTCGCCCGCGCCGAGCGCCTGCCCGCGGGTGGCCCACTCGATCAGGTCCAGCCCCGTATCCACGCGGCCGCCCGCGCGGAACACGTTCCAGCCGCCGCCGGGGCGGCGTTTGGCGTCGATGCTGAGCATCACGCACTGCGCGCCGTAGTGGTCGCTGGCCTCGCGGATCAGCTCGGGTCGGGTCAGGGCGCCGCTGTTCACGCTGATCTTGTCCGCGCCCGCCAGCAGCAGCTGCCGGAAGTCCGAGAGTTGGTTCACGCCGCCGCCGACGGTCAGGGGCATCATGACCTGCTCGGCGACCCGCGCGGCGACGTCCAGCATCAGGCTGCGGCCCTCGTGCGTGGCGGTGATGTCGTAGAAGACCAGTTCGTCGGCCTGCTGGGCCTCGTAGGCCTGCGCGAGCACCAGGGGGTCCCCGGCGTCGCGGTGGTTCTCGAAGAACCGGACGTTCTTCACCACCCGGCCGTTCTGGACGTCCAGACAGGGAATGATGCGCTTGCTCAACATGGGGCGCAGTCTACGCGCCGCGTGTGCCGCGCGGTGTGGGCCTGCCCAGCGTGGGCTGCTGCGTCGCGGCGGCCGGTCGTGAAAGGTGCCGGTGGGGGTAGGTCAAACTGCCTAATGTTAAATCGAGTTTAGGAAAGGCTCATGCAATTTGCTACACTGCGGGTCATTGGCGGCGCCGTGCCGCTCCGTCCAGAGGCGACCTCACGCGCACCGGGAGGCACCATGCACCGCAGAATCCTGCTGATCGATGACAACCCCAACGACGTGGAACTGGCCCTGACCGCCCTGGACGAAGTGTCCAGCGGCGACGACCAGGTCAGCGTGGCAGGCAGTGGCCCCGAAGCCATGGACGCCCTGCGCCGCGCCCGGGACGAGGGGACCTTGCCGGACCTGATCCTCCTCGACCTGAAGATGCCGCACATGGACGGCATCGCCATTCTCGACGCCATCCGCGCCGAGGCGGGCCTGGAGGGCATCCCGGTCGTGATGCTCACCACCAGCGGCGAGAGCCGCGACATCCGCGAATCCTACGCGCACGGCGCGAGCGCGTACGTCGTCAAACCCCTGGACTTCACGCAGTTCCGCGAGGCGCTGCGGACCATCCAGGCCTTCTGGACCTCCCTGAACCGCCCGCCCCGCACCAACTGAACCGCGCCGCACGAACTGAAGGTTGCGCGAAGGACCACCCCGCGCGCCGGGCGGTAGCCTCTCAGTCATGCGCGTGTATATCGGCTGCGGCGGCTACAGCAACGACGACTGGGCGGCCCCCGGCCTCCTGTACGACGGCGTGCGCAAGGACGACTACCTGGGTACGTACGCCCGGCACTTCGACGCCGCCGAACTGAACGCCTCCTTCTACAGCATTCCCGGCCTGAAGGCCTTCGAGGGCATGTTGCGCCGCAGCGCCGCCCAGGTCCGCTTCACCGTGAAACTCCACCGGGTGTTCACGCACGACCGCGCCCCCACCGACGACGACTTCGACCGCATGCTCCAGAGCCCCGAACCCCTGCGCGAGGCCGGCGTGCTCGGCCCGTACCTCGCGCAGTTCCCGCACTCGTTCCACCGCACGCCGACCAACCGCCGGTACCTGCAGATGCTCACCGAACGCTTCGCCGGGCATGAACTCGCCGTGGAATTCCGCCACGAAGGCTGGGATCTGCCCGACGTCCGGGACGGCATGGCGCAGCGCGGCCTGATCTGGGTCAGCCCCGACTATCCCCCCGCCGGAGGCCTGCCCGAACCGCAACTGCACGTCACGGCAGACGTCGGTTACCTGCGCCTTCACGGCCGCAACGCCGCCAGCTGGTGGGACGGCCAGAGCGCCGCCGAACGCCACGACTACCGCTACACGCGCGCCGAGATGGACGAATGGGCGCAGAAGATCGCCCTCGTCGCCGACGACCTCAGTGAACTGTACGTGTTCTTCGAGAACACCACCAAGGGCCACGCCCTGAAGAACATCCCGCAACTCCGCGACGCCCTGAACGCCCACGGCGTCCCCGTGCAGACCCCCGACCCGCTGGACTTCCCGGACGACCGACGACTGCTGTAGGGGGAGTGGGAAGTGGGTTGTGGGGAGTGGGTCGGCTTGACGGGGGCGGGTTCGGCGCGTAGACGCTGTTGACCATCACCCATCACCCATCACCCATCACCCATCACCCATCACCCATCACCCATCACCGCCAGCGCAGCTTGCACGCCCCGGCGGGTCGCGGCGAGGGCTTCGGGGATACGCCAGGCGCTGCGGTCGCGGGGGCCGACGGGGTTGCTGATGCCGCGGATCTCCAGCGCCGGGACGCCCGCGAGGAGTGCGGCGTGCGCGATTCCGGCGCCCTCCATGCCCTCGCACAGCGCGCCGGGGTACCGGCGTTCCAGGGCCTGGGCCTGCGCCGAGCTGCCGGTCACGCCGCTCAGGGTCAGGGCCGGGCCAAGTGCGGCGCTCGCGCGGTCGGCGACAGTCCCGGCGCCCGTCCAGGCGGGGAAGGTCGCGTCGTGCGGGGCATGCGGCAGGACCGAAAGGCCCAGCCCGGTCAGTGGCAGGAAGGTGTCGTCGTCCCAGGCGCCCAGGTCCGCCTGGATCATCACGCTGGACACGGCGAGGTCGCCGGGGTGCAGGTGCGCGCCGGGGTACGCGCCGCCGATCCCGGCGCTGATGACCAGCCGCGCCGGAGCGTGCATCAGCGCATGGGTGGTGGCGAGGGCCGCCGCGACCGGGCCGACCCCACTGACGATCACGCGGGCGGGCAGGTCGCGCAGGCGGTCCGCCTCGCCGGAGGTGGCGACGACGATCAGGACGTCATGGGTGGGGGAGGGCCGGGGCATGCGCGCAGGCTAGAGCATGTGCCCCGGCGCGGGGAGATGCCGCGCCGGTCGCCGGCGCTACTCGTCGCAGCCCAGGGCGCGCAGCAGGTCAAGTTCCGTGAGGGGTCGGCCCAGGCGGGCAGGCGGGGTGGGTCGGTGGCGGAAGAACAGACGGCGGAAGAACGCGGTCATCATTTACACCTCCTGAGCTGACGGTGCCTGAAGCGTACATGAAGACGGCTTCATTTTCATGCGAATTGACTGAACGTCGGTCATTTCAATGGGGGTACACCCGACACAGGCAGCGGGCGACGAACCTGACCGTGGACTGAACCACCATTAAGTTTGCCGATGCCCCGACTCACGGCGCGTCATGTGCCGCCCCGTAGGCTCATCAGCGGAGGTACCACATGAACAAGCTTCTCCTGATTCCGGCCGCCATGCTCCTGAGCACCGCCGCCGCCGCGCCCAAGATCAGCGCCCAGAGCATCATCGTCAACCCCACCCAGCCCGACCTGAGCGTCAGCGTGCGCGTGGACAAGGACACCACCGGCAACCAGAACCCCGCCTACCGCGTGGACGACAAGATCAGCATCAGCACCACCGTCAACCGCGACGCGTACGTGTACCTGTTCAACGTCAACCCCGACGGCAGCGTCGACCAGATCCTCCCCAACCGCCTGAGCGACAGCAACCTTGTCAAGGCCAACACCACCAAGGTGTTCCCCGCGCCCGACGACAAGTTCAACTTCACGGTCGCCGGCCCCATCGGGCAGAACAAGGTCCTGGCCCTCGCCAGCCTGACCCCGCTGAACCTCGACCAGATCAGCTCCTTCAAGAGCGCGCAGGATCAGTTCGCCACCGTCAGCGCCAAGAACCAGGCCGGCCTCGCCCAGGCGCTGAGCATCGTCGTGAACCCCCTGCCGCAGAACAGCTGGGTCAGCGACACCGCCTTCTACACCGTCGCGGGCCGCACCCCCATCAGCACCGGCAGCCTGTTCGTCGGCACGAACGTGAACAACGCCACCGTGATCCTGAACGGTCAGCGACTGGGCGGCGCGAACGTCACCTACAGCAACCTGAAGGCCGGCAGCTACCCCATCCGCGTGCAGGCGCCCGGCTACCGTGACTTCACCACGACCGTCGCCATCAAAGGCGGCAGCACCACCAACGTGAACGTTGAGTTCGCGCAGGCCGTGGCCCCCACCCCCGTGCGTAGCGAGTTCACGGTGTCCATCCGCAGCAGCGTCAGCGGCGCGCGCATCTTCGTGGACGGCCAGGAAGCCGGGACCATCCGCAACGGTGGCCTGAACCTTCAGGTCAGCGGCGGCACGCACGAGATCGTGATGATCGCCCCCGGCTACCGCACCTTCGTGAGCACCTACAACATCACGAAAAACGGCCAGATCACCATCAACCCCACCCGCTGATCAGCGGCACGCAGAAGCCCCTCACCCCGCGTGGGTGGGGGGTTTTCTCAGGTTGGGCCGTCGCGCAGCAGGTCGTGCAGGACCCGCGCCGTCATGCCCCAGATGTCGTGCCCCTGCCACGGGTAGCGGTACAGCGGCACCCGCGTGCCGTCCGGCAGGATGCGAGTCTCGCGCGTGACGGGCGTGGCGCGCAGTTCGCTCAGGGTGGGCAGCAGCAACTGCGCGACCTCGCCCGACAGCGTCAGGGCAGGCTGGGCGGGCATGCGCGCCAGGACCGGCGTGACGTGAAAACCGATGGGCGTGAACACGTCGTCCAGTTCACCCAGGACCGTCACCTGCGCCGGGTCCAGGCCGACCTCCTCGTGCGCCTCGCGCAGCGCGGCCTGCACGGGCGTCTCGCCGCGTTCCAGGCTGCCGCCGGGGAAGCTGATCTGGCCTTTGTGGGTGGGCAGGTCTGCCGAGCGCACCGTGAGCAGCACCCGCGCGTCCGGCTCGCGCGTCAGGCCCACCAGCACGGCCGCGCGGCGGTAATCGGGTAGGTGCAGCGTGCGGCGCTCCCGTTCCCCCAGCCACGTCGCCCAGGGATCGGCCGTGACCGTGTCCAGCGGGTCAGTGTCCAGCGGATCGGTGCCCATGGGACCGGTCATGAGGTCAGCCCGGCGTCGTCCGGCAGGGCCTGCAGGGTGGTCAGGGTCCGCTCGCGCAGGGTCAGTTCGGCGTCCACGCCCGCCGCGCGCGCCCACGCCACCACGGCCGCGAGGACCTCCGCCACGCCCTCGGCCGAGTCAGGCGCCTCCTGCATGGCACCCAGCAGCGCCTCCCGCGCCGCCGCGGGCGTGCCCTTCGTGCGACCGGCGAGCTTCTGCGCCTTCGCCTCGCGCGCCAGGGCGCCCAGACCGGCCGGGACGCGCTCCTCGGGGCGCCGCACCCGCCCGCCCCGCTCCGCGGCCTTGATCGCCTGCCAGTTCGTCACGACCTCCTCACTGCCGCTCACCTCCGTCCCGCCGAACACGTGCGGGTGGCGGCGCACGAGTTTCTCCACGATGGCGCGCTCCACGTCCGCGTACGCGAAGGTGCCCTCCTCCTCGGCGATCACGCTGTGGAACGCCACCTGCAGCAGCACGTCGCCCAGCTCGTCGGCCAGCTCGGCGCGGTCCGCGCTGCTCACGGCGTCGGCGGCCTCGGCGGCTTCCTCCAGCAGGTAGGGACGCAGGGACTCGTGCGTCTGCTCACGGTCCCAGGGGCAACCGTCCGGGGCGCGCAGGCGCCGCATGATCGAGAGGAGGTCCTGCATGCCCCCCACTCTAGAGCGCGCGTGATACGGACTCCGATTGATCGGCTGACAAAGCCGTTCAATCCGAGCGGACTCGCAGAGCTGCGCAGCAGAGCGAGCAGGAGAGAAACGGGTTCCGGACGTGGAGTGAACAGATCGGCGGTGTTCCGATCTGTTCACGAAACAAACGGAATCCGTATGAGTGCCTGGGCGGCCCTGCCCGCCGCCCACCCTCACGGGCACTTCACGCCCCGTCAGGAACGGTGTGCTGCACTGAGAGGCATGAACACCCCCCGTATCCTGACCCGCGCCGCCCTGCTCGCCCCGCTGCTCTCGCTGGGCGTCGCGTCCGCGCAGGCGCCCAGCGCGCAGCAGCTCGCCACCGCCACGTACGTGATCCTCGACCCCGTCATCGAGGGCAACCAGAACCTCGTGAGCGCCGACCAGCGCCAGAGCATCCTGGCCGCCATGCGGCGCGACAGCGGCGGCGCCCTGAAACGCCGCTACCCGCAGGCGACCATCGCGGCGACGCCCACCGCGAACGCCATCCAGGTCCGACCGGTGTTCGTGGCGCCCAACGCGCTGCTGCCGTGGAACAAGCTGGGCGCCCGCCTGGAATTCCAGACCGCCCAGGGGCAGACGTATGCGGTCAGCGACACCTTCGGGATCAGCGTGCTGCTGCGCTACCGCGCGGAATTCGTGAACTACATGTACGACCAGCTCGCCACGCGCCTGCCCCGCTGACCTCCGCTCGCGCCCGCCGCCCCACTTCACTGGAGGGGCGGCTTCACACTGCTTTGCTTTTCACACTGCGCCCCGGCGGGCGCGTGTTAGGGTGCCGCCCATGACACAGACCCAGAAGAGCGCCTTCATCACCGGAGCCAGCAAGGGCATCGGGCACGCCGTCGCGCAGGCCCTGATCGCCGACGGGTACGCCGTGACCATCACCAGCCGCAACGCCGACGAGATCGCGCAGGTCGCCGCCGAACTGGGCGCCGGTACGCGCGGCGCCGCCTGCGACGTCCGTGACCCGCAGGCCGTGCAGGCCGCCGTGGACGCCCACGTCGCGGCGTTCGGCGGCCTGGACGTCCTGTTCGTGAACGCGGGCGTCGGGCACTTCGGGAACGTCGCGGACCTGAGCATCGAGCAGTGGCAGGCCATGATCGACACGAACCTCAGCGGCGCGTTCTACACCGTCAAGGCCGCCATTCCTGCCCTTTCAGCGCGCGGCGGGTACATCTTCACGCTGTCCAGCCTCGCCGGGAAGAACCCCCTGCCGGGCGGCGGCGCGTACAACGCCAGCAAGTTCGGCCTGAACGGCCTGAGCGAGGTCCTGAACCTCGACCTGCGCGACCGCGGCATCAAGGTCACGCAGATCATGCCCGGCAGCGTCGCCACGTACTTCGGCGGGCACACGCCCGACGCCGAGAAGGACGCCTGGAAGATCCAGCCCGAGGACCTCGCGCAGCTCACCGTGGACCTCCTGCACATGCCGGAGCGCACCCTGCCCAGCCGCGTGGAAGTCCGCCCCAGCCGCCCACCGAAGAAGTAAACGGGTGATGGTCGATGGTTGATGGATGGGGCCAGTGTCCCGTCCATCAACCATCACCCTTTGATCATCAACTGCACCATCAACGCCTTTTCCACCTGCTGCTAGAATGCGCGGGTGTACACGAACCGCCGCGCTCATTACGAGTACGAACTGCTGGAGCGCTTCGAGGCGGGGATCAGCCTGACGGGCAGTGAAGTCAAGAGCATCCGCGCCGGCGGCGTGGACTTCCGCGACGCCTTCGCCCGCTTGAACGGGGGCAACATCGACCTGGAAGGCCTGTACATCCCGACCTACAAGGAAGCGACGTACAACAACCACGAGCCCCGCCGCACCCGCCGCCTGCTGCTGCACCGCGAGGAGATCGGCAAGGTCAAACGTGGTCTGGAACAGAAAGGGCTGACGCTGGTCCCCACCCGCCTGTACCAGAAGGGCAAGTTCTTCAAGGTGGAAGTCGCGCTGGCCCGCGGCAAGAAACTGCACGACAAGCGCCGCGCGGAAGCCGAGAAGACCGTGCGCCGGGAGCTGCGCGAACTGTGAAGCTGCGCGTTCCCGGCCGCCGCACCACGCTCGCCACCGCCGCCGCCAGCCTCCTGCTGATCGGACTGGCGGGGGCGCAGATCGCCTTCTCCCGCCTGAACCTCGCCGGGCGGGACGTGCAGAGCATCCAGCTGTACGGCGCGGAGTACGCCAGCCAGAGCAACCTGAGCGGCCTGCTGGGCATCTCGCAGGACAGCGGCGTCGTCCGCGTGACCGGCCTGGGCCACACCCTGCTGCTGCCCCTGGACGAGGACCAGCAGCGCGCGACCACGTCGTTCAACACCGTGCAGCTGGACACGCGCCGCGTACAGGGCCGCACCGCGACCCTCGTGAACGGCAGCCTGTACCTGCCGCTCGACACGCTCGCCACCGGGCTGGGCGCGCAGTACGAACAGGGGAAGTTCACGCTCGCCGCCCCGAGGCTGCTGGGCGTCAGCAGCCGCGCCGGACGCGACACGGACCGCGTCGTGCTGGACCTCAGCCGCGACGTGCAGGTTCTCGACGAGCAGCGCGGCGACCGCGTGGTCCTCACCCTGAAAGGCATCCAGGGGGACGCGCGGCGCTACACCACCCGCGGCGCGTTCGTGCCCAGCGCCGAGGTCGCCCGCAGCGGCGCGGACCTGACCGTCACGCTTCCCCTCCCGGCCAGCAGCGGCTACCGCGTATTCCGGGTCGCGCGCGGCAGCGGCGTGCGGGTCGTCGTGGACGCCGGACCCGGCGTGCCCAGCAGCGCCCCGGAAGTCCTGTCCCGCGTGAACGCCCCGCTGATCGTCCTGGACCCCGCCGTGGTGCCCGGCGTGAGCAGCGACGTGACGCTGGAAGTCGCCCGGCAGGCCGCGCAGATCCTGACCGAGAAAGGCTGGCAGGTGCGCGTCACGCGTGACAGCGCCGCCGGTCTCAGCCGCGAGGAACTCCTGACCCTGACCCGCCGGAGCGACGTGTACCTCGCGCTGGACCTGGGCCGCCTGCCCGGCGCGAAACGCAGCGGCGTCACCGTGTACGAGCAGACCGGCCGCGCCGGCAGCCAGCTGATCAACGCGCTGCGCGGCGGCAGCAGCGCCCCCTACAGCACCCTGGTCGTCGCCGGGGCGGGCAGCACCCGCCGCCTGGGTGAACTGCTGCGCGGGGAACTCAAGGGCGGCGGCGTGACCGCCCGCGGGCAGAGCATCAGCCGCCTGCAGAGCCTCGGGGAGGCCCCGCAGGCCGCGCTGCTGCTTGAACTCGGCTGGGCGAACAACGCGCAGGACCTCGCCACGCTGGGCAGCGCCGCGCGGCAGAAGATCCTGTCGGTCGCGGTGGCCCGCTCGGTCGCCACGTACCTGACGGCCCGCGCGAACAACAACGCGAACCTCAGCGTGCAGGGAGCCGCCCAGTGAGCGTGCCCCGCAAACTGTTCTCGCCGTTCAACGTGGTCTCGGCCGCGCTGCTCGCCGCGTCCGTGCTGGCCCTGCAGGCCGTGCAACGCACGCCCCCCACGCCCGAGCCGCCCAGACTGGACCTGACCGAACGGCAGACCCTGAAGGTCAAGGTGTACTTCACCGACCCGCAGGTGCAGACCCTGAAAGCCGAGACGCGCACCGTCCAGGTGACCCGCACGAACACCCGCTCGGTCGCGCAGGCCGCCGTGGACGTCTGGGCGCGCGGCCCCTTCGACAAGAGCTTCCTGGGCGTCGTGCCCGCCGGGACCCCCGCCCCGAAGGTGTACCTGCGCGGACAGCACTACTACGTGGACCTGCCCGACGCGTACACCAAGCTCCGCTACGGCGCCAGCGGCGAACGCATGCTGCTGTGCACCCTGACCCGCACCCTGCTGGAACAGAAGGGGCAGGACGTGACGTTCCTGGTGAGCGGGCAGAACGTCGAGGCGCTGGGCCGCATGGACCTCACGCAGCCGTTCGCGGCCGGGGACTGCGCCGACCAGTAAGGCCCCCCTATGCTTCAGAGTGTCACCCTGCAGGGCTTCAAGAGTTTCGCCGACCGCACCCGCCTGGAGTTCGGGCCCGGCGTCAGCGCCGTCATCGGCCCGAACGGCAGCGGCAAGAGCAACGTCGTCGAGGCCATCCGCTGGGCCACCCATCAGGCCCGCGCGCGGGACCTGCGCGCCGGGCGCGGCACCGAACTGATCTTCCACGGCAGCGGCGGCAAGGCGCCCCTGGGCCTCGCGGAGGTGCAGCTGGAACTCGTGACGCCCGCCGGGGAGCGCGTGAACCTCGCGCGGCGCGTGTACCGCGACGGGACCGGCGAGCAGGACCTGAACGGACGCGGCGTGCGCGTGCGGGACGTGCAGGGCGCGCTGCGCGGCACCGGACTGGGCCCCGGCGGGCTGGCCGTGATCGGGCAGGGCGAGGTCAGCGGCGTCGTGCAGGCCGAAGGGAAGACCCTGCTGGGCTACGTGCAGGAGGCCGCCGGGCTGTCCCGCGCCGTGACCGCCCGCCAGGAGACCGAGGCCCGCCTGCGCGAGGCGGACACGCACCTGGACTCGCTGCGGCTGGTGCTGAACGAACGCGAGGCCGCACTGGAGAGACTGGCGCGCGCCGCGCAGGACGCCCGCACGCACCGCGACCTGAGCGGCCGGGTGCTGACGCTGGAGGACGCCCTGCGCCGCGACCGGCAGCTGACCCTGGCGCGCGAGGTCTTCGCGGCCCGCAGCGAGGCCGCCGAACTGGAGGCCCGCAGCGCCGCCCTGGCCGCCGAGGTGCAGGCCGCCGCGACCGCCGTGGACGCCGCCCGTGACGCCGCGCAGGAGGCCCGAGCGAGGCGCGACGCGTACGCCGGGGCGCTCGACACCCTGCGCGCCGCCCGCGACGCCGCCGCGCAGGCGCAGCGCTACCGCGCGCACCTGGACGCCGAACGGCAGACCCTGACCGCCGAGCTGGACGCGCTGCCGCGCACGCCGCCCGAGCAGCCCGCCCCGGACCTGACCGCGCTGGACGCCGCGCTGACGCAGGCCCGCGCGCAGGCGGACGCCGCCGAACGCCGCGCCCGCAGCCTGGACGCCGACCTGACCCGCGCCCGCGCCCTGGCCGCCCGCGCCGCCGAGGCCGCCGCCCGCCACGACGCCAGCCGCGAGACGATCCGCGCCGAGTTCGAACGCGCCCAGGGCAACCTGACCCAGGCGCTGGAGGCGCTGGAGGCCGCGCAGGAGAGACTGGCACACGCCCGCACCGCGCGGGAGCAGGCCGAGCAGGCGTACCTGGGTGTCCGCGGCGAGCGCGAGGCCGCCACGCAGCACGAACGGCACCTGCGCGGCGAACTGGCCCGCGTGAACGCCAGCGTCGCCCCGCTGCGGCGCGAACGCGACCGGCTGGAACAGACCCTGAACTCCTACGCCCGCTACGGCGAGGGCGCCCGCAACGCCCTGCGCCTCGACCACCCGGGCATCGTCGGCTCGGTCGCCGACCTGCTGACCGTCCCCGCCGAGTACGAGGTCGCGCTGGGCGCCGCCCTGGGCCGCCGCCTGGAACAGGTCGTCGTGAACCGCGCGGACGACGCCCGCGAGATCATCGACGAACTCAAGCGCGTGGGCGGCCGCGCGACGTTCCTGCCGCTGGACATCATCCGCGCCCGGCCCCGCCGCGACGGCGCGCTGCTGCGCGAGGACGGCGTGATCGGCAACCTCGCCGACCTGTGCCCCAGCGACCCGCCCCTGGTCGCCGAGAGCATCCTGGCCGACACCCTGGTCGTCCGCGACCTGCGCGCCGCGAACCGTATCGCCCGCGCGCACGCCAGCCGACCCCGCCTCGTCACGCTGGACGGCGAACTCGTCGAACCGGGCGGGGCGATCACCGGGGGCCGCGCCCGCGACACCGGCAGCGGCGTGCTGGGCGACCAGCGCCGCTTCCAGGAACTCGACGCGGAACTCGAGGACGCCGACCGCCAGAGCAGCCGCCTGACCAGTGAACTGAAGAAGGTCGAGGCGACCCTGGCAGGCAGCGCCGAACGACACGACACCCTGCTCGCCGCCCGCGAACGCGCCGCGCAGGAAGAAACGGGCGCGGAGCGCCGCGTCACCGAACTGGCCGCGCAGACCCGCAGCCTCCAGGCGAACCACGACCGCCTCGCGGCCCGCCTGGGACCCGACGAGACGGAACCCGAACCCCTGGCCCCCGGCGAGACCCTGCCGGACGTGGACGCCCTGACCGCCAGCCTCCAGACCGCCCGCAGTGACGCCGAGACGCACCGCGCGCAGGAACGCCACGCCGCCGAGAACCTCGCCCTGGCGCAGCAGGCGGACGCCGCGTGGCGCGCCTACCGCACCGGCCGCGCCCGCGCCGGGGATCTGCGCGCCCGCCTGGACACCAACGCCACCTCGCTGACCGCGCAGGACGCCGCGCTGGACGCCGCCCGCGCCGAGGTCACCCGCCGCGAGGCCGCGCTGGGCACCCTCGACGAGAACGAGTACGCCCGCGCCGAATACGCCCGCGAGAAAGCCAGTCAGGACTACGCCACCCTGATCGGCACGCAGAACAAGGCCCGCGCCCGCCTGGACGACCTGCGCCTCCTGATCGCCCGGCGCGAGGGCAGCCTCGAACCCATCCCCGACGGCTGCCTCCCGCCCGGCACGCCCCGCGAGTGGACGGCCGAACTGACCCGCACCCGCGCCGCACTGGACGCCCTGGGGCCCGTCAACGCCCGCGCCGAGGCCGACCACGCCGCCGAGACCGAACTGCTCGGCGCCCAGCGGGCCGAACTGCACGACGCGGACGCCGCCGCGCAGGAACTCCGCGCGCACCTGCAGGAACTCCAGACCGCCGAGGAACACGCCACCCGCGCCGCCTTCGACCGCGTGAACACCGCCTTCCGCGAGTACAGCACCGAACTCCTCGGCGGGCAGGGCGACCTGGAACCCGAAACGGACGACGCGGGCATCCTGCGCGGCCTGCGCCTCGCCGTGCAACCCCGCGGCAAACGCACCCGCTCCATGACCCTGCTCTCCGCCGGGGAACGCACCATGGCCGGCCTGGGCTTCCTGTTCGCCCTGAACCACGCGGGTGGGGAAGGCAGCGCCGGGGGCCTCCCCCTGGCCGTGCTGGACGAGGTGGACGCCCCGCTGGACGAGGCGAACATCCGCCGCTTCACCGCCTTCCTGAAGCGCTTCAGCGAACGCGGCGCGCAGTTCCTGCTCGTCACGCACCAGAAAGCCACCATGGAAGTCGCGCACGCCCTGTGGGGCGTCACCACCGACCAGACCGGCGCCAGCCGCGTCCTCAGCATCCGCCAGCACGACGACACCCGCGCCGGATAACCCCACCGTCCGACCGTCCAGGGGCCGCTGTTCACGACACAGCCGGCCCCCGCTCCGTGTTTCTGTTCCCGGCCCGATCATGCCCCGCCTGAATCTGATCACGAGCTGATCACGGCCTCCCCGGCATGCTGACGTCAGACGCCACGGGGACAGCCGCACCCGGACTCCCGGACGCGTCCAGACCGTTCTCCCCACCGTTCCCTCCACACCACCCAGAGGTTCCCACCTGCCGACACGCTGACTCGAGTTCCGCGTGCTGCCGTCCCGCACGCCCCGTCCACCCCGCGCCCCTCCGTCTTCCCGCCTCGTCCCGGAGTGAACCCATGAAACACCACCTGCCCGTCCTGACCCTGCCCATCCTGACCCTGACCGTCCTGCTCGCCGCCTGCGGCGCCCCCACCACCCCCGCCCCGGAGCAGGCCAGACCCGACCTGACCAGACCCGACCTGACCGGCCCCGGGCTGACCCGCCCCGCCGACCTGCCCCCCGCACGCGGCGCCGTCCGCAACGTCAGCGCCCTGACCGTCAACGACACCTGGCGCGGCACCACCTGGCGCACCCTCAAACAGGGCGAGGGGGTCACCCTGGTCGGCGCCGACGACGCCACCAACGCCGAGAAGGGCGACACGGCCGCCACCGCCGACCTGCCCCTGCTGTGCCTGAACGTGGACGGCCGCCCCGCCCCCAGGGGCGTGGACAGCTGGGTGGGCGGCGAGGTACGACTCAGCCCCGCCGTGAACGGCACCAGCCTGACCTCCCGCAAGGTCGCCGACCTGCTGTGCGCCACCGAGTTCGGCAGCGGCTGGCGCGTGGCGGGCACCCGCGACGGCACCGGCTGGCAGCTGCTCGCCGCCGGGCAGACCGACCCGGACACCCGCTTCTGGGTGGCCGCCGAGGACGCCCCCGCCAACCCCTGGAACAGCGACGGGGAACGCCCGGACGCCGTGATTCCCGACACCACCCGCGTGCTGGGCGCCCAGGACCGCGCCGGACTGCTCAAGGCCAGCGAGGACGGGCGCGTCCTGGTGTTCCGCAGCGACGCCCCCATCCTGCGGACCCTGAAAGAGGGCGCGGCCCTCGTCAGCCGCCCCGCCGACGCCGCGCCCGCCGGACTGCTGGGCCGCGTGAAGGCCCTGGAACGCGGCGCGGATACCACCACCGTGTACACCAGCGAGGTCTCACTGGAAGAGATCATCCAGGACGGCGCGCTGGACGCCGCCGTGAAACTCGACTCCAGCATGATCGACTTCGAGAAGTCCGGCAGCGCCATCCGCACGCAGGAAAAGAGCCTCAGCGCGCAGCGGACCTTCAACTTCTTCAACTTCAGCCGCAACCCCTTCTGCCTGTACGACCACGCCGCCCGCTCCCTGGGCTGCGACGACGGGCAGGCTTCCGGACTGCGCAGCCGCGTCCCCGCCACGAACTACGTCACCCTGGACGGGCAGCTCAGCGCCCGCGCCGACGCCTTCGTGAACGTGAACATCAGCTGGTTCCGCCTCCAGCACTTCGACGCCGGCGTGCAGCTCAGCGAGAGTGCGCGCGCCACCCTGTTCGCCAAGGGCTCGTACGGCTGGAACATCGACAAGGACCTCACCCAGTGGCAGGTCGTGTTCAGCCCCATCACGTTCACCATCGGTCCCGTCCCAGTCGTGATCACGCCTATCCTCGTGCCCACCGTCGGCACGAACGGCCAGATCACCGCCACCCTCCGCTACGAGGCCAGCCAGTCCTTCACCGGCCGGTACGGCGTCGAATACAACCGCGGCAGCGGCTGGCGCGGCATCAACACCAACACCTGGACGTTCAGCGCCCCGCCCGCCCCCACCGCCACCGCCAGCGCGCAGGTCAGCGCGTACCTGGGCGCCAAGGGCATCCTCGCGCTGTACAGCGCCTCCACCAGCGGCCCGCAGGTGTTCGTGCACGCCAAACCCTTCGTGGAAGGACAGGCCAGCGGCACCTTCGGCCCCGGCCAGACCAGCTACAGCCTGTGCGCCTACGCCGGAGTGCGCGTGGACGCCGGGGCGGCCTTCCCGCTCGTCAGCAGCGCCCCCTGGCAGGCCCAGGTCCTGAACTGGCGCCAGCGGATCTACTCGCACAACTGCTGACCCCTGCCCGCGCGGCGGCCTGCTCCCCTGCGGGCGGGCCGCGCACCTGTGGCCTCACCGGGCCGCGCCGCCCGGTACACTCCGGGCATGACCACGCAGACGCGCGCCGCCCGAATCGGCCAGATTCTCCTGTTCGGCCTGGGCGCCGGGCTGGGCACGGGGGTGCTGTGCGTCCTGATCGGCGCGCTGCTGGCGGGCGGCCTGACCCGCGCGGGCGCCGCGACCGCGCTGGGCTGGGGCGGCCTGGGCCTGACGTTCCTGGCCGGGGCGATCATCTACTCGCAGAACGGCCAGAGTCAGATCGAGACCGGCATGCGCGCCCGCCTGGGCGAGAGCTACCGCGCGCCCGGCCTGCCCTGGGCGCAGATCCTCACCGCCCTGATCGGCGCCGGGGTACTGTTCCTCGGGCAGGTCGCGCTGCTCCGCTGATTGGCCTGCTGCATCCCCTGCCGGGTTGCGCCATTCGTGGGATGGTCCGCCGGGGCCGGGGCGTGGCATGCTGGGGTATGGACATCACGCCGACCAATTCCACGCCGCAGGAGGCGCTCAGTGCGTTTCTGACGCACTGGCAGGGCGGGCAGTACCACGCGATGGCCCTGGCGCTGCCCGCGCGGGTGTTCCCGACGCGGCGGCGCAGCGTGCGGCAGGTGCGCCGCGCGTACCCCGGCACCCTGAGCGGGTTCAGCATCCTGTCCGCGCGGGACACCGACCCGGCGGCGACGAACGTGGACGTGCAGGTCCTGTGGCGGCAGCGCGGGGGGCTGGAACTGGGCCGCGTGCGCTACCGCATGGTGTACGTGGACGACCGCGACCAGCCCATCGCGCGGCACCATCCGGGTGGGCAGTGGAAGCCGTTCGCGACGTACACCCTCCCGGTGCCCCGGCCCCTGCGGGCGTAACGGGCGTGGGGTAGAGGGGGCGGGCCTGCGCGGCTCGCCCCCCGTTTCACCCCCTCCCGGCCTCCCCCCTGCAGGGGGAGGAGAATGCGTCCTGCCGCCGTTCCCACTCCCCACTGCCTACAACCCCTTTACTGCACGCGGAAGGCGGCGGCGTCCCGTGCGGGGAGGCTGAGGTGCAGGTACCCGCCGCTGACGCTGACCTTGGCGTCCTGCCCGGCGTACAGGGAGGGGGTGGCGGCCAGCGCGGGCCAGTTCACGCCCAGGCCACTTAGTTTCAGGGAGTACGTGCGGCGGGTGTTGGCGCTGTGCCACGCGGCGAGGACGGTCTGGCCGTTCAGTTCGCGGGTGAACAGCAGCAGCTGTCCGCTGACGCGGTCGGGGGTGGGCAGCAGGGTCTGCGAGCCGTTGCTGAGGGCGGGGCTGGCCTTGCGCGCGGCGATGGCGGCTTTCGTGGCGTCGAACACGGCGCGCTCGGCGGGCGTCCACTGATCCTCGAATCGCATGTCGCGGCGGTTGTCGGGGTCCGCGGCGCCGCGCATGGCGATCTCGGTGCCCTGCCAGATGACGGGCACGCCGCGCAGGGTCATCAGGGCGCGCAGGCCGTAGCGGGTGCGCTCCTGGCCGACGTCCTCGAACAGGCTGCCCTGCGCGAAGCGCGGCACGTCGTGGTTGTCGAGGAACAGCGCCACCTCGCCAGGTCTGGGCAGTTCACCCTGCCGGGCGAGGACGCTGCGGACGGCCTCCAGGCTGCTCTCGCCCATCACGCTGGCCTTCATGGCGTCCTGCAGGCTGAACAGGAACAGGCTGTCGAAGCCCGCCTTCTGCCAGTCGGCGACGGTGCCGGTGTCCGCGCCGAACCACTCGCCCAGCGTCCAGATGCCCGCCTGCCGGTCGGCGGCCAGCAGGTCGTTCAGGAAGGGCCGCTCGACGTGCTTGATCGCGTCGTACCGGAAGGCGCTGACGCCCTGCTCTCGCCAGAAGTTCGCGTTGCCCAGCAGCAGGTCCCGCACCTGCGGGTTGCTCTGGCGCAGGTCCGGCAGGCCCGATAGGGGGCAGTCCACGTCCTTGTTCTGGGTGGCGTCGCAGGTGGCCTGCGTGTTGAACCAGTCCCGGCGGACGCGCACGGCGGCGGCCTCGTACCCGTAGTGGTTGATGACCTGATCGAGCACGACGCGCATCCCGGCGCCCTGCGCGGCCTTCACGAACGTCCCGAAGTCCGCCAGCGTCCCGAAGTGCGGGTCCACGTTCCGGAAGTCGGCGGGCCAGTACCCGTGGTACCCGGCGGTGCCGAACGAGTTCACGGTCTGCTGCTGGTACACCGGCGTGAGCCACACCGACGTCGCCCCCAGCTTCTGGATGTACGCGAGTTTCTGCGTCAGGCCCGGCAGGTCCCCCCCGTGCCACGCGCGCGGGTCGTCGCGGTTCACGCCCTGGTTGTTCGCGGGGTTCCCATCGAAGAAGCGGTCCGGCATGACCTGATAGATCACCTGCCCCTCGAAGTGGGGGATGGGCAGGGCCGTCTGCGCGCCCGACCCGCCCGCCAGGGAGGTCAGCAGCGCGCCCAGCAGGGCGAGGTGTCGCATACCCGCATGGTATCGCTTCCAGCGCAGGGGTTGATGGTGGATGGATGATGGTTGATAGAGGGGGTCCCCCCAGTCCCCGGCATGGAACAGGGGAGAGGTCGCCCCCTCCCCACATCCCACAACCTCCTGCCCACAACCCAGCTGTCAGCCGGTGTTGCGGACGCCCGCCGCGATGCCCTGAATGCTCAGGAGCAGGGGACGTTCGAACTCGTCCAGGCCACCGTCCTTGCCGCGACTGCGGCGCAGGAGTTCCACCTGGATGCGGTGAATCGGGTCGATGTACGGGTTGCGCAGGCCGATGCTTTCCTTCAGGCGCGGCTCGTTCGCCATCAGGTCCGCGCCGACCACGTCCTGCACCAGCGCGACTGTGCGGGCGTAGGCGTCCTTGAGGTGCGTGGCGAGCGGGTGCGCGTCCCCCTCGGGCAGCAGGCGCAGGTACTCGTCGAAGATCAGCGGGTCGCTCTTGGCGAGGCTCATCTGCGCGTTGTCCAGCACCGTGCGGAAGAATGGCCAGGTGGCGTACATCTCGCGGGCGGTCTCCACGCCGATCTCCTGCAGGCCCTCGCAGAGCCCGTACCAGCCGGGGAGGTTGGCGCGGTTCTGCGTCCAGCTCATCACCCACGGAATGGCGCGCAGGTTGCCCAGCGTGGGCGCGCCGGGACGACGCACCGGACGGGACGCGATGTTCAGGCGGGCGATCTCGTGGATGGGCGTGACGTGCTCGAAGAACGGCAGGAACGCCGGGTCGTCCACCAGCGCGCGGTACGCGCGGGCGCTGCTCGCGGCGGCGCGGGTCATGGCGTCCGTCCAGGCGGGATTCAGCTCCCCGGCCGGGCGCGCGGCGGACAGCAGCAGCCCGTACAGCGCCTGCTCGAGGTTGCGGCGCGCCAGGACCGGGTGGCTGTACTTGTCGGCCAGCGCCTCGCCCTGCTCGGTGATGCGCAGCCCCGCGTCGATGGTCCCCGCAGGCTGCCCGAGGATCGCGCGGCTGGCCGGGCCACCGCCACGGCCGATGCTGGTGCCGCGCCCATGGAAGAAGCGCCAGCGCACCCCGGCGCGGCGGCACACGTCGCTGATCTGCCGCTGCGCCTCGTGCAGCGCCCAGTTCGCCGCGAGGAAGCCCGTGTCCTTGTTGCTGTCGCTGTAGCCCAGCATGATCTCCTGCACGTCGTCACCCAGCACCGCGCGGTACTCGGGCAGCGACAGCAGTTCCCACACGACCTGCGGCGCCCGCTGGAGGTCGTCCAGCGTCTCGAACAGCGGCACGGGCAGGATGCGCAGCCCCACCTCGCGCGCCAGGATCAGCGGTTCCAGCACGTCACTGACCGACTCGGCCATGCTGATCACGTACCGTCCGAACGCGCGCGGCCCGGCGCGGCGCACCGCGTCCCGCACCTCTCGGATCGGCCCCACAGCCGTCTCCAGGGTGTCGGGCAAAGCCTCCCCGGCGGGCCACAGCGGGCGGCGCGAACGCAGCTCGCGGATCAGGAGTTCCTGCTTGGCATGCTCGGGCAGCGCCGCGTAGTCGGCCTCCACGCCGGAGGCGCGCAGCAGTTCCGCGACCGCCGCGCCCGTCTGCCCGCTGTGCTCGCGCACGTCCAGGCTCACGAGATGCTGCCCGAACACCCGCGCGACCGTCAGCAGCGGTGACAGCAGCTGCTCCGCCGTGCGGCGCTGCCCGTCCGCGATCAGGCGGGCCTCCAGGGCCTCCAGGCGACCCACCAGATCCAGCGTCTGACCGTCCTTCACCGCGTCGAACAGGCTCTGAAGCTCCTCGCGGTACGCCTCCTCGCCCTCGTCCTCCTGGCTGAGGTCCGCGAACGCCTGCCGGATCAGGCCCAGCATCACCTCGCGCGCCCGCTCGCCGTGCAGCGCCAGCGTCTCCCGCGTCGCCTGCGGCGTCACGAACGGGTTCCCGTCCCGGTCCCCGCCCATCCACGACGAGAAGCTCAGCGGCAGCGTCGCCGCCGTGTCCCGCCCGAACACCTCCCGGAACGCCGCGTGCAGATCACGCTGGAGCGCCGGGAGGGCCTGCGCGATGCTCGATACGTACGTCAGGCCGCCCTTCACCTCGTCCAGCACGGTGGGTTTCAGGCGGCGCAGTTCCGGCGTGCGCCACAGCGCCTCCACGTGCGCGGCGATCGCGGCCGCCTCCGGGCCGTCCACGCCCCGTCACTCAGGGTCGGCAGGGCCCGCGCCACCTGCTCCAGGTGACGGCGCACCGTTCGGCGGCGCATCTCGGTCGGGTGCGCCGTGAACGTCAGCCCCAGGTCCAGCCGCGAGAGCAGCGCCTCGACCTCCTCGGCCCTCAGGCCCTGCGCCTTCAACTCCTGCATCGCCTGCGCCAGACTCTGCGGCCGCACCCCGCCCGACGCCGCCAGCACCCGCACCCGCTCGTACTCCTCGGCCAGGTTCACCAGCTGGAAGTACCACGTGAACGCCCGCGCCAGATTCCCCGCGTCCGGCCCCGACAGTCCCGCCAGCATCGCGCGCAGCTCCGCGTCGCTGCCCCCGGCCCGCACCTCGCGCACCAGGGCGCGCGTGCGCTCCACCAGCTCGAAGAACGCCTCGCCCTCCTGTTCCTTCAGCACCTGCCCCAGCGTGCGGCCCAGCAGGTTCACATCACTCCGAATGCTCATGCTCACTCCCTTCAACCGGCTGGCGCGTGCGCCCGACAGCAGTTCTTCCGTTGCGCCAGTGGCGAGGACAGCACGCCCACCGGCTTCATTCCAGATCGCTGCCCACGGCGGGTCCTCGCGCTGCGGCGCAGCTCTGCGAGTCCGCTCGGGTCAGCTCTCTTTCCGGAAGGACACCGTCAGAAGAGCGGTGGTCAGCTCTCCTGCCCTTCCACGTAACGGTACCGTTCAATGCCCACGGCGCGGTTGCCCTCTATCTGGACAAAGACGCCGTTCAGTTCCGACGGACCGTCCGCCGCGCCGTACCGGTGCGGCCGCTCGGTCACGAACCGCTCGATTGGCCCGTGCGGGTCACTGCCGATGATCGACTCGAACGGCCCCGTGAACCCCGCGTCCGCCTGGAACGCCGTGCCGCCCGGCAGGATCCGCGTATCCGCCGTGGGCACGTGCGTGTGCGTGCCGATCACCGCCGCCACCCGCCCGTCCAGGTACCGCGCCATGCCCTGCTTCTCGCTGGTCGCCTCCGCGTGGAAATCCACGAACACGCTGCCCAGATCGTCCCGTTCCAGCAGCGTGTCCATCGCGCGGAACGGGTTGTCCACCGCCTCCATGAACACCCGGCCCAGCAGGTTCACGACCGTCAGCCGCTCCGTGCCCTGCGCGGTCTTCACGTCGAAGCTGCGCCAGCCCACCCCCGGCGTGCCCGGATCGCTGTAGTTCAGCGGGCGCACGATCGGGTACGTGCCCTCGTCCTGCATCAGCACGTACACGTCCTTGTGATGCCACGCGTGATTCCCCAGCGTCATGCAGTGCGCCCCGGCCTTCAACGCGCCGTCCGCGCCCTCGCGGTGCAGGCCGAAGCCGCCCGCCGCGTTCTCCATGTTCACCACGATGAAATCCGCCCTGGAGCGCAGGGTCGGGAGATGCGCGCCCAGCACCCGCCGCCCCGCCGCCGCGAACACGTCCCCCACAAACAACAGCCTGATCATTCGGTCAGACTAGCGCGGGGCAGCCCGGTTGCCCGTTGAGCCGCGCAGGGAGTGTTCCTCACGCGGACGTGGTGGACTGGCGGGGTGGACTCACGGGAACTCCTGGTTCTACCTCCGGCGGAGGTGGCGGCCCTGCTGCGCGCCGCCCCGGCGTCGGTGCGGGTCCTGGGTGTGGGCAGCGACCACCGCGCCTACGCGCTGGGGGAGGACCGGGTGGTGCGCCTGCCCCGCTGGCCCGGCGGGGGAGAGGCCCTGCGGCGCGAAGCCCGGTTGCTGGCGTGGCTGACTCCCCGGCTGCCCGGCGTGGGGCTGCCGGAGGTGCTGCACCTGGGTGCCGCCTCGCCGCTGGCCCCGGAGGGCTTCAGCGTGGCGCGGCGCGTGCCGGGCGGGTCGGCACTGGGGCAGTCGCTGCCCGATCCGGCTGGACTGGGTGGGCTGCTGGGGCGCTGGCTGGCCGACCTGCACACCCTGAATCCGCGGGGGTCCGGGCTGGGCGTGGATCTCGACCCGACCGGGCACGACTGGCGGAACGCCGCGCTGGAGGACCTGAGGGTCGCGGCGGACGCGGGTGTCCTGCCAGAGGCGGCGGCGTGGGCGGGTCGCGTGCAGGCCGTGCCCGACCTGCGTGAGGTGGTCCCGGTGCCCCTTCACGGTGATTTCGCGGCTGAGCACGTTCACCTGGACGGCCAGGGAGACTTTGCGGGTGTGCTGGACTGGGCGGACGCGGCGCTGGGTGACCCGGCGCGGGATCTGGCGGGCCTGATCCACTGGGGTGACCCGGCGCTGCTGCAGGCGGCGCGGAATGTGTATCCAGCGTCCGGTGCCGTGTGGGAGCGGGCGGCGTGGTACGCGCTGTGCCGCGCGCTGGGGGATCTGGCGTTCGCGGTGGGGGAGGGGCAGCCCGCGTACCTGGAGGCGGGACGGCGGGCGCTGAACGGGCTGCGGGGCTGGTGGACAAACGCCCCGCCGCGGTCTTAAACTTGAACCGAGTCTAATTTTATAGGTATCTCGCAGGAGGTCGCATGAAGATTCAGAAAGCCGCAGTCATCGGCGCAGGCGTCATGGGCGCTGCCATCGCCGCCCAGCTCGCCAACGCCGGGATTCCCGTCACCCTGCTGGACATCGTCCTGCCCGACAACCCCGACCGCAACTTCCTCGCCAAGAGCGGCGTGCAGCGCGCCCTGAAAGCCCGCCCCGCCGCGTTCATGGACGCCCGCCGCGCCGGACTGATCCAGGTGGGCAACCTCGAAGACGACCTGAAGAAACTCAAGGACGCCGACTGGATCATCGAGGCGATCATCGAGAAACTCGACGCCAAACGCGACCTGTGGGCGCGGGTCGAGCAGGTCGCCAAGAAGACCGCGATCATCAGCAGCAACTCCAGCGGCATCCCCATGCACCTCCAGATTGAGGGCCGCAGCGAGGACTTCCAGCGCCGCTTCGTGGGCGCGCACTTCTTCAACCCGCCCCGCTACCTGCACCTGCTGGAAGTCATCCCCACCCCCAAGACCGACCCCAAGGTCACCGAGGCCTTCAGCGAGTTCGCGGAAACCACGCTCGGCAAGGGCATCGTCGTCGCCAACGACGTGCCGGGCTTCGTCGCCAACCGCATCGGCGTGTACGGCATCGTCCGCGCCATGGACCACATGGTCAAGGCCGGACTGACCCCCGCGCAGGTGGACCAGCTGACCGGCCCCGCGCTGGGCCGCGCCAGCAGCGCCACCTTCCGCACCGCCGACCTGTCCGGCCTGGACATCATCTACCACGTCGCCAACGACCTGGGCAAAGCCACCCCGGACGACGAGGACTTCACCCTCACGCCCGCCTTCCGCGCCCTCGTGGAAGAGAAGAAGTGGCTGGGCGACAAGACCGGCAGCGGCTTCTACAAGAAGACCAAAGACGAGAAGGGCAAAACCAAGATCCTCAACCTGAACCTCGACACCTTCGAGTACGAGGACCAGGGCAAGGTCAAGGTCGCCGCCGTGGACGCCGTCAAGGGCCAGCCCCTCGCCGCCCGCGTCAAGGCCCTGTACGCCGCCGAAGGTAAGGAAGGCGAATTCCTGCGCGGCGTCATGAACGACGGCTTCTGGTACGCCGCCAAGATGGCCGGGAACGTCAGTGGCCGCCTCCAGGACATCGACAACGCCCTCAAGTGGGGCTTCGGCTGGGAACAGGGTCCCTTCGAGACCATGGACACCCTGGGCGTCCAGACCGTCATCGCGAACCTCGAAGCCGAGGGCCGCACCCTGCCCCCCCTGCTGGCCGCCATGAAAGCCAGTGGCCGCGACGCCTTCTACCAGAACGGCGAGATCGTCACCCCCGACGGCCAGCCCACCCCCTACCAGGCCCCGTACTTCATCCTGACCGACCTGAAGAAGGACGCCACCAAGATCGTCAAGAAACGCGCCGGGGCCAGCGTCATCGACCTGGGCGACGGCGTCCTCCTGGCCGAATGGCACGCCAAGATGAACGCCCTCGGTGAGGACCAGCTCCGCACCGTGCAGGACGCCCACAAACTCGTGCAGGACATGGGCTACGCGGGTCTCGTCATCGGCAACCAGGGCGACAACTTCAGCGCGGGCGCCAACCTGCCTTTGATCCTCTCGCAGGCCCAGGCGGACGAGTGGGACGAACTCGACGACATGATCAAGCAGTTCCAGCAGGTCACCACCAGCCTGCGCTTCAGCCCCCACCCCACCGTCGCCGCACCCTTCGGCATGACCCTCGGCGGCGGCGCCGAATTCACCCTGCACGCCGACCACGTCGTCGCCAGTGCAGAACTGTACATGGGCCTCGTGGAAGTCGGCGTGGGCCTCATCCCCGGCGGCGGCGGCACCAAGGAAATGCTGCTTCGCTTCACGGACATGCAGCAGCCCAGCCAGCGCCTCGGCGCCACCCTGCTCCCCGCCGTGCAGCGCGCCTTCGAACTCATCGGCACCGCCAAGGTGAGCACCAGCGCCCTCGAAGCCCGCAACCTCGGGTTCCTGCGCGACACCGACACCGTCGCCATGAACAAAAACCACATCCTGCAAGACGCCAAACGCCAGGTCATCGCCCTGGCCCCCGGCTACGTGCAACCCACCCCCGCCACGACATCCCCGTCATGGGCGACGCCGCCATCGGCGCGATCAAGAGCGCCCTGCACGGCATGCACCAGGGCGGCTACATCACCGACTACGACCTCGTCGTGTCCGAACAGCTCGCCAAGGTCCTGTCCGGCGGCACCGGCAACAACCGCACCGCCAAAGTCAGCGAACAGCACCTCCTCGACCTCGAACGCGAAGCCTTCCTCACCCTCCTCGGGAAGAAAGGCACCCAGCAGCGCATCGAGCACATGCTCAAGACCGGCAAACCGCTCAGGAACTGAGCCCCACCTCTCCCTGGGAGGTGCCCCGCAGGGGCGGACTCTCAGAGCTGCGAAGCAGAGGGGGCGAGAGGGGGTGCGCCAGCAGCGCCGCGGGCCACCCCCACCCGGCCTCCCCCCTGAAGGGGGAGGAGCAAGTCACCTCCGCCCCGCACCTTCTGCAAGGATGACCGCATGACCCGCCTGACCGACCGACTCCTGAACGTCCGTAAACGCCGCGCCCTCGGCTGGGCCGCCCTGGCCTACGCCGGGGTGGTGCTGGCGGGTGCGCTGGTGGGGGCGGACATCACCCTGCGGAGTAAGACGCGCTGGGTGAAGGGCGTGTTCGTGCCGGTGGGTCGGCGCGGGAACGAGGTGTACCTGCCCGCCAGTGCGGAGACGCTCTCGCGCGGTCCGATCGGGATCGTGCCGCTGCTCCCGAACAAGGGGCACGCGGTGCTGGGTGAACGGAAGGTCGTCGGCACCCTGGTGCGCCGCGAGGTGCAGGACGAACGCGGCGTGCTGCCCAACGGCGCACTCGCGTGGGCCAGCACGTTCGTGTACAACGGCACGCCCGCCCAGCTGGGCGTGGAGTTCGAGCACACCGCCGTTCACACGCCGCTGGGCGACATGCCCGCGTGGCACATCCCCCCCAGCGGTGATAACCAGGGCCGCGCGGACGCCGTCGTGATCGTCATCCACGGGCACGGCGGACAGCGCGCCCAGGCCCTCCGGATGCTCCCCGCGCTGCGGCGCACCGGGACGGGCAGTCTGTTCGTCACGTTCCGCAACGCGCACGGCGCGCCCCGCAGCGAGAGCGGGTACCTGACCCTGGGCGACCAGGAAGCCGAGGACGTCATCAGCGCCCTGCACTGGGCGCAGCGGGCCGGGTACAGACGGGCCGTGCTGTACGGGTTCAGCATGGGCGGCAACATCGCCCTCAGCGCCCTGCGCGAACGGCACCAGCCGTACCCGATTCCCGTCACGGGCGTCATGCTCGACTGCCCCGCGCTGGACTGGCGCGCCACCATCCTCTCCCAGGGCCAACGCTTCGGCCTCCCCCCCTTCCTCGCGCGGCACGTCGCCACCTTCACCCAGTGGGTCGTGACGCGCCGCAGCGGCCAGGACTTCGACACCGTCGACCAGATCCGCGCCGCACCCAGCTTCAACCTCCCCATCCTCATGTGGCACGGCACGCGCGACCGCACCATTCCCATCGCGCAGGCCGACGCGCTGGCCGCCGCCCGCCCCGACCTGATCGAATACCACCGGGTCGAAGGCGGCAAACACATCCGCGTGTGGAACATCAACCCCGAACAGTACGACGCCCAACTCGAAGCCTTCATCGGCAAGGTGCTGCCGGAGGTGGAAGGGTGAGCGACTGGCAGAGACTGACGACCATGTCGGACAGAGTGACTCTGAGGGCACCTGTCACCGATGTGGACTTGCAGGATCTCCGCAACTGCGCCGGGCTTCAACTCCCCCAGGAGTACGAGGACTTCCTTCGCTCTTCGGATGGCCTCGATGTGTACTCGTCCATTGTCTTCCCGTCAAAAGACGCCGTCGTCAAAAACACTCGACCCATCACTGAGAACTGGGATGAGCTGTATATGCCTGTCACGGGACTATTTTTCTTTGGTGAAGATGCCAGCGGTGACCTCTTCTTCTTCAGGCGCTTGAAGAGCTGTGTTGATCAGAGCGTCTACGTGTGGCGACATGAAGATGACAGCCGAATACAGATTGCCTTCTCTCTGGCTGGCTTCCTCGAAAAATATCTATCCGGCGATTATGACGCCTGGAATCTATAAGGAGTAACGACTATGCGTGATGCTGTTATTGTTTCTGCCGTCCGGACGCCCGTTGGTCGTGGCGTGAAAGGCACCCTGGCGAACACCCGCCCCGACGATCTGGCGGCGCTGGTGCTGAACGAGGCCGTGAAGCGCGCCGGTGTGGACGCCGGTATCGTCGAGGACGTGTACCTCGGCTGCGCGATTCCCGAGGCGGAGCAGGGCCTGAACGTGGCCCGTCTGGCCGCGCTGCGCGCCGGGATGCCCGACAGCGTGGGCGGCGTGACCGTGAACCGCTTCTGCTCCAGCGGCCTGCAGACCATCGCCATGGCCGCAGCGGCCATTCAGGCGGGGCAGGCGGACGTGATGCTGGCCGGTGGTGTGGAGAGCATGAGCTTCGTGCCCATGAGCGGCCACAACCCCAGCCCGAACCCCGAACTGGTGGACGCCCGTCCCGGCGCGTACATCGGCATGGGCATGACCGCCGAGAACGTCGCCGCGAAGTACGGCATCAGCCGTGAAGATCAGGACGCGTTCGCATTCCGCAGCCACCAGCGCGCCGCGGCGGCGCAGGACGCCGGGAAGTTCGACGCCGAGATCGTGCCCGTGCCCGTCCGCGTGGACAAGCTGAAGGGCACGAAGATGAAGTCCGAGACCGTGAACTTCGACAAGGACGAACTGATCCGCCGGGACGCGAACCTCGCGGACATGGCGAAGGTCCGCCCCGCGTTCAAGGCGACCGGTTCGGTCAGCGCCGCGAACAGCAGCCCCTTCAGCGACGGCGCGGCTGCCGTGCTGATCATGAGCGGCGAGAAGGCGCAGGAACTCGGCGTGAAGCCGCTGGCGAAGTTCCTCGGCTTCGCCGTGGCAGGCGTCGAACCCGAACTGATGGGCATCGGCCCCGTGAAGGCCGTGCCGAAGGTGCTCGCGCAGACCGGCCTGACCCTGGACGACATCGACCTGATCGAACTGAACGAGGCGTTTGCCGCGCAGTCCCTGGCTGTGGCGCGGGAACTGGGCCTGAACCAGGACATCATGAACGTCAACGGCGGCGCCATCGCCCTGGGTCACCCCCTGGGGTGCAGCGGGGCGAAACTCGCCACGAGCGCCATCTACGAACTGCAGCGCCGTGGGGGCGGGAAGGCCCTGATCACCATGTGCATCGGCGGGGGCATGGGCGCCGCCGGGATCATCGAAGTGTACGGCGCGGACCAGGCCGCCGACTAACCTGAACACGGCAGCAGGGCACCCGCCGGGAAGGGGGTGCCCTGCTTCTGTAGTTGGTTCAGCGCTTGGTGAACCGGCTGGCGTTCAGGATCGCGGCGGCGTTCACGGGGCGCGACTGGACGCTCAGGCTGGCCAGGGTACGCTGCGCGGCGAGGCGCTGGATGGTGGTGGCGGTACGCGTGGCGGTCATCTGCGGCACCTCGGTGGACACCTGAAGCATGACGATGGCGACGTTCTGGATGGGAGTGTTGCTGCCGTCGAAGGTGCTGCCGCCGCCGATGAACGCCGTGTAGGACTTCCCGTCGCTCAGCTTCTCGACGCTGAATTTCCCGTCGAGATCCTCACCGGCGAAGTAGAGGTTCGAGTTCAAGACCTGTTGCGCAGTAGAGGTCGGAGCAGGTAGGTTCAAGGGTGTTGCGGCTTGAGAAGCTGAAATCCAGGGGGCGGTCCTTTGAACGGCTGGTGGGGTTGAGTCCTGCCGAGTTTGACCAGCTGCTGATTGAACTGGAGCCCTTGTGGGAACGGAGTCATCACCGCTCCCTTTCCCGCGCCGGACGGGTCCGGCGCATCGGAGCGGGCAACACCTTCAAGCTCGACCTCAGCCAGCGACTGCTGGTCACGCTGCTCTATCTGCGACAGTACTTCACCATGCATGTTCTGGGCATCCTGTTCGATCTGGACGCGGCGAACATCTGCCGGAACATCCATGCCCTGCTGCCGGTCCTGGAGCAGGCGTTGCCTGCTCCCCTCCGTCCCCGGACGCTCCAGGCCGAGCCGGATGAGGCTCCTGGAGGGGCGAGCAGGAACCCGAGGAAAATACGCTCTCTGGAGGAGTTTCTGGAGATCTTCCCCGAACTGACCGACGTGATCGTGGATGGGACTGAGCAACCTCGCGGGCAGCCGAAAGTGAAGAAGGGGGAGAACCCCGGCAAGAAGGCGGTCGGGCGGCCCAAGGACAAGAAGCGCTTTTACAGCGTCAAGAAAAGGACCCATACCCTGAAAACCCAGGTGGCGGTGACGCCCGAAGGACAGATCGTGCACCTCAGTGCGACCGCCAGCGGTCGCACCCACGACATGAAGGTGCTGCGACGTTCCCGACTGATGAACCGACTGCCCAGGCACGTCCGGGTGTGGGGAGACCGGGGCTATACCGGAATGGAGAAGGTCTATCCGGACTGGGAAACCATCGTGCCCGCCAAACGACCGAAGAACGGCGAGTTGAGCAAGGAGCAACGTGAGCTGAATCGGCTGATCTCCAAGGTGCGGATCAGCGCTGAGAATGCCATCGGCCGCATCAAGAAATTTCGCGTCTGCAAGGAGTTTTTCAGGAATCGGACCTCACAGCACGGCGTGATGTGGGGGTGTGTCGCCGGACTCGTCAATCTCCGTTGGCAACGCCGCCACCACCTCTGCACGCCCTGAGCGTAGGGACAGATCAGTGGGGAGCCGATTCGCGGCTCCCCACTGATCCTTCAACTACTGCGCAACAGGTCTTCAGTTCAAAGGCCGTTTCCAGTTTTGTCTTGCTGCTGATGTTGCCCAGCAGGGTCAGGCCAGTGCGGGTCAGGGCTTCGTTGGCGTACCCGCCGAGGGCCACGCTGCCGTCCGTGTCAATGACCTCGTCGTCGTACACCGCGATGCCGCTGTCGAGCAGGGTGTTCGCAGAGTCGTAGATGCCCCACTCCCACACGCCCTGGTTCAGGGTGGTGACGTTGAACACGGCGCTGGTGCTGACGTTGCCTTTGGTGTCGTAGGCTTTCGCGGTGAAGCCGGTGCGGTCGTCGTTCAGGACGTTGACCGTGTACTCGTAGGGCGCCGTGGTGTCGGTGTCCTTCAGCAGGCCCTTCTGGTAGAACTCGACCCTGCTGACGCCGCTGGTGTCGGCCGCGCTGGCCGTGATGGTGACGTCACTGTCCTGATTGGAAGTGCTCTGGGTCAGGGTGAGTTGCGGGCCGGTGGTGTCCGGGGTGTCGGTGCCGCCGGGCGTGCAGGCGGTCATGAGGGTGGCGGTCAGGAGCAGGAGGGGGGCGGCGAGTTTCACAACTGAACTCTAGGGTGCGGCTCGGTTCTCATGTGGCGTACGCTGGGCATCCCCCCCGCGCTGTTCACCTGACATTAAGATTCTGATCAAGGCGGGGGCTGTTCCTTTAGGATGTAAAGCAAGTTCGTCGCTTCGGTGCGGCGGGGTGCGGTTCCCATAGGCCGCCGGGGTGGAGTCAGGTCAAGTTGGCCTGACTCCATGCCTTTTGCTTCTTCGTTCATTCAGGTGTGGAGGTGATGGTGATGTTCAAGGGATTGGGTTGGCGTGCGGCGCTGCCGCTGGGGGTGCTGCTGTCGGGCGGCGCGCTGGCGGCGAGTTCGGCGGGAACGGCGGATCTGCTGTTCGCGCTGTTCTGGGTGGTGCTGGCGGCGGCGGTGTTCGGGACGGTCGCCTCGAAGCTGGGGGTTCCGGCGGTGGTGGGGCAGGTGCTGGCCGGGATCCTGATCGGGCCGAGCGTGCTGAGTCTGGTCCGCCCGGACGCGTTCATGCTGAGCCTCGCGGAACTGGGCGCGGTGTTCCTGCTGTTCATGGTAGGCCTGGAGACCCGCTTCCGTGACCTGCTGTCCGTGGGCAAGGAGGCGCTGCTGGTGGCGGTGCTGGGTATCGCATTCCCGCTGGCGCTGGGCTTCGGGTTCGGGCTGTGGCAGGACCAGGGGAACGTGAGTGCGCTGTTCGTGGGCACGGCGCTCGTGGCGACGTCGGTGGGCATCACGGCGAAGGTGCTGCAGGAGATGGGCGTGCTGGACGCCCGCTTCGCGCAGGTGATCCTGGGTGCGGCCGTCATCGACGACATCCTGGGGCTGACGCTGCTGGCGGTCGTCAGCGGCCTGGGCGCGGGGGAGAGCATGAGTGCCGCGCAGGTGGCGCTGATCCTGGGCCTCAGCGTGGGGTTCGTGGCGCTGGTGCTCGCCGTGGGCATCCCGCTCGTCCGGCGCTTCCAGCCCCGCCTGCGGAACCTGAGCCTGGCGCGCATGTTCAACGTGGCGATCGTGGTGGGCCTGGGCGTGGCGGCGCTGAGCACGGTCGCGGGCCTCGCGCCTATCATCGGGGCGTTCCTGGCAGGCATGGTCCTCGCGGAGGTGAAGGACGAGGTGGAGTTCGAGTCGAAGGTCCACGCCCTGGAGTCCTTCCTCGCCCCGATCTTCTTCGTGGTGGTCGGCCTGCAGCTGGACCTGGGCGTGCTGGGTGACCCGGTCGTGATCGTCGCGGGTCTGATCCTGACGGTGCTGGCCGTGATCGGCAAGGTCGCGGGCGGCCTGATCGGTGCGCGCAGCATGGGCAGGCGGCAGTCGCTGCTGGTCGGCGTGGGCATGGTCCCGCGCGGCGAGGTCGGGTTGATCGTCGCCAGCCTGGGCCTCGCGGCGGGCGTGATCGGCAAGCAGGTGTACGCCGAGGTGCTGCTGATGGTCCTCCTGACGACCGTGCTGGCGCCGCTGGTGCTGCGCGCCCTCGCCCCCCGCCCGGAACGGGACGCGCCCGCCGCCTGAACCCGGCGCAGAGAGGGGAGGGGGCCGTCCAGTGGGGCGTGCCCCCTCCCGCCCTTTCCCGCCCGTGCGGTACCCTGGAGGGATGCCGGACGTTCCCGCCGCCCCCACCCGTTCCCGCCTGAGACTGCGGGTGTCCCCCGCTGCCGAGGCGCACGTCCGCGCCGGGCACCCCTGGGTGTACGAGTCCAGCCTCCGCGCCCAGAACCGCGACGGCGACGCGGGCGAACTGGCCGTCATCTACGACCGCCGCGACCGCTTCCTGGCGATCGGCCTGTTCGACCCGGACAGCCCGCTGCGCGTGCGGGTGCTGCACCAGGGCACCCCCGCCACGCTGGACGACGCGTGGTGGGCGGCGCGGCTGGACGAGGCGCTGCTGCGCCGCGCGCCGCTGTTCGGCCCGGACACCGACGGGTACCGCGCCGTCAACGGCGAATCCGACGGGTTCCCCGGACTGGTCGTGGACCGCTACGCGGGCACGCTGGTCGTGAAGCTGTACACCGCCGCGTGGTTCCCGCACCTGGAACGCATCCTGGGCCTCCTCGCGGAGCGCTTCCCGGACTTCGCGCTGGTGCTGCGCCTGAGCCGCAACATCCAGACCCGCGCCCGAGAGGAGGGCCTGTTCGACGGTCAGCTTCTCGCCGGGAGTGTCGGGAACGGCACTGTCGTCTTCCACGAGACCGGACTGGCCTTCGAAGCGGAAGTCCTGCGCGGCCAGAAGACCGGGTTCTTCCTCGACCAGCGTGACAACCGCCGCCGCGTCGAGAAGTACGCGCGGGGCCGCCGGGTCCTGAACGCCTTCTCGTTCAGCGGCGGCTTCAGCCTGTACGCCGCGCGCGGCGGGGCGGCGCACGTCGTCAGCCTCGACATCAGCGCGCACGCGCTGGACAGCGCGGGGCGCAACTACGCCCTGAACCCGAAACTCACCGCCCCGCACGAGACCGTCCAGGCCGACGTGTTCGAATGGCTCGCCGACACCGACCGCGACTTCGACCTCGTGATCCTCGACCCGCCCTCCCTGGCCCGCCGCGAGACCGAACGGGCCGGCGCGATCCGCGCGTACGGGAAACTCGCCGCCGACGGCATCCGCCGCCTCGCCACGGGCGGCATCCTCCTCAGTGCGTCGTGCTCCGCGCACGTCACCGCCGAGGAATTCTGGGACGCCGTCCGCGACGCCGCCACCCGCTCGGGCCGCAAGTGGCGCGAACTGCACACCAGCCAGCACGCCCCCGACCACCACGCGACCTTCCCGGAAGCGCAGTACCTCAAGGCCATCTTCATCCAGTTCGACTGACCCCGCGCGCTCTAGCATGGGCGGGTGCCTGCGCTCCGCAAGATCGTTCACGTGGACATGGACGCGTTCTACGCGTCGGTGGAGCAGCGGGACGACGCGCGGCTGCGGGGGCGGCCCGTGGCGGTCGCGTGGGGCGGGCGGCGTTCGGTGGTCCTGACGGCGAGTTACGAGGCGCGGCCCTTCGGGGTGCGGTCGGCGATGCCGCTGTACCGCGCGCTGGAACGCTGCCCGGAGCTGGTGGTGGTGGAGCCGAGGTTCGAGGCGTACCGCGAGGTGAGCGCGCAGATCCGCGCGGTGTTCGCCGCGTTCACGCCGCTGGTGGAGCCGCTGTCGCTGGACGAGGCGTACCTGGACGTGACCGCGCCCCTGACGGGCGGGCCGAGCGCGACGCGCATCGCGCAGGCGATCCGGCGGCAGATCCGCGCGGGGACGGGCCTGACGGCGACGGCAGGCGTGAGCGTGAACAAGTTCCTGGCGAAACTCGCCAGCGGACTGCACAAGCCCGACGGGCTGACCGTGATCCTGCCCGCGCAGGTAGACGAGCTGCTGGCCGCGCTCCCGGTGGGGGACTTTCACGGGATCGGCCCGGCGACCGCCGCGAAACTGGCCGGGATGGGCATCCGCACGGGTGCGGACCTGCGCGCCGCCGATCCGGCCGCCCTGACGGCGCGGTTCGGGGTGCACGGCGCGCACTTCTCGCGGATCGCGCGGGGCCTGGACGACCGGGCGGTCGAGCCGGACCGCCCGCACCGCAGCGTGGGCACCGAGGAGACGTACGGTCACGACCTGCGCGGCGTGGACGCGGTGGCCGCCCGCCTCCCCGTGCTGGCTCAGGGGGTGGAACGCCGCCTGGAGCGGGTGGGTCTGGCCGCGCGGACAGTGGTGCTGAAACTGAAGTTCGACGACCGCAGCGTCATCACGCGCCGGGTCACCCTCCCGCTGCCAGTTCACGCCGCGCCGGACCTGGCCCGCGCCGCCGCGCGCCTCCTGACGCCGGAGCTGCTCGCGGGCCGGGGCGTGCGGCTGGCGGGCATCACGGCGGCCGGACTGGTCCCGGCGGGGCAGCTGCCCACGCAACCGCTGCTGCTGGGCGGATAGGGCAGAGGCCCGGTGGAGGGGGTAGAGTCGGGCGGTGACCCTGCCCCTGCGCGCCGTGATTTTCGACCTGGACGACACGCTGTTCGACGATACGGGCTGCACGCACGTGGGCCTGCGTGCCCTGGCGGCGCAGTCCGGCCTGAGCGTCCCGCCCGCCGAGCTGTTCGCGCGGCACGCGGCGCACATCCGCGCCATCGACCCGCTGCTGTTCCGGGGCGAATTGACCGCGCACGAGGCGCGGGTGCTGCGCTTCACGCGCCTCCTGACCGAACTGGGCGTGCCCGATCCGGACGGCGAGGCGGCGACCGTCACGTACCGGGGGGCGTACCGCGCCGCCTGGGCGCCCCTGCCCGGCGCGGCGGACGTGCTGCGGGACCTGCGCGCCGCCGGGCTGCGGCTGGCGGTCCTGACGAACTACGTGCGCGAGGTGCAGGCATTGAAACTCACGCATTTCGGACTGGACGCCCTGGTGGACGCGGTCCTGTGCGTGGAGGAGGTCCCGGCGGCGAAACCCGACCCGCGCGCCTACTACGCCGCCTGCGCCGCGCTGGACGTTCACCCTGAGCAGGCCGTGATGGTGGGCGACTCCTGTGAGAAGGACGTTCAGGGCGCCCGCCGGGCCGGACTGCGGGCGGTGTGGGTGAACCGCGCCGGTCAGGCCGCCCCGGAGCCGGGGGTGCCGGTCATTGCGCACCTGATGGAACTGCCGGGCGTGCTGGGCCTCGTGCCGCAACGCTGAAACGGCGCCCCCGACCTGTCCGGGGGCGCCGCATCAGCTGGCGGGGTTCAGACGGTGGCGGGCTGGCGCAGCAGGCTGCTCAGGGCGTCGCTGAACTTGTCGTACCCGGCGAAGTCCAGCTGCTGCTCGTTGTCGCTCAGGGCGGTGGCGGGGCTGGGGTGCACCTCGACGTGGATGCCGTCCGCGCCGACGGCCAGGGCGGCCTTCGCCAGGGGGATCAGCAGGTCGCGGCGCCCGGCGGCGTGCGTGACGTCCACGATGACCGGCAGGTGCGTCTCCTGCTTGGCGAGCGCCACGGCGGACAGGTCCAGGGTGTTGCGGGTCCACTTCTCGTACGTGCGGATGCCACGCTCGCAGAGAATCACCTCGTTGTTCCCCTCGGAGAGGATGTACTCGGCGGCGTACAGCCACTCCTCGATGGTGGCGCTCAGGCCGCGCTTGAGCAGCACCGGGCGGCGCGAGCGGCCCACCTCGCGCAGCAGCGCGAAGTTGTGCATGTTCCGCGCCCCGACCTGCAGGATGTCGGCGTGCTCCGCGACGATCTCCACGTCGCGGGTGTCCATGACTTCCGTCACGAACAGCATCCCGTGCTCCTTGGCGACGCGGCTGCCCAGGATCAGGCCGTCCACGCCCATGCCCTGGAAGCCGTAGGGGCTGGTGCGGGGCTTGTACGCGCCGCCACGCAGGATCTTCACGCCGCGCGCGGCAAGGAACGCCGCCGTCTGCTCCATCTGCTCCTCACTTTCAATCGAGCAGGGCCCGGCGACGATGGTGGGGGGCGCGTCCCCGCCGATGCGCACGCCGTCGATGTCCAGCACGGTGTCCTCGCTCTTGACCTTGCGGGACACGAGCAGCTGCTTCTTGTCGTTGCTCTCCTCAAGGTCCAGGCTGGCCTTGAAGATCTCCTTGAAGATCGCCTTCACGGCGGCGCTGGTGAAGGGGCCCTGGTTCAGGGACTCGATCTCCTTGAGCTGCTTGTCCTCGCGGGCCGGGTCGTAGTGGTTCGGGCGGCCTTCCTGGGTCTTGGCGTGCCCGATCTGCGCGACGACCTCGCCGCGTTTGGACAGCAGGGTCAGCAGGTCACGGTTGATCTGGTCGACCTCGGCGCGGAGGTCCTCGATGCTGCGCTGGTGGGTCATGCTGCGCAGTGTAGGAAAGCCCCGCAACCCCCGCCCCCACCCTGCTAGTCAATTGCCAGGAGTTGTCCAACCCGAAGTCAGCTCACAAACGGGGCGGGATCAGGAGGTCGGGTGGTCCTCCGCGTTCACCATGTGCACCGCCACGCGCGACAGGGCCGCGTACAGTTCCCGCGCGTCGTCCACGCTGATCTGCTCCGCGCCGACCTGCGGCGCGTCCCGCAGCGCCGCGTTCATGCACGCCAGCCACGCCCGCGCGCGCGCCGGGGTGATCTCGAACGGCAGGTGCCGCGCCCGCAGACGCGGGTGCCCGTAGCGTTCGTGGTACAGCGGCGGGCCGCCCAGGAACCCGGTCAGGAACGCCAGCTGCTTCTCGGCGGTCACGGTCAGGTCGGCGGGGAAGATGGGCGTGAGCAGCGGCTCCTGCGCCACGTACGAGTAGAACCGCGTGACGAGGGCCGACAGGGCGTCCGGACCGATCCGGTCGTACAGGCTGCCGCCCGCGTGCAGGGAGATGGGCGCCGTCATGGGCGCAGGTTAGCCCATACGGCGGTGTTCAGGGAGACTGATACGGGATTAAATTGACTTGCTTCCAACGTGATTGCCTTCCGTTGTCCCCTCTCCCCCTGTGGGAGAGGGAGGGAGGAGCGAAGCGACGGAAGGGTGAGGGGGCCACCGGGCGACTCCGGATGATCTGGAATCACTTGAATCCCGTATGAGAACCCCCCTCAGCCTCCCTGAAACGAGCAGCGCGAGAGGCCGTCTCCATCAGCGGTTGGAAGTGGAGCCCAGGGGCCAGGGGTACGCCCCCGGGCGGAACTGGAAACCGCTGTGCCCGCCGGAACGAATGTCCGCCGCCCGTGCGGATGCGCGTGGGCGGCGGACCGGGCAGGCGTTACTTCTTCAGTGCGGTGCCCGCGGGCAGGACGTAGATGGTGTCCAGGCCCCACGGCTGCGGTTTGGCGGGGAACTGCGCGGCGCGCCACACGACGTAGTTGCCGATCTCCGGCGCGGTCAGGATGGACGTCTTGTACGGCGCGTTCGGCCACTGCATGCCATCCGGGGCGTCGGCGTCCGCCACGGCGATCAGGCCGCCGCGACCCAGCAGGTCCGAGAGTTTCGCCATGGGCGCGTACCCGTCACGGCACCAGAACATCACCTGCGCGCCCTGCGCGGCCAGCTCCTCGACATTCGGGATGCGCGCCTTCAGGAACGCGTCCAGGTCGTAGGCGCGCACGCGCAGGTCCCGTTTGTACAGGTAGTCGGCGGGAATGGTGATCGTCTCGGCGGTCACGCCCGAGGCGCGCAGCGTGGCGGGCGTGACGGTCGCGCTCGCCAGCGCGGCGACCTTGAACACCGCGAGCTGCTGCGCCCTGGGTTGCACGGTTGGCTGCGCGGGCGCGGCGTGCGCGGCGGACGTGAAGGACAGGGCCAGGGTCAGGAGCAGGGCAGGATGACGCATACAGGAAACCTCCGTGGCCCGCACGGGCGGGCGCGGCGCACTGTAGCGCAGCCCGACCGTCCCAGCGCGCCGAAATGACATACGGGCAGAGGGGGCCGCGGCGTGAACCGTGACCCCCTCCCGCGTGCGCGCCTGTGTGTTATACGTCGCGGCGGTCGAACGCGAAGATGCTCAGCAGGCCGAACCCCACCGTGTAGATCAGCAGCAGGATGATGTCCTTGCCCAGCGTGTCCTGGTTGCTGGGCAGGAACAGCTGGAAGTAGTTCGTGAGCAGCACCGGCTGGATCGCCTGGGGCAGCACCACGAACAGCCGCATGACGATCAGCGTCGCGAAGGTCGCCAGCGCGGCGGCGGCGGTGTTCAGGTACAGGATGCCGAACAGCAGCGCCAGCGCCGCGATGGGCATCAGGGAGATCCCGGCGAGCAGCGTGCCGCGCATGACCTCCCCGAACGCCGCCTCGCTGGTCAGCGTGCCGACACCCACCAGGCCGCCGGCGCCCAGGCCGGTGCCACCCTGGAAGTTCCCGTAGCCCAGCGACAGGCCCGCGATGAGCGACCCGAGCAGCGTCACGAGCAGCAGGATGAACGGGTACGAGATCGCCACGATCAGCTTGCTGAGGATCACGCGGGTGCGGTCCACGGGACGCAGCAGCAGCGGCGCCAGCGTGCCGTGCGCGACCTCTGCGCCGATCATCTCGGCGGCCATCACGGCGATGAACAGCGGCAGCAGGAACTGGATGCTGGTGAAGATGCTGATGAACGGCAGCTGCCACCCGCTGACCAGCGCGACCGCCTGACCCGGCGCGAACAGCTGGTCCAGGCGCGGCGCGAACGCCCACAGCAGCGGCAGCAGCAGCGTGACGAGCAGCGCCAGGCGGACGCTGCGCGCGCCGAACAGTTTGCGGAATTCCAGGCTGAGCAGGGTCAGCATGCGCGTCCCCCGGTGCGGTGAATGGTGGTCATGCTTGCTCCACGCGTTCGCGGTAGTACTCGTACAGGTCGAAGTGGTCCGGGCTGGCCTCGAACACGCGGATGCCCTCGTTGTGCAGGTGCGACAGGGCGTCCGGCACGCGCGACTCGCCGCCCAGGTGCGCGATCGCGTACGGCGTGCGGGTGCTCACGCGCCGCACGAACGGCAGGCGTTCCAGCACCGCCGCCGCGCCCACCGGGTCGTCCACCCGGAAGCGGTACGCGGCCTGCCGGGCGCGCAGGTCCACCGTGTCCACCAGTCGCCCGCCGGTCAGGATGCCGACCGTGTGCGCGTACGTGGCGATCTCCCGCAGGTGGTGCGTGCTCAGCACGACCGCGCAGCCGCTCGTGGCGAGGCTGGTCACGATCCGGTGGATCAGCCCGATGCCCAGCGGGTCCAGGCCGCTGGTCGGTTCGTCCAGGATCAGGACCTTCGGTTCGGCCAGCATGGCGCTCGCCACGCCCAGCCGCTGCCGCTGCCCCAGCGAGAACTCCCCGACGCGCCGGTCGGCCATGCGGGTCAGTTCCAGCAGGGCCAGCACCTCGCGGATGCGGTCGCGGCTGATCCGGCGCCCGCCGGGCGCCATGGCCGACAGGTTCGCGTGAATCTGCAGGTTCTGCGTGCCCGTGAACTGCGGGTAGAACTTCGCGGGGGCCTCCACGACGGCGCCCAGGTACGCGCGGGCCCGCTGGCCGTCGGTGTGCACGTCACGCCCCAGCAGCCGGACCTCGCCGTCCGAGGGGAAGGCGAGGCCCGTCATGGTGCGGATCAGGGTGGTCTTCCCGGCGCCGTTCGGGCCGGTCAGGGCGTAAACCTCTCCGGGCTTCACGGTCAGGTGCACGTCCTCCAGGACGGCGTTCGAACCGTATGTCTTGTACAGCCCCCGGACCTCGATCGCCGGGACGGCTGGCGCACCTTGCTTCGTCACCCGCACAGCCTACCCCACACGCGGTCAGAAAGTCCTAAGATTCCTCACGCACGGCCCGCCCGGCAGGCGCGCGACGCCGCCCCACCCGCCAGGCCCCCTTCAGGGGGGATTCATCTGCGCGGCAACTCTGCGCGTCGCATCCGCCCGGACCCGACGGTTCTGGCCGACCAGTCGGTCGGAGCCCGTCTCATACGGTTCCCGTCTGTTTCGTTCACAGATCGGAACACCACCGATCTGCCAACCCCACGTCCGGAACCCGCTTCGCTCCTTCTCGCATCCGCTCGGATTGAACGGCTTTGCAAGCCATTCAACCGGAGCCCGTCTCACTCGACGAACAGCGCCCCTACCGCGGGGAGGGTCGCGCCGACCTCCACCGCGCGGCGGTGCAGTTCCCGCACGGCCCGCTCGCCCTCGTCGCCCACGTCCAGACTGAAGGGATTCACGTACAGGTCGATGTGCGCCTGCATGACCTCGTCCGACATCTCCAGCGCGTGCTCGCGGATGTACGCGCGCGCTGCGTCCGGGTGCGCGTACGCGTACTCCAGGCTGGCCCGCACCGCCGCGTTCAGGCCGCGCTGCACGTCCTGCGGCAGGTCGCGGCGCACCAGGATCGCGCCCAGCGGGAGGGGGAGCCCCGTCTCACCTTCCCACCACGCGCCCAGGTCCAGCAGGCGGGTCAATCCGTACTCGTGGAAGGTGAAGCGCGACTCGTGAATGATCAGGCCCGCGTCGATGGACTGCCCCGCGTGCTCGCCGCGCTGCACGGCAGGCATCACCTCGTCGTAGCGCATCCGCACCACGTTCACTCCCGGGAACACCAGCCGCAGCAGCAGTTCCGCCGTGGTCAGCGCGCCCGGGGACGCCACCGTCCGCCCGTTCAGGTCCTGCACGTCCCCGCGCGTCACGACCAGCGGCCCCACGCCCCGCCCCAGCGCCCCGCCCGCGCGCAGCGCCACGTACCGGTCCATCACCTCGAAGTACGCGCGGTAACTGATCTTCGTCATCGGCAACCGCCCCGCCACCGCCCACTCGTTCAGGGTCTGCACGTCCTCCAGCACCTCCCGCACCGGCAGCGGCCCCCGCACCAGCCCCGCGTGCAGCGCGTGAAAGATGAACGTGTCGTTCGGGCAGAACGAGTACCCCAGGTCCACCACCGCAGGCAGCTCGGCAGAGGACCCGGGGGAAGAAACAGGGGACTCGGGGGACGAAACAGGGGAGAGGGCGTCCGTGCTCATGCCGCCCAGGGTACGCCCCACCCGGCCCGGCGCACCGCAACCCTCACCACCCCCACCTCTCAGCCGCCCGTCAGTTTCGGCCCGTACGCTGCCCCCATGACCCCCAGCGTCCGCCGCACCGTCCCGCGCGTCCTCCTGACCGGCCTGCTGACCGCCGTGACCGGCGCGGCCCTCGCAGGTGGCGGCAGCGGCCCCCAGACTGGCGCGCCCACCACCGCCCCCTTTGGCTGCCGCGCCGGGTACGTCCGCCCCGACTTCAAGGCCCTGAACGCCCAGCTGACCCAGGCCCGCGCCCTGTGGGCCAGCCAGCGCCCCGCGAACTACACCTACGACGTGAACCAGATCGCCGCGCCTGTCCTGTTCCCCGGCACCCGCGTCACCGTCAGCGGTGGCCGCGTGACCCGCACCGCCCTGGCCCCCGGACAGGAAGGCACCGTGAACCCCGCCCTGTCCGCCCGCACCATGGACGCCCGCTTCGACGAGATGGCCGCCGCTCTCAGGGATCAGGCGAAGGCCCCCTGCCCCATCGTCCGGCAGAACTTCGACCCCACCTACGGCTACCCCACCCGCTTCGCGTCCGGCCTCGGCGACGAGGGGATCGCCGACGGCTTCGGCGAGTGGAACATCAGCAACTTCACCGTGAACTGACCGCGGTGTTCAGAGGCGTTGAGTGGTTTGCTCAACACCCCTGAACCGAGCAGCGCGAGAAGCCGTCAACACCAGCGGTTGGAAGTGGAGTTGAAGGGCGTGCCGTTGGCCCTTCAATGGAACTGGAAACCGCTGAGAGAGAGACCCCTCGGTCGGCTGAACCCGTCAGTCGGCGCAGGAGGTGATTACCGGACGTCTTTCAGGGCGTCGCGGGCCGCCTGCGCGTCGCGGGCGATCTGGGCTTTCAGTTCGTCCAGGCCGCTGAATTTCTGCTCGCCGCGCAGGTGCGTGAAGAACTTGATCTGCAATTCCTGGCCGTACAGGTCGCCGCTGTAGTCGAACAGGTGCACCTCGAAGCGGCGGTCGGTGCCGTTCACGGTGGGGCGGAAGCCGACGTTCGCCATGCCGTGCCAGCGCCCGTGATCCCCGACGGCCACCACGGCGAACACGCCCAGCGGCAGCGCCTTACCGTCCGGCACGCGGATGTTCGCGGTGGGCCAGCCGATGGTGCGCCCCAGCTGGTCGCCCTGCACGACGACGCCCTGCGCGTCGTAATGGCGGCCCAGCAGGCGGCGCGCGCCGTCCACGTCCCCGCTCTTGAGGTACTCGCGCACGCGGGTGCTCTTGATGTCCTCGCCGCTCAGGCCGTGGATGGGCACCACGACGACCTCCGGCGCGACCTCCCGCAGGTCGGCGGCACTTCCGGCGCGGCCCCGCCCGAAGTGGAAGTCCTCACCGACGACAATCGCGCGGGGGCGCAGCAGGCGCAGGTCGTCCAGGAACGCCTCCTTCGGGCGGGACGCGAACTCCGGCGTGAACGACGCCGCGATGGTCTCGTCCACGCCGTAGCGGGCCAGCAGGTCCAGCTTCTCCGGGAGGGTGGACAGGAACTCCACACCCTGCGTCAGGACCCGCGTGGGCGGATCGAAGGTGTACACCACGCTGGGCACGCGGTGCTCGCGCGCCTTGGCCTTCAGCTGCGCGATGAGCGCCTGATGCCCCAGGTGCACCCCGTCGAACGACCCCACCGCGACCACCGTGGCGGTGTCCGGACGCTGGCCGGGCGACACGTACGTCTTCACGCGCCCGCCCCGCGCAGCGCCAGCAGCTGCGCCGCGTGCAGGGCCGCCGCGACCGTGGACGCACTCCCGATCAGCGTCCCGTCCCGCAGCCCCGCCAGCACCTGCGCGGGCGGCAGCCACAGCACCTCGATCCCCTCCTCGTCCTCGTCGTGCGGCAGCTTGCTCTCCCGGAGGTTCGTCGCCTCGAACACGTACAGGAACTCGTCGCAGAACCCAGGGCTGGCATAGAAGCGCGTGAACAGCGTCACGTCGCCGTCCAGACCCGCTTCCTCCTGCAACTCACGCCGCGCCGCCTGCTCGGGCGTCTCGCCGGGATCGATCAGCCCGGCCGGGGCCTCTACGGTAAACGCGCCCACCGCGCGGCGCTCCTGGCGGACCAGCAGCATCTCCCCGGCGTCGTTCAGGGCCAGGACCGCCACCGCGTCCGCGTGGCGCACCACCTCCCACCTGCCGTCCAGGAGTTCCAGGCGCACGATCCGCCCGTCATACACCACCCTCGTCTCACCTGTCGTCTCGCCGGTCATCTTCCGGCAACTGTAATGCACCCGCCCCCACGCGGTCATAGACTGCGCGCATGTTCACCCGCCCCGACCTGGAAGCGCGCGAGGCCGCCACGCTGGCCCCCACCGCCACCCTCAGCCGCGACCACGGCGGACGCGAACACGCAGAAGCCGAAAGCGAGACCCGCACCGCCTTCCAGAAGGACCGCGACCGGGTGCTGCACACCACCGCCTTCCGCCGCCTGGAGGCCAAGACGCAGGTGTTCCTCTCGGCCGCCGGGGACCACTACCGCACCCGCCTGACCCACACCCTGGAGGTGCAGCAGGTCGCCCGCAGCGTCGCCCTGAGCCTCGGCCTGAACGAAACGCTCGCCGAGACCATCGCCCTCGCCCACGACCTCGGGCACCCGCCGTTCGGGCACGCCGGGGAACGCGTCCTGAACCAGCTGCTGGCCGACGAGGGCGGCTTCAACCACAACCTCCAGGCGCGGCGGATCGTCACGCTGCTCGAACACCCCAAGAGCGAGTACCCCGGCCTGAACCTCACCCGCGACACCCTGGACGGCCTGAACAAACACCACCGCGCGGGCCTGGGCCAGCCCAGCCTGGAAGCGCAGGTCGTGGACGCCGCCGACGCCCTCGCGTACACCGCGCACGACCTCGACGACGGCCTGCGCAGCGGCCTCATCACCCCCCACCAGCTGAACGAACTGCCCCTGTGGACCGAACTCACCCGCCGCGCCGGACTGCACGGGCACGACCTGAGCGAACAGGGCCGCCGCACCCTGCACCGCCAGCTGCTCGGCTGGCTGATCCGCGACCTCACGCACGCCAGCCACGCCAGCATCACGGCCAGCGGCGTCACCACCCCCGCCGAGGTCCGCGCCTGGCCCACCCGCCTCATCACCTACAGCCCCGACATGCGCGACCTGCTGCGCGATGCGGGCACCTTCCTGCGCGAGAACCTCTACCGCCACTGGCGCGTCGAGATGCAGGTCGAACAGGCCACCCAGGTCCTCCACGGCCTGTACCACGCCCTGATGAACCGCCCCAGCATGCTTCCCCCCACCTACCGCGCCCTGGCCGCCAGCGAAGGCCAGCCGCGCGCTACCTGCGACTACCTCAGCGGCATGACCGACCGCTACGCGCTGGACACGCACGCTGGCATCACCCCCGGAGGCACCCCCGCCCTCTGGCCCCGCTGACCCACCCCGACCACAACAGGTGTTGACAGAGTGAAGACCCCCTGATACATTTATGCCCGCCTGCCCGAGAGGACAGCGCGAAGAACAACCGGTGCGCGGGTGTAGCTCAGCTGGTTAGAGCGCACGCCTGATAAGCGTGAGGTCCCCAGTTCAAGTCTGGGCATCCGCACCAAAGAGAAACCCCGTCAGTGACGGGGTTCTTTCGTTTTGTCTGGGCGTGGGTCTAAGCGGTCACGCTGCCTGCGCCCACGCTTTCGCCCAGCACGGTGCGGATCACGTCGCTGATCGTCACGACGCCCAGCAGGTCCCCGTCCTGAGTGATGACCGGCAGGCCGTGCACGTCCAGGTCCAGCATGCGCGTCAGTGCGTCCCGCATGGGAACGCTCTCGGTGACGTACCCGGTCGGGGGGCGCATCAGGTCGGCGGTCATGAGGTCACCCAGGAAGAACTGATCGGCCAGGACGGTGGGGCCGTGCGTCGCCCCGGCGCGGTCCACGGCGGCCAGCAGGTCCTTCTCGTGCAGCACGCCGCGCAACTGGGTGCCCTGCACCACTGGCAGGACGTGCAGTCGCGTGACCTTCAGCGTGGCGGCGGCCTCGCTGGCGGGCGTGCCGGGCGTGACCGTCACGACGTCACGGGTCATGTGCTGGTCCACCGCGCCCCAGTGCAGGCGCGCGGCGCGGCCCTCGGCACGCAGGACGTCGGTCAGGGTCAGCATGCCGCGCAGTTCGCCGTCCTCGTCCACGACGGGCAGGCCACCCACGCGCCGGTCCAGCATCATCCGCAGTGCCGCGGTCAGGGCCGCGTCGGGCGTGACGGTCAGCACCGGGCGTCGCATGATGTCCCGCGCCCGCACGCGCCCCACGCGGTCCGCGAACGCCCACGGGGTCAGGCCCTCGGTCAGGGTGGGCAGCGCGCGGCAGACCTCGCCGTCCGTGACGATCCCCACCACGCGGCCGTCCTGTACGACGGGCAGGCGCTTGACGCGCAGTTCCTGCATGGTGACCACGGCGTCCGTCAGGGTGCTGTGGGTCGAGAGTGTGACCGCGCGGGGGTGCATGGCGTCCTTCACGAGCAGGGGGGTGGTCATGGTGAAACCTCCTGCCCACAGGGTCAGCCCGGCGCGTTACGGGGGCATTACGGGTTCAGCCCGCCGGGGCGCGTGGGGCGACCGGCGGGCTGACGCGATGGGTTCAGATCAGGCTGAGTTCGCTGCCCTCGCCGAGGTGCGCGAGGTGTTCGGGCAGGTTGCCGGGGCGGTCCATGACGATCTGCTCGGCCTTGTAGGAGGAGCGCACCAGGGGGCCGCTGACGACTTCCAGGAAGCCGAGACTCATGGCTTCCTCGCGGATCTCGTCGAATTCGGCGGGGGAGACGTAGCGCTCGACGGGCAGGTGGTGCATGGTGGGGCGCAGGTACTGCCCGAAGGTGAGGACGTCCACGCCGGCGTCGCGGCAGTCGCGCATGGTTTCGCGGAGTTCCTCGCGGGTTTCGCCCAGCCCGAGCATGATGCTGGTCTTGGTGATGACGTCCGGGCGGGCCTGCTTGGCATGCGCGAGGACTTTCAGGGTCTGGTCGTAGTCGGCGCGGATGTCGCGGACGGGGTGGGTGAGGCGGCGGACCGTTTCGAGGTTCTGCGCGTAGGTGTCCACGCCGCTGTCGAGGACCAGGTCCACGCAGTGGGTGTTGCCGCCGAAGTCGGGGGTGAGGGCCTCGACGCGCGTTTCGGGGTTGAGTTTCTTGATGGCCTGGACGGTCTTGGCGAAGTGGTACGCGCCGCCGTCCGGCAGGTCGTCGCGGTCCACGCTGGTCAGCACGACGTACTTCAGGCCCATGAGCCGCACGCTCTCGGCGACGCCCTGGGGTTCGTCGAGGTCGAGTTTGCCCATGGGGTTGCCGGTGTCCACGGCGCAGAAGCGGCAGGCGCGGGTGCAGATGTGGCCCATGAGCATGAAGGTGGCGGTGCCGCGGCTCCAGCATTCGCCGATGTTGGGGCACATGGCTTCCTCGCACACGGTGTGCAGGCGGTGTTCTTTGACGATCTTGCGGACTTCCGTGAAGACCTGCCCGGTGGGGATGGTGACTTTCAGCCACTCGGGTTTCTTGTCGCGGACCGGGACGCTGTCCTTGCGGTAGATGCCGTTCTTGATGAACTTGGGTTCCTTGGTCTCGTGGGTCATGGGTTCAGCTCCCGGCTGCCGCGGGGGTGGGCAGCGTCCAGTCGTACTGGGCGAAGGTGGTGTGGAAGGCGCGCGTCAGGGCGTCTTTGGCCTCTGTCATGCTGGCCGTTCTGTGCAGGCCGCGCAGGTCGTACTCGCGCTGCACGCTGGTCATGTGCGTCTGCGTCAGGCCGCACGGGACGATCAGGTCGAAGTGCTGCAGGTTCGCGTTCACGTTCAGCGCGAGGCCGTGCAGGGCGACGTGCCGCTGCACCGCGACGCCGAACGACGCGATCTTCTGATCGTACGTCAGGCCGTTCACGTCTCTCTCGGTGACGTACACGCCCGCGTAGCCGGGGTTGGGGCGGGCGTCCTCCAGGCCCAGGTCGTGCAGGGCCGTGATGGTCGCCTGTTCGAGGAGGCGCAGGAAGTCCGCGACCCGGCGGCCGACGGGGAAGATGGCGTACGCGACGAGCTGGCCGGGACCGTGGTACGTGACGTCCCCGCCGCGTTCGACGTCCAGCACCTCGATGCCCTGCTGCCGCAGGTAGTCGCGGGTGACGATGATGTTGGTGCCCTCGCGCGCCTTGCGGCCCAGCGTGAGGACGGGTGGGTGTTCCACGAGCAGGAGGGTGGGCGGGGCGTCCCCGGCGGCCACCTGCGCGTGCAGGGTTTTCTGGAGGTCCCAGGCGTCCCGGTACGGCGTCACGCCGAGGTCCCGGACGGCGAAGGGGGAGGCGGTCATGCGGCGATTGTACGTCCGCGTGGGGGCCTTTTAACGTGCCCTGGGCGGGAGTCTGCGCCGTATTGACCACGCCGCGTGGTGAATCCTGCGCCCCGCGCTGGTCGAGCCCGTCCGTACGGCCCGGACGCCCCGCTGGGGCGCTGCGCCATCTGGCTCAGGGCAGGCTCGGGGGCCGGGCCGTAGGGTGGGGCATGGACCTGGTGCCCCCCGACGAACAGTTCAAGACGAGCTTCCTGGACGCCGTGCGCGAGGCGCAGGCCACCGGCAGCGGCCTGGGCGACACCCTCAGCTTCGACGTGGCCGACATGGACCGCGACTTCCCGGCCTTCCTGGCGCACCTGCGCCGCTTCGAACCCGGTCACGCCCTCCCCGAGGGCTTCGTGCACTCCGAGTACCTGTGGCTGGTGGACGGCGACACGTACCTGGGCCGCGCCAGCATCCGCCACACCCTGAACCCTCGCCTGCGTGAGTTCGGCGGTCACATCGGCTACGAGGTCCGCCCCGCCGCCCGCCGCCAGGGGCACGCCACCCGCATCCTCGCCGGATCGCTGCGCCGCGCCCGGCAACTGGGCATCGAGTCGGCCCTCGTGACCTGCGACGCGGACAACACCGGCTCGCGCCGCACCATCGAGAAATGCGGCGGCGTGCTGGAAGGGCAGTTCGTGGTGCCCGACCACCCCAAACCCATCCTGCGCTTCTGGGTGCCCACCGCCCCAGCCTGATACGGGATGGAAGTGACTCGCCTCCAACGCGACCGCGTTCCGTTGTCCCCTCTCCCCCTGTGGGAGAGGGAGGGACTCGCAGAGCTGCGCAGCTGAGGAGCGAAGCGACGGAAGGGTGAGGGGGCCACCGAGCGACTCCAAATGACGTGGAATCACTTGACTCGCCGCCTGAATGCCGGAGGGGGACCGCCTGCCATCACGCAGCGGTCCCCCTCCGGTCTGGGGCGGTCAGGCTTCGCGCAGTTCGGTCGCCTTCCCGTCCATGTGCCGGGCGAGGTCCTCCAGCGCGTCGGCCTGCGCGGCGGGCGCGTCGCCGGTGTCTGCCAGTTGCTCGGCGACCGCCTCGCCGATGCGGGTCAGGGCGCTCAGCTGCTGCGGGGAATCCTCCAGGTTGCCCAGCCGGTGCACCAGCTGCTCGCCCGCCTCGCCCAGCACCTGCGCTTCCTCGCTGGCGCTGAGGATCTGCAGTCCGGCAACCTGTCCGTGGAAGGCCTCGCTGACGCGCTGCAGTTCCCCCAGCTGTTCCAGGGTGGTCGTCTGCGCGCGGGCCGCCTGGAGGATCAGGTCCAGGGTGTCCACCTGCTGCCGGACGCGGCGGCGAAGGGCGTCCAGTTGCGCGGCACTCACGTCGCTGACCGGCAGGCGGGTCACCTCGTCGAGCGCCTCGGTGACCAGGGCGTCCAGGGTCTGCGCGGCGGACACCTGCGCCTCGCCGCTGTCCAGGATGCGTTGCAGCGCGCCGATGTGCTCCTGACGGCCCGGCTCGTCGCTCAGGGGCAGGTCCCGCAGCTGCGCGGAGGTCAGGTGCAGCACGTCGCGCAGCGCGTCGGTGGCGGCCAGTCCCTCGCGGCCCGCCTGGATGATCGCGTTCAGGGCGGCGTTCTGTGCCCACCCGGCCGCGCCGACGTGCTGGCGCGCGCGGACCTCGGCGACGCGGCGGCGCTGCGCGAGGGAGGCCTCCTGCACCTGGGCAAGTTGCGGGGAGCTGCCTTCGTGACCGGTCATGAGGAGTAGGATCGGGGTTTCTGTCCCGCATGAAGGTGAGGTAAAGACGATTCGTGGCGCCGGTCACCCGCCACTGCCGCACTTGCCGCGAGCAGGGCCGCCCCGTATACTCCTAAAGTTCGGTCGTCTGCCCAGGCGACCAGTTCATCAGGAGCACGAACGTCTCTGCCCGCAGACAGCGGGACGGTGGGACGGTCCGCTGCCCGAAGGAGCAAACCATGCAGCACGCAATCAAAGTGAACCGTGGCGCCATCCTGCGCGCCGTCGAGCAGCCCCACCTGAAGGCCGACCTGCCCGAATTCCGCCCCGGCGATACCGTCCGCGTGGAAACGAAGGTCGTCGAAGGCAACCGCACCCGCAACCAGGCCTTCGAAGGCGTCGTCATCGCCATCAACGGCGCGGGCAGCCGCAAGAGCTTCACCGTCCGCAAGATCAGCTTCGGTGAAGGCGTGGAGCGCGTGTTCCCCTTCAACAGCCCCCTGGTCGCCAAGATCGCCGTGCTGGAGCGCGGCAAGGTCCGCCGCGCCAAGCTGTACTACCTGCGCGAACTGCGCGGCAAGGCTGCCCGCATCAAGAGCGACCGCAGCCGCGTGATGAAGGACGCCGCCGCGAAGGCCGCCGCCAAGAGCGCGGAGTAAACCCCCACGCCAGCGCGCCGCCCCCAGTCCCGGGGCGGCGCGCTCCTGTATACGCACTCCTTTTTAACAGACGCCTCCCGCCCGACCCGCTACCCTGGGGGCGTGACCCCCACCGCGCTGCTCGCCCTGGACCTCGACGGCACCCTGCTCGACGCCGCCGGGCAGCCCGCGCCGGGACTGATCTCCGAACTGCTCGGTTGGTCCGAGGCGGGCGCGCACGTGGCGGTCATCACGGCGCGGGGCGGTAAGACCCCGCTGATCAACGGGTGGCCGCTGCACTCCGTGTCCCGCTGCTACGGCGCGTGGCTGCAGACCGCCGACACCGTCCGCTGGAGCCGCACGCTGCCGCCCGCCACCCTGCAGATGGCGATGGCCCGGCTGAACCGCTGGGAGCTGAACACATCCGGGGGCGGGACGATCCTCGTGACCGAGGACCCCCGTGACCTGCTGCGCAGCAGCGATCCCAGTTTTGCCGCGCAGTGGCGCGAGGCGCGAGGCGTCCTGAAACTCGCGCACGGGCAGCCCGACGCCGCCCGCCTGGACGAGGTGCAGGCGCAGTGGTCGCTGCTGCCGGGCGTGAAGGTCATCCGTGAGCGGCGCGACCGCCTCGCGCTGGTCCGCGCGGACGCCTGCAAGGGCTCGGCAGTGCAGGCGCTCGCCGCGCAGCTGGGCGTGCCGCGCGGGCGGATCATCGTGGCGGGGGACGGCTCGGCGGACGCCGCGATGCTGCCGCACGCCGGGACGTTCATCCGGGTCGGGAACCACCCGGCGCTGGCGGGCGCCACGCACCACGTCCCTGCCCCGCAGGACCTGCCGGGGCTGCTGGGCGCCCTGCGGGCAGAGCGTCTGTTCACGCTTCAGGGGCAGCGCGGCACCTGAGCCTCGCGGCGGCGCGGGTGCCGTTTACAGTGACGCACGCGGCCTGACCCCTGTTCCACGTCAGGGAACGGCGGGTGGCCGCGCCGGAGGTGAAGCTGTGCAGAGGCAACCCGGACGTGAGCAACCCGGACGTGCGCGCGGCCCGCAGGACCGCCGGGACGGAAGCGGACCTTATACGGATTCCGTTTGTTTCGTTCACAACCCGGCAGGGCACCGGGTTGCCAACTCCACGCCCGGAACCCGTTTCGCTCCTGCTCGCTCTGCTCGGGTTGAAAGTTTTTGCAAACCTTTCAACCGGAGTCCGTATGACCCGGTGAGCGCTTGACCCCCGCCCCGGTGACCGGCCGCGCCGCGCCGCTGTGGGCGGCGGCTGCGGGGCTGCGCCGCACGGGGTTCCTGCCGCCCCGCGCGCCACTGCTGACCCTGCCGGGTCCGTTCGGTGCGCTGGCGGACCTGATTCCCGCGCTGGCCGACGCGTACGCTGCAACCGGCGTGCGCTCCATGATCCGCGAGGCCGCGCACACCTGGCCTGCCGACCTGACCCGGCAGGCCGACGCCCTGAGTCCGGACGAGCGGGACGCGCTGCTGTCGGTCACGGCGATCCTGATGCACCTGTACCGTTGGGACGCCGTGCCCGTCCACCTGGACCGCTTCCACGAGGTGCCGGACTTTCCCGGCGCGCTGGCGGGCCTGTTCCGGCACCTGAGCGCCGCGCGGGGCCTGCCGCCCTGCGGGGCGCTGTACACCCTGAAATACCTCAACTGGCGCAGCCCGGACGCCGCGCCCGGCGCCCCGTTCGACGCGGCGACCCTGCACGCCGGGAACGTCCGCATCGCGCGGTCCTGGCAGTCGGGCGAGGCGGGCGAGCAACTGGACCTGTGGATCCAGACCTTCGTGCTGGCCGAGGCGCGCGGGCAGGCCGTCCTGGTGGCCGGACTGGACGCCGTGCAGGCCGCGCACGAGCACGACCGGGACGCGCTGTCGGGCGCGCTGGAGGCCCTGCACCACGCGATCCGCGCCGTGGCCCGCGAGATCAACGTCTTCACGCGCTTCCACGTGATCCGCACGGACCTGTGGCGCGTGCTGACCCAGCCCACCTTCGGGTGGGGCCTGACCGAACACGGCACGCTGCTCGAGGGCGCCAGCGGGCTGCACCTGGGCGCCACGCAGTTCGCGGACCTGACGCTGGGCGTGCCGTTCAGCGGCCCGCTGGGCGCGGCGCTCCTCGCGTCCCGCGCGTACCTGCCGCCCGGGCAGCGCGCCCTGCTGAGCGCCTGGGACGCCCATCACGGCGACGTGCGCGCCGCCGTGCAGGCCTGGGGGGACAGCCGCGCGCGCGACCTGTACGGCGCCTGCCTGCAGGACATGGAACGCTGGCGCGTCAGCCACCGCGAGCGCGGCGCGGCGTACCTGCGCGGCGACGGCCGCCCGCACGTGATGGCCTCCACCGGCACGCAGTTCGAGGCGGGCGTGCCGCACGATCAGGCCTTCCGTGACCTGATGACCACCCGCGTGGACGACACCCGCTCCCGGCGCCTCGGCCCGGACGGCGACTGACCCCGACGGCGTCCGGGCCGACGACGAAGAGGTCGGCCTGCGGGTGTTCCCCACGGGCCGACCTCTCCCGGCACAGTCAGTTGCTGTTGCCGCTGCCGTCCGGGGAGGGCGCGATCAGGGGGGACGGGGTGGCGTCCGTGGCGGGGGCCTCGCCCTGGCCCAGCAGGGCGCGCAGTTCCTCGATCACGGCGCGTTCCCTGTCGTTCACCTGCTCGCCGCCGATCCCGAGGAAGCCGCCTTCCTTCGCGGCGCCCGCGGTGCGTTCGGCCACGTTGATCAGCATGGCGCGGTAAGCGGCGGCGTCCTCGGGGCTGGCCTTGGCGGACACGAGCCACGCGGCCTGACGCACGCCTTCCAGGCTCTGCGCGCGGGCCTCGTCCATGTTCCGGGCGCGTTCCTGGTGCGGCATGGCCTGCGGGTCGGGCGCGGTGCCCAGCAGGTCGGCGGCCATGGCTTCCAGCAGCGGCGTGCGGCTCTGCGCGCTGACGCTCTCGCGTACTGCCTGTCCGATGGCCTGCGCCTCGGCGACCAGTCCGGTCAGGCCGCTGGGGCTGGCGGCGACGACCGCCGCGCCGGCCCGGCCGGGACCGGTCATGACCTTGAACCACTCGTCTGCCGTGAAGTTGTCCTTGATGCTCATGCCTCCAGGGTACGGGCCGGGCGGCGGGGCGGTGTTCGGCGTTCATTCACGCTTGGGCAGGGCGCTCAGGTCGAAGCGGACCTGCTCGGTGTCCTCCCGGACGCTGACCGGGTCGGCCTCCAGCCCGTGCGAGCCGAACATGCCCCCGGCTGCGCCGCTGGCCCCCAGCGGATCATGGGTGCGCTCGTCCGGGGGGATCAGGGGTTTCATGCGCAGGGCCAGCACGATCAGGACGACGGGCAGCACGATGAAGATCAGGAACGCGATCATGGGGGCCTCCGGCGCGCGTCGGGGTGGGGGAGGGGCGCCCGAGCATCCTGGCACGTTCAGGCGTCGCTGGGGGGCAGCGTCCAGCCGGTGCGGGCCGCCCACTCCTGCGCTCCGGCAATGATCAGGTCCATGACGGGGTCCTTGACGGCGTAGTAGGCGTCCACGTCGCGTGGGTGCAGCCGGGCAAGCTGCACCTTCACCTCGCCGTACGCAGCGGCGGCGAGTGGGGCAGCGCGCAGGAAGTCGCGCATCAGCAGCGGGTAGCGGTGGTTGAAGCGGCCCACCTCGCGCACATGCACGTGGACCTGCCCGGCGCGGCTGGCGTACGCCTTGCGCAGCTCGGCGGGGTCCAGGCTCAGCCCGGGCGGGAGGTGATCCGAGGTGACGGCGGGGCGCGGCTCGTAGCCCAGGGCCGCCAGGGTGTCCAGCAGGGCGGGCGCCGCGTTCAGGTCACCCAGGCCGATCTGAAGGTCGGTCACGTCCTTGGCGGGCAGGCCGGGCACGGCGGTCGAGCCGATGTGGTGCAGGTGCGCGCCGGGCGGCAGGTGGGGGCGGATGGCGGCGGCCAGGGTATGGAAACGTGCCGCCCAGTGGGGACCGGGCGGCACGACGCGGATGACCTTCATGGCGTTCAGCGTACGGGGTCAGCAGGGCGAGGGTTCGGTCGGTGCGGGGGTGGGGGGCGCCCAGGTGGGTCTTGGCCCAGCCGTCGATGGCGTCGATGACGCTCTGGAGTTCCAGGCCAGCCGGGGTGAGGCTGTAGACGCTGCGGGCGAGTTTGCCGTGGCTGTCCTCGGTGCGTTTGGTGATCAGCGTCAGGGTTTCGAGGTGTTCGAGGCGCTGCGTGAGGGTGGCGCTGTTGCAGCCGCCGACGGCGCGGGCGAGTTCGTTAAACCCTTTTTCACCGTTCAGCAGGGCGCGGACGATGTGCAGCACCCATTTCTCCTGCAACACCCCGATGGCCCGGTAGACCGGGCAGAAACCAGTGTGTTCAGTGCTCATGCCCAGAGTTTACACTGCGGGACTGACCAGATCATGACGAAAGACACACCGCTTGACTTTTCAAAGCACTGGGGTTAACCTTCCGGCATGACTGCCACGACCCCCAAAGTGCTCGACATCAAGGAAGCCATCGAAACCCGCCGCAGCATCCGCAAGTACGTCCAGGAACCCATGAACCAGGACGACCTGCACGAGATCCTGCGCCTCGCCAGCCTGGCCCCCAGCGCCTGGAACGCCCAGACCTGGCGCTTCGCCGTCGTGCAGGACGCCGCCATCAAGCAGCAGCTCCAGGACGCCGCCTACGGCCAGGGCCAGGTCACGAACGCCCCCGCCGTCATCGTCGTCTACAGCGACATGGAAGACACCCTCGCCACCGTCGAGGAAACCGCGCACCCCGGCATGGGCGAAGCGGGCCGTACCGGCCAGCGCAACACCTTCGACGGCGTGTTCGGCGCCCAGCCCGTCGCCCAGCGCGGCCAGTGGGGCCTGAGCCAGGCGAACATCGCCTTCGGCTTCCTGATGCTCGCCGCCCGCGGCCTCGGCTACGACACCGTGCCCATGCTCGGCTTCGACCCCGCCAAGGTCAAGGAGATCCTCGGCCTGCCCGAGCACGTCCAGTTCGCCGGTCTGCTCCCGGTCGGCAAGCGCGCCGAGGACGGCTTCCCCCACCACCGCCACAGCGTCGAGCGCATCACCAAGTTCTACTGATTCACCTCCCGGTGTCGGGCCCGCGCGCGCGGGCACACCGGACCTCAGGCCGCCCCCACCGGGGCGGTTTTTTCACATTCCCCCTGTCCCCAGGCAGGTACTGCACCCGGCGCGCCGGGCGGGCTGATATTCCACAGACAGGCAAAGCCCTACAATGTGGAGCGCATGAAAAACAACCTTCTCCTGATCGGCGCGGCGCTGACCCTCAGCAGCTGCTCCATGATCCTGGGCCCCTCCACCGTGGACGTCACCGTCATCGGCGTGAACGACTTCCACGGCAACCTGCTGCCCACCAGCTTCCGCGTGCCCGACCCCGCCGACCGCACCAAGACCCTGACCGTCCAGGCCGGCGGCGTCGAGGCCATCGGCGGCATCCTCGCCGAGGCCCGCCGCACCAACCCCAACACCGTCTTCGTCGGCGTGGGCGACATGACCGGCGCCAGCCCCCTGATCAGCGGCCTGCTGCGCGACGAACCCACCATCGACGCCCTGAACGGCCTGGGCATGGCCGTCAATGTCGTCGGCAACCACGAATTCGACTACGGCTTCGCCGAACTGATGCGCTACCAGAAGGGCGGCTGCAACAGCAACGACGCCGCCAAGGCCTGCAAATTCAACAACACCTTCGAAGGCGCCAAGTTCCCTTACATCGCCGCGAACGTCATCGACGAGAAGACCGGCCAGCCCGTCCTGCCCGCCTACAAGATCGTGCAGGTCGGCAAGGCCAAGGTCGCCTTCGTCGGCGCCGTCCTGAAGGACACCCCCACCGTCGTCACGCCCGCCGGTGTCGCCGGACTGAAATTCGAGGATGAAGTGAGGAGCATCAACGCCGCCATCCCCGCCATCAAGCGCATGGGCGCCGACGCCATCGTCGCGCTCGTCCACCAGGGCGGCACCAGCAAGGACGCCTTCGACGTCGTGGACTGCAAGACCCTCACCGGCCCCATCGTGGACGTCGCCAGGGGCCTCGACCCCGCCGTCAGCGCCATCATGACCGGCCACACCCACCGCGGCTACAACTGCCTGGTGCCCGGCCCCGACGGCAAGGACCGCATCGTCATCCAGGGCGACGCGCTGGGCCACCTGCTGCAGCGCATCGACATGACCGTCGACACCCGCGCCAACCGCGTCACCGCCATCCGCGCCAGCAACGTCGTCGTGGACGCCGCCAAGGCCCCCAAGGACGCCGCCATGACCGCCCTGGTCCAGAAGGCCAAGGGCCTCACCGACCCGATCTCCAAGACCGTCATCGCCACGCTGGGCGTCGAGCAGATCAGCCGCACCGCGGGCACCAACGGCGAGAGCCCCCTGGGCCGCGTCATCGCCGACAGCCAGCTGGCCGCCACCGCGCCCGCCAGCAAGGGCGGCGCCGTCATCGCCTTTATGAATCCCGGCGGCATCCGCGCCGACCTGCCCGTGAACGTCCCCAACCCCAGCAAGCAGGTCACGTACGGTGACGCGTTCACCGTGCAGCCCTTCGGGAACATCCTGACTGTCATCACCCTGACCGGCGCGCAGATCAAGGAAGCGCTCGAGCAGCAGTTCGACAACCCCTCCGCCGGCAGCAACCGCATCCTGCAGGTCAGCAAGGGCTTCACGTATACCTGGGACAACGCCAAACCCAAGGGCGAGAAGGTCAGCGACATCCAGCTGAACGGCCAGGCCATCGACCCCGCCGCCAGCTACCGCGTCGTCGTGAACAACTTCCTCGCCGACGGCGGCGACGGCTTCACCGCCTTCGCCAAGGGCACCAGCCGTCTCGGCGGCGACCTGGACATCGACGCCTTCCGCGCGTTCCTGACGAGCACCACCGTCAGCCCCGACACCACCGAACGCATCAAGCGCCTGAACTGAACCCAGCCGCAGGAGCACCGGAGGCCGCCCAGTGCGGCCTCTTCTTCGTATCCGCGACTTCATACGGGATTCAAGTGATTCCACATCATTCGGAGTCGCCCGGTGGCCCCCTCACCCTTCCGTCGCTTCGCTCCTCCCTCCCTCTCCCACCAGGGGAGAGGGGAAAATGGAACGCGATCACGGTGCAAGCAAGTCAATTTAATCCCGTATCAGGCCTCCTGCACCCCGCCACCCCCGACGCGCCACTCGCGGGTGGCAACCCGTTCCACCAGCCGCCGGTCATGACTGGCGAGCAGCACCGTGCCCGGAAAGTCCAGCAGCAGCGCCTCGAGCGCCTCGATGGCCCGGACGTCCAGGTGGTTGGTGGGTTCGTCCAGCAGCAGTACCTGCGCGCGCGTGACCCGCAGCCGCGCGAGGCTCAGGCGCGTCCGCTGCCCGCCCGACAGACCTGCGAGGGGGAAGGCCGGGCCGCCCGGCACCTCCAGCGCCGCCGCGACCTCGTGCAGCTGGTGCGGGGTCAGCAGGGGATTGGCGTCCAGCAGCGCGTCCCCGACCGTCTCCAGCCCGCGCAGGTCCTCGCCGTGCTGCCCGACCAGGCTGACGGTCAGGCCCGCGCCCCACGTCACCGACCCCCCGTGTGGCAACCCGCCCAGCAGGGCGCGCAGCAGCGTACTCTTGCCGCCTCCGTTCGGGCCGGTCAGCGCCACCCGGTCCCCCCGGCGGACGTGCAGGGTCACGCCGGACAGCACCACCCCGGAGTCGCGCGCCACGCTCAGGTCGCGGACGGTCAGCACCTCCAGCGGTCCCGGTGGTACGGGCGGCAGCGTCAGCCGCAGCGTCCGCGCGTCCCGGAACGGTTTGTCCGGTGCCTGCACGTCCATCCGTTCGATCTGCCGCTCCATGGCCCGCGCGCGGTTCGAGAACAGCACCTGCGCCCGCCCCGCCTTGTGCGACGACAGGAACTTGTCGTTGTCCCGCGCCCGCGAGCGGTTCTCCTCGACGCTGCCCCGGCTGCTCAGGCGGCGGCGTTCCTCGTCCAGCGCCGCGCGCCTGCGGCGGTACGCCTCGAAATCGCGGGCCTGCGCCTCACGGAGCGTCGCCTTCAGCGCCATCGCTTCCGAATAATTGCCGGGGTACACGCTCAGCGATCCGCGTTCCAGTTCCGCCACGCCGGTCGCCACCTCATCTAGGAACGCCCGGTCGTGACTCGTCAGCACGAACGCCGCGTCGGACGCGCGAATCCAGTCGCGCAGCCACGCCGCCCCCTCTGCGTCCAGGTGGTTCGTCGGTTCGTCCAGCAGGTACACGTCCGCCGGGGCCAGCAGCAGCGCCGCCAGCAGCACCCGCCGCGCCTGCCCGCCCGACAGCCGGTCCGCGCGCGCCCCGCCGTCCAGGCCCAGCCCCGCCAGCACCGCCGAAGCCCGCCCCGCGAAGTCGTACCCACCCGCGAGCCGGTAGGCCTCCTCGGCGTCCGCGAAGGCCAGCAGCGCCGCCTCCGACCCGTCCGAGAGCGCCGCCGAGGCCGCGTCGAACGCCAACTGCGCCTCGGCCAGTGCCGGGGGCGTGACAGCCTCCAGCACCGATCCGCCCAGCGCCTGCGCCTGCGCCAGCAGCGCCACGCGGCCCGGGCGCGTCACCACGCCCGCATCCGGCGCGTCCAGCCCCGCCAGCACGCGCAGCAGCGTGCTCTTGCCACTGCCATTCTCCCCGACCAGCGCCAGCCGTTCCCCGGCCCCCACGGTCAGCTCCACATCCGAAAACACCACACGGTCCGCGAACGAGCGCGCGACCCCACTCAACATCAGCATCAGTTCATCCCCCTGACGGGACAGGCCAGCCCACACGTGGCAGGCGGCAACTCGGAACACGGCAGTCAGGGGTTACAGACGCAAGACAGGGAATCCTTTGAATGAACAGAGGGCCGGAACAGCCGGGCCACCCCGGCGATCACGTCGCACCGTAGCACTCGCCCCCACCGGCAGACATGCGCCGGGTGGCCTACCGCGCCGCGCCCACCGCTATCATGAGCGGCAATGACGGTTCCACCTGTGACCCCCGCCCTGCCCGACACGACCCGCGCCCGCATCCAGCAGGAGGCCGCGCGGCTGTTCGTCCAGAGCGGCTACCACGGGGTCAGCATGCGCGAGGTCGCCCAGGCCGTCGGCGTGACCAAACCCGCCCTGTACCACCACTACGCCGACAAGGAAGCGCTGTTCCTCGCGATGCTCGAAGGTACCCTGGCCGGCCTGAGCCGCCTCGTGCAGGCCGCGAACTCCCAGGTGGGTATCCGCCTGCAGCTCGACACCCTGGTCTACGAACTGCTCGCCAGCGCCCCCGAGCAGCGCGTCGGGCTGCAACTCGCCAGCGAACTGCGCCACGTCACCCCCGCGCGCCGCGCCGCCTTCGAACAGGAGTACCGCCGCGTCTGGGTCGGCGGACTCTCCCGCCTGTTCGAGGACGCCGCCGCGCGCGGAGAACTGCGCGGCGACCTGCCCCCCGCCATGCTGGCCCGCGCGTTCCTCGCGATCACCTACCCCCTCGTGACCGGCGCGCCCCACCCCCGACCCGCAGGGCGCCGCCCGCGCGCTGCTGGCCGTGTTCCTCGACGGCGCCACCGCCCGCTGACCCACCTCCTCGCCATGCCCGCGGCACATGAAGAATCCCCCCCGCTTGACCGGCACCGGCACTTCGGGGAACATGACACTCGGCGCGCCGCACGGGCGCGGAAGTAGGGTTACTACCCCCAACGGCATCCTGGACGTGCGTGGCAGCGTCCGCTTTTCTGTTTCGCGGAGTGACACAATGGAATCACTGTTCGGCTGGATCACCCAGCCTGAAGCGTGGCTGGCGTTCGGTACGCTGCTGCTGCTCGAAGTCGTGCTCGGTATCGACAACGTCATCTTCATCTCGATCCTGGCCGGGAAGCTCCCGCCGGAGCAGCGCCAGCGCGCCCGGACCATCGGCCTGCTGGCCGCCATGCTCATGCGCCTGGGCCTGCTGTTCTCGATCAGCTGGATCTACAGCCTGAAAACCGACCTGTTCACCCTGTTCGGCATGGGCTTCTCCGGACGGGACCTGATCCTGATCTTCGGCGGTCTGTTCCTGCTCTACAAGGCCGTCAAGGAAATGCATGAGCAGCTCGAAGGCCCCGGCGCGCACGAGGGGACCCCCACCGCCGGGAAGGTCGCGGGCGCGAACTTCGCCGCGATCATCGGGCAGATCATGATCCTCGACATCGTCTTCAGCCTCGACAGCGTCATCACCGCCGTCGGCATGGCCGACGACATCGGCGTGATGGTCGCCGCCGTCGTCGTGACCGTCCTGATCATGCTCGTCGCCGCGCGCCCCATCGGGGACTTCGTGCAGGCCCACCCCACCGTGAAGATGCTCGCCCTGGCGTTCCTGCTCCTGATCGGCGTGAACCTCATCGCGGACGGCTTCGGCTTCAAGATCCCCAAGGGCTACACGTACTTCGCGATGGGCTTCGCGATCGCCGTGGAACTCCTGAACCTGCGCATGCGGCGCGGCAAGGCCGTGCAACTGCACGAGACGAACCGCCACCCCGACGCGGGCTGACCCGCCCCCATGGAAGCGCCCCACCGCTGTGCAGGTGGGGCGCTCTGCGTTCATGCCGTTGGCAGACGCCGTTCAGGGGCGCGCCGGGTACTCCAGCGCCACCCGGAACCTCCGGCGGTTGTCCGGTTCGCCGTACGCCAGCAGCGGTCCACGGTCATCCTCCACCCACGCGTGACTCAGGAGCTGCCCACCCTGACGCGCCACCCCGCTGACGAACACCGCCGGGTGCCCCAGACGCCGCAGCGCCCGGTACGTCGCGTAAGCGCGCGGCAGGCACACCCCCGCGCGCCGCTGCCGTGGGTGCAGCAGGTACGTCACGAGGCGCACGCAGCTGATCACGTCCAGTTGCGCCTCGGGCGGCAGGTGAACGGGACGGGCCTGCGGGCAGGACGCGAGGTGCCCACGGGGGTCCCCGCCGCGCCGCACGGCCCACACCGCCCACAGCACGGCACGCAGGGCGCCCGGCAGGCGGCGCAGCAGCGCCGGAACGCGGCCCGCCCGCTTGCGCAGGTGCAGGAAGCGCAGATCGGTCCGCAGGCCATCGCGCCGCATGGCCGCCTGAATCCGGGGGCGGGTCACGTCCGGACGCAGGTCCTGCTGCGGCCCCGGACTGCACAGGTCCCGGAACGCCCCCCAGGTGGCCGAAGCGCCGATCCGGTGGGCGTGGGCGTCCAGTTGCCCGTCCGTCAGGCGGTGGCGGGTGCGCAGCAGGTGCAGGTCCAGCAGGTCCGCGCCCTTCAGGCCGCCCCGGTCCCCGCCCCAGCTGCGTCCCAGGGCGAGCACCACCACCACCTCGTCCAGAGGATGGGGGCGCAGCACTGTCAGGTCCTCCCACGCCGTGGGTCTGGCCCGCTGCCACAGGCCGCGCGTGATCGCCGCCGCGCGCGCCGCGCCCGCGTAGGTGTTCGAGGGCATGAACCGGTGAACGTCCAGGCGCGCCAGCCCGCCCGGACTGAGCAGGTGCGCCGTCTCGTGATTCCAGTGCTGCGGGCGGGCGTGCAGCCCGTCGCTGCGCCACCCGCGCGCCAGGGCCAGATGCACGGCGCGCGTGACGACCTCCGGGTCGGGGGGCAGCAGCAGGTCCACGTCCCCGTAGAAGCGCTCCGCCGGGGAGTCGTACTCGAATTCCGCCAGGGCGAAGCCCTTGAACAGCAGCGCCGGAATCCCAGCCGCCGCCCAGGCGCGCAGCAGGTCCCGCACCTCGGCCCGGATCTGCTGGTGGCGCAGCGCGAGGTGCGCGGCGTCCTCGCGCAGCGCGCCGCGCCAGGGGTGATCGCGGGGCAGGCGGGCGCGCAGGGCGCCGCCCAGTCCAGCCTGACGGGCGGCGCGGAGCATCGCGGGGGTCAGCTGTTCGGGTGGGAGGGTCAGGGCTCCCTGCAGGTCAGCGTGGGCGTCGGTGCGGGGGCCTGGGCCTGACAGGGCTGGGCCTGACAGGGCTGGGCCTGACGGGGCAGGGCCGGACATGTGGCGGTTCAGGCCTGCGCGTGCTGGGTCTGGGTCTGTTCGTCCAGGGCAGCGATCTCGTCGGGGCTCAGCTGGTAGCGTTCGCCGCACCAGTGGCAGACGATCTCCTGGCCGCCCGATTCGATCATCTCCTGGCGTTCCTCGACGCTGAAGAACTTCAGGCTGTCCGCGGCGCGCCCCCTGGAGCAGCGGCACTCGAAACGCGCACTCTGCGCGTCGGGCGCGAGCTGCAGGTCCAGACCCTCGGTGGCGCGGCTGATGGCCTCCAGCAGGCCGCCGCGGCGGAGGTTGTCGGTGATCTGCCCCATGGCGCGGATGTTCGCCTCCAGCTTCCCGAGGGTCTCGTCGGTCACGCCGGGCATCGCCTGGATCAGCAGGCCGCCGGCGTGCGCCACCCGGCCACCTTCCTCGTACACGCCGAGCAGCACGGCGTTCGGGATCTGTTCGGACACGCCCAGGTAGGTGCTGACGTCCTCGGCGATCTCGCCGCTGACCAGCGTGGCGCTGCCGGTGTACGGCTCGCCGTTGTCGAGCAGGCGGGTCACGGCGATCTCGCCGTCGGTGCCGACGATGCCGCTCACGTCCAGTTTGCCGTCGCGTTCACGGATGGGCAGGTCGGCGTCGGGGTGGCGGACGTAGCCGCGCACGCGCCCGTCGGTGCTGCCCTCGGCGACGATCCAGCCGACCGGGCCGCCGCCCTCGACGCGCAGGTTCACGCGGCTGTCGTTCTTCTTGCCCAGCACGACGGCCAGCAGGAGGCTGGCGGTCAGGGTGCGGCCCAGCGCGGCGGTGGCGGTCTTGGACAGGCCGTGGCGGACGCGGGCGTCCTCGGCGATGCGGGTGGCGTCCATGCCGACCAGTCGCAGGGTGCCCTGCGCCGCCGTGCCGCGCAGGATGAAGGAATCGGGAATCGGGGCAGTCATCCCGACACCTTACCCGCTGCGCCCCGTGTGGGCTGTGCAGGGACTCTCAATCCGGCGGGCCTTCCGTGCGGAGCAAGAGTGACCCCAGGTCGTCTCCGCGGTGGGGACGGACGTGATTTGTCACGCTGTTCCCCGTGCGGTACCTTCAGGCTTCTGGCGGGAACTTCTCACCTGCCGTTCCTAACATGAGAGGCCATGACGACCCGGATGGGACGCCCTGCACGCCAGCGTGCGCGGCCTCCCGCTGACCCCACCTCCTCTGCGCCGCCTCCGTCAGTCCATCCGCGTCCCGCCCCGCCAGTGACCGGGAAACGTCACCGTTTTCCGCCCCAAGGAGTCCGCATGAAGAACAAGACCCTCAGCGCCGTGGCGCTCGCCACGCTGTCCCTCACGCTCGCCGCCTGCAACAACAAGCAGGCGGGCGGCGCCGCCAGCACCCTGGTCATCCAGCAGTCCGCCGACATCCCCACCCTGGACCCCGGCACCACCTACGACACGTCCAGCGGTCAGGTCGTCGAGAACATGTACGAAACGCTCGTCGGCTACCAGGGCAACAACATCACCGAGGTCGTCCCGGTGCTCGCCACCGAGTGGCAGGCGTCCAACGGGGACCGCGAGTACCGCTTCACGCTGCGTGAAGGCGTGAAGTTCCACAGTGGCAACGACTTCACCTGCGCCGACGCCGAGTACACCTTCCGCCGCAACCTCGTGACGAACACCGCCGACAGCGGCAACTGGTTCCTGTCCGAGAGCCTGCTGGGCACCCCCAGCAACGCCAACGACGACAAGAGCGTCACCTGGGCCAAGATCAGCAGCGCCGTCAAGTGCGACGGGAAAACCCTGGTGTTCACGCTGCCCGCCGTCGACCCCGCCTTCCTGACCAAACTGGCGTACATCGGCCAGGGCATCGTCGACAGCAAGCACGCCAAGGAAATCGGCGAGTGGGACGGCACCGAAGCCACCTGGAAGGACGCCGTCGGCAAGGACCTGATGGGCAGCGCCCTGAGCAAGCAGCCCAGTGGCACCGGCGCGTACAAACTCCAGGGCAGCGACGCGAACGCCACCACCCTGACCGCCTTCGACGGGTACTGGGGCGAGGACAAACCCAAGATCACGAACGTGATCCTGCAGAAGGTCCCCGAGCAGGCCGCGCGCATCCAGGCGTTCCTGAAGGGCGACGCCGACTTCATCGAGGAGGGCGGGCGCCCCATCATCAGCGCGCAGCTGACCGGCAAGCCCGGCGTCTCCGTGATCGACGACCTGCCCAACACCACCGCGTCCGGCTTCAGCATGAACCAGCAGATCGCGGCGGGCAGCGGCGCCATCGGCAGCGGGAAACTGGACGGCCAGGGCATCCCGGCGGACTTCTTCAAGGACGCCGACGTGCGCCGCGGCTTCGTGGCTTCCTTCGACGTGCCCACGTACATCGATCAGGTGCAGGAAGGCAAGGGCGCGCCCCGCAACTTCCTGCTGCCCGACTCCTTCCCCGGGTACGACAGCAACCTCGAAGCGGCGCAGTTCGACCCTGAACTCGCCAAGGCCGCCTTCCAGCGCGCCTGGGGCGGTCAGGTGTGGGACAAGGGCTTCACGGTCAGCATCTCCTACCGCGCCGGTTCGCAGACCCAGCAGACCGCCATGGAACTGCTGAAGAAGAACGTCGAGGCGCTGAACCCCAAATTCCGGGTGAACATCGTCGCCAAGGAATGGAGTGAACTGATCGACTCCAAGAACGTGCCCAAGGAAGCCATGGTGCTGGGCGGCTGGGCACCCGACTACGCCGATGCGGACAACTTCGTGTCCACCTTCTACGCCAGCAACGGCTACTACGGGCCGCGCCTGAACGCGAACGACGCGCAGATGGACACCTGGATCAAGGAAGCCCGCAGCACCACCGACGTGGCCCGCCGTGACGAACTGTACGCGCAGATCGCCAAGCGCGCCCTGGACGAGGCGTACTACATCGTGATGCCCGCCAGCCCCACGGTGTTCACGTACCGTGACAACATCCAGGGGATCAGCGACGCGACCTTCAACCCCATGATCGCCTTCACCAGCGGCACGTACTGGAAGAACCTCAGCAAGGAGTAATAAGGACTCCGGTTGAAAGGTTTGCAAAAACTTTCAACCCGAGCGGAGCGAGTAGGAGACAAACGGGTTCCGGGCGTGGAGTTGGCAGATCGGTGATTTTCCGATCTGTTAACGAAACAAACGGAATCCGTATAATCTCCGCTGATTCACGGCACCGCCTCGGCCACTCGGCTGAGGCGGTGTTCGCTGCGTGCGGGCTATGCTGCGCGCATGCTCGACGCCGAGACCCTCGAAGCCGGTTCCACGCGCCCCATCACGCTGCTCCTCGTGGACGACCACCCGGTCGTGCGCAAGGGCACCCGCGAACTGCTCGAAAGCGAGGCGGACCTGCGCGTGGTCGGCGAGGCGGGCAGCGGCGAGGAAGCCATCCTGCGCGCCCGGGAACTCACGCCGGACGTGATCCTGATGGACGTGAGCATGCCCGGCATGAACGGCATCGACGCCACGCGCGCCATCAAGGCCGAGCGGCCCGGTGTGGGCGTGCTGGTGCTGACCAGCTACGACGACGACGCGTACGTGTTCGCGCTGCTGGAGGCGGGCGCGGCCGGTTACCTGCTGAAGAACGCTTCCGAGGACGACCTGCTCGGCGCCGTGCGCGCCGTCGCCGCCGGGGAAAGCGCGCTGCACCCCAGCGTGGCGAAGAAGGTCCTGGAGCGCTTCAGCACCCACACCACCCCCACGCCCCCCGAGGACGACCTCAGCCCCCGCGAGCTGGAGGTGCTGCGCGTGGCCGCCACCGGCCGCACCAACAAGGAGATCGCGCGGGACCTCGACATCAGCCCCCGCACCGTGCAGGTGCACCTGGCGAACATCTTCAGCAAGCTGGGCGTCGGCAGCCGCACCGAGGCGGTCCTGTACGGCATCAAGCGCGGCTGGATCGACCCGAAGAACCTGTAAGCGCGGTGTCCGAGGCTATCCCGCCGTTCCCGCAGACCCTCTCGCAGGCGTCCAGTGTGGCCGCGTTCGCGCGGGACCTCGCCGCGTACGCCTGCCCGGTCCTGCACGCGCACGGCGTCCGCGTGTGGGTCGTGCAGGACGCCGCCCTGACCCCCGTCGCCGAGGAGGGTCGCGGCCTGGCCCTCAGTGACGGCACGCTGGCGCACGAGGCCCTGACCGTCGGCACCCTGCTGGAGGACGGCATGCTCTCGGCGTTGCCCTTCGGCTGCGGCGTGCTGGAGGCCGTGGGCGCCAGTCCCGACGGGCTGCGGGCGCTGCTGGGCGCCGCGCCGCTGCTGGCCCTGGCGGTCGAGGGCGTGCAGGCCCGCGAGGCCCGGCGCGGGCACGGCCGCATCGCCGAGACGGTCGAGGGCCTCGTGCGGAGACTGGGCGGCAGCCTGGACCTCGCGGAGGTGCTGACCGTCACCGCGCAGAGCGCCGCGCTGGCCCTGGGCTTCCGCCGGGCGTTCGTGGCGCTGTTCAGCGAATTCCAGGAGGGGGGCCGCGCCCGCACCGGCGAGGTCTACACGCACGGCTTCGACGAGGAATTCCGCGGCGGGATCGGCGTCGGTCCCGTCACCTTCGAGGCGCTCGTGCAGCGCGGCGAGGCGATCCGGTTCGAGCGGCCGCGCGACGCGGGCAGCCCGCTGGCGCAGGGCCTGCTGGAACTCGACCCGCACGCCGCCGTCATCGCGCCCCTCTCCGCGCGCGGGCAGGCGCTGGGGCTGCTGTACGTGGACACCCAGCAGCCCGGCTCCAGCGCCAGCGAGGACGACGCCCGGCTGGTCCTCGCGCTGGCCGAGCAGGCGTCCCTGGCGATCGACAACGCCCGCCTGTACGCCCTGGAAACCCGCAAGCGCGAGGCCGCCGAGGCGCTGCGCGAGGCCGGCGCGGCCCTGGCGGGCAGCCTGCACCTGAGCGACACCCTGACGCGCGTGCTGGAACGCGCGGCGACGCTCTTCCACGCGGATGCCGCCGCCGTGTACGAACGCCAGCCCGACGGGCGCACCGTGAGCATCCGTTCCGCCGTGGGCCTCCCGAACGAGTACCTGCTGCGCGTGCGCGCCAAGGTCGGGCTGGGCGTCACCGGGCGCGCCATCGCCGAGTGCCAGCCGGTCGCCGCGCGCGACCTCACCCAGGCGCATTACGGGGGCAGCAGCCGCTACACCCGGCAGCTGCTCGCCGCCGGGCGCTACCCGTACCGGGGTGTGATCAGCCTGCCCCTGACCACCCGCGCGGGGGTGTTCGGCGCGCTGACCCTGTACTGGCAGAACGAACTGCCCCTGGACGCCGACGATCAGGCGCTGGCCGCCGTGTTCGCGTCACAGGCGGGCCTCGCCATCGAGAACGCCCGCCTGTACGAGGAGGAACTGCGCCGCGAGAACGAGGCCGCGCTGCTGCTGAACCTGGGCCGCATGCTCGGCGAGGACCAGAGCGACGCCGCGCTGGCCGACGCGGCGCGGCTGGTCACGCACGCCATGAACGCCGCGCGCGGCCTGATCGCCCTGACCGACGATCAGGGTGCATTCACCCGCTGCGCCACGTACAACCTGCACGTCCCCCCGCAGAGCGACCTGCACGCCCTGGCCGCGCAGCTGGGCCGCGGCGCACGCGCCCTGACCCGCCGCTACACCCTGGCGGTCGCGGGCAGCGGCCTGATCGTCCCGCTGCGGGCCGAGACGCAGGGCGAACGCGGCGAGGACACCCTGCTGGGCTTCCTGTACCTCGACGACCCCGGCACGGACCCACCCGGCGAACACCTGCTGGCCCTGGCCCGCAGCGTCGCCGACCAGATCACCCAGACCCTCGTGCGTCAGCGCCTGCTGACCGAACTGGAACGCCAGGAGGCCCGCTACCGCCAGCTGGCCGAGGGCGCCCACGACCTGATCATCAGCACCGACGCGGGCGGGACCATCACGTACGCCAACCCGGCCGCGGGGACGCTGCTCGAACCGCTGACCGGCCCGCTGCCCGGCGCGAACTTCCTCGACCTGCCCACCCCCGATACCCGCCCCGCCCTGCGCGCCGCGTGGGCCAGCGCCCGCCGGGCCTCACGCGGGAGCCGCACCGAGATCCAGATCGGCCCGCACCGGCTGGAACTGCGCGTGGGCGTCATGGACGGCGGACGCGGCGTCCTGACTGTCGGGCGCGACCTCTCGGAACTCCAGACGCTCGCCGACGAGATCGCCCGGCGCGGACAGGCGCTGGAAGCCGCGACCAGCCGCACCGTCGAGATGCGGACCTTCCTGACGCTGTTCACGCAGGCGCAGGAGGAGGAACGCCGCCGCATCAGCCGCGAACTGCACGACGACACCGCCCAGGTCCTGACCGCCACCACCCGCCGCGTCGCCCGGCTCGCCCGCGAACTCCAGGGGCCGCAGAAGGACCGCGCCGACGACATCCTCGCCGACCTGAACGCGGCCATCGACGGCGTGCGCCGCTTCGCCCGCAACCTCCGCCCCAGCGTGCTGGACGACCTGGGCCTGCTGCCCGCCCTGGAGTGGCTGGCCACGCAGGCCGCCACGCCCACCCGCCTGGAGGTCAGCGGCCAGGAACGCCGCCTGGACCCGGCCACCGAACTCACGCTGTTCCGCCTGTCGCAGGAGGCGCTGAACAACGTGGACAAGCACGCCGGGGCGGCCAGTGCCGCCATCCGCGTGGCGTTCCAGGCGGGGCACGTGCAGGTCGCCATCCGCGACGACGGGCAGGGCTTCACGACCGATCAGGCGCAGGAACGCGCGCAGGCCGGACACCTGGGCCTGATCGGCCTGCGTGAGCGCGTCGCCCTGACCGGCGGCACCCTGGACGTGGACAGCGGCCCCGGCGCGGGCACCACCCTGACCTTCACCCTGCCCGGCTGACGGCGCATCCGGCTCAGCGGCGCAGCAGGTCCTCGATGGCGTCCGCGAGGTGCTCCGGGCTGAGGTACGCGTCGCCGCGCGCCACGCGCAGCTCATAGGCGCGGCGCAGCACGTCCGCGTCGCGCAATCCCTCGGGCGTCTGGAACTTGTAGCAGGCCAGTTCGACCTTCATGCCGTTCGGATCGCGGAAGTACAGGGAGTCCATGAAGCCCCGGTCGCGTTCCAGTACCTCGATCCCGTGCGCCCGCAGCCGCGCCGGGGCCAGCTGGAAGGTCGCGCGGGACACGTTGAACGCCAGGTGCTCCACGGTGCCCGGTTCGCGCGGCGCGTCCCGCCCGGCGTCCACGCGGCCCTCGTCGGTGAAGACGGTCAGCAGGCGGCCGTCGCCGGGATCGAAGTACAGGTGGTTCTCGGCCGGATTGCCGAGGTTCGGCTGCTCGAACACGAACGGCATGCCCAGCACGCCCTCCCAGAAGTCAAGGGCACTCTGGCGGGTGGAACCGACGATGGTGACGTGATGCAGGCCCTGCACCTGCACCCTGGATTCGCTGCGGGTCATGCGGCAGCGTACCGCGTCAGCCGTAGCGCCTGAGGAAGTCCTCGCGGGGTAGCCACGCCATCTTCGGGGTGTCCTCGCTGGGCGCGCGGGTGGTGCCGTACGCGACGCGCAGCAGCCGGAAGCCCAGCCCGTACCAGCGGGCCGTGGCGGGCGGGAGGTCTAGCAGCGTGAAGCCCGCCTGCGCCAGCGGCGCGTGGAAGAGGGTCACCGCGAACACTGCCTGCGCCTCCTGCAACTCCGGGCGCTCCTGCAGGGCCGCGCCCACGTCGCGCAGGCTGCGCAGGTACGCGCGGTACGCGGTCAGGGCGCTGCGCGAGGCGAGCCCCACGACGCGCGGCGAGTGCAGGTGCAGTTCCGCCGTGTGCGCCGAGCGGGGCAGCGGCAGCGGTGCGGGCGCGTGATCCAGCGGCGCCACGCGCATGACCGCGTCGGCCCGCTGCGCGAGGTCGATCACGCCGTGCTGCCGCGCGAAGCGGTCCTCGACCAGCCGGGTGTAGCCGTGCAGGAACAGGTCGCGGCCCGTCGCGGCGCGCAGGTCCGGCACGTCCCGCACCGGGACCGGGCGGTACCCCAGGCGCTTCAGGTCCGCCAGCACACCGGGCAGCCGGGCGGGGTCCACGGTCAGCAGGGCGCCGGGCGCGGGGGCATCCACGACGGGTGGCAGGGCATGCAGGCCACGCGAGCCCAGTCCGCCCAGGTCCCGCAGGCGCTCCGGGGTACCCCAGGTCGTGACCGGCGCGCCGCCCAGCACGTCCAGCAGAGGGGCACCCGCCGGGTCGCCCAGCCCGCCGAGCTCGTGCCCGGCCAGATCGGCGGGGGCCACAGAGCGGGCTGCGGCGCGGGCCACGGTGGGGGAGAGGAGCAGTGTGGCCTGCACACCTGCCTCCCGTAGTGCGGTCAGAGCGGCCGTCAGGTCACTCGACGAACGCAACGGGACGCTCAGGCCCACGCGGGGATCGCCGGGGTGTCCGGCGTGCCAGGCACCGGCCCAGCCGGATCTCAGGACCATAGAGAGGAGCGCGGAGGAGGCCATAGACGTTCACCCTAGCGCGGCGGGCGGCGAACATGAGACCCGCCACCGGAGCGGGTCCGGAACGTGAGGTCGATTTCTGAGCCTACTCTCATGTCCGGCGTCGTATGCTCCTCTCTAGTGATGCTTCAGGAATTCTTAAACTTTCTCCGGGGCCGCGTCACCCAGCCCCTGAACGGCGGCGCCGCATGAGACCGCTGCGCATCGGGCTGTTCACCGACACGTTCCTGCCGGACCAGAACGGCATCGTGACCAGCGTCAGCCTCCTGAGCGACGAACTGCGCGCCCAGGGCCACCACGTCGACGTGGTCGCCCCGGACTTCCCCGAACACATCGACACCCGCCCCGACGTCATGCGGGTCGACAGCCTGCGCTACATGTTCCTGCCCACCTACCGGCTGGCGTGGCCCACCCGCAAGGACTTCACGCACCGCTACGACGTGATCCACACCCACACGCCCCTGACGCTGGGCCTGGCGGGCGCCCGACTGGCGCGCAAGTGGGACATCCCGCACGTCGCCACGTACCACACCCACATCGAGGCGTACACCCACTATGTGCCCGGCGCGACCGCCCTGCAACGCCACACCGGCGTCGTCACCAAGGTCATGGCGCTGCACTACGGCAAGGCCGACGCCGTCATCACGCCCACCGCCGGAATGATGGACGTCCTGGGCGCCATGAAGGTCCGCAACCCGGTCGTGATCCCCACCAGTATCGACCCGCGCGCCCTGAACGCCGCGCCCGCCGTGCCCAGCCCCTGGCCGGAAGGGAAACGCCGCCTGCTCAGCGTGGGCCGACTGGCCCGCGAGAAACGCTTCGATCACGTCCTGGACACCCTGGCCGGGTTGCCCGACGCGCACCTTGTCCTGCTCGGGGAAGGCCCTGAACGCGACCACCTGGAAGCGCACGCCGCGCGGATCGGCGTGGCGGACCGCGTGACGTTCCTGGGCGTGCGCCCCTGGACCGAGATCGGCGCGTACTACCGCCTCGCGGAACTGTTCGTGTTCGCCAGCGACACCGAGACGCAGGGCCTCGTGCTGCAGGAGGCGCAACTGATGGGCGTGCCGGTCGTCGCGGTCGGCGCGCGCGGCACCCTGAGCGGCGTCGCGCACGAACGCAGCGGGTACCTCGTGACGCCCGGCGACGTGAACGCCCTGATCCACCACAGCCGCGAACTGCTGAACGACCCCGACCTGTGGGCCCGCCTGTCAGCCGGTGCGCGCAGCTTCGGGGCCAGTACCACCCCGCACGGCGTCGCGCAGCGCGTCCTGGACGTCTACAGCCACGTGCTGGGCATGCCGCGCGCCGTGGCGTTCCAGGACGACCTCAGCGGTCATCCCCGAAGTACCCTCGCGTATGACCAGTGATGTTCCGGACGTGCTGCCACAGGAACGGCAGCACGCCCCTGTCCAGGCGCCGCGCACTCGTCTCCACCAGGGCGCGGCGCACGTACGCGATCTCGCCGGTGCGGGCCAGTTCCTCACCCAGGATCACGTCCTCGTAGGCCTCCACCTGCGGGTACCCGCCCACCAGCAACGCCGCCTCACGCGAGAAGGCCATGTTCGCCCCCGCCAGGTTCGGGCGGCCCATCAGCCGCGCCACATGCAGGAACGCGCTGTAACTCGTCCCCGACGCCAGCGCCCAGTGACGCGGCACGCCCGAGAACCGCATCGGCCCGTACAGCGCCGTGCGGCCCGGCGCGGCCTCGTTCAGGACCTCCAGCCAGTGCGGCGCGGGCAGGGAATCCGCGTCGGTGCTCGCCACCCAGTCGGTCCGCGCGGCCTCCAGGCCCATCTGACGGGCGCGGGCCACGCCGCGTTCCTCGCAGCGCAGCACCCGCGCGCCGGCCGCGCGGGCGATCTCCACGGTCGCGTCACGGCTGCCGTTGTCCACCACGATCACCTCGCGTGGGGGCAGCGTCTGCCGTTCCAGCGCGCGCAGCGTCAGGGGCAGGTACTTCGCCTCGTTGCGGGCGGGAATGACAACCGTGAACTCGGGCACCTGTACACCCTAGCAGGCCAGCCGCGCACGCCGCACGTCCGGAGCATGCCGTGAACCTGCGCGAGCGTCTGCCCTTCCAGCCCGGCACCGCCCGCGCCGTCCTGATCGCCGCGCTGTCCCTGGCCGCCGCCGAATTCGTCCGCAGCGGCCTGTACCTCCCGTACCTGGGCCAGAGTGCCCGCGTGCAGGCGCAACTGGACCTCCCCGCGACCGTGGTGGGGCTCGCGTGGGCCGCGCACGTCCTGACCGACACCGTCATGCGCGGCCCGGCCGGACTGCTGATCGCCCGCGTGGGCCTGCGCTGGGCGATGATCGCCGGGACCGCCGTGAGCCTCCTTGCGATCAGTCTGCTGCCCGCCGCGCACAGCGGCCTGACCCTGCTGCTGATCGCCGCGCTGCACGGCGTGGGCTTCTCGGTCATGTGGCCCGGCACCATGAACCTCACGGCGGACGTGACCCGCCAGACCGCGCAGGGCCGCACCCTGACGGTCGTCGGCATGAGCGTGTCCTCCATGATCGGGCTGGGCTTCTTCGCGTACGGCTCACTGCGCGCCGCCCCCCCCGAACAGGTGTACCTGCTCAGCGTGGGCGCCCTGATCCTCTCGCTGCTGGCGGCGGTGCTGCTCCCGGCGCGGGTCGTGCGCGGCCCCGAACGCGAATCCCTGCGCGGCCCCGCCCTGAAAGCCACGCTGCGCCGCGTGACGCCCCTGCTGCCCGCCGCGCTGATGCAGACCGTGACCCTGTCCCTGTTCGGGCAGGTGCTGTACAAGATCGCCGACGCGCTGAGCTTAAGCACCGCGCAGATCGTCAGCGTGCTCGTCGTGGGCGGCGCCGTCGCCTTCGCGTGCATCCCGCTGCTCGGCAAGATCGCCGACCGGGGCCGCGCCGTGCCGGTCCTGACCGGCGGGTACGCGCTGATCGCCGCCGGGATGCTCGGCCTGGCCGCCCTGCCGCCCCTGTGGGCGATGTACCCGCTCGCGGCGCTCGTCGGCGTGGGCTTCGCCGGGGTGCAGCCCGGCTGGGGCGCCCTGGTGACCCGCACGCTGCCCGCCGCGCAGCGCCCCGCCGCGTGGGGCGTCCTGATGACTGTCGAGAACGCGGGCACCGCCCTGAGCCCCCTGCTGGGCGTTCTGGCCTTCGAACGCTTCGGCGCCGGCGGCCCCTTCGGCCTGGCAGCCGGACTGGCGACGCTGGTCACGGCGTTCTACCTGCTGTTGCGGCCCCTGTTCGCCCGCGCCGCGCAGGAACAGGAGGCCGCGCCCCAGGACGCCCCGGCGTGAGGCGCGTCGCCTGGACCGCCGCGCTGCTGACCCCCATCCTGCTGGCCGAACTGCTGGGACGCGCCGCCGGGTGGGGCGCCCTGGGTCACGGCCCGCGCGACGGCTGGCGGGTCGCGGTGACCTTCGACGACGGCCCCGGCGAGCGCACCCCGGAGCTGCTGGCGATCCTGGCCCGTCACCGCGCGCGCGCCACGTTCTTCGTCACGCGGCCCGCCGCGCAGGCCCACCCGGAGCTGCTGACCGCGATTGAGGCGGGGGGGCACACCCTGGACGCCCACGGCATCTGGCACCGCACCGCCCTGACCCTGACCCCCTGGCAGGAGTGGGCGCAGGTCGCGTGGCACCCCCGCCCCGCGCGGCCCGGCCCGCACCTGTACCGCCCCCCGTACGGCGGGCACAGCCCCCTGACCCGCCTGTTCGCGCACCTGTCCGGGCGGCAGGTGGCCCTGTGGGACACCGAGGGCCGCGACTGGACCGACGCCGACCCCGCCACGCTGGCCGCGCAGACCCTGGCGCGCGTGCAACCCGGCAGCGTGATCCTCTTGCACGACGGCCCCGCCGTGACGCCCGCGCTGCTCGACGCCCTGCTGAGCGGCCTGAGCGAACGCGGCCTGGAGGTCGTCCCCATGCAAGACCTGCCCGCGCGGCGCATCACCCTCCGCGAGGGGCTGACGCGACTACGCGCCAGCTACGGCGCGTGAAAGCAGGACGGCAGCGGGGCGGGGGTCGGCTCGACTTCCGCCCCGCTGCCACTGCGGGTCAGCCCTGCGGTTTGCTGACGCGCTGACGCCCGGCCAGCGCGCGGCCCAGCGTCACCTCGTCCGCGTACTCCAGCGCGCCGCCCACCGGCAGCCCGTACGCGATGCGGCTCACGACCGCCCCCAGCGGCTCCAGCAGCCGCTGCAGGTACAGCGCGGTCGCGTCGCCCTCGACGGTCGTGCCGGTCGCCAGGATGACCTCCTGACCCTCCTGCACGCGCGGCAGCAGCGGACGGATGTGCAGTTTGTCCGGCCCCACGCCGTTCATGGGACTCAGCACGCCGTGCAGGACGTGATACAGCCCGCGGTACTCGCCGCTGCGCTCGATGGCGATCACGTCGCCGGGTTCCTCCACGACGCAGATCACGCCCTGATCGCGGCTGGGGTCGCTGCACACGTCGCACCTCTCGGCGTCCGTGATGTTGAAACACACCGGGCAGGTGTGCAGGTCACGCTTGGCTTCCAGCAGCGCCCGCGACAGACGCTCGATGTCCTCGCGGGGCTGCTCGAACAGATGGAACGCCAGCCGCTGCGCGCTCTTCGGCCCGATGCCGGGCAGACGCGACAGCTCACGGATGAGCGCCACCAACGATGGGGGGTACTTCACTCGGACTCCTTCACCACCACCGGCCCCCAGTGCAGGGCCGGACAGAAACGATCGAATTCAACAGGCGCGGCCACCCACCGCCCGGAGGGTGGCCGCCGCCAGGAAGGATCAGAAGCCGGGAATGCCCAGCCCGCGCGTGGCGTCCTGCTGCAACGCGTCCGCCTTCGCCCCGGCGTCCTGAATCGCCACGAGGATCAGGTCCTCCAGCGCCTCGACGTCGTCGGCGTCCACCGCCTCGGGCTTGATCTTCAGGGAGGTGACCTTCCCGTGGCCGTTCATGGTCACGGTCACCAGACCGCTGGCGCTGCCCTCGACGGACTTGGCGGCCAGATCCTCCTGGATCTTCGTGGCGGCCATCTGCGCCTGCTGCATCTGCTTCATGAGCTTCTTCATGTCCATGCCCGCAGTTTAGCGGCCCGCGCCAGGGCAGATGGTGCCCTCCGGCGGGCGGGTCACAGCCACCCGAACACCAGCGCCGCCGCGAGCCCCGCGAACAGCAGCGCCGCCGCACCCACCGCGCGGTTCAGGCCGGACAGACCAGCGGCGGCGGACGCCAGGAACGCCAGGACACCCAGCAGGCCGGGCGCGCGGCTGAAGCCGTCCCCGCCGAGTGCGGCACTCAGGATGAACAGCAGGACACCAGCCAGGAACAGGACGCCGGGAAGCATGCCCGATTCCAGCATGCTTCCCGGCGCGGCGCTGCCCAGTCTGCGTGGTCAGACCTGCTGGGTTACAGCGCGGGGGTGCGGGTGCCCTTGGCGCGGCGGTACAGCTGCGCGGGGCGGCCTACGCCGCTGCGCCGCTCGCCGCTGGGGGTCAGGCTGCCCTGCGCGAGCAGCCGCTTGCGGAAGTTCCGTTTGTCCAGTTTGCGGTTCAGGATCGCCTCGTACACGCCCTGCAGTTCGGGCAGGGTGAAGGTGTCGGGCAGGAATTCCAGCGCGAGGTTCGCGTACTCCAGCCGCAGTTGCAGGCGGCCCAGCGCGCGGTCCAGGATCGCCTGGTGGTCGAAGGCCAGTTTCGGCGTGCGGTGGGCGGGCATCCACTCGGCGCCCAGGGTGTGCCCGCCGCCGCTGACGCTGACCGTGCCGTGCGGCAGCACCGCGAGGTGCGCGACGCTGACGATCCGGCCGCGCGGGTCGCGGTTGATCTCCCCGAACGTGAAGAACTGCTCGAGGTGGCGGGGTTCGAGTTCCACGCTGGTTTCGGTGCGCAGTTCGCGCAGGGCCGCCTCGTGCAGTTCCTCGCCGGGGTGGACGAAGCCGCCGGGCAGCGCCCAGTCGCGCGCGTGCGGGAGTTCGCCGCGCTGCACGAGCAGGACGTGCAGTTCAGCAGCGTGCATGGCGAACGCGGCGACGTCCACGGCCAGCCCGACCTGCGTGGCACCTCTGGGCAGCGTGAGGTCGGTCACGCGCGCTCCGGGCGGCGGGGGTGGGGTCGGGCGGTCATGGCGTGATGCTAGGGTTTGTGTCCCCGGTACGTCAAGGGGAATAGTGTCCTGCGGGCGCGGATTTTCACACGTGACAGCGGGGTTTACGCCGGGCTTTGCGTGCCCGCCGCCTGCGCCTCGGCCCGGCTGACCAGCACATGCGCGCGCAGCAGTTCCGCCACACTCCACGCCTGGAACGGGCACCCGCCGGGCCGCAGACTGTCCCCGGCGAACACCTCCGACACGTGCCCCAGCCCGGCCTCCAGCACGTGCCCGCTCAGGCCGCGCAGCGCCGCCCGCGCCCGCCCCACCTCGCCCTGCGCCAGCAGCAGCTCCACGAACGCCGTCAGCGGCCAGGGCCACACGGTCCCCTGGTGGTACGCCGCGTCCCGCTGCACCTGCGCGCCCCCGTAATTGCCCCGGTAGCGGTCGTCCAGCGGGGACAGCGTGTGCAGCCCGACGGAGGAGAGGAGTTCCGCTTCCAGCTGCGCGGTCGTCGCGGCGACCAGCGCGGGGCTGGTGGGCGTGTCCGGCAGCGCCAGCGCGATCGCCACGTTCGGGCGGACGCTGCGGTCCGGGGTGCCGTCCACCGCCAGGGTGTCCACGTAGCTGCCCTGCCAGAACGCCGCGAAGCTGGCCTGCGCGCGCGCCAGGATGTCCGCGAAGCGCGCCTCCTCGCCCAACGCCGCCGACAGGCGCGACTCGGCCCCCAGCGCCGCCAGCCACAGGCCCTGCACCTCGATGGGCTTCCCGTGGCGGGGCGTGACGACCCAGCTTTCGATCTTCACGTCCATCCACGTGAGCTGCACGCCCGCCTCCCCGGCCAGCAGCAGCCCGTCCGCCGGGTCCATGCGGATGCCGTGATCGGTGCCGCGCACGTGCCAGTCCAGCAGGTCGCGCAGCTGCGGCAGCGCCTCCCGCGCGAAGGCGGCGTCCCCGGTGACGGCCACGTAGCGTTCCAGCGCCACCGCCAGCCACAGCGCGCCGTCCACCGTGTTGTACCCGGCGCCCAGCCCGTCGTCGTGGAAGTTGTTCGGCGTCAGGCCCCGGCGCAGGCTGCGCAGGAACGTACCCAGCAGGTCGCGCGCCTCGGCGTGCCGCCCGGTCAGCAGCGTCAGGCCCGTCAGGGCGATCATCGAGTCGCGGCCCCAGTCCGCGAACCACGGGTACCCGGCGATGACCGTCACGCCCTGCGGCTGCGTCCGCCGCACCAGATACGCGTCCGCCGCGACGGCCAGCGTGGCGACCAGCTCGTCCGGCACGCCCGTCGTGACCTGCGCCCGCACGGCCAGTTCGCGGCGGCGCGCGGCCTCGTCGGCATACGCCGCCCACGGGTCGAGAACCAGCGCCTGCGCCACGCCCGGCGTGACCGCCTGCACCACCAGCGCCGCGCGCCCCCCACCCGCCGGGAAGCTCAGGTCCCACAGCGGCGTGCCTAGGGTGGACTCGGTGTCCGGCTCGCCGCGCGCCAGATCGTGCCGGTAATGCACCCGCTGCGGCACGGGCCGGGGGTCCAGGGCGCCCAGCACCGCGCCCGGCGCGTGCACCTGCACCCGCGTCTGCGCCTCGCCCTGCACGGTCACCTCGCGGCCCGCCCCGTGGAAGGCCAGGTCGGGCACCCGCTCGTGCACGGCGTGCATGTCCCGGTCCACGAAGAACCCCCCCAGCCGCAGCGCCACCGGGTCGCGGCTCTGGACGTCGTACAGGAACACCACCGCGCCCGACCCGCGCGGCATGAACGCCCGGCGGCGCACCCGCACGCCCGCGAACAGCTGCTCCCGCTCGGGCAGCAGGTCGCTCAGCGACGCGCCGGTCAGCCAGCGCAGTCCCTCGCCCTCGAAGGTGTCCGGGGCGATCTCCAGGGCGTGCAGGGTCGTCTCGCGCACCCCGTCCGGGCCGGGCACGCGCAGCACCTCCAGCGGCGAGACCAGATGCGTGCGCCGCTGCACCGGCGGCAGCTGGCTGGCCACCAGCCCCGAGTAGCAGCGGGTCGGCACGCCCGACAGGCTGCTCAGGGCGAAGCCGCCCAGCCCGTCGGTCAGCAGGACTTCCAGGTCCGGGGTGCGGGCGGTCAGGGAACCGAAGGGAAAGGTGACGGGCGCGGCGTCCATGCGCGCCAGCATGGCACGAAGGCGCCGCATGGAACGCGCGTGGTAGACTGAGGGGTACCGTCCGCCCCGTGGGGTGGGCGCAGCCGCCCGGGAAGCCAGCGTGCCCCGGAGCGCGGCGGAGGTGATGAACATAGCGAAAGAACACAAGGTCAACGAGCAGATCCGCGTGCGCCAGATCCGACTGATCGGCGCCGAAGGCGAGCAGGTGGGCATTATTGACACTCGCGACGCCATGAACATGGCCCGCGAGGCCGGGATGGACCTCGTGATGGTCAGCCCGCAGGCCGTCCCCCCCGTCTGCCGCCTGCTCGACTATGGCCGGTTCCGCTACGAGCAGCAGCAGAACGAGAAGGAAAACCGCAAGCGCGCCCGCGCCCAGGAAGTCAAGGCGATCAAGTTCCGCGTCAAGATCGACGACCACGACTTCAACACCAAGACCGGGCACGTGCGCCGCTTCCTGGAAGAAGGCCACAAGGTTAAGGTCACCATCATGTTCCGCGGTCGTGAACGCACCCACCCGGAACTCGGCGAGCGCATCCTGGTGCGCGTCGCGGAGTCCCTGGCGGACATCGGCGCTCCCGAAGGTACCCCGAGCATGATGGGCATGGACATGAACATGATCATGACCCCCCGCGCCGAGAAGCCCGCGAAGAAGGAACGCGCCGCCGAGGACGCCCCCAGCACCCCCGCCACCGGCGCTCCCGCTGCCGAGCCCGCCCCCAGCGAGCCCGTGGCGAACGCCGGCGCGTAAGCCCTGACCTGAAAGCGCCCGTCCCGGCTGGGGCGGGCGTTCCTGTTGCCCGGGTGGTCCGCGTTTGTGGACGCGACCACCCTCCAGAATGCTTTAAATAGTAAACTGAGGTTCGTGGGCGTCGCCCACCCGGAGGAACCCCATGATCAAGATGTACACCACCACCTGGTGCCCCGACTGCCACGCCGCCAAACGCGCCCTGACCAGCAAGGGCCTCGCGTTCGAGGAAATCAACATCGAGCAGGACGACAGTGCCGCCCAGTACGTCATGAGCGTCAACGGCGGCAAACGCAGCGTGCCCACCCTCGTGCACGGCGACACCGCCGCCAGCCTCAGCGGCTTCCGCCCCCAGAAACTCGACGCGTTCCTCGCCCAGGCCGGACTGTAAGAGACGTCGAGCGTAGAAAGTTGATGGTTGATGGAGGTGTGTCCTCCATCAACCATCAACTTTTGACCTTCACCCCTTCTTGAGCCGTGCGGCTTCGCGGGCCGTGACCGTGCCGTCCGCCGCGACCGTGTATGCCGTGACGATCAGCTCGGTGGGCGTGAGGTCCAGGCGCAGGAAGCCCGGCTGACCGAAGGCCGCGAACGCCGCCGCACGCGAGCCCGCAGGGCTGCCCCCCACCTCGCCCGCCGCGCCGGACACCGCCGTCCACGTGCCCGGACACTCCGGCTGCGGCGCGAAGACCTCCAGCGCGTGTACGTGCCCGCTCAGGATCAGGTCCGCCGCGCCGCACACCGACCCGTACAGGTCCCGCACCGCGCCGCCCTTCTGGAACTCGAACGGGAACCGGTCATACGCCCCGGCGTTCCCGTGCTTCCCGTTACTGAACAGCGGGTGATGCCCCAGCACCAGCCGCCAGCGCGCCCCGCTGCCCCGCACCGCGCCCGACAGCCACGCCCGCTGCGCCTGATCCCACGCCCCACCGGGCCGCTCTGAGGGCCGCAGGCCCGGCAGGTACGCCGCCAGTGGCGCGGTGTCCACCCCGAAGAACTCCGCCAGGGGCCCCACCGGCGCGCGGTAACTCCGGGCGGGCATCACCCACTGCGAGTTCACGCGCGAGTACGCCACCTGCACGTCCGCGCCACGCGCATCGGCCCCGTCGCCACCCACCAGCCACGACTCGTCATGGTTGCCCGGTACCACCAGAAACGGGACACCCAGCGGGCCGTACACGTCCGCGAACCGCTCCCGGAACAGCGGCGAATTCACGTCCTTCGGCCCAGCCGGATAGAAATTGTCGCCCAGCGCAACGCCCAGGTCACAACCCTCCCGCGCGCACACCTCCCGCATGGCCGCCGCCACGCGCCGCTGCACCTCGGTTCCCGTGCCCTGATCACCCATGACCAGCACCCGCAGCCGCTCCGTCGGCAGGGCGGGCAGTGACGCCCGAATGTCCGGGACGACGACCGGTTCCGTCAGGGCTGGCGCGCATGATCCCAGTGTGACCCCCAACAGCACCGCCAGGGCACCCCTCCACATCTTCGGCAACATGGGCTCAATGTGCCGCTTAGACTGTTCTCACGCAATAACCCCAGGGGGAACCATGAACGAATACCTGAACGTCATCCGCAACAACTACGCCAACTTCCAGGGCCGCGCCCGCCGCCGCGAATACTGGATGTTCATGCTGATCAACGGCATCATCACCTTCGTGCTGGCTATCCCGCTCTTCGGCGTCGTGACGAGCCTGGGCATGCAGACCGACGCGGGCACCGACCCCAGCGCCGCCCTGACCGGCACCACCCTGATCTTCGGCCTGATCTACACGATCTACGCCCTTGCCACCTTCGTTCCCAGTCTCGCCGTCACCGTCCGCCGCCTGCACGACGCGGGCTTCAGCGGCTGGCTGTACCTGCTGAGCTTCATCGGCCTGAGCATCGTCGTCCTCGTGCTGTGCGTGCTCGACAGCAAACCCGGCAGCAACAAGTGGGGACCCAACCCCAAAGGCGTGACCGACGGCGCTCCCGCCCCCGCGCAGAACTGGTAACCCACCCGCCGGGTGAACGCCCTGACCTGCCGCAAGTGAGGCAGCGGGGCGTTCATCTTTTGTTTAATCTGATCTCATGAACGAGGTCATTGAAGTCGTCACCAAAAAGTACGCGCAGTTCACCGGTCGCGCCCGCCGCCGCGAATACTGGATGTTCACGGTCGCCTACGGCATCGTCAACATCATCCTCACCGTGCTGGACAACGCACTTGGCCTGAGCACCGGCAACACCCTCAACGACGTCGGCGTGTTCTCCGGCCTGTTCGCCCTGGCGATGCTGATTCCGCACCTCGCGGTCAGCGTCCGTCGCCTGCACGACACGGGACGCTCCGGCTGGTGGATCCTGCTTGGCCTGATTCCGTTCCTCGGCTGGATCGCCCTGATCATCTTCATGGCGACCGACGGACAAGCAGGAAGCAACAAGTGGGGACCGAACCCGAAGGCCCCTGCTGGACGCACGCCCGTTCCCGCGCAGAACTGGTAACGCTGCATGACTGACCGCCCTGCCGTCCGGTGGGGCGGTCTTCTCATGCCCGTGCATCTGCCAGTTGGCGCAGGCGCGCCGGGGGTCGGGCGGGCAGACTGGGGGGCGTGCCTCTCACTGTGCGACCGGTCACCCCGTCCGACTTTCCCCAGGTCCGGCCGATGCTGCTCGACATGGGTTTCGTGGAAGACGAAGCCGAACTGGCGGCGCGCTTCCCGGCGTTCTGCGTGCATCCGGAGTGGGTGGTGCTGGGCGCCTTCCGGGACGGGTTGCTGCTGGGGTACGCGGCGGCGCAGGACGACGGGCCGCACCTCCGCTCCGGGAACAGTCGCCGCACGGCGAAACTGCACGACCTGTACACGGCACCTGAGGCTCGGGGTCAGGGCGTGGGCCGGACGTTGATGCTTGGCATGGAGGCGTGGGCACAGTCGCGGGGCGCGCGCTACCTGTTCTGCTCCGCCAACCTGCGCGAGGCAACGCCCGCCTACGAGCGCATGGGGTACACGCCGGGCGCCGAGTTGCAGGAGGGCTACCGATTCTTCGAGGTGGACTTCAGTGAGCGAACGACCCGCCAGCCGCACCCGGAGCGGGGCTCGTGACCCTGACCCCGCACGTCACACCCCGCGCGGACCTGCCGCCGGAACTGGAGGCCGGGTTGCGGTCCCTGCTGATCGCGGCGTACCCGCAGTTCGCGGACTTCTGGGCGGGCACGTCGTACTGGGGCAGCGAACCCGAGTGGCACCTGTGGCTGGCTGACCCGGCGGGCGTGCCAGCCGCGCAACTGGGCTGCGGGCGGCGCGTCGCGGAGGTCGGCGGGCGCGAGGTCACGCTGGTGGGCGTCGGTGGGGTCGCCACGCACCCCGCGTTCCAGCGCCGGGGCGTGGGCCTCCGCCTTCTGCGGGAGCTGCGTGCCTTCCTGCACACGCAGCCGGAGGTGGACTTCGCGTTCCTGCAGTGCCGGGAGGAGGTCGTGCCGTTCTACGAGCGGAGCGGCTTCGTGCGCGTTCCGAACCCCGTGCACTACCTCGACCCGGACGAGGACCGGTGGGTGACGGACCATGGTCCCACCATGATCCTGCCTGTGCAAGCGGGCCTGGGGGACTGGCCGGTAGGGGAGAGAGTGAATCTGCGCGGCATGCCGTGGTGAGTGGACAGGACCAGATCAACTCCCAGCCGGGCGGCCAACCTGGGGGATAGTGCCGGACCTGAACCAGTCGATCAGCGCCTGCGGGTCGCTGGGCGTCAGGTAGTACTCCCGGTCGTGGTGGGTGAGGATCACGGCCTGATCCGGGCGTGCGGCGCCCGCTGCGGCCTGGATCTTCCCGCCGGTTCCGGCGCGGCTGATGAACGTGCCGGTGTAGTAACCGGGTGTGGCGGTGCCGAACAGCCGCGCGCCCAGGGGGGTGTGCGTTAGAGTGGCGCGGGTGTCGTGCCGGGGGAATCGCAGGGTGGTCGCGGTGGTCCGGACGGTCAGGGTGTCACCGTCCAGCCGGTAGGTCAGGCGCGGCCGGGCAAGCAGGAGAACAGCGATGGGGACGAGTGGCAGCAGGAGCAGCAGTGTCCAGTCGGGCCTGGCCGGTCGGGCGGGCCGGAAGGTGGCGTTCTCTCCGGCCTGCCAGGCGCGTCGCAGCGCCTGCGGGTCGGCGGGCGTCAGAACGGTGGGTGGCCGGGTGGCGAACACCAGCGCCGCGCGTCCCTCGGAACCGTCGCTGAACACCTGGGCGCGACCGGCAAGCGTGCGAAACAGGCCGACGGTGTACCCCGGCAGGGCGCTGCCGATGATCTTGCCGCGCAGCGTCACGGCCCGCGACTGGACGGGCGTACCGGGCGGAATGACGACCCGGGCGCCCAGCGACCGAGCCGTGAGGGTCCCGCCCTGCACGGAGTACACCGGCAGCTTCAACACGGGCGGGAGCAGCAGCAGGGCTGGCAGGATCAGCAGGGGAAGGAGCAGCAGCAGGCGCGCGGCGGGCCACCAGCGCGGCATTTCCTCGACCCGAACGGGGAGCGGTGTCATGCTGTTCAGTACGCGCCGCGCGAGGCTTCGGTTGCCGCTGCGTGCTCCTGGGCGGTATCCTGCCTGCATGAAGCCTCTCGCCCGTCACTCCGGTCTGGTGATGCGTGGCGCAGGGCTGAACCGAATGCCTGCACCCGGTCTGATCACGCGAACTCTGAGCGCCTGAGAACCCCTTCAAGGTTTTCAGGCGTTCTGCTGGAACGGTGGCCAGACCGGGTTTCTCATGGCTGAACGCCTAGGCGCGCTCAGCCCGCACACAGAGGTCGACATGCACGTAATCCTTCCTGACGGTAAACAACTCGAACTGCACGCTGGCGCCACGGCCCTCGACGCGGCGGCTGCCATCGGCCCGCGCCTCGCGCAGGACGCCCTGGCCGCCACCGCGAACGGCGAACTGGTCGACCTGATGACGCCCCTGCCCGACGGGGCGAACATCACCCTGATCACGAAGAAGAACCCGGCGGACGCCGCGCCGCTGTTCCGGCACTCGCTGGGGCACGTCATGAGCCAGGCGGTCGGCGAGTACTACAGGGGCAAGGGCTACGGCGCGGACGCCATCAAGCGCGGCGTGGGCCCCAGCATCGAGAACGGCTGGTACCAGGACTTCGACCTGCCCGAACCCCTGAAGGAAGAGGACCTCCCGGAGATCGAGAAGATCATGCGGGACATCATCGCGCGCGGCCTGGACTTCACGCGGCGCGAGATCAGCCGGGCCGAGGGCCTCGCGCAGTTCCCGCACGACCCGTACAAGCAGGAACTCATCGCGGGCCTGCCCGAGGACGAGCCCATCACGTTCTACACGCAGGGTGACTACACGGACCTGTGCCGCGGGCCGCACTTCCCGAACACCGGCAAGCTGCCCGGCGCGTTCAAGCTCATGAGCACCAGTGGCGCGTACTGGCGCGGGAACGAGAAGAACCCGATCCTCCAGCGCGTGTACGGCGTCGCGTTCGCCACGCAGAAGGAACTCGACGCGTACCTGCACCAATTGGAGGAAGCCAAGAGGCGCGACCACCGCAAACTGGGCCGCGAACTGGAACTCTTCACCATCGACCCGCTGGTCGGCAAGGGCCTGCCGCTGTGGCTCCCGAACGGCACGGTCCTGCGCGAGGAACTGACCAGCTTCATGAAGGAACAGCAGTTCCAGCGTGGCTACCAGGGTGTCATCACGCCCAACATCGGCAACCTCGACCTGTACCGCACGAGCGGGCACTACGAGAAGTACTCCGACGGTCAGTTCCGCCCCATCGAGGTGGACGACGAGGAGTACATGCTCAAACCCATGAACTGCCCGCACCACGTGCGCATCTACGCCAGCAAACCCCGCTCCTACCGTGACCTGCCGGTCCGACTCGCGGAGTTCGGCACGGTGTACCGCTACGAGCAGAGCGGCGAACTGAACGGCCTGACCCGCGTGCGCGGCTTCACGCAGGACGACGCGCACCTGTTCGTCCGCCCCGACCAGCTGAAAAAGGAATTCCTGGACGTCCTCGACCTGACGGTCCTCGTGCTGAAGACCTTCGGCATGAACGAGGTCCGTTTCCGCGTCGGCACCCGCGACCCGGAAAGCGACAAGTACGTCGGTGACGAGGCCAACTGGACCCTCGCGGAGCGGCAGATCATCGAGGCGGTCGAGGAAGTCGGCCTGCCCTACACCATCGAACCCGGCGACGCCGCCTTCTACGGCCCCAAACTCGACTTTGTCGTGAAGGACGTCCTGGGCCGCGAGTGGCAGCTCGGCACCATTCAGGTGGACTACAACCTCCCCGAACGCTTCGACATCAGCTACGTCGGCGAGGACGGCCAGGACCACCGCCCGATCATGATCCACCGCGCGCCGTTCGGCAGCATCGAACGCTTCACCGGCATCCTCATCGAACACTACGCCGGGGACTTCCCCCTGTGGCTCGCCCCCCGCCAGGTCATGATCATTCCCATCGCCGACCGCCACAACGACTACGCCTGGGCGCTGCGCGACGAACTGCACCAGGCAGGGCTGCGCGCCGAAGTCGACGACTCGTCAAACCGCATGAACGCCAAGGTCCGCACCGCCGAACTGAGCAAGATCCCCGTCATGCTCATCGTCGGCGACAAGGAGCAGGAAGGCCGCGAGGTCAGCGTCCGCGAACGCACCCCCGAAGGGCACAAGGAACGCAAGGGCGTGGCCTTCGACGACCTGAAGGGCGAACTGCTGGGCCGCTACCGCAACCGCGCCTGAACACCCGCCGCACTCCGGGCTGTCCTGGGGTCCGGCCAACAGCGTGAAGAAGCCAGGGGGGTCATCCCCTGGCTTCTCGCGTTGCGTGGCACTGTCGTCTCTTGGCACTGTCGTCGCGTGCGGTGGGGTTGTTCGGGGGGTGGACCGGGGTGGTGGGGCGTGTCACGCTGGGTGGATGACCATGCCGTCCAGTCGGGTGTACCTGTCGGTTCTGCTGATCGATGACAGTCCGGAGGATCAGGAACTGGTCCGTGAGGCGGTCATGGTCCAGGCGCGGCCGGTGCAGGTCGAGATCGTGTCCAGTGGTCAGGAGGGGCTGGCGCGGTTGCGGGCACGTGCGGCGCAGGCCGAGTTGCCGGACGTGGTGCTGCTGGACATCCAGATGCCGGGCATGAACGGTTTCGAGGTGCTGCGGGCGATCCGCGAGGACCCGGCGCTGGCACGGATGCCGGTGGTGTTCCTGACGACGTCCGGCGCGCCGGAGGACCGGCAGCGCGGTCTGGAACTGCACATGAGTGCGTACCTCGTGAAGGCCATGGATTTTCAGGGATTTGAGCGGCAGGTGACGGAACTGGTGCAGTACTGGCTGGACGTGAAGGTTCGCGCGCTGAACTGATACGGACTTGGGTTGAAAGGTTTGCAAAATCTTTCAACCCGAGCGGAGCGAGCAGGAGAGAACCGGGTTCCGGGCGTGGAGTTGGCAACCCGGTGTCGTTCCGGGTTGTCAACGAAACAAACGGAATCCGTATGATCCGGACGCCTGCGGGGCTGACGTCGCGGGACCGGTGAAGTGTCAGGGGGGGTACGGTCCGTTCGGGTTCCGCCCGGCACGCTGAACGCCATGAGGCCTGAAGTGGACTGGACGTCCGGGAGGCTGTGCGTGCTGCTCGTGGATGACAACGTCGCCGACTGCGAACTCGTGCAGGAGGCGGTGGCCGCGCAGGGGCGACCGGTGTCGGTGCTGGCGGTGCATGACGGCCGGACGGCGCTGCAGTGGCTGGATGAACAGGCGGACCGCTGCGCGCTGCCGGACGTGCTGCTGCTGGATATCCGCATGCCGGGCATGGGTGGGCTGGAGGTGCTGCGGGCCGTGCGGGACAGCGCGGCGCTGTATCGCCTGCCGGTCGTGATGCTCAGCACGTCCGCCGATGAACGTGATGTACGGCAGGCCTACGACCTGATGACGACGGGCTACCTGGTCAAGGCGAAGGCGTTCGGTGAGTTCGCGGACCAGATGGGTCGTTTCGTGCGGCACTGGTCGGATGTGAAGTTCCCGGTGTCACGGGGGTACGGCGCCTGATCCGCGTCACGGCGCGGTGCGGGTGGGGTGGGGTCTACCGGACGGGTCGGGCGGGCTGGGTGACGCTCAGGCGCGCGCGGCTGCCTTCGGCACGCAGGTCGTCGCTGTGGGCGTGCACGAGGAGTTCCTGCCGGCTGCCGTCCAACGTGACGGTGTAGGTGACGTCGTGGCCCTTGAACTCGCGGGCCTGGATGGTCACCTCGGGCGCGGCGGGGTCGTCGGTGAAGCGCAGGTGTTCGGGGCGGACGCTGACGAGGACCGGGCCGCTGCGGGCCTCCTGCAGGGGGATGATGCCCAGCGCGGTGCGGGCCATGAGGCGGTCGGCGGTACCTGAGAGCAGGTTGCTGCGGCCCAGGAAGTTCGCGACGAACGCGGTGCGGGGCTGCGTGTACACGTCGTGCGGGGTGCCGATCTGCTCGGCCTGTCCGGCGCGCATCAGGACGATGCGGTCGCTGAATGCCAGTGCCTCTTCCTGGTCGTGCGTGACGAGGATGGCGGTGGTTCCGGCGGCGCGCAGGATGCTGCGGATCTCCTGGCGGGTGGCGTGCCTGAGTTGCGCGTCGAGGTTGCTGAACGGTTCGTCCAGCAGGAGCAGGTCGGGGCGCGGCGCGAGTGCGCGGGCCAGCGCGACGCGCTGCTGCTGTCCGCCGCTGAGTTCGTGCGGGCGGCGGCTCTCGAAGACGGTCAGGCCGACCAGCGCCAGGGTCTCGCGGGCGCGCGGGAGGCGCTGGGCGCGCGGCAGGTGCGAGAGGCCGAACAGGACGTTCCCCAGGACGCTCAGGTGCGGGAACAGGGCGTAGTCCTGGAAGACGAGGCCCACGCCGCGCCGTTCAGGGGGTGCGAAGGGGGTGGTGACGTTGCGCCCCCCGATGAGGACGTCGCCGCTGTCAGGCTGTTCGAGGCCCGCGATGAGGCGCAGGGTGGTGGTCTTGCCGCAGCCGGAGGGGCCCAGCAGCGTCAGGAGTTCCCCGGCGCTGACGCTGAGGTTCAGGTCGTTCACGACCGGCGGGTGGCCGGGGGCGTAGCGTTTGCTGAGGTGGTCGAGCTGGAGGATCGGGGTCATGCCTGTTCCTTGGGGGGGCGGGGTGGTCTGGGGGCGGGCCGGCGTTCGCGGCGCAGGATCAGCAGGGTCAGGACCGCGCCGCTCAGGGCCAGGGCCAGGGCGTAGGGGGCGGCGGCGGCGTACTGCGCTTCCTCGGTGTACGCCCAGACGTTGCGGGCCAGCGTCTCGAAGCCGATGGGGGCGAGCAGCAGCGTCAGCGGGAGTTCCTTCAGGACGCTCAGGAACACGAACGCGGCGCTGACGAGCAGCCCGGGGCGGATCAGCGGGAGCGTGACGCGGGCCAGCGCGCCCCGGCTGGTCTGCCCGAGGAGCCGCGCGGCTTCCTCCAGGCGGGGCGTGGCGGTGTTCAGGCTGGTGCGGATCGGGCCGACGGCCTCGGCGACGAAGTGCAGGGTGTACGCGAGGATCAGCAGGGGGAACGTCTGGTACAGCGGCGGGGCGACTTTCAGGCTGAAGAACACCAGCGCCAGTGCGAACGCCAGCGGGGGCGTGGCGTACCCGAGGTACGCGGCGCGTTCCGTGAAGCGCGCCAGCCTCCCCTGCGCGCGGCTGCCGATGTACGCCAGCGGGAACGCCAGCGCGGTGGTGGTCACGGCGGCGATGGCGGCGGCGCCCAGCGCGCTCTTCAGGGCGTCCCACAGGCTGGCCCACGCGAAGGGGTTCGTTTCCAGGCGCAGCCAGTACGCGATGGTGCCCAGCGGGACGATCAGCGCCGCGCCGGTCAGGGCCGCCACGAACGCCCAGGCCAGCGGCCGGGCGCGGCCCAGGCGGGTGGTGCGGACCTCGCGCGCCCCGCCGGGACTGACCCGCGCGAGGTGCAGGCCGCGCATCAGTCGCGCCTCCAGGAGCAGGGCCGCGCCGGTCACGAGCAGCAGGCCCAGCGCCAGCCACGCGGAGTACACCCGGTCGTACGCGGCAGTGTACTGCTGGTAGATCGCGGCGCTGAAGGTGGGGTAGCGCATCAGGCTGACCACGCTGAAGTCCCCCAGGACGTGCAGGGCGATCAGCAGCGCGCCGGACAGCCACGCGGGGCGCAGGTACGGGAGGGTCACCTCGCGGAACGTCTGCGCCGGCGTGCGGCCCAGCAGGCGCGCGGCGTCCTCCAGGGCGGGGTCCTGGGCGCGCAGCGCGGCGTGCAGGTTCAGGAACAGGTACGGGAACGTGAACAGCGTCAGGATGCCCAGCGCGCCCGTAAAGCCGCTGGGGCCGGGCCAGTTGAGGCCGGTCAGCGCCTCGATGGTGCCGCCGGGGCCGCTGGCGGCGATCATGGCGTACGCGCCCACGTAGCCGGGAATCGCCAGGGGCAGCACGCCGGCGAGCATCAGCGCGCGGCGGGGGCGCAGGTCGGTGCGCGCCGCGAGGTACGCGAGCGGCAGCGCGACCAGCGTGGTCGTGACCAGCGTGCTGACCGTCAGGAGGAGGGTGTTGGTGAGCAGTTCCAGGTTGCGGGTGCGGAACACGATCTCGCGCAGTTCGGTTCCCTCGGCGCCCAGCGCGCGGATCAGCAGGTACACCAGGGGCAGCAGGACGCCCGCCACGGTCAGCAGGGCGGGCAGCAGCAGGGCGAGGGGGGGGCGTCGTCGGGTCATGGGTGGGGTGTGCCCACGCGGGCAGCACCGTCACGATAGCAGAGCGGATTACTCGGGTTTTAGGTCGGGTGTCCCCGGAGCATGAAAAGGCCGCCACCCCTGCCAAGCGGGGCGGCGGCCTTCTGGGGAGGGGGCTTACAGCAGTCCGGCGTCACGCAGGAGCTTCTGCGCCTTCTCGATGTTCTTCGGCATGACGGTGGGATCCACCTTGGGGCTGCGCTTGATCACGTCCGCGTAGGGCAGCATGGTCGTGGGCTGCAGGATGTTGCCGATCACGGGGTACTCGAAGTTCACGCTCAGGAAGAACGTCTGCGCGTCCTTGGCGACCAGGGCGCTCAGGAAACGCGCGGCGCTGGCCTGGTTCTTGCTGGTCTTCAGGATGCCCGCGCCCGTGGCGTTGCCCAGGTTGCCGATGTCGCCGTTCTTGAAGAAGTACGTGTCGATCGGGTAGCTCAGGCGGTTCACGCGCTGGATGTAGTAGTGGTTGGTCAGCGCGACGTCGATCTCACCGGCGCGCATCGCCTCGAGCATGCCGACGTTGCTGGTCTTGTAGTCCTTGGGCTGCAGGGCCTTCATGCCCTCGATCCAGGCGCGGGTCTTCTGCTCGCCCTGCTGCGCGATCATGACGCCCAGGAAGTCCTGGAAGCTGGGGTAGCTGACCGTCCAGCCGATGCGGCCCTTCAGGCTGGTCATCTTGGGGAGGTCCATGATCGAGTCGGGCAGCTGATCCGGCTTGATCTTGCCCGTGTTGTAGGCCAGGGTGCGGAAGCGGACGGTGGTGGGCAGCCAGGTGCGGCTGTCGGGCAGGTAGTCGTCACTGACGTTGCGGGTCAGGGCCGCGCCCAGTTTCGTGAACTTGCCTTCCTCGGCCAGTTCGCCCAGTGCGCCCACCGAGTTGCCCCAGTAGACGTCGGCGGGGCTGCGGCTGCCTTCCTCGCGGATGGCGGCGACGAGCTGCGCGTCGGTGCCGTAGCGGACGTTGACCTTGATGCCGGTCTGTCGTTCGAACTGCTGCACGACCGGGTCCACGAAGGTCTTGGCGCGGCCGGAGTACACGGTCAGGGTCTTGGTTTGCGCGAGGCTGGTGCCGGTGAGCAGCAGGGCGGTGACGGCGAGCAGGGTGCGTTTCATCCCCTTAATCCTAAGTAAACCGCTTGGATTAATGATGAGACGAATGTCCTGACCCACCCGCCCCACAGCCCCCGCACCTGCATGAAGCGGGCCGCACCCCGCGCAGCGCAGGCACCGGGACCACGCCCGGAACGCCTCTGCTGCGCAAGGTGCGGGGCTCGACCGGTCGGCTGCGAGCCGCCTATGCCCCCCGGGGTCAGGGGACCGTCACCTCGAAACACACCTGCCGGGTCTGCCCGGCCGTCAGGGTCGCCAGCGTCACCGTGACCGTCCGGCCACTCACGCTCCCGGCGTCCGTGTCGGCCGCGTCGGTCAGGGCGACCCCGTCCAGCGTCAGGCTGCCCGGCTCGTACCCGGCCGCCCCCGTCAGCGTGTCACTGACCGTCAGGTCCGTCACGCCGTCCGGCGCGGGATTCGTGACGTTCAGGCAGTAGCGCAGCCGGTCGCCCGGACGCGCCAGCGCCGCCGTGCCCACCACGCCCGGCGCGCCCGTGAGGTTCTCCACCGTCTTCGTGATCGCCGCAGGCGGACTGACCGTCGTCGTGTCCGTCACGGCGGCGCTGTCCGTCACCGCGCTGCCCGCCCAGGCCAGCTGCGCCGTCACGGTGGCCGCCTCGGCCGTGCCGGAGGCGGCGTTCACGGGGACGCTCACCTCGACCTCCAGCGCGCAGCTTCGCAGGGTGCCGTCCGCCGCGCGCGGCCAGCTGTCCCCGACCGTCACGGTCGTCACGGGCGTGCGCTCGGCAGCCCCCACCACACCGTCACAGTCGCTGTCCAGGTAGAACGCCCGCCCGAACGCGCCGGTCTTCGTGAAGCTCAGCGTGCCCACCGACCCCGGATTCAGGGTGTGCAGGTACCGCAGCGTGCCCGGCGCGATGCTGCGCCCGGACCGGTCCGGACTCAGTGCCGGGCGGCCCGTGACGCCCAGCGTCACCACGCGCGCCGCGCCCGCCGGGACCGGCAGGGTCGCGGGCCGCACCCCGCTGCCCAGCGCGTCGGTCGCCAGGGTCGCCGCGCCATCCACCCGGACGCCCGTGACGGTCTCGGCACCCATGAAGTCCAGCGTGACGCCCGTCCAGCCTCCGGGCACGAACAGCGTGAACGACCCGTCCGCGGCGGTGGTCGCGCTGCGCGAGCCGCCGCTGCCGGTCACGGTCACGCTGCGGCCCACCACGCGCGGCTCGGACGGCTGCGCCGCCGCGTCGTGCGCCGCGCCGCCCCCGAACCCGTCGTCGCGGAACAGCGTGCCGTCCACGCGGTCACCCTCGAACAGCCCGAAGGTGGGATCCGTGACGCTGGCTGTCCCCGCCGCCACCGTCAGGGTCACGCTGCCCCCCACCGGATTCACGAACACCCACCCGGCCGGCGCCTGCGCCGCCACGCCCGCCGCGCCGCCCGCGACGATCAGGGTGTGCGTGCCCTCCGGAACGCCCAGCTGGGCCGTGCCCGCCCCCGCCGGGACCGGCACCGACTGCCGCGCACTGGCGCCCGACACGAGATTCACCCGCGTGCCCGGCCCGTCCCAGGTCTCGGCCGCGCCGGGCATGCCGTCCGGTTCCGCGTCGCGGTAGATGCGCGCGGTCACGCGGCACCCGTTCGAGACGCTGTTCACGGTGAACACCGCCTCGCCGATGCCGATGCCCAGCAGGCGCAGCACCTGATCCACGCTGGCCTGCATCACCGCCACCAGCGTCGGTTGCAGCACCGTGCCCACCGTCGTCTCCACCGGGGCCAGCAGGACGTCCAGCACCGCCTGGAGGGGCGCGGGCGTCAGGCGCACGTCGAGGTTCGTGACGAGCGTCCCCACCAGCGTGGGAATCGCGGCGCTGGAACTGCCCACCGTCACCGCCTGCGGGTACGGCGGCGCCGCGCTCACGCTGCTCAGCGGGTACGTGCCGTCCGCCAGACTGCGGGCCTCGACATCCAGGTTCACGGTCCCCAGCACCAGCCCCAGATTGGCGGTGACCTCGCCGATCTTCGCGTACGCGGGCAGCGTCATGGCCGCCGTGCGCCCCCGGTCGAAGAACACGGCGTCACTGATCTGCCCCAGGCCCAGCCGCGCCAGGCCCGGCGTGGCCTTCAGGGTCAGCGCCTGCGACACGGCGTTCACGAGGTCCAGCGAGCCGGTGGCCCGCGCGACCTCCAGGTACAGATTCAGGTTCGTCAGGGCGATGGTGGCACCTGGCAGGCCCAGCACGTTCACGGTCAGGCCGTTCAGGTTCACGTTCAGCTTCACGCGCACCGCCGCCGTGTGGAACGTGCTGCCCTGCTCGCCGCATACGTACACCGGCGGTTCGACCACCTGCACGAACAGCTGCACGGTCGGCGTGGCGGTGCCCACCCCCAGGCCCAGCCCCGCGAGGTTCACGCTGAACCCGCTGAGCGTCACCGGGGTGCTGCCGGTCGTGACCGCGTTGCGCTGGTTGAACAGCTGCGCGCCGCCCGTCACGAGATTCAGCGCGTTGATCCGCGCGTCCGCGAACGCCCCGCTGGGGAAGTTCAGTTTCAGCAGGTCCCCCAGCGCGACCGTGCCGCTCAAGCCCGCCACCTGCGCCTTCAGGGCCCGCAGCGCCCCCGCCCCGACCGTGTTCCCGTCCGCCTCGGCGGCCACCGCCGCGGCCTCCAGGACGCCCGCGACGCTCACGCCGGTCGTCAGGGCCTCATCCACCGTCGCCACGCCCGCCTGCACCCGCAGCGCGTCCAGGAACAGCCCCAGACGCAGGTCCGTGGCGGCCACCGCGTTCCAGTCCAGCACGCTCAGGGTGACGTTCCCGCCCAGCAGCCCCCCGATCAGCGGATTGAGAATCGCGCTCTGCGAGGAATTCACGCTCACCAGACGAGGCCCGGCACTCACGCACGCCACGGCCGCGCACGACCCGGCCCGCGCCGCGCCCAGCAGCGCCCCCAGCAGCGCCGCCAGCAGCAGCAGGGCCCGCCACCACCTCTGCCTTCCGTTCAGGAGTCCGTCCATACCCCGCATCATCGCCCTCCGAACAGGTCCGCGCGCACGAAGAAGCCGCCGCCCGCCCCGGGCGTCAGGCCCGCCAGATCCGCCCCCGCCACGTTCAGGGTGTAACCCCCCACCACGCGCAGGTTCTCGTTGACCCGCACGCGCACGTCCGCGCCCAGCGTCGCCGCGTACTGCTCCCGGCCCGGCTGGCCGATCAGGAACCCGCTGACGCCCACGCTGAACCGCCCGTCCAGCGGCACCGTGACGCTCAGGCCCAGCTGACCCGTCAGGTCCTCGCGGCGCCGCGTGGGCAGCTGGTACGCCACCGACGGCTGCAGCGTGAGGCCCAGGCGGCCCCTGGCGGGCGGCACGTCGACGTTCAGCGCGACCTCGCCCTCCAGGGTCGGGTCGGCCCCCAGGCTGCTGAATCGGTGGTACTGCAGCAGCGCCACGCGGTCCGAACGCCACGCGTGACTGACGTTCACCTGCCCGCCCAGCTCGGGCAGCACCTGAAGGCTGCCGTCCACGCTGAGCACGTGCGACTTCACGGTGCCGCTCAGGCCGCCCCGCACCGTCACGCGCGCGCCGCCCTCGCCGCGCGTGCCGTCCACGCCCAGCGTGCCGCTCAGGCCCGCGCGGCGGTAGTTCACGGTGAACCCCGCCCCGGCCGTGTTCACGCCACGCTCCAGGTCCCGCAGCAGCGACGCGCTGAGCGTGGCGCTCAGGTTCGGGCTGAACACCAGCGGCGTGTTCACCCCGAACCGCGCGCGGCTGCTCTGGCCACTCACACCGGGCAGCTGGTACGTGACGTTCAGGTTGCTGCTCCCCAGCTTCTGACTGACGCCCACCTCGCCGCTGAGCGCGCCGTCCGGCCCGCCGCGCTGCACGCGCGCCGTCACGGCCGTCGTGGCACTCAACGCGTACGACACGCCCAGTCGCGTCAGCGGATCGTCCCCGCCCAGCAGCGGCTGCGCGTGCGTCAGGTCCGCCGACACGTTCCCCCGCGTCACCGACACGCCCAGCAGCGCGTTCAGCGCCGTTCCCTGCGCGCCCCAGCGGACCTCCGGCCCGGCCGACAGGGTCACGCCCTGCGCGGGCCGCCACTCGCCCTGCGCGGCCGTCCACAGCGTCCCGCCCTGCACCCGGCCCGACAGCTTCACGCCGAACGGACCGGGCCGGTACGCGAGTTCCGCCGCGCCCGCCAGCGTCACCCGCAGGTCCCCGCTGCCCCCCACGCTCAGCGCGCCGCTCAGCGGCCCCCGCTGCACGCTGCCCGCCACGCTCAGGCGACCCTCCGGGCTGTCCGGACCGCGCGTGAACGCCACGCCGAACTCCGTGCCGGGCCGCACGTACCGCGCCTGCACCCCGAACGCCGGCTGCGTCCCCAGCACCGCCACCGACCCGCCCAGCGTCCACCCGCCGCGCTGCACGCTGGCGCCCACCCCGGCCCCCAGCCGCACGCCGGCCTCGCCCACCGGGGCGTACGTGACCACCAGCGTCTGCCGCTCGAAGTTCGGACCGAACAGCGATGGGGTGCGCGCGAGCGTCAGGTCGCCCGTCACCGGGTCCAGCGTGTAGTCCCGGCCCGCCGTGAGCACCTGATCGGCCGCGCCGCGCAGCACCACCCGTTCCGTTCCCGCCAGCGGCTGGGCGCGCAGCGTGAAGCGGCGCCCACCGTCCGGCTCGAAGGTGTCCGTGACCGTCCCGCCCGGCAGGCGCGCCGCCACCGCGAACAGGCTCACGCCCCGCTCCCGCGTCGTGACGCGCAGCGCACTCGCGGTCGGCAGGCCACTCAGGCCCGGCAGGTTCAGCGGCCCGGCGTAGTACCCGGCGCTCAGTTCCTGCCGCTCGAACCGGAACGCGAAGCCCAGGTCGCTGCTCAGCGCGCTGCGGGCCTCGGTGCCGCTGCCGGTCAGCGCGTAGCGGCGCTCGGCGGTCGCCACGCTGTCCACGCCGGGCAGCTGCCCGGTGTCCGCCGCGACCTGCAGCTGCCCCTGCCACGCGGGAACCTCCGCGTACCCGCGCGCGCTCAGCTGCGCGCGCAGGCCGCCGCGCGCCGAGTACGTCAGTCCGGCGCTCGCCTGGTACGACGCGCTCGAGAGCTGCGGGACCGGCACGAACAACGCCGCGCGGGCCCGCAGCTGCCCCAGCAGCGCCTCGGCCTCCAGGGTCTGCGCGCTGGACACCGCCTCGAGCCGCACGCGCGCCACCCCGCCGCGCAGGTTCACCTGATAGCCGGGCGCGCCGGGATCCGCGTCGGGATCCAGCGGTTCCAGGCTGGTGCTCAGCGTCACCAGCCCCTCGCCGGACGGGCGGCCCTGCGCGTCCAGACTGCGGACCAGCAGCGCCACCGGGCGGCTGCCGTCCGCGACCGTGCCGCCCTCCAGGCTCAGGTCCAGTTGCGTGGCGGCGCCCGGCACGAACACCTGCACGCGGTCACTCAGCGCGCCGTAACTGACCTCGATCACGTTCACGCCCACCTGCATGGGCAGCCCCACGTACACGCGCCGCTCGCGGTCGAAGGCGCGGCCCGCCTCGCCGATCCGCTCGTCCGGGACCTCCTCGCCGTTCACGGTCAGGCGCACCGGCACCCCGGCCGGACCTTCCAGCGTCACGTCGCTGCGGCCCCCGTCGGGCAGCACCGTGCCGTCACGCGGGAAGCGGATCAGCCCGTCGCGTTCACTGACCTGCAGCGGCGCGGCGCGCGCGGCGTCCTCGCTGCGCAGCTGCCCGGCCAGCGGCAGGTCCCGCTCCCCGACCCGCGCGGTCAGGTCCAGCGGCTGAGGCGCGTCCAGCGCGTCACTGTGCAGCACGTCGTACACCAGCGCGCCCTGGCGGACGCCCTCCGGCAGCGTCCAGTGCAGGCGCCCGTCGTCCCCCACACGCGGGTCGGGCAGCGCCACGCGGCGCGCGCCCAGCAGCGCGGCGCTGCCCGGCACGAACCGCGCGCCCTCGGGCGGGAGGTGCGCCGCCAGGACGCTCCCGGTCGTCAGGCCCCGGATGTCGAACGGCAGCCGCAGCGTGCTGCGCCGCTGCGCCTGCGTGACGGCCGCGAAGGTCACCCCGCCCGGCTGCGGCGCGCCCGCCACCACCCCCGCGATCAGGGGCGTGACCGTCACGCTGGCCGTCCCGGCCTCCAGGCTCTGCACGCTGACGTTCGTGACAGCCGCCGCGTGGGGCTCCAGGTCCAGTTCGGCGGCAGGGCCGCTGTCGGCGGGCGCCTGGGCGTCCACCTGCAGGCGCACCGTGACGGGCCGCCCGGTCGGGTTGCGCACCAGCAGCGGCAGCAGCCCGTCCGATCCGGCCACGGCGACGTCCGGGTCCACCCCGACCTGCACGGTCAGCAGCTGCCGCGTGACCGTCCGGGCGTCCCGCAGCGCCGCGAGCGGCCCGCCGCCCTCCACGCTGACCAGCGCCCGGTCGGCCGGACCGAAGGGCACGCGGGCCGTCCAGCTCAGCTCCGAGGTGCCCTCGGGGACCGTGACGCTGTCCCCGGACGGGCCGTCCAAGGTCAGCCACGCCGGCGCCTGCACGCGCAGCGGCCCGCTGACCGGGGCGCCGCCGCGGTTGTCCAGGTGCAGCGTGACGGTCACCGTCTCGCCCGGCAGCGGATCGGCCGGCGTGACGCTCAGGGTGCCCAGCAGCGGCGCGTCCGGCGCGGTCAGCGGCACGCGCGTGGCCACGCCGCCCACCGTGACGGTCAGCTGCGCGCCCGGCCCGGTCGCCTCGCCCGCCACGTCCAGCCGGACCTCCTGCCCGGCCGCCACGCTCAGGGTCGCGCCGCCCAGCGGCTGCCCGCCGCGCAGCACCCGCGCGTCCCGCACGCCCTGCGCCTGCACCTGCACGGGAAACACGCCGTCCTCGCCGCCCACGTTCCGCACGGTCAGGCGGCGCACGCCGGTGCCGGCTGCCGCGGCGGTGTCCTCGGCCTCGCCCGGCGCTTCCGGGTCGTCCAGGTCCACCTGCGCGCGGGCGGGCACGCGGACCAGCAGGGTCGCGTCGGCGCGGGCGCTCAGGCCGCGGATGTTCACGCTCAGGCCCAGGTCCTCGGCGGCGCCCACCAGCAGCGGGACCTCCAGCGTCACGGTCTGCCCCGGCGCGAGCGTCCGCGTGAGGTTCACGCGGCGCAGCAGCAGCAGCCCCGGACTCAGGGACAGGTCCGGCGTGAGGGTCAGCGGCGCGCCGTACGCGCTGCTCAGCGTGACGCGGGCCGTGACGGTCTCGCCGGGCGCGGCCGTGGCGGGCAGCTGCGCGCGGACCGTCACGTCCGGCTGCACGCGCAGCGTCACGTCCGCGCCGCGCTCGGTGACCGTGAACGACGGCGTGAGCAGCGTCGCGCCGCCCGCGACGGTCACGCGGAACTCGCCGGGCGGCAGGTCCAGCACCGCGCCGCCCTCGGGCAGCGTGACGGTCTGTTCACCCCGCGCGCCCAGCAGGGTCACGGTGGCGGGCACGGCCGGGGCGTCCTCGCCGCTCAGGGCGGCGCGCAGCGCCACTGGCGCCGCCTGCGCCGAACCCAGCAGCGCGCCCAGCAGCAGCGCCCCCAGCAGGGGCCGCGTGCGCAGTGATGTGGTCATGGTTCTCTCCAGAGCACGTCCGGATCGTTCGGTCCGGCCGGCGTGAGGGTCAGGTACGAGAAGGTGACGGGGCCCGACAGCAGCGTCACGCGGAAGCTGCGCGGCGCGTCGTCCGGCCCGGCGCGGTCGGTGACGGTCACGTCCGCGACCGGCCGGGCGCTGCTGAGTTCCAGCGTGATCAGGTTCGCCCCGCCGGGCTGCGCGGTCACGCGGCGCGTGACGACCACCGGGCCGCTGCGCACGGTCGTGTCGCGCGGCGCGTCTGGCGTCCCTGCCGGGGTGGGCTGCGCGTCCGGCAGGCGCAGCGCGAAGTCCACGCGGGTCAGCGCGAAGACGTCCACCAGGCGCGCGCCCAGCCCCGGCACCGGCTCAAAGGGCGCGGTGGCGGGGTCCAGGCGCAGCAGCCACGGGCCGGGCGTCAGGTCACGCAGCGCGTAGCGGCCCTGCTCGTCGGTCAGGATCTGGCGGCCGTTGGCGAGCAGCACGCGTGCTCCGGCCAGCGGGCTGTCGTCCGGGTCGCGGCGGCCGTTGCCGTTCGCGTCGAGGAACACCTCGCCGATCACGGTGGCGCGCCGGTCGAACACGCCGGGCGCCACGATCAGGGCCGCGCGGGCCTCCGGAGCGACCAGGGTCTGCCCGGCGTAGGGGGCGCGGGCCGTGGCGGGCACCTGCAGGTTGCGTTCCGTGCCGGGGTCCGGCAGGGCCTGCGGGGTGACCAGCGCGTCGTACGTGACGCTCAGGGTCGCGCCGGGCTCCAGCGGGCCGGGCGTGAAGGTCACGCGGCCGTCCGCGCCGCTCGTGGCGGGCACGGGCCGGTCGCCGCTGCGGGCGCTGCCCGGCACGAAGCTCAGCCCGGCGGGCAGCGTGACCGTCAGTTCGGGCGTGATGGCCCGCGCGGCCGGGTTCGGCAGGCGCAGCGTGAACGGCACCGTGCGGCCCACCTCGCTGCGGGCGGGCGTGACGGTGTGGGTCAGCAGCAGGTTCACCTGCGGGGAGAGCCGCACGCGCGTGACGTTCAGCGGGTCGCTGCTCGCGCCGCACTGCGCGGCGAGGTTCACGTCCAGTTCCCCCTGCGCGCCCTGCGGGGCGAGCAGCGCCACGTTCACGCGGCGGGTCTCGCCCGGCGCGAGGGTCACGCTGTCCAGCGGCTCGCCGCCCGGCGTCTGCACCTGGGCGCGCGCGCCGTCCGGGGCGCCGCTCAGGGTGACGGTCAGCCGGACCGGGCCCGGCACGTCGCCCGCCTGCGTCAGCTGGTACGGGATGAGCAGGCTGCCGGGCGTGGCGAGGTCCAGGGTCCGGGCGGGCTGCGCGGCGCTGCCGTCCGGCGTGACGCGCGGATCGCAGGGCGCCACGCGCGTCAGGTCGACGGTGTTCGAGTTCACGCGCACGCCCCGCGCGGACAGGGAGGCGGTGTTCGGGATGCTGAGGGCCGCCGCGCCGCTCAGCAACGCGCTCAGGGTCAGGGGCAGCAGGCTCGGTCGGGGCATGAGGGAACTCCCGGTAAGGGCCCGGCGCTCAGTTGATCCGGACGACGAACGTGACGGTGAACCCGGCGCCCGGCGCGAGGGTGTCCAGGTCGTCGATCACGCTGTCGCCGTTGGTGTCCAGGCCCGCCAGGAAGTCGTTGCTGCCAGACAGCGCGGTGGGCGCCGTGGCGGTCCAGGTGGCGCCGCCGTCGGTGCTGAACAGGACGCTGGCCCCGCCGGTCAGTTTCACGAAGGTGGTGCTCGTGGGGCGCGTGTCGCTCAGCAGCGCGCCGTACAGGGTGCTGGTGCCGCTGTTCACGACCTGCAGGGTGTACTGCACGATGTCGCCGGGGCTGACCTTCCCGTCCGTGATGGCGCTGGTGGCCGCGCAGGTGGCGTCCGCGCACAGCAGCGCGCTCTTGTTCACGGTGCCCACGACGCTCTGCACGCCGGTGGTGTCCTGCACGCTGAGCGTCACGGCGGGCTGCGGGGCGTCCTGCATGGTCAGCGTGACCGGCACCGTCCTCGTCTGGCTGTCCGTGGCGCCGCTGGCCAGCGCGGGCGCCGTGACCCGCACGTACACCGGGGTGGACGCCCCGGCCGCCAGCGTGCCGCCCAGCGTGCTCGTGAAGGGCCCGGCGGCACTGGTCGAGAAGGCGTACGCGAACCCGCCCGTGGTGGGCAGCGGCCCGGCGGCGTAGTCGGCCGCGCCGTTCCCGGTGTTCGTCAGGGTGTGCGCGTGCGTGACCGTCCCGCCCGCGATGGTGCTGAGCGAACTGTCCGCCGTGAACGTGCCGCTCGCGACGGCGTTCACGCGCAGCGTGTCCGTGACGCTGCTCGTGCGGGTCGCGTCCAGGGTGCTGGTTGCGGTGAACACCGCTGGGCTGGTGCCGGTGGCGCTGCCCGCCGCGACCGGCACGGCCGCGATCAGGTTGACGCTCTGGCCGGGCGTCAGGGCGGCGGTGGTCGTGACCGTCGGCTCGCCCGGGTCAATCACGCCGTCGCCGTCCAGGTCCAGGTAGAACACGGTGCCCGCCGGGCCGCTCAGGGTGAAGGCCTCGTCCACGGGTCCGCCGTTCAGGAGTTCCAGGCGGAACAGGGCGTTTTCGCCCGGGTTGCCGCCCACCGTGACGTTCGTGCTGGTGGGCGCCGTGGCGTCGCTGCCGTCCCCGTTGCCCAGCTGCGGCAGTCCGGCGGCGGTGACGGCCGTGACGGTGCTGGTGGTCGTGTCGGCGCTGCCGCCTGCGGGGGTGGCGGTGACGGTCAGGGCGACATTCGTGCTGCCGGCGGCGCTGAAGGGCACCGTGCACGACACCGCGAAGGCGTAGTCGGTCAGCGCGGCGACCGTGACGGGGTTGGTCAGGGTGCCCAGCGTGTCGGACCCGTCGATGGTGTTCACGGTGCAGGTCCAGCCGCTCGGGGCGCCGCTGACGGCCAGCGTGAAGTCGTTGCTGGCGTTGCCGGTGTTGCGTAGCGTCTGCCGGAAGGTCACGCGGGTGCCCGCGACGATGTCCGTCTGGGTCGCCTGCGTGTCGCCGCTACGGTTGATGGTCACGCCGCCCAGCGTGTACGTGCCGGTCGCGCCGGCCTGCGGGAAGGCGCTGGGGCCGACCGCCCCGCCGGTCACGGTGGCGACCGTGGTGCTCACCGCGACGGGTGTGGTGGTCTCGGGCAGTTCGTTCGTGGCGGCGTCGCCGTTCCCGTCGAACCGCGCGGCCGCGCTGCCGCCCACGGTGCTGCCCGCCAGGGCGGTGGCGGGCACCTGCGCGGTGTACACCAGCTGCACGGTGTTCCCGGCCAGCAGGAAGCTGCCGCTGCCCTCGACCAGGATGGCCACGGCGTTCACGCCGCTGCCGGGGTTCGTGGCGGTCCAGGTGCTGCCCGCGTCGGTGGAGTACAGCGCGGTCGCCGCGCCGTTCGTGGCGCTGACGCTGCTCAGGGCCGTGAAGTTCAGGTTGCTCAGCGTGTCGGTGATCAGCACGCCGCTGCGGGGGGCGCCGTCCACGGTGACGACGTTGTTGACCGCGCCGACCGGGTTGCCGCTGGCGACGGTGCCGGTCACGGTGTACGTCAGGGTCGCGCCGGGCACGGCGGTCCCGCCGGGCGAGACGGTGTTCGTGACCCCCAGCAGGCCGTCGGCGGAGACGGTCAGCTGCGCGTAGTTGTTGGTGTCGGTGACGCTGGTGTCCCCGGTGGATGTGGCGACCAGCGCGAAGACGCCGGTGTTCCCGACCTGCGGGCCGCTGGGGACGGTGGCCCTGACCATCAGGTTCACGCTGGCGTCCGCCGCGAGGCTAATGGGCGAGGTGACCTCGTCGGTGAAGTTCCCGTCGCCGTCCAGGTCGCGGTACACCGTCAGGCCAGGGTTGAAGTCGTCCGCGCCGGACTGCGTGAAGCTCAGCGTGAAGCTGTCCGGGCCGTTGCCGCCGTTGGTCAGGGTGTACGGGTACTGGCGGGTGCCGCCCACGTAGGTGCTCAGCTGCCGCCCGGCGGGAATGCTGCCCTCGGCGGCGTCGGGCGTGACGGTCGTCACGTACACCTGACGGACGGTGACGGTCACGATGTTGGAACTGGCGGTCCGGTTCTGGTTCAGCGCGTCCTTGTAGGTCAGGGTCGCGGTGTTCGTGATGGAGGTGCCCTGCGTGGTCCCGGCGGCCATGGCGGCGCTGAGCAGGCTGAGGGCGGCAGTCAGAAGGGCGGTCGTTCCTTTCATGGTGATCCTCCGGATGGAGTGTGAGGGCTGAGGGCTCGGGTGGGGCAGGCGGCCTGCCGGAGCTGTCAGGGGTCTGCCAGTGGTGCGTTGAAGGTACGGGAGGGCCCCTGACAGGCCCCCCACCTGCCGTCCGCTCTGGGTTTCATGAAGGGGGCGGGCCGGGCGGGGGACGCCGCTGCGGGCGCCGCGGGCGGGGACGGCTCCAGGCGCGGCCAGAGGGCGGTCTGCGCGCGGGTGGCGTGGTCGCCTGCCCGGGCGGGCCGGGTCGTGGCCGGTCTGTCAGACTCTGACAGCGACGCGCGGCGCACCTTCATGAATTGATCACCCGGTCATCTGCGGTGGCGGGCGCCCGGTCTGTCCGTTACGCTCTGTGCCCGGCTGCGTCCCCGACCGCCGGTCAGATCGGCCGTGCACTGCGGTCCCCCGTGCCCTGACGCCGTCCTGGGCGGGCCAGACGGGATGAAGCGACCTGAACACGAGCCGGTGTCCCCTCGCCCCCCGCGCGACCCGCAGAGCTGCGCCGCAGTGGAGCGAAGCGAAAGAAAGGCGAGGAGGCCACCGGGCGACTCCGGCGGACGTGGCATCACGTGAAGCCCGAAGGCACCCCCCGCAGCACCCCTGGCCGGGTGGGAACGCGCGGAGGCCACGGCGGAGTGCCGCGCGCTACCCTGGGACTGGACCGCCCATGCGCCCCTTCCCGCTGCCCACCCTGTTCGTGCCGCTGCTGCTGCTGGCCGCCGCGCACAGCGTGTCGTTGATCTACAGTCACCGCGCCGGGGAACTCCTGACCGTCTCGGACCGGCTGTACCTGTTCGTTCCGGCCCTGGCCGCGCTGGCCAGCTGGCAGGCGGTCCGCGGCGCGCGCGACCGGCGGCTGGCGGTGTGGGCCGCCGTCTGCCTGACCTTCCTGGCGGGCGCCGAGATCATCCTGGTCGCCGCGTACGACCTGCGGGACCTGCGCGCCCCCGATTACGGCGTCGGGGACGCGCTGTACCACGCGTACTACCTGGGGCTGGTGGCGCTGCTGCTGGGCGCCGCCCGCACCGGACCGCGCCCGGCACCCCGCGAGCGGCGCCTGACCCCGCCCGAATGGGTGCTCGACAGCCTGATCACCGGCGTGGTCGTCGCGGAACTCTCCTGGGTGCTGGGCCTCGTGCCGCTGCTGGCCGACCCGCGCACCACGCTGCTGTTCAAGTCCGTGAACGTGTCTTACGTCATGCTGGACGTGATCCTCCTGACCCTGGTGCTGCTGCGGCTGCGGGTGGACCGCGCGCCCACCTGGCCGCTCGTGGCGGGCCTGCTGGCCTACGTCGCCGCGGACCTGCTGTACCTCATCGACGGCCCCGTGCGCATTCCCGTCGGCCTGACCGACCTGCTGTGGACCTGGGGCACGACCGGGCAGGCGGTGGGGTTCGCGCTGCTCGCCCGGCGGTCCGCCCCCGCCGCGCCCACCCCGGCGGCCGTGACGCTGATCGTGCGGACCCTGCCGTACCTCGCGGTCCTCACCGCCTGCCTGATCCTGATCTTCAACGGCCTGAGCCTCGACCTGCGCGGACGCGGCGTCGTCTGGTTCACCGTGACCGTCTTCGCGCTCGTGATGGTCCGGCAGGCCTACACGCTGGTGGACACGAACCGACTCAACCGCCTGCTGACCGAACAGGCCGGTCAACTGCAACGCAGCCGCGACGAGATGGAATACCGCGCGCTGCACGACAGCCTCACCGGACTACTCAACCGCGACGGCTTCCGCCGGCTCATGCAGGCCCAGACCGGCCCGCGCACCCTGCTGATGCTGGACCTCGACGGGTTCAAACCCGTGAACGACACCCACGGGCACGCCGCCGGTGACCGCGTGCTGCGCGACGTGGCCCACCGCATCCACGACGTCAGCGAGACCAGCTTCGACGCGGCCCGCCTGGGCGGGGACGAGTTCGCGCTGCTCAGCCGCGCGCCCCTGGACGCCCCGCAGGTCCGGCAGATCGCCACGCGCCTGATCGAGCGGCTCTCCGACCCCTTCGACGTGCGCGGCGGGCACATGCACCTGAGCGTCTCGGTCGGCGCCGCGCAGGGCGAACCCGGCGTGTCCCCCGACGCGCTGCTGGGCCGCGCCGACGCCGCCCTGTACCGCGCCAAACGCAGCGGCGGCGGCCGTCTCCACGAGGCCGAGGCCCTCCCCGACGGACTGCTGCCCGACCCGTCCGGCGCCTGAGCCGCCCCTCGGCCGCGCCGCCACGCCGGGAGACCGTGTTAGCCTCCGGAACGTGACCCCAGCCCCCGACCGCTCCCCGGCCGCGCCCGGCAGGCCCCCGGCGTGATCAGCGCCGTCACGCTCGCCGTGATCGGCGTGGGCCTGCTCGCCGGAGTGCTCGGCGCGATCCTCGGCCTGGGCGGCGGCGTCGTCGTCGTCCCCGCACTGGAATTCATCCTGCCGCACCTCGGGCGGGACATCACCATCGCGCAGGCGGTCGCCATCAGCCAGATCGGCGTGCTCGCCGTGGGCCTCAGCGGCGCCGCCAGCTACCTGCAACAGGGTCTCGTCCGCGCCCGCACCGGGTACCTCCTGGCGCCGTACACCATCGTCGGCGGGGCCGCCGGATCGTTCCTGGGCCTGATCCTCCCGGCCCGCGCGGTCGCCACCGTGTTCGCCGCGCTGCTGCTGTACTCCGCGTACAACCTCCTGCGCGGCCTGAAACGCGTGGAGGCCGAACGCGAACCCTCCCGGCTGGTCCTGCCCGCCATGACCTTCGCGGGCGTCATGAGCGGCCTGCTGGGCATCGGCGGCGGCACCGTCCAGGTCCCGGTCCTGAACCTCCTGGCCGGGGTGCCCATCCGGCAGGCCATCGCCACGAGCACCTTCATCATGGGCCTGACCGCCGTCGGCAACGCCCTGGTGTACCAGGCAGGCGGCCTGCTCGACCTGCGCCTGGCCGCCGGGGTGGCGCTGGGCGTCCTGATCGGCGCGCGCGCCGGAGCCAGCCTCCAGAGCCGCATTCCCGCCGCGCAACTGAAACTGCTGTTCAGCCTGCTGCTCATCTTCACCGCCACGCAACTGCTGTGGAAGTACTGGGGGCAGGCGTGAGCGCCCCGGACCGGAAGACGGACACCGAACTGGCCGGGCTGCCCGCGTGGCTGTACCCGGCGGGCTTCTGGGTGGGCGTGGCCCTGCTGGCGGGCGGGGTGCTGCTGCCGGACTACGCGTGGGTGGGTGTGGTGTGGGTGGCGGCCGTGCCGGTCCTGGCGGCGCTGTGGGTGGCCGCAGCGGGCTGGCGCACGGACCGCCGCCTGAGCGGCGCGGCGCTGCTGGCCCTGGCGGGACTGGCGCTGGTGTTCATGGTCAAGGGGTTCATCCGGTAGGTGGTTCACCTGCGTCCCGTAACGCCCCGGTAATGCGGGGCGCGCACCCTGCGATCAGGAGGACACGACATGACACACATCCTGGTCACGACGGACGGCAGTGAACTCGGTCACCGCGCCCTGCCGCACGCGCGGGCGCTGGCGGACGTCCTGCACGCACAGTTGACGGTCCTGAGCGTCGTGCTGGACGACACCATGCTGGTGGGGGAGTTCGCGTACATCCCGCCCGTGAGCGGGCCGGACGAGCAGGCGCGCGTGCAGGCGACCGAGGCGGACCTCGCCGAGCGGCTGCCGGGCGCGGCGGTCCGGGCCGAACTGGCGCGCGGGCGGCACACCACGCGCGTCATCCTGGACGTCGCCGCGGAACTGGAACCGGATCTGATCGTCATGGGCACGCACGGGCGCAGCGGGCTGGGCCGGGCGCTGCTGGGCAGCGTGGCGGAGGGAGTGGCGCATCACGCGCCCGCGCCGGTCCTGCTGGTGCGCGAGGGGCAGCCCGTGACCGCCTGGGCCGCGCCGGGGGCGCTGGGTGTCCCGGGCGGACGGCCGAGCGGCCCGGTCGCCTGAACGCTCTGGGGGTGGCCCGCGTTCCGGGGGGACGCGGGTCACCGTCTGTTGCGCGGCGGGCGGGTAGACTGGCGCGTTATGGCGGCGGTCAGGAAACCAGAAGTGATGAGCCCGGTGGGCGGTGAGGCGCAACTGCGCGCCGCAGTGGAGGCCGGCGCGGACGCCGTGTTCTTCGGCGTGAATCCCGCGCGTGGCGAGGGCCGCGCGGACGGGGCGGGCTTCCACGCCCGCGCGAAGGTGGGCTTCGATCTGGAGGCCCTGCCGGACATCATGGGCGGCCTGCACGCGCGCGGCGTGCTGGGCTTCGTGACGTTCAACGTGCTGGTGTTCGACCGGGAACTGCGGCAGGCCGAGCGGCAGCTGATGGCCCTGGCGGAGGCCGGGGTGGACGCGCTGATCGTGCAGGATCACGGCGTGGCGCGCCTGGCGCACGAGATCTGCCCGGATCTGCCCATTCACGGCAGCACGCAGATGAGCATCACGTCCGCCGAGGGCGCCGAGCTGGCGCGGCGCTTCGGGGCGAGCCGCGTGGTGCTGGGCCGCGAACTGAGCCTGCGGGACATCGAGCGAATCAAGAACGCGACCGACATCGAACTGGAGACGTTCGTGCACGGCGCGCTGTGCGTCAGTTACTCCGGGCAGTGTTTCTCCAGTGAGGCCTGGGGTGGGCGCAGCGCGAACCGCGGGCAGTGCGCGCAGGCGTGCCGCCTCCCGTACGAGCTGTTCGTGGACGGCGAGCACCGCGACCTGGGCGACGCCCGCTACCTGCTGTCGCCCGGGGACCTGTACGCGCTGCATCAGGTGCCGGAACTGGTGCGGATCGGCGTGGACTGCCTGAAGATCGAGGGCCGCTACAAGGACGCCGAGTTCGTCGCCCTGACGACCGCCGCGTACCGCAAGGCCGTGGACGAGGCCTGGGCGGGCCTCCCGCTGAGCGTCACCGCGCAGGAGGAACGCGACCTGGAACAGGTGTACTCGCGCGGGCTGGGGCCGCACTTCATGGCGGGCACCAACCACCAGACCGTCGTGCGCGGCCGCGCGCCGAGGCACCGTGGCGTGCGCGTCGGCACCGTGCGCGGCGTGACCGAACGTGGCGTGCTGGTCGAACTGAGCGAGCCCCTGAAACCCGGCGACGGACTGGTGTTCGACCCCGCGAACTGGCGCACCCCGGAAGGGCGCGAGGAGGGCGGCTTCCTGTACGGCCTGTGGCAGGACGGCCGCCAGCTGGACGACGCGGCGCTGGACGGCGTGCGCGCGGGTGGCCTGTACGAGCTGCGCTTCGGGCGCGGCGCGGTGGACGGCCGCCGCGTGCGCGAGGGGGACCCGGTGTGGCGCACCCAGGACCCCACCCTGGCCGCCCGCGTGAAACCGCTGGTGGAGGCCGCCGACCCGCTGCACACCCGCCCGGTGGACGCGCACTTCGTCGGGCACGTGGGCCAGCCGCCCGCGCTGACCCTGACCGACGGGCAGGGCCGCAGCGTGACCGTCACACTGCCCGAACCGCTCTCCGGGGCACGCAACCGCGCGCTGGACGAGGCGGGCCTGCGCGAGCAGCTGGGGAAACTGGGCGGCACGCCGTACCACCTCGGGACCCTCAGCACCGATCTTCAGGGGGCGGGCTTCCTGCCGGTCAGCGCCCTGAACGCCCTGCGCCGCGAGGCCGCCGCCGCCCTGACCGACGCCCGCGCCGCCGCGCCCGAGCGGACGGTCACGCCGCGCCTGGACGACGCGCTGGCCGCCCTGACCCGCCCGCAGGCCCCCGCGCCCACCGCGACCCGCCTGCACGCGCTGGTCCGCACGCCCGAACAGCTGGACGCCGCGCTTGAGAGCCGGCCCGACTCGGTCACGCTGGACTACCTGGAACTGTACGGCCTGAAACCCAGCGTGGAACGCGTCCGGGCCGCCGGGATCCCCGTGCGGGTGGCCAGCCCCCGCATCCTGAAACCCACCGAGCAGAACCTCCAGAAGTTCCTCGAATCCCTGGGCGCGGGCATCCTGGTCCGCAGCGGCGGCCTGCTGGAAGGCCTGCAGGCCGCCGGGACGACGGCGGAACTCACGGGGGATTTCAGCCTGAACGCCGCGAACGTCCTGACCACCCGCGCGCTGCTGGACCTGGGGTTGAAACGCCTGACGCCCACCTTCGACCTGAACGCCCAGCAGATCACCGAACTGGCCTCCCTGGTGGGTGGCGCGGCGCTGGAACCCGTCGCGTACGGGCACCTGCCGGTCTTCCACACCGAGCATTGCGTGTTCTGCCGTTTCCTGAGCAGCGGCACCGATTACACGAACTGCGGGCACCCCTGCGAGTCGCACCGCGTCGCGCTGCGGGACGAGCGGGGCCGCGCGCACCCGGTCATGGCGGACGTCGGCTGCCGCAACACCGTGTTCGAGGGTCGCCCCCAGGTGGCCGCCGCGCACCTGCGCGACTGGCAGGCGGCAGGCATCCGCGACCTCCGGGTGGAATTCGTGCACGAGACGCCCGAGCAGGTCCGCGAGGTCATCGCCGCGCACCGCGCGTACCTGAACGGCGAACTGAACGCCGCGCAACTCCAGGCGGCGCTGGACGACCTGACCGAGCAGGGCACCACCGAGGGCAGCCTGTTTGTCCCGAACGACTTCGGGCTGCTGGACGCCCTGCCCATCCTGAGCTGATCGGCGTAAAACGGACGTACGGTCCCCCCCCGGATTGCCCCCTGCCGGGGGCGTTTTCCTGGGCTGGGTGTTTTCTCACGTACGCGGCGCGGGGCTGTGTACGCTGGGTCATGGCGACCCTGGCGCACCCGGTGAAGGTGGAACGGCATGACGTGCCGGGTCGGCAGCATCACACGAACACCGGGGTGCGCCCGGTGCACACGTACCACCGCACCCCGCACGGCCTGTACGTCGCGCGGACCTTCGCGGGCCACCCGCGCATCCGGCACTGGCAGGCGCACCTGCTTCCGGGGCTGAACCTCGTGGCGTGCCGGTACGACTTCCACGGGCGGCGCGAGCACGACTACTACCTGGACGTGGCGACCATCACGGACGCGGGGGACGTGTGGGAGGTCCGGGACCTGTACCTGGACCTGATCGTGCACGACGGGCTGATGGCCGAGATCGTGGACACCGACGAACTCGTGGCGTCCCGCGCCGAGGGGTTCATCGGGGAAGGCGAGGCGCTGCGGGCCGTGCAGGTCGCGCACGACACGCTGTCCGGACTGGCCCGCGCCCGCTACAGCCTGAACGACTGGCTGGCGACGCGCGGCGTGCGGCTGCACTGGCACGAGTGGAGCCTGCTCAGCCGCTGACCTGTGGCATCCCCGCACAGCCCTGTCCACTACCCTGGCGGGCATGACCGACACTGCCGCCGACCCGCAGGCCCGACTGGAGGCCGCCCTGCCCGCCGCCCTGGAACGCCTGCGGGCCACGCCGGGTGCGTACGCGGCGCTGTGGTGCGGGAGTGCCGCGCGGGGCGAGGGGAACGCTCACAGCGACCTGGACTTCCACGTGCTCGTGAGGGGGGACGACCGCTGGCGCGCGAACTACGTCGTGGACGGCGTGCCGGTCGAGGCGTTCCACAACCCCGTGCGCAAGGTCCGCGCGATGTTCGCCGCGGGGCAGGGCGACACGATCGCCATGTACGCCAAGGGCCGCCCCGTGTGGCCGCACCCGGACCTGGACGCCCTGATCGTCGAGGCCCGCGCCCTGCACGCCGCCGGGCCGGAAGCACGTCCCCTGGGTCAGCAGGCCCGTTTCCGGCTGGTCGAGGAGGTCATGGACGCCCGCGCCCTGGCCGCGGCGGGCGACCCGCTGCACGTGCTCGTGGCGTGCCGCGCCGCCGGACTGGCCGTGGAGGCGCTGTTCGGGGTGCGCGGCTGGTGGGGGGTCAAACCGCAGCGCTGGCTGGGCACGCTGGCCGGGCGTGATCCGAAGGCCGCCCACGACCTCCGGGTGGTGCTGACCGCGCCGGACGCCGGGGCGCGGCAGGCGGCGCTGGAGGCCCTGACCGTCCGCGTGACCGGCGACCTGACCTACCACGAGGGCGGCAGCGACCCGGTCGCGGTGCCCTGACCCCCGATCCCCTGACCGTCGCCGCCGGGCCGAACCTGAAGGGCGTTCAGGCGCCCCTCAGCCGTCCGTGGGGTGGCCCGGGCAGACTGCGGGGCAGATGGCACGATTCTCGACCCGCAGTCTCAGCAGTGGCCCCGCCGGGCGCGGCACCCGCGTCGCTGGCAAGAAAGTTCTCGTCCTGATCCTCGCCGGGGGGAAGGGCGAGCGGCTGGGCGTCCTGACGCAGGAGCGCGCCAAGCCCGCCCTGACGTTCGGCGGCACGTACCGCCTGATCGACTTCGCGCTGAGCAACTGCATGCACAGCGGCCTGCCGGACGTGTGGGTGCTGGAGGAATACCAGCTGCACACCCTGAACGACCACCTGACGAACGGCCGCCCCTGGGACCTGGACCGCACGTACGGCGGCCTGGAGGTGCTGCCCCCCAGCCCGGACACGCTGACCGGCGCGCTGGAGGACGCCGGGAACGCGGACGCCCTGCATGCCAACCGGCACCTGATCCGCTCGTTCGCGCCGGACGTGCTGGTGGTCCTGTCCGCCGATCACGTGTACACCCTGGACTACACCGAGGTCATCCTCCACCACCTGAAGGTCGGCGCGGCCGTCACGATGGTCACCACCGATCTTCCTGCCGGGGAGGACGCGGGCCGTTTCGGGAACGTGCAGGTCACGAAACGGGGCCGCGTGAAGCGCTTCGCGTACAAGCCCGAACAGCCGCTGGGTGGCCCCATCACCACGGAAGTCTTCGTGTACGACGCGCCCGCGCTGCTGCGCACCCTGGACGACCTGCGCGCCGCCACGCCCGCCGGGAAGGGCCTGGGGGACTTCGGGCACGCGCTGATCCCCTCGTTCGTGAAGGCGAAGACGGCGCACGCGTACGAACTGGACGGCTACTGGCTGGACGTGGGCCTGCCCGGCGCGTATTTCCGCGCGCACCAGGACCTCCTCGCGGGCCGCTCGGTGCGGCTGGACGCGCCCGACTGGCCGGTCCTGAGCAGCAGCATCCCCCGCATGCCCGCCCGGATTGCGCAGGGCGCGCGGGTGGAGGACAGCCTCGTGTCGTACGGCTGCCACGTGCAGGGCCGCGTGATCCGCTCGGTGCTGTCCCCCGGCGTGACCGTGGAGGCCGGGGCGGTCGTCGAGGACGCCGTGATCCTCCGCGACGCGACCATCCGCGCCGGAGCGCACGTGCGCCGCGCCATCGTGGACGAGGAAGCCGTCATCGCCGCCTGCGTGGACGGCGGCCCGGATGGTCTGGCCGTGATCGGCGCGCGCGCCCACATCGCTGCGCCCGTCAAGGGCGACACGCAGGTGGAACCGGGCCGCCGCTGGCGCAAAGGCTCCCGCGAACGCACCGCCCACGAGTAAAGCAGAACCCCCTCCCACCCATCCGGCAGGAGGCGGCAGGGGAGGGGCCGCTCAGTCCGCCCCGCTGGGCGCGTACCCGGACAGCGCCGGGTCCTCCACGCGCCGCAGGGCCGGGTTCAGGAGTTGCAGACCCGCCACGACCGCCAGCGTCAGGCCCGCCGCGACCGCCACGCCGCCCGGCGCGTACCGTGCGGCCAGGAGGCCCGCCAGCGCACTGCTGGCCGGGGACGTGAACTGCGCGATCAGGCGTCGGACACTGAACACCCGGCCCTGCAGCTCGGGCGGCACCTGCGACTGCCAGATGCTCTGCGAGTGCGCGTTCATCGCCGGGAAGGTCAGCCCCATGACGAGCAGGGCCGCCGCCGCGCCCAGCACGGTGCCCGCCGCGCCGAACGCCGCGAACGCCAGCCCCGACACGATCATGGGCACCAGCACGCCCAGCACCCGGTTCCGTTTCAGGCCGCCCCAGGTGCTGATCAGCACCCCCCCCAGCACGCCGCCGACGCTCTGCACGACCGCCAGGGTCGCCAGCGTGCCCTGGAGCGTCCCGCCGCGCGCCTCCCAGTCGCCGTTCAGGCCGAACTTCACGATCAGGGGCTCCAGCACGCCCAGGTTGCTCGTGCACAGGTTCGCCACGGCGAACGTCAGCAGCAGGGCCAGCAGGGGCCGCCGCTGCCCGATGAACACCCACCCGAAGCGCATGTCCGCCAGCAGGCTGCCGCGCGCTTCTCCCTCCCGCCGCACCGGGGATGGCACGCGCAGCCGCGACAGGATCAGGACCGCCACCAGGAACGTCACCGCGTCCACCGCGTACGCGAACGGCACCCCGTCCTGCAGGCCCGAGAGCCACGCCGGACCACTCCCGCTCTGGCGCAGCAGGGCGGGCACGCCGATCAGCAGCGCCGCCGCCGCCGGACCCACCAGCCCCGCCAGACTCCACACCGTCTGCATCATGCCGTTCGCGCGCGGCAGCCGCTCACGCGGCACCAGACTCGTGTAACTCGCGTCGAACGCCGAACCGTGGAACGTAGACACCGCGCCCATCAGGGCCGTGAGGACCACCAGCGCCCACAGCGGCGTCGCCGCCGAACCCACCAGCAGCAGCGTCCCCAGCGTCAGCGCCACGCCCGCCACGTCGCAGGCCAGCATGATCCGCCGCCGGTCATGCCGGTCCGTCCACGCGCCCGCCAGCGGCGCCAGCAGCGTCGCCGTGAGCGCCCACGCCAGCGCGGTCAGCGACAGCGCCGCCGCCAGCTGCGGCTTCTGCTCCGCCAGCGGAAAACGCGTCTGCGTCAGGTAGATGTTGAACGCGAAGCCCGCGATGGCCGACCCGATCACGCTCAGCGCCTGCGACCCCCACAGCCACAGGAACGTCCGCCACCCGTCCGGCGGCGACAGGGACTCGGGGGAAGCAGGGGAGGTCATGCGCCCAGCGTAGGCCCACCCCCACGCGCCGCACATGCGCCAGATGACCTGTCCTACCCTGACCCCATGCTGCGCCTGCACGCCACCCCCACCCCCGACACCGACGCCCTCCTGACCCGTGCCATGGCTCCCGAAACACAGCGCATCCAGGCCGCCCTGCACCGCTACCGCACCGATCCCGACTGGCAGCTGCACACCTGGGAGGTCGCCGGACAGGTCGTCTGCGCCGCCGGGCTGACCACTCAGGGAACACACGCCACCGTTCTTCACATCGGCACGCACCCCGACCACACCGGGCAGGGCCACGCCCGCGCCCTCCTGCACGCCCTGATGGACACCCTGCACCTGCACACCCTGACCGCCGAAACCGACGATGACGCCGCCGACTTCTACCGCCACAGCGGCTTCCACGTCCAGGAAATTCCCAGTCCCTGGGACCGCCGCCGCTACCGCTGCACCCTCACGCGGGAGGCGTGATCAGGCCGAAAGCATGTGCCCGGAGCGGCTCCGGCCAGAGGTGCGGCTGGTCCATCCCGACCTACTTCCGCAGTTTCTTGCGTTCCTGCACGGCGAGTTCGTCCACGCGTTCGTTCTCGCCGTGCCCGGCGTGTCCCTTGACCCACACGAACGTCAGGGCGTGCGTCTTGGCCTGCGCGATGAGTTCCTCCCACAGGTCCTGGTTCTTCACGGGGTCGCCCCCGGCGGTCTTCCAGCCGTTACGCTGCCACCTCAGGATCCAGCCGTCCGTGAAGGCCTTGCGCAGGTACTGGCTGTCGGTCACGACCCGCACCTGGCAGGGCCGTTTGAGGACCTTCAGGCCCTCGAGGAGGCCGCGCAGTTCCATGCGGTTGTTGGTGGTGCCTTCCTCGTTGCCGCTCAGGACGAGTTCCTTGCCCTTGTAATTCAGGATGGTGGCCCAGCCGCCGTGTCCGGCCTGGGTGTCGCACGCGCCGTCGCTGTACAGTTCGACGTTCTCCCCGGTGATGGGCGCGTCTGGCTGGATGCCGGCTTTGATGGGCAGGCGGTCGCGCGCGGCGGCCTGCGCTTTCTGCGCGGCGGATTGGGGGCGGTGCGGGCGCGACATCCTGGGAACTGTAGGGAGGGGCGGCCCGTACTGTCAAGCATGATCCGCTCGCCGTTGACCATTCCCGAACCGGACCGCACGCCCGCGATCGTCACGCACCTGTCGCCGCTGGCGGGGTTCCTGATCCCGACGGTGGGGAACCTGCTGGGGCCGCTGGTGGCGTGGCTGGCGTACCGGGACCGCAGCCGAGCGCTGGACGATCAGGGCAAGGAGGCGCTGAACTTCCAGATCAGCTGGTGGCTGTACTCGCTGGTGGTGGGCGTGCTGGGCTTCGCGCTGTTCAGCCTGGGCCTGCTGGGGGGTGCGGTGGGCGCGGCGGCGGGCGCGCCGGACGTGGGAGCGTTCGCGTTCCTAGGGTCGTTCGGGGCGTTCTTCCTGCTGTTCCTGCCGGTGCTGCTGATCACGAGTCTGGTGCCGTTCGTGTTCATGATCCTGGCGGTGGTGCGGGTCAGTGCGGGGCAGGCGTACCACTATCCCCTCAGCATCCGCTTTCTGAAGTAGGGCGCTGGGTGAAGGGGGAAGGCACCGGGGTATGCTGCTCTGCATGCGGATCATGGCTGTGTTTGCGCACCCGGACGACGAGATCGGGTGCATCGGGACGCTGGCGAAGCACGCGGCGCGCGGGGACGAGGTGCTGCTGGTCTGGACGACGCTGGGTGAACTCGCCAGTCAGTTCGGGGACACCTCGCACGAGGAGGTGACCCGCGTGCGCCGAGAGCATGGCGCGTGGGTCGCCCAGAGGATCGGGGCGCGGTATCACTTCTTCGACATGGGGGACAGCCGCATGACGGGCGGCCGCGCCGAGGCGCTGCAACTGGCGCGGCTGTACGCGCAGTTCCGGCCGAACGCGGTGATCACCTGGAGTGACGATCACCCGCACCCGGATCACCGGATGACGGCGAAGATCGCGTTCGATGCGATCACCCTGGCGCGCATCCCGAAGATCATCAACGAGGCGGGGGGCGCCGCGATGCCGCCCGCGCCGGACCTGAGCGGGGACGCCGCGCCCGAGAGTGGCGAGGACGTGCGCCGCCTGGACGCGTGGCGCGAACCGGTGCGGTTCTACCAGTACTTCGCGCCCGCCAGTCCGTACCCGGAGGTGTTCGTGAACACGGCGGACACCCTGGACGTCGCGGCGGAGGTCATGGGGTTCTATCAGGCGTTCTACAGGTGGCAGTGGACGGCGGAGCAGTACCGGGCGGCGCGGGTGGACCTGGGGCGCCTGGCGGGCGTGGGCGCCGCTGAGCGGTTCAACCTGCGGGTCACGCATCTGCCCGCGCGGGACTACCTGCACTGACCAGCCCGCACTGATCCGCGCTGACTCGCGCGGGGTGGGACGCGCGCCCGGTGGGGAACGCGCTACAGTGTCGGGGCATGTCGGAGTCCATTCACATCAAGCAGACGATCGTGGTCCGTGCCCGCCCGGACGTCCTGTACCGCCTCGCGCTGGAGCCAAAACGCCGCGCGAAATGGGACCCGAACCTCGCCAAGGCCGAGTACGAGGGCGAGGGCGGCCGCCTCGCGAACAACTCGCTCGTGCGCTTCAAGTTCACGCGCCGCCTCCTGGGCCTGAGCTTCACCGCGAAGTACGGGCAGCTGCAGGCCCCGCAGCGCGGCGGCTGGGAAAGCGTCCGGCACGTCGGCCCGCTCGAGAAGCTCACGCAGGGCTGGACATTCAAACCCATGCCCGGCGGGACCGAGGTGACCCTGACCGTGCACGGCAAGGTCCGCTTCAAGTGGGTGCGGGTGCCCGTCGAGCGCGTCCTGCACAACATGGTCGCCACGACCCTGCTGGAACTCCAGCGCACGGTGGACGCCCAGGGCGCGCAGCTCATGGAAGACATGGGCCGCGAACTGGCCGAGAAGCAGAGAGCCGACCAGAAGGCCGCGAAGGAAGCCGCGAAGGCCGCCAAGCGCAAAAAGTAAGGTCGACGCAGATCGCGCTCCGGTTCAGCTGGGGCGCGTTCTGCTTACTCGTCCGGCGTGAGGATCAGCACCGTGCCGTCCTTCGTCCCGAACGCCGTCCAGGGCTCCTCCGCGCGGACGCGGTAGCCCTCGGCGGGGCGCAGGCGCACGAAGTTGCTCAGCGGGAGATCCACGACCGCCTCGCCACTCAGGCAGACCAGCCAGCCGGTCTCTGCCGGGCCACTCAGCGTGCCGGACAGGTGCACGACGCGCACCCGACCGCCGGGCAGCCGCACCCACTCGCCGGGACTGCCCTGCGCCAGCCGCGCCAGATGCAGAGATTGAGGAACGTCAGGTTTCACGGTCACAGTGCCGCACGTCATATCACGCCCCAGAGGCTGTGGGGTAACTGTGCCCGTCCTGCTCATCGGCAGCGACAAGCAACAGGAAGGCTACGAGGTCAGCGTCCGCCGACGCACCCGGGGAGGCCACAAGAAACGTGAAGGCATCGCCTTGGACGGACTCAAGAACAGACTGCTCAGCCGCTCCCAGACGCGCTGCTGAACCGCAACAGCAACGCCCGGTCCATGAAGGCCGGGCGCTGTTCCTGATCAGGGCGTGAACTTCAACGGGGTCAGGTCAACCGGCGCATCGGTCCGGTCCGGCAACGCCACGAGAATGGCCGGGCGGGATGACAGCGGGGCGTTCAACCAGGAGGTGAGGTCATTCAGCAGCGAAAACGAGCCGCGTGATTGCCCGGGAGAACTCAATTGATCTGGCAGGGTGACGGTGTGACCGGATTGAACCGTCAGTGGGGTGTATATGAACATTGGGTTATTCACAGGGTCCTCAGGCGGCCAGAAGCGAACCACCGTCGAACCACGGAGAAGCAAAGCTACCCGGCGAGCGGACGTTTCCACCATGATTTTGTGGGTGGTCTCATTCGCTCTGATGGGTGACTCCCAGATCAACGGTCCGCCTGTCGTGAATGATGCCGCCCAGTTGGCTGGAGGAAGACCCCGGACGGCCTGCGCGAACTGGTGTGCGTGAAGATTGGCGGGCCGCGTGGCATGCCAGGAGGCGGGGATGGGTGTGCCGTCCAGTTCGACGCCAGCCGGGGTGACGGTGATCGGCCACTCGGCGGCACTCATGCACGTCAGGATCTGCGACGGGTGAATGTAGGCTGCCGTGGGGATCTTCGTGAACCACAGGTGGGGCTGGTCGTGGCTGGATGATACCTGTGGGATGGTGCATCCCAGATCGTTCCAACCCAGCGTCGCGTCCGGCCAGCCTGGGTGACTGAGCACCCATACGCTTCCGTTCCGGCGGAACGTGACGCCGTAGTTCATCAGCTTCCTCGTCACGTCGGTGGTGGTCATGTACCCTTCGTTTTTCAGGGTGGACACTGAGGTCGACGTTTCATTCAGGGATAGCCGCCAGGGTTCGGAGAGTAACTCCGGCACGGGCCACAGCAGCATGGTGGCGAGTGCGAGGAGTGCGGCGGCGCTCAGGGCGGGGTGGACGTGCTGCCCTGAGCGCAGGCTGCGGGCGACGGTGGGGGCGGGGCCGAGTTCCTGCAGGGCCTGTTCTCTGGCCTGTTCGGGGCTGAGGCCGGTCAGGGTGAGTTGCCGGGTGCGTTCGGTGAGGTGGTCGAGCAGTTCGGCCTGGGTGGCCTTGCGGGTCTGACCGCGCAGGCCGCGGGTGGCGTTGCGGACGTAGTGTTCTTCAGGGCTCATGCGAACTCCAGGTAGGGGCGCAGGGCGCGGGCGTGGGCGCGTTGTTCTTCGCGTTGGCGGGTGAGTTCATTCAGGCCGGTGGGGGTCAGGTGGTAGTACTTGCGGGGGGGGCCGCCGCTGTCGCTGGGGCGGGTTTCGGCGCGGATCAGGGCGCGTTTTTCCAGGCGGTGCAGGGCGGGGTAGAGGGTGCCTTCCTTGAAGTTGAAGTGGCCGCCGGTGCGCTGCTGGACGTCCTGGATGATCCGCAGTCCGTAGAGGGGGCCGTGTTCGAGGCTGGCGAGCAGCAGGAAGTCCAGCGTGCCGCGCAGCAGGTTGCCGTCCGCACCATTACTTTGCATGGCTACATAGTGGCACAAAGGAGTGGCGGGCGCTGCACACACCCGCCGGGTGAGGTGTGAATCAGCGGAACGCTTTCAGTCGCGCCTCGATCACGCTGGCCGCCGAGGGCTGCGCCGTCGTGATCGCGCGGGCGCGGGCCACCTCACGCGCGTCGCCGTAGTTCGACAGTTTCAGGCCGTTCAGGTACACGGTCGGGGTGCCCTGCACGTTCACCTTCAGGCCTGCCTGCACCTGGGCGTCCACGCTGGCCTTGAACGCCCGCTGACCCACGCAGGTCTTGAATGCCGCTGTATCCAGCCCCGCGGCCTTCGCGTACCCGGCGTACTTCGCGGGGGCGTCCTTCGGGTCCAGTGGGGTCCAGACGCTGAAGTTCGCAAACAGCTGATCCGCGAACGGCCAGAATTTCCCCTGCGCGGCGGCGCACTCGCTGGCCTCTGCCGCGCCCTGCGCGTTGCGGTGGAAGGACAGCGGGAACTCGTAGTGCATCACGCGGTACGTCGCGCTGTCCCTACGCCACGCGGGCATTGCCGTGTCCCACATCTGCTTGCAATACGGGCACTGGAAGTCGCTGAAGATCCGCAGCGTGACGGGCGCCGCAGCGCTGCCGGTCACGGCCTTCGTTGCCGGGAAGGCGCTGTCCGGCCAGATGTTCACGGCGACGTACGCCGCGTACCGCGTGGCGCTGCCCTCGCCCGTGACCTTCAGGGCGATCAGGTCGGTGCCCGCGTCGTCGGTCATATCCACGAACCCCCCGCGCGCTGCAGCCAGCAGTTGCGGGTTGCTGAGGTTGGCTTTCAGTTTCGGCAGGTTCGCCGCGTCCAGCCCCCACCCGGCGCCCACGCCGCGCGCCAGATCGTCCAGCGAGTCCGTCTCGGTCAGGACGCCCACCACGTACCCGCCACTGACGTCCAGCGTGACGGTCGTCGCGCCCTGACGCAGCACCGTGCCGTCGGCGCTCAGGCCCTTCAGGGTGGACTGCGCCAGCGTCTGCGCGGGCGTCTGCAGCAGCTGCGCGCCCGCCGGGGCACTCAGAAGGAGGGCGGCAGACAGGGCCAGGAAGCGGGTGGGGAAGGGGGTGATCATGCGCGGCAGTCTAGAGGCTGCCACGTCACATTCACGCCACACCTGCCCCCCTGTTTACAGACCAGAAAAGCCGTGCTAACATTCCTTCCGCTGGAGAGGAAGACCCACCAGCCGCCCGCAAGGGACAGCAAAAGCCTCACGGCGCTGTAGCCAAGTGGTAAGGCAGAGGTCTGCAAAACCTCCACCACCGGTTCGAGTCCGGTCAGCGCCTCCAAGTACCCCATTTCAGGTCTAGAACCGTAGCTCAGGGGTAGAGCACTACCTTGACACGGTAGGGGTCAGGGGTTCAAATCCCCTCGGTTCTACCAGCAGATCTCCCACTGTCCCCGGACGGCGGGAGATTTCTCTATTCACCCCCCGCCCGGCCGAGGGTCCCCCAGGTGGGGGCGGCAGTGCTGAGGGTGTCTTGTACGGAATCACAGGCTTCTCAAGAACCGCGAACATAACGTGGGACGTGAGCATATGACTGACATTCAACTGTTGTTGTGCGTCCTGATGAGTGCGGCCGTGGTGGCGGCCGTCGGTTTCCTGCGGGGAGCGTCACAGCGTGTTCATTACAGTGAGCGGCGGGCCTTCTGGCGGAATGTCGCGCCGGTCCTGACCCTGTCCGGTCTGGGGATCGCCGTGGCGGCCCTGGTCCTTCAGGGCTGGGTGGCCGACGGGTTCCTGTGGGCCGCCGCCGCACTGGCACTGCTGGGTAGCGCGGCCAGTTACTGGGTGGATCTGGACCCGCAGCGGGTCCTCGCCTGGCGGCGCGTGAGCCGTTGACCGGCGATTGGCTGAACACTGATTCGTTGAAGGCCAGGTCGTTCGATACACAGTCACTGAACATCGTCCAGGATGTCCCTGCCGTTTCCCGGATCGGGACGCTAGACTGAGTCAATGCTGGCACTGCGACTCCTGATCATGCTGCTGGGCCTGCTGCTGGGGCTCGCGGCCGGTCGCGGCCTCGCGGCGGTCCAGCCCGACGACCTCGGCATCGTCAACACCCTGAGCCTGATGTTGGCCGGGATGCTCACGGCGCTGCTGCTCGCGCCGCGCATCGAGCAACTGGTCGTGCAGGCCTCCGCGCGATTCACGCGCTGGTACGTGCGCCTGTCGCCCCGCGCAGTCGCCGCCGCGACCTTCGGGCTGATCGTGGCCCTGCTCGTCAGTGTGCTGCTGAGCAGCCTGTTTCGGACCGTGCCGTTCTACACCTGGGTGTGGAACCTGATCGTCACGGTCACGCTGGGCGTGTTCTTCGTGTCGTTCGCGCTGCGCAACGCCGAGAGCTTCGGGCTGCTGGCGTTCCCGCAGGTGCGCCGTAAGCCCGGCAGCAAGCTGCTCGACAGCAACGTCATCATCGACGGGCGCATCGTCGAGTTGCTGCGCGCCGGATTCCTCGACGGCGAACTCGTCGTCCCGGCGTTCATCCTGCGGGAACTCCAGACCCTCTCCGACCATCACGACGCGCAGAAACGCACGCGCGGCAAACGCGGCCTGGCGGTACTGGAGGACCTGCGCGCCCTGCGGCCCCTGCGGATCGAGGACTGGGACACGGACCTGCCCACCACCGACGACAAACTCATCCGGCTGGCCCGCGAGAGCGGCGCGCGGATCGTCACGAACGACAGCAACCTCGGCAAGATCGCCCGCCTGCACGGCGTGGAGATCCTCAGCATCCACGAGGCTGCCGTCGCCTTGAAACCTCAGGTGCAGGCCGGGGACCAGCTGACCGTCACCATCAGCAAGGGCGGCCAGCAGAAGAACCAGGGCGTCGGGTACCTTGAGGACGGCACCATGGTCGTCGTCGAGGACGCCATCAAATTCCGGGGGAAACCCACCCGCGTGGTCGTCGTGAACAACGTCCAGACGAACGTGGGCCGCATGATCTTCGCGAAACTCGACGGCGAGGAAGGCGCAGCGGAGACCGGGTAGTAAAAGCGGGGTGTAGGCAGTGGGGAGTGGGTCGGTTGCTGTTGCATTCCGTCCACTCCCCACTGCCCGCTTTCTACTGCCCTTACAGGTCGAAGCGTTGCACGCTGCTGCCCGCCACGCTCTTGGTGACGAGCAGGCGGCTGGGAAGGCGTTCGCTGAGGCTCTCGACGTGCGTGACGACGCCCACCATGCGGCCCTGCGTGCGCAGGTTCTCCAGGGCGTTCGCGACGGCCTCCAGCGCCTGCGGGTCGAGCGTGCCGAAGCCCTCGTCGAGGAACAGCGCGCCCAGCACACGGTTCCCCGCGAGGTAGTCGCTCAGCGCGATCGCCAGGGAGAGGGAGGCGAGGAACGTCTCGCCGCCGGACAGGGTCTTCACGCCGCGGACCTCCCCGGCGTTCCAGAGGTCCTGCACGACGTACTCACCGTCCTGCAGCGCCAGGCGGTAACGGCCGTCGCTGATCTCATGCAGGAGGATGCCCGCGCGGGTCAGGAGTTGCGCCTCGATCTCCGCGAGGAGGAACTGCTGGAACTCGTTCGCTTTCAGGCTGTTCGTGAGGGTCTGCCAGGTGTCCAGCGCGCGCGACGCGGCCTGCGCGCGGGCGTGGATGTCCGCCTTGCGCTCCAGGCGCTCACGCAGCTGCCGTTCCTGCTCGGCGAGGCGCCCGGCCTGCTCGCGCGCGGCGGTCAGGGCGGCGTCGGTGGCGGTCAGGTCCCGCGTGACCTGCGCGAGGTGCGCCGGGTCGAACGGGGCGGTGCCCAGCTGCCGGTCCAGGTCGGCCAGCGCCGAGCGGAGCTGCGCCACGTCCGCCTCGTGGGTGCGGGCGGCCGTCTCCAGCGCGGCGATGTCGTTCTCGGGCAGGGCGGCGGCGCGGGCCTGCCCGGCGTCCAGGTTCAGGTCGCGCAGGGCGGCGTCCAGGCTGGCGTGCGCGTCCTGCGCTTCCTGCGCGCGGCGTTCAGCGTTGGCCTGCACGCCCCGCAGGGTCGCCCCGGCGGCGGCGAGGTCGCCCTGCGCGCGGGCCAGGGTGGCCTGGGCGTCCTGCACGCGGGTTCGCAGGGCCGTGATCTCAGCCAGGGCCGCCTGCCGCGCGCGGGCCGGATCGGGTCCAGCGGCGCGGACGCGGGCGGCCAGTCCGGCCAGCAGCCGGGCCATGTCCGACTGCGGGTCCCCCGTCACCAATCCTTCGGCGGCGCGCAGGTCGGTCTCGCGGGCGGTCAGTTGCTCGTCCCAGTTGCGGTACTCGGCGCGTTTCTCGTCCAGCCAGGCCTGCCGGGCCTTCAGCGCGGCGCGCAGGTCCGTGAAGCGCGTGCGCCGCTCGTCCAGCGTGCGGGTCAGGGCCTCCACCTGCGCCTGCTGCGCGCCCAGATCGGCACGTGGCGCGTCCGGCAGCACCGTCACGGTCTGCCCGCACAGGGGGCAGTCGTCCCCGACGTGCAGGTGCGCGCGGTACGACGCCAGACCAGCCTCCAGCCGCGCGGCGTCCAGCGCGGCCTGCGCGGCCTCCAGCGCCGCCTTCGCGTCGGTCCCCTCGCGCTTCACGCGCTCCTGCTCGGCCGTCTCCTGCGCCTGCGTGCGTTCCTCACTGGCGAAACGGTCCAGCGCGGCCTTCAGGCTGACCCGTTCGGTCTGCACGAGCACCCGCTCCTGCCGGGCCTTCTCGGCACGCTGCGCGCCCTCACGGGCGGCGAGGAACGCGTCCTCGTCCCAGGGGAGGGGCTGGGCGTGCGTGGCGTCCGGCTTGCCGCCCGCGCGGCGCAGTCTCGCCACGTCATTCTCGGCGTCGCGCAGCGCCTCGGCGCGGGCCTCCAGGTCGGGAATGCGGGCCTCGGCGGCCTGCGCGGCCTCCAGGGTCGCGGCGGCCCCCTGCGCGGCCTGTTCCGCCGCGCCCGCGGCGGCCTGCGCGCCCCTCAGCTCGCCCGCCTCACGCGCCGCGGCGATCCGCGCCCGCTCGGCGGCGTCCAGCAGCGGCAGCACACCCGCCACCCGCCGTGCCCGCGCCGCCCGCGCCGCGCCCTCCTGCACGCCCTGCGCGCGGCCCTCCAGCGACGTCAGCCGCCGCGCGGTGTCCTCACGCGCCTTCCAGACCCGCTCCTGCTCCCGCAGGCGCAACTGCTGCCCGGTCAGGCGTTCACGCTCGTCGGTCAGGCGTTCGGCGTCCGCGTCCGTCCGCTCCCGTTCCACCCGCAGGCCCGCCAGCGCCTCGGGCGTCACGCCCGCGTACTCGCCCTCCAGCACGGCGTTCAGGCTCCCGGCCTCGTGCTTGAGTTCCTTCGCCCGGTCGGACGCGACGCGCTGCATGGCCGCCACGTGATCCAGCCCCGTCAGCTCGCCCAGCAGCGCCTGCCGTTCCTTCCCGGTGCCGTGCAGCACCCGTGAGAACTCCCCCTGCGGGAGCATCACGCTGCGCGCGAAATTCCGGAAGTCCAGCCCCAGCACCCGCCGGATCCGCTCGTTGATGACCTTCATCCCACCGTCGGACAGGTTCGTCCAGCGGCCATCGTCATCCAGCCGCTCGAAGCGCACCTCGTTCTCCGCCTGCCGCCTCCCCTTCGTGCGCGACGCGCGGTACGTCACGCCGCCCACCTCGAACGTCAGCGCCGCCGACAGGCCACGCTCGCCCTGCGAGATCAGCGCGTCCAGCCCCGACGCGCCCAGCCGCGCCGTCTGCCCGTACAGCGCGAACGTCATCGCGTCCAGCAGGCTGCTCTTGCCACTCCCGGTCGGGCCCACCAGCGCGAACAACTCCAGATCCCCGAAATCCAGACTCGTGAACTGCCGGAACGCCGTGAAGCCCTGAATGTCCAGTTTGATGGGCCTCATGCGTGTTCCTCGGTGCGGGCGAGTTCGTCGGCTTCCTGGAACGCGGCGCGGAGGTCGTCGGGGAGGTCGCCGCGTTTCTCGCGGTGGTAGCGTTCGTAGAGTTCCATGAGGCTCAGGCCCTCCCGTTTCAGTTCAGGCAGGGCGAGGTCCTCCTGCACGGCGTCGAGGTCCACCGCGAGGGTGTTCGGCGCGAGGTTCAGCACGCGGTCCTTCAGGCCCGGCAGGGCGGTCCCGGCGGGGGCGCGCACGACGATCTTCAGCAGCCCGCCGAAGCCCTGGAGCTGCGTGAGGCGGCTCTCGACGTGCTCGAGGTCCACGCGCAGGGTGCGGAGTTCGCGGCCGCTGGCGAGCGGCAGGGCGTGGACGCGGGCGGGCCGTCCGGCTTCCACCTCGATCAGGTTCACCTGTTTCTTCTCGCCCGCCTCGCCGAAGTCGAGCTGGATGACGCTGCCGGGGTAGTACGCGGGGGGCGCATCGGACACCTGCTGCGGCTTGTGCACGTGCCCGAGCGCCACGTACTGCGCGCCGGGCGGGAGTTGCAGCCCGGAGAGGGTGTAGCTGTTCGTCAGGTCGAACTGCATGGTGCGCTCGCTGCCGCTGGGCACCGCGCCGTCCATGGTCGCGTGGGCCATGAGCATGTTCACGCTGCTGCCCGTGAAGCCCTCGCCGAGGCGGCGCAGGAAGAAGCCCATGCCCTCGCGGTACCGCTGCCGCCACGCGCCCGTGTCGCCGCCCAGCAGGTCGGCGGCCTTCACGAGTCGCCGTTCGGACAGGTACGGCAGCGCGCCCACGACCAGCCGCTCGCCGCCGCGCGTTTCGATGGTGCGGATCATGTCGGCCGGGTTCGCGGTGGGCTGCGCGACGACCTGCACGCCCACCCAGCCCAGCAGCCCGGTCACGGACGCGAGCCGGGCGGCGCTGTCGTGGTTCCCGGCGATCACGACACTGGGGACGCCCTGGTCGCGCAGGCGCAGGAAGAAGTCGAACACGGCGTGCTCGGCTTCCGCGCTGGGGTTGGCGGTGTCGAAGAGGTCGCCACTCACCAGCACCACGTCGGCCCGTTCGGTGCGGGCCAGCGCGGCGATCTCGGTCAGGGCGTCGTGTACCTCGGGCGTGCGGTCGAAGCCGCGCAGGGAACGTCCCGCGTGAAAATCAGCGGTGTGAAGTACGCGCATAACGGAAAAAATAGCACGGAGGCCAAGGGTGTCCCGGAAGAATGGCCGCCCGCCGCCGCACAGGGGAGAGGGGGAGGTGCAAGCGGGTGAATATGCACGACTGCATATGCATCAGGGTTGCTATGTGCAAAGCCAGCTCGCCGGAATGCTGGCGAAAGGTGTGCGCCGACCGCCTCCCGCGGCCACATCTGCAAATAAAAAGAATACCCACTTATAAGCATTCAAAGGGTCATTTATCATGTTGAAAACGCTGACTTACTGAAAAGATGAGCCCATGTACAGCAGTGACCTCGACCTCATCACGAAAAGCCGCCTGACGGCCACAGGGGACGTGGCCCTCGCCCAGCGCGCGGCCCGCCGCCTGCCCCGCTGGCTGCGCCGCCTCACCCGCCGCTGAAGCCACCGTCCGTTCCCCTGCTCCTCCGCGCGCCCCCTGGTTCGCGGAGGAGTCTCCAGTTCAGGCTGATCGACATGACCACCTCCGTCCCAGTCGCTCCTTTCTGCTGGGGTCACGGTGCAGCGCCCAGAGCACCCTGGGGACCGTACTGGCTGGGATCGCCACCAGTTTCCTCCTGCTGCGCCAGACCGGCAGCACCGGGAAAAGGTGCGCATCATCAGGGCCTACGGACCGTCTGTCACGCTCCGCAGTGAAGCAAGCCGCCCGCGTGCAACGCTCACGAAACGCCCACCCGCGCACCCTGGGATCAGCCGGGCATGACCGGCACCCAGGAGGCCCCCCCATGACTGCACGCACCGCTGCCCTGCCGACCCTTGCCATCCTGACCGCGCTGCTCACCGCCTGCGGCGGCGGCTCGGCCCCCCAGCCCACCTACACCCTGAGCGTGAACGTCCCCGCCAACCTGAAAGTCGGGGAGACCACCCAGCTCACGTACACCGTCAGGAACGCGCAGGGCGACACCGTCACCGGTCAGTCCGTCACCTGGACGAGCAGCGATCCGCAGATGGTCAGCGTGAACGCCGCGGGGCAGGCCACCGCCCGGCACCTGAGCCTGTCGCGCAAGAAGGTCACCCTGACCGCGAAACTCGCCAGTGGAGCCAGCGACAGCGCCGACCTGAACACGTACGGGATCGACGTGACGCTCGGCGTGCACCGCGACTTCCTGGGCGGCGTCGACCGCGTCCGCCTGGCGGCCAGTGCCATCCGCTTCCAGCGCATCGACGGGACCGGGGTGGCCGCGAACACCAGCTGCACCTACACCGTGCCCGCCGGGGCGGTCGTCCCGCCGGTCTGCGTCGTGCCGGCGACCCTGCCCACCACGTCCGGGTTCGGCTACCACCCCGGCGCGAGCATGGTGCCCGGCACGTACAGCGTGACCCTCAGCCTGGACGGACAGACGTACACCAGGAGCCAGTCCCTCGACCCGGCGAACGCCCTGCCGTTCGTGCAGAACCTGAAGGTCACCGCGGGCGGCACCACGCTGGGCGCGACCGGCACCACGGACGGGTCCGTGAAACTCGCCGACGTGTACATCTACACCGACGCGAACACCTCCTACTCGACCAACCGCCTGGCAGCCAGCGGCAACCTGAACGTCAGCGGACCCATCCGCGAGGCCGGGTCCATCGCGCCCGGCAAATACCACACGATCGTCAGCACATACGCCACGCTGCCCCCCAACCAGCAGGACGTGCTGCCGGACACCATGTCCTTCACGGACACGTACGGCCCCGACATCGTCGTCCCCTGAGCCCGATGGTACCGACATCGTCGTGCCCTGAGCCCGATGGTACCGACATCGTCGTGCCCTGAGCCACCCGGCGGGGCGGGCGGATTCCGTCACAGGCGGACTGCCCGCCCCGCGCTATGCTGAGTGGCGATGTCAGCTGCCCCAACCGAGGCGTTCCGCGTGACCGGCGGCGTGAATAAAGTGCGGTTCCGTGCCGATTCGGGCTTCACGGTCATGACTGCCCGCATCCGCAACCCCGAGGGCGAGGACCCCGACGCCACCGTGATCGGCGTCATGCCGCCCCTGGAGGCCGGGGACACCTTCAGCGCCGACGTGCTCATGGAGGAACACCGCGAGTACGGGTACCAGTACCGCGTGCTGAACCTCGTGCTGGAGGCCCAGCCTGCCGACCTGTCCGAGGCAGGCATCGCCGCGTACCTGGAAGCGCGGGTGGGAGGCGTGGGCAAGGTCCTGGCCGGGCGGATCGCGGGGACCTTCGGCGCGGCGACCTTCGACATCCTGGAGAGCGACCCGGACCGCCTGCTGCAGGTGCCGGGCGTGACGGCCAGCACGCTGCACAAGATGACGTCCAGCTGGTCGCAGCAGGGCCTCGAACGCCGCCTGCTCGCGGGGTTGCAGGGCCTGGGCCTGAGCATCACGCAGGCGCAGCGGGCCGTGAAGCACTTCGGCGAGGCCGCGCTGGAACGCCTGACCGCCGACCTGTTCACCCTGACCGAGGTCGAGGGGATCGGCTTCCTGACTGCCGACAAGCTGTGGCAGGCGCAGGGCGGCGCGCTGGACGACCCGCGCCGCCTGACCGCCGCCGCCGTGTACGCGTTGCAGCAGGCGGCGCAGCAGGGCGGGCACTCGTACCTGCCGCGCGCCCGCGCGGAGAAGGGCGTCGTGCACTACACCCGCGTGACGCCCGCCCAGGCCCGGCTGGCGGTCGAGACGGCCGTGGAACTGGGCCGCCTGAGCGACGACACGCCTCCACTGCTGGACACGCAGGACGCACTGCACGACCCCAGCCGCATCTACCTGCCGCCCACCCTGCGCGCCGAGAAGAAACTCGCCAGCCTGATCCGCACGCTGATCGCCACGCCCCCCGCCGGGGACGAGTGGACCGTGCCCAAAGGCGCGGCGAAGGGCCTGTCCGCCGAGCAGGCGGGCGTGCTGGACCTGCTTGGGGAGCACCGGCTGGTCGTCCTGACCGGCGGCCCCGGCACCGGCAAGAGCACCACCACCCGCGCCGTCGCGGACCTCGCCGAGCGGCTGGGCCTGGAGGTCGGCCTGTGCGCCCCCACCGGCAAGGCCGCCCGCCGTCTGGGCGAGGTGACGGGCCGCACGGCGAGCACCATTCACCGCCTGCTGGGGTACGGCCCGGCGGGCTTCCGGCACAACCACCTCGAACCCGCCCCGTACGACCTGCTGATCGTGGACGAGGTCAGCATGTGCGGCGACGGCCTGATGCTGTCGCTGCTCGCGGCGGTCGCGCCCGGCGCGCGGGTGCTGCTGGTCGGCGACACAGACCAGTTGCCCCCGGTGGACGCCGGGCTGCCCCTGCACGCCCTGACCCAGACCGCGCCCACCGTGCGCCTGACGCAGGTGTACCGGCAGGCGGCCGAGAACCCCATCATCCGCGCGGCGCACGGCCTGCTGAACGGGCAGGCGCCGCAGTGGGGCGACCCCCGCCTGAACCTCACGGAAACCGAGCCCGACGTCGGCGCGCGGCGCGTGGCGCTGCTCGTGCGGGACATGGGCGGCCCCACGCAGGTGCAGGTCCTGACGCCCATGCGCAAGGGCCCGCTGGGCGTCGAGATGCTCAACCACCACCTCCAGAGCCTCTTCAACCCCGGTGAGGGCGGCGTCCGCATCGGGGACTCGCACGCGCGGCCCGGCGACATCGTCGTGCAGACCAAGAATGACTACACCAACGAGGTGTTCAACGGCACGGTCGGCACCGTCCTGAAGGCCGACGGATCGCGCCTGACCGTGGATTTCGACGGGAACATCGTCGAACTGGCCGGGGCGGAACTGTTCAACCTGCAACTCGGGTACGCGCTGACCGTGCACCGCGCGCAGGGCAGCGAGTGGGGCACCGTGCTGGGCGTCCTGCATGAGGCGCACATGCCGATGCTGAGCCGCAACCTCGTGTACACCGCCCTGACCCGCGCCCGCGACCGCTTCTACGCCGTGGGGTCCGCGACCGCGTGGCAGCGCGCCGCGTCCCGCCAGCGTGAGGAACGCTGCACCGCGCTGCTGGAACGCATCCGGGGCCGCTGAATCGTTCTGCTGCCTCCCTCTCACGGAGGAGCAGCCTGACAGCGCGGCGTGACTGGACAGCGGGTCACCAAGTATGACAGTTCGCGGCGCCGCCGCCAAGCCCTACCCACCCCTCCGGGCGCACCGGCCTAGGGGTGAGATTTTTGGCATTCATCCCTTCATACTGACTTCATGCGGTCCACCGAACGAACGCAGGGCGCCACCCTGATCGTCTCCCTGTTGCTGGTCATGCTGCTCCTCGCGGTGATCATGAGCGTCACCGCGCAGGTCACCCTCTCGACCCGCCGCTCCAGCAGCGACCAGGAAAGCGTCCTGCGCGCCCAGCTGGCCGCCGAATCCGGCACCTCGCTGGTCCAGGCGCGCCTGCGCGTCATGAGCACCCTGCTGCGCAGCGCGCAGTTCACCCCAGACGACACGCCGCTGGTCATGGGCGACCTGGCCGCCCTGTGCGGACTGGGCAGCCTGCCCGCCGTCGCCATCGGCGCGGACGTCTGCGACCTGAGCGGCCTCAGCAGCGGCCTGAACGAGACCGGGGACGCCCGCGTCCGCCTGCTCGTGCGCGCCGTGAACGCCACGGCCTTCGCCGCCGCCGGACTCGACGGCAGCACCGACGCCAAACGAGCCGCCTACTGGCGCGAGATGTTCAGCGGCGCCACCGGCACCACCCTGAACGGCGCGCCCAGCGGCGCCGGGTACGCCGCCACGTACGGCCTGCGCCCCACCCGCCTGACCCGCAGCGGCCCCAGCGAGTACCGCCTGTTCTTCAGCATGCCCGACGCGCAGATCACCGGCACGGCCGGAACCACCACCCGGCAGGTCCGCCTGCGCGCCGAACAGTCCAGCCTGAACCTCGTGATCCAGCGGGCCTCCCTGGCGCCCAACGCCCTGTTCACCAACCACCACTTCGCCTCGGCGGCGGCGGAAGCGGCCGGCAACCGCATCACCTTCACCAGCCGCACCATGTTCAGCGGGCCGGTCCACACCAACGGCCAGTTCCGCTTCATCGGGAAACCCTGGTTCGGCGGGGCCGTCACCAGCGCCGGCTGCCCCGCCGGGCAGATCGTCAACCCCGGCACCGGCGACCAGTGCGCCGTCGCCCCCCAGCCCGGCGCGTACTTCGACTCGACCTTCACGGCCAGCGCCGCCATGACCCCCAGCCCCGACGCGCCCACCCTCTGCTACGCCGGGAACCCCGACTGCGCCGGGAACCCCGACGTGGCCCCCAGCTTCCCGCAGGGCGTCACCTGGAACGCGCCCTTCGTGCAACTGCCCGTCAACGGCAACGATCAGGCCACCGCCGCGCTGACCGGCGGCGTGCTGATTCCCGGCAACGTCACGAACCTGCAACTGTTCCGCGCGACCGTCGGCGGGCAGGACAGCCAGCGCATCACGTACACCACCGACACCGGCGTGACCGTGAACCTCGCCGTGGGCGCCAACCGGAAACTGCGCATTCAGGACGGCAGCGGCAACTGGGTGCCCGCCGCCCGCGCCGCCGACGGCAGCATCGCCCCTGGCAGTCCCGCCTCGGACTTCAACGGCGTGGTGTACGTCAATGGCGCCGTGGCGAGCCTGAACGCCGGACCCGACCCGACCGTCCCCGCCGTCGCGCCCTTCAGCGGCCTGACCCTGGCCGCCACCGGCAACATCAACATCACCAGCGACCTGACGTACGCCGATCCCCCCTGCAGCGGGCAGCACACCCGCAACGCCGACGGCAGCGTCACCCCGGCCACCTGCGCGAACCTGACCGCCACGAACATCCTGGGTATCTACTCCAGCGCCGGCAACGTGAACCTGATCAGCCCGCAGGTCGACCCGACCTCCCGGCTGGGCAACGACCCGAAGATCCACGCGGTCATGATGGCCGGCGCGGGCGCCGTGCAGGTCAACGGCTACGGCACCGGTGCCCCCATGGGCAACGTGAACCTGATCGGCGGGATCATCGAGAACTACTACGGCGCGTTCGGCACCACCAGCGGCAACGTGCAGCAGACCGGGTACGGCCGGAACTTCGTGTTCGACCCGCGCACCCTCGCCGGTGTGGAACCCCCGTACTTCCCGACCTCGCGCACCTGGACCATGGCCCTGGTCACGACGCCCACCGGCACCACCCAGCCCCTGAACCCCGTCGACCTGCGCGGCGACACCGTCTCGGAGGCCCCATGACCCGCAGCCCGAGCCCCCGCACCCAGGGCTTCACGCTGCTGGAACTGCTGCTGGTCATCGCGATCCTGGGCATCATCGCGGGCATCTTCGGCTGGTCGCTGCTGGGCAGCCTGCGCGCCACGCAACTGCGCGACGCCGCCGCGCAGCTCGGCGCGGACCTGCGCGCCGCCCGCAGCGCCACCCTGAAAAGCGGCCAGAGCACCACCGTCACCACCACCCCCAGCAGCGGCAGTTACACCGTCACGCGCGGCGCGGACACCCGCACCCTGACCCTGCCGGGCAGCGTGCAGGTCAGCGCCCAGACCGCCCCCAGCGTGCAGTACCGCGCGCCCGGCGGCACCACCGACGGCGCGGGCGTCATCTGGACGCTGCGCCACCCCGGCAACGGGAAACTCATGCAGGTCCGGATCATCGGCCTGACCGGGAAGGTCATCCTGAATGCGAACTGAACCCCCCACCGCCGGACTGACCATCGTGGAGGTCCTCGTCGGCGTGCTGCTGCTGAGCGTCATCGCCGTCGCCGTCCTGAGCCCCCTGACCAGCTTCTTCGGCCTGACCCGCAAGAGCAGCCAGCAGGTCAGCGCCACCCAGCAGGCCCAGCAGGTCGTCGAGGCCATCCGCGGCGACTGGCTGAGCCGCCCCAACTACGACCAGCGCTGCGCGGCCGACCCCCTGCCCGCCGGGACGACCGTCACCCTGCACACCCTCGACCTGAGCGGCGCCGAGACCGCGACCGTACCGCTGAACGCAGCCTGCACCGGCAACCCGCCCGACCCCAGCCCCGCGCGGCGCATCAGCGTGCAGGTCAGCGTGAACGGCACCACCAGCACCCTGAACGCGGACGTGGCCCGCCCATGAGGCCCCCACCGTCCACCCCCACGCAGGGATTCACGCTGATCGAACTGCTGATCGGTATCAGCCTGGCCCTGCTGGTCCTGTTCGCCGCGAGCAGCCTGCTGATCAGCAGCAGCCGCAGCGCCAGCGACCTGCAGGTCCGCAACGATCTGCTGCTCGAACAGCAGGTGGCGGCGAACTACCTGATCGCTGGCGCCCGCGAGGCCGCGTACGTGTACCCGAACGGCACCCCCATCAACCTGCCCGCGAACTACTCCACCACCCGCCCCGGCGGTGGCAGCTGGACCGTCGGGGGCAGCGTGCCCATCCTGGCGTTCATCCAGGCGCCCGAGCGGCCCGTCGCCGGGTGCGCCCTGACCACCGCCGACACCCGCCGCGCCTGCTACGTGTTCCGCGCGTACTACCCGGTCCTGCGCGGCGACTGGACCGCTGGCGCACCCGACGAGGCCAACCCCGGCCCCGACACCAGCAACGACACCCGATGGGTCCTTGCCGAGTTCGCGCAGCCGCTGAACGCCGTCACGCCGCCCACCATCACGGGCGCGCTGAACCTCGCCGCCGCCGGACTGGACGGCACAGCCAGCCTGCTGCTCGACTACGTGCAGCCCGCCGTGCCGGGCCTGCCGGACCTGCTGAGCGCCGTCACGCCCGCGCCCCAGACTCCCGGTGGAGTGCGGGTCACCTTGAACCTCAGCCTGAACCGCGCCGTGCGGGGCCGCGACACCACCCTGCCCGCCCGGCCCGACGCGAACCCCGTCAACTGGGTGCAGCGCGTGACCGTCGCGCCACGCAACGTCGGCACCCTGAGTCCCTGACCCGCGCGGGGCGGAACGTGCTAGCATGAAATCCCGGAGGCCGAGCGCCCCGGTTTTTCTTTTTGGCCCCGCCATCAGTGGGGTGGCCCCCCGGCGGGGGTCAGGCGCTCGCGGTCAGACATGAAATACATCTTCGTCACAGGCGGCGTCGTCAGCAGCCTCGGTAAAGGCGTGGCCAGCGCGTCCCTCGGGGCGCTGCTGCGCGCGCGCGGGTACAAGGTCACGGCCGTCAAGATCGACCCGTACATCAACATCGACGCGGGCACCATGCGCCCCTACGAGCACGGCGAGTGCTTCGTCACCGCGTCCGGCGCCGAGACCGACCTCGACATCGGCAACTACGAGCGATTCCTGGACCTGGACATCCCGGCGGGCAGCAACATCACGACCGGGCAGGTCTACCAGGAGGTCATCCGCAAGGAACGCGCCGGGGACTACCTCTCGCAGACCGTGCAGGTCATCCCGCACGTCACCGACGAGATCAAACGCCGCGTCCGCGCCGCCGGGGAACGCGCCGGAGCCGAGATCGTCCTGATCGAGGTGGGCGGCACCGTCGGTGACATCGAAAGCCTGCCGTTCCTCGAAGCGATCCGGCAGTTCAAGTTCGACGAGGGCGACGAGAACGTCCTGTACCTGCACCTGACGCTCGTGCCGTACCTGGGCACCAGCAACGAGTTCAAGACCAAACCCACCCAGCACTCGGTCGCGGAACTGCGCAGCGTGGGCATCAGCCCCGACATCGTCATGGTGCGCAGCAAGGAAAAACTCCCGCCCGAGATCACCCGCAAGATCGCCGCGTTCACCAGCGTGCGCGAGAACCGCGTCTTCTCCAGCTTCGACGTCTCCCACGTGTACGAGGTGCCCCTCGCACTGGAGGAACAGGGCCTCGGCAAGACCGTCGAGGACATCCTGGGCCTCGAGCGCATCCACCCGAACCTCGGCGTGTGGCAGAACGCCGTCAAGACCATCAAACAGCCCGCCCGTGAAGTCACGATCGCCATCGCCGGGAAGTACACCGCGATGCCCGACGCGTACCTGAGCCTCATGGAGTCCCTCACGCACGCCGGCATCGCCAACGACGCCAAGGTGAACATCCAGTGGGTGAACGCCGAGGACCTCGCCGACCCCAGCGTCACCGACGCGGACGTCAGGGCCCGCCTGGAAGGTGCCGACGGCATCCTCGTGCCCGGAGGCTTCGGCATCCGCGGCATCGAAGGCAAGATCCGCGCCGCGCAGTACGCCCGCGAGAGCGGCACCCCCTACCTGGGCATCTGCCTGGGCATGCAGATCGCCGTGATCGAATACGCCCGCCACAAGGCCGGACTGGACGGCGCCAACAGCGCCGAGTTCGACGAGTACGCCCCCCACAAGGTCATCGACCTGATGCCCGAACAGCTCGAAGTCGCCGGGATGGGCGGCACCATGCGCCTCGGCGACTGGCCCATGGACCTCCAGGCGGGTACGAAGATCGCCGAACTGTACGGCGTTCCGCAGGGCGGCACCGTCCGCGAACGCCACCGCCACCGCTTCGAGGTGAACCCCGCCTACACCCAGCAGCTCAAGGACGCCGGACTCGTCATCAGCGGCGTCACCCCCGGCGTCGAGGGACGCGGCGCGGGCCTCGTGGAAACCATCGAGATTCCCGGCCACCCGTACTTCGTGGCCCTGCAGGCCCACCCGGAATTCAAGAGCCGCCCCATGCGCCCCAGCCCCCCCTTCGCCGGACTGATCAAAGCCGCGCTGGACGCCCAGCAGAACTGACCCGGCAGGGCAGAGGGGGCGGACTCGCAGGGCGGGACCGCCCCCTTCTGATGGGGGGTGGGGTGTGGGCAGTGGGAAGGGGGTTGTGGGGAGTGGGTCGGCTGGACGTGGGCGGGTTCGCCGCGCACACGCTGTTGACCATCAGCCATCAGCCGCCCAGTCCCAGCTGGCGCAGTGCCCTGTCCACCTGCATTTCGAGGTGGGGGAGGTCGCGGTCGTTGTCGATGACGACGGTGGCGCGGGCGCGTTTCTGGTCGGCGGGCATCTGGCGGGCGTCGCGGGCCAGGACCTCGGCCTCGGTCAGGCCGCTGCGCGCCATGACCCGCTGCACGCGCAGGGAGAGGGGGGCGTCCACGACGATCACGGCGTCCATCTGGGCGTCCAGCCCACCCTCGAACAGCAGTGGGACGTCCTGCACGACTGCCTGCTCGCCGCGCGCGGCGGCCCGCGCCTCCAGCGCGGCCATGCGCGCCCGCACGCGGGGGTGCGTGACGCCGTTCAGGTCCGCCAGCGCCGCTGGATCACCGAACACCCGCCCCGCCAGCGCCGCGCGGTCCAGCGTGCCGTCCACGACCACGCCGGGGAACCGGGCGGCCAGCAGGCCCAGCACCTCGGGGTCCTGCGTCACCAGCCGCGCCTGCTCGTCGGCGTCCAGCACGGTCAGGCCGCGCGCGCGCAGCAGGGCCGCGACGGTACTCTTGCCCGCCCCGATGGACCCGGTCAGCCCGATACGTCTGGGGATGTTCACGCCGCGCACTGTAGCAGTGGCGGGCACCCGGCAACGGCGGGGGAGGGCCGGCCTACGCGTCAGATGCCCGTCAAGTCGCGCGGTGAAGATGCCGTCATGCACCGCGCCGACGGTCATTTTCTTCCCTCTCACGGGCACTTCACCCCGCCCGGAGCGGTTCTCACGTATCATGCCCGCATGCCCAATCCTGGCAGTGAGCGGACCGCGTGGCCCCAGACGGCCCCGCTGATCGCCACGGAGGTTACCGAGTGAATCGACGCATCATGACCGGCGGACTGCTGAGCCTCATGCTGCTGCTGGCGCCCGCCAGCGCGCAGACGGCCCCCGCCACGCCCGCCACCCCCAGCGCCGCCCCGGCGCGCCCCATTCCCGCCGCGAACTACGTCGCGGTCGGCGGGTACTACTACGAGCAGGGCAAGTACGACCAGGCGTACGTCGCGTACCGCGCCGCCGCCGAACTCGAACCCGGCAACCCGGCCGCGCTGCTCGGCCTGGGCCGCGCGCAGGTGAAACTGCGCCTGTACAGCGCCGGGATCACCACGCTGCAGCAACTCGTGAAGCTCGACCCGCGCAGTTTCGACGCGCAGATCTCGCTGTCGCAGGCGTACGTGCAGCAGTACATCGGCGCCGGTGACCGCACGCTGGTGGGCGCGAACCTGACGGCCGCCCTGACGGTCCTGCAGGACGCCGAGGGCCTCGCGCAGGCCGCCACGCAGAACGCGGACGTGCTGCTCAGCCGCGTGTGGAACGAACGCGGCTACGTGTACAAACTGCAGGGCGACGCCCCCCGGGCCATCGACGCGTTCAAGCGCGCCATCGCCCTGAACGGCGACAACGCCATCCTGATGTACAACCTGGGCGACATGTACTACGCCACCGGGAACATCCCCCTGGCGCTGGACAACCTGCAGCAGGCCGTGATCCTCGACCCGCGCGATCCGTTCAACCGCGCGTACTACGCCAAACTGCTCGCCCTGAGCGGGAACGTCACCGCCGCCAAACCCGAGGCCGCGCAGGCCGCGCGTCTCGCGCCCCGCAACGCGTACGCCGTCGGGCAGTACGGCGTCGTCAGTTACCTCGCCAAGGACCCGGTCACGGCCCGCGCGCAGCTGAACCAGGCCGTGACGCTCGACCCGCTGCGCTACCCGGAGTTCTACTTCTACCTGGGTCGCCTCGCGCTGGACGCCGGGGACCTGAAGGTCGCCCGTGAGCAGTTCACGCGCGCCTCGGCGCTGGGCAGCCAGAACGCCGAGTACGCGTACTACCTGGGTCTCAGCTACGAGCGGGGCGCGGGCACTGCCGCGCCGGACCGCCTGAAAGCCCGTGAGAACTACGAGCGTGCCCTGAAGCTCAGCCCGAACTACAAAGACGCGCAGGACGCCCTGAACCGCGTACGCTAAGCCGCGTTCCCTGATGCCCTCCAGGCCCACCTGGAGGGCGTTTTCGTGTGGTGCCCCGGCGGCCTTCATCTGGCCCGCACGCCGGACGTGGAACTGTCACAGCAACCTCACAAACGTAAAAAATCCACATTGCCCCGCGCGTGACGCCGCAGGCCAGGGTGGGCGGCCACCGCGAATCTCGGGAAAAGTGCTGCCAGGACAGCAAAAATTCCTGGCATCTCGTCGGATGAGTGCTTCCGGTGGACCCCCCATGCGGGGGTCACGTCACGCTCATCTTCATTTTCGGCGCCGTGAGCGGCCCGAGATGCCCCCCTGAGTACCTTGAGGCCACTTCAGACCGGACCCCACATTCCCACCGGTCAAAGGACCCTCACATGCGCACGTTCATCCTGACCACCCTGCTGCCCCTGACCGCCCTCCTCGCCTCCTGCGGCGGCCCCAGCACCCCCAGCGCCGCTGTCGGCAGCGCTGGCAGCACCGGCGGGCAGAGCAGCGGCCCCCGCGACGCCGGCAGCCAGACCATGAGCAGCGAGGAAGCGCAGATCCTCAGCGCCCTGAACGCCGCGCGCGGCGTGGCCCGCACCTGCGGCACACAGCGCTTCGAGGCCGCCGCGCCCGTCACCTGGAACGGCTACCTGGCCGCCGCCGCCCGCGCCCACGCCGCCGACATGGGCACCCGCAAGTTCTTCGATCACGTCAACCCCGACGGGAAGACCCCCGCGCAGCGCATGCAGGCCGCCGGGTACACCGGCTGGACCGAGGTCGCCGAGAACATCGCCGCCGGGTACACCGTCGCCAACGTCATGCAGGGCTGGATCGACAGCCCCAGCCACTGCAAGACCCTGATGGACCCCACCCTGAAAGAAGTCGGGATCGGGTACGTGTACCAGCCCGGCACGCCCTACGGCACGTACTGGGTGCAGGACTTCGGCACGCGCTGAACGGCGCGCAGGGAACGCCGGCGACTGAAGGCCCGTTCCCACTGGAAGAAAACTCGGGCGGGACGACTCTGTGAGGGGAGTCGTCCCGCCCTCGACTGTGTGGCGCTTCATAAGGACTTCGGTTGAAAGGTTTGCAAAAACTTTCAACCCGAGCGGAGCGAGCAGGAGGGAAACGGGTTCCGGGCGTGGAGTTGGCAACCCGGTGCTGTCCCGGGTTGTCAACGAAACAGACGGAATCCGTATCAGCCGCCCAGGTAGGCCTGCAGCACCCGCTCATCGTTCACGAGTTCGGCGCTGTTCCCACTGACCGGCCCCGACCCCGGCTTCGCCGCCGACCCCCTGGAAAAACGCTCCCTCGGCGAACACATCGCCGCGCACCTCCAGGAACTCCTCCTCGACGGCCGCCTGAAACCCGGCGATACACTGCCCAGCCAGCGCGACCTCGCCCAGCGCTACGGCACCAGCGTCGCCGCCGTGCGCGAGGCGATTTCCATCCTCTCCGCCAGCGGCGTCGTCGACGCCCGACCCGGCCGCGGCACCATCATCCTCCCCGTCACGCAGCAGGCCCCCAGCATCAACCTCTGGCTCGGCGCCGTCCACGACGAACACGAGGCCCGCGCGTTCCTCGACACCCGCCAGGCGCTCGAACACTACACCATCGCCCAGGCCGCCCGGCACGCCACCCCCGAACAGCACACCGACCTGCTGGAGCACCTGCACCGCATGCGCGACGCGCAGGGCGCACCCGAAGCGTTCATCCAGGCCGACCTCGCCCTGCACATGGCCATCGCCCACGCCGCCGGGAACCCCGTCGTCCTGCGCCTCCTGCGCGCCATCCACATGCCGCTGGCCAACCTGCTGCGCGCCATCAGCACCGACCTGATGCACGCCGGACGCTTCCCGCACCTGTACACCACCCACGAACAGATCATCCACGGCATCATCCGCCGCGACCCCGAGGCCGCCACCGCCGCGTTCGACCACATGCTCGACCAGACCACCGAAGGCGGCACCCTCGAACGCGCCCTCGGCCACCCAGAACAATCTGAAATGCCCCTCGGCCCGGACTTCCTCGAAGACCTCCACTGGAACCTCACCCGCCTCATCGGCCCCATGGCCGACGTCCTCATCCCCGAAGCCGCCAGCGAACTCGGCCTCGACCCCGACGCCCTGACCCGCACCCACCTCACCCGCTACCTCGCCAACCTCGCCCGGCAACTCCCCGACGGCAAACAGGCCGAATGGACCGCCCTGAGCGGATTACTGGAGAAACGCTATGGATGAAGGCCCACGCCCTCCCATACGTCATCTGACGCAGGTCAGCGAGGAGAGATCTCCCTACACTGAGCCCATGATCTGGCGCGACGACACGCAGTAGGCCCCACCGGAGGGGGCCTGCCATGGCCAACAAAATCTGGAAGCGGGAGCGACACACTCGCCGCATTGCCGCTCGTCGCCTCAACCTTCAGCTGTACGGATTTAAGTTCAGAAACTGGTCCTCGCCAGAGGTGGATCAGGCGTGGCCGCGCGCCTGCTGGACATGGATCGGCCAGTTCGATCAGCATTGGGAAGCGCAGGTGTGCGCCTCACGCCACCCGGGCTCCCGCCTGATCACTGTCCGCCGAACTCGCAAGGGGCGAACCCGGATCATCTACCACCGGGTCGGGTATGTCCAGCGGCGGGGCGCTTCGTTTCGCACCGCCGTGATGACCTGGGAACTGGAGGACATCCAGCGTCAGCACCAGAACCGACTCGCGCGGCGCGTCCTTCAGGACGGGGGGCTCAGGGGCGGTGTGTCCGCCGCCACACGCAAGGACCGCCGACGCTGGCGGCGAGCCGGGCGTCAGGCGTGCCGACTGGCCCTGCTGGGCGAGATCGACCGCGCCGATGACCTCGACCCCCAGCCGCGCCGACTGGGGGTGGGCTGGCTCCTGTAAGCGCCCTAGGTTATGACCGCCCCGCCCGTTGCGCCCGCACGAACGCCAGGAACGCGTCGCGGTCCAGGGTGTTCACCACGTGCTGCGGGGTCAGGCCCGCCTTGCGGGCGACCATCACGCCGTAGCGGGCGTCTTTCAGTCCGCCCGGCACGTGCGCGTCGGTGTTGATGGCGAATTTCACGCGGTCCCGCCACGTCAGTGCCACGCGCCAGTCGAGGTCCAGGCGGTACGCGTTCGCGTTGATCTCGACGACCGTGTTGCGCTCGGCGCAGGCGGCCATCACGGCGTCCAGGTCCAGCGCGTAGCTGGGGCGGCGCAGCAGCAGGCGGCCCGTGGGGTGCCCCAGGATCGTCACGAGGGGATGCCGGGCGGCCTGCACGAGCCGCTCGGTCTGCCGCTCGGCGGGCAGCGTGAAGAGGCTGTGGACGCTGGCGACCACGTAATCCAGTTCCGCGAGCACCTCGTCCGGGTAGTCGAGGCTGCCGTCCTCAAGGATGTCCACCTCGGCGCCCGCCACGAGCGGCACGCCCGCCGATTGCAACTCGCGGATTTCCTTCAGTTGCGCCTGGAGGCGTTCGATGCTCAGGCCGTTCGCGTAGTGCGCGGCGCGCGAGTGATCCCCGGTGCCCAGGAAATCGTGCCCCAGCCGCACGGCCGCGGCCGCCATGTCCGCCACGGACGCCGCGCCGTCCGACCACGTCGAGTGCGTGTGCAGCATCCCACGCAGGTCCGCGACCGTCACGAGCTGATCCGGGTGGGGGAGGGCCTCCCACACGCCATCATGCTCCGGCTCGCGGTACTCGGCGGGGCGCAGGGGCAGGTCCAGGGCGCGCATCACGTCCGCCTCGGTGGGTGTGTCCAGCACCGCGCCCGCCCGGATCAGGCCGTGCCCGCTCAGGTCGAAGCCCCGCGCCGCCGCCTCGGCACGGAGGGCCTCGCGGTACGCCGTGCCGCCGCCCATCATCAGGTCCAGCGCGCCCCGCACGCCCTCACGCGGCGCGAACGCCACCTCGACCGGCACGCCATCCACGCGCCCGGCCAGCAGCGGTTTCTTCCCGACGCGTTCCAGGCCCTCCACCACGCCTGCCAGCCGCGTCGTCACGACCTCGGGGTCGGCGGTGACGGTCACGCGCGCCACCCGCACCGTGTCCAGTCCTCGGCGCACATCCCCCGCCACGCGCGCCTCCAGCCCATCCAGCACGTGGCACAATCCCTCGGCCACCACCGCCCCCGTGCTCAGGTGCTGCCGCTCCTGCGCGCTCAGCGCGAACTCCACCGCCGCCAGGAACGACGCCGCACTCTTCGCCCCGAACCCCTTCAGCGCCGCTACCCGCCCGTCCCGGCACGCCTCCCGCAGACCCTCCAGCGAATCGATCCCCGCGTCCCAGAGCGCCCGGATCTTCTTCGGCCCCAGCCCCCGCACCCGGAACAGACTCAGCACCCCCGCCGGAATCAGACTCGCGGCGTCCTCCAGCGGCCCGAACACCCCCGACTCCACGAACCCCACCAGATCCAGCGCAATCGCCTTCCCCACCTTCGGCACGCCCGCAAAGCCCCGCGCCACCAGGGCGTCCACCTCGTCCTGCACGCCCTCCAGGCTGCGCGCCGCACTCCGGAACGCCTGCGCCCGGAACGGATCATCCCCCACCCCCAGCAGATCCAGCAGATCCGCCGTCGTCTTCAGCACCCCCGCCAGGGACTTTTTCGTGACATCCATACGCCCAGAGTAGCGGGCGCGGGGTGCTGGCTCTGAGCCATGGGGAACACCCTCAGTGCGGTTCTGCTCAGAGCCCACAGCCCCCGCGTGGACCCCTCAGTCCGCTGCGCGGCCAGCTCCCCCCAGGGGGAGCCAGAGAGATAACGCTTTATCCGTGCCGGACGCGTCCCTGGTACGTGACGATCCGTCCGCCGACGTCGTGAATCTGCTTGATGGCGTCCGTGAAGCGGTGCCCGACTTCCTCCGGTTTGTGCGCGTCGCTGCCGAGGACGAAGGGGATGCCGCGTTCGGCGGCGGCGCGGGTCAGGTCCGGGGCGGGGTACGCTTCCGCGATGGGTTTGCGCCACCCGGCGGTGTTGAAGTCCAAACTCAGGCCGCGTTCGGCGATGACGTCCAGCGCGTGCAGCGCGGCGTACCCGTCGGGGTCGCGGTGCCCGAACTTCTTGGGCAGGTCCAGGTGCCCGACACTGTCGAACAGCCCGGATTTCGCGGCACCCTCGGCCAGCGCGTAGTAGTCGCGGTACAGGCCCGCGAGGTCGCGGCTGTCGTACTCCGCGACGAACTCCGGGTTGTCGAAGCCCCACGCGCCGATGTAATGCACGCTGCCGATCACGTAATCCCACGGGTGCGCGCCCAGCACCTCCTCCACGTACTTCTCGGTGCCGGGGTGGTAGTCGGCCTCCAGGCCCAGCCGGACCTCCAGCCGCCCCGCGAACTCGACCTGCACCTCCTGCACGTCCTGCACGTACTGCGCCAACTGATCGCGGCGCATCCGCCACGGCGCGTCGTACCACGCGGGCATCGGCATGTGATCCGTGAAACAGATGCCCGCCACCCCGGCGTCCAGCGCCGCCTGCGCGTACTCGCGCGGGGTGCCGGTGGCGTGCCCGCAGAGGGGCGTGTGCATGTGCGAATCGAACAGCGGAGCAGTCATGCCCACAGGGTACGGCAGGGGATGGTCAGCGGGCGTTGCGGGCCACGAAGCGGTACAGGAACTCCGTCGGCAGCAGCAGGAAGACCCCGGTGATCATCTGCGCGAGCTGGAACTCAAGGACATCATGAATGAGGAACGAGGAAGCGATCAGGAACAGCAGGGCAAGCTGCGTGAGACGCAGTGGCATCGTCCAGCGGCGGAGCGTTTCCCTGCTGCCCAACTGACCGAGGGTCCGTGCGAGGGGCCGGAACTCCCAGCAGGCCCACGCAAAGGTGGCACCGAGCAGTGTCACCGTGGCTGCCTCCACGAGACTCCCCCGCATCCCGAGAACCGCGCCCACGCAGGCGGCGATCACTCCCTCCAGCGTTCCCACCAACGCCCATACCGCGAGGGCCGGAGCGTGCGGGCCGGGGTCACCGTTCTGGACATCCCGGCTCCAGGCCGTCAGTCGGTGGGTGAGGATGATCAGCGGCACGCTGAACGATTTCGTTCCGCTTGCGAGCGACAGGAGCGTCAGGAGCGCCACGTACGTCCACAGTGCGGGAACCAGGAAAGGTGGACGGGTGGCGGCAGGCGCGGACGGGAGCACGGAGGCAGGATACGTGAGGGCGGCATCTCATGGTGACGCTGAGCCGCCACGTGGGGTGACGTCCTGCGGCCCAGTGGTGCCGGGCCTGCCCCCTGACCGGTCAGGTTGGCTGGCGGCTGGCGACGTTGAAGATCAGGGCGATGATCAGCAGGTCCAGCGCCCAGCTGACGGGGCGGCGCAGCCGGGGGTCGCGGCGGGCGCGCAGGAGTTGCACGCCCAGGCGTGCCAGCAGCAGCCCGCCGATCAGGTACGGGCTGGGGGCCGCGCCGCCCGTCAGGAGCGGCCACAGCAGCAGTCCGGCCAGCGCGGCAAGCAGCAGGAAGCTCAGGGCGGTCAGGGCGTCAGGGCGTGGGCGGTCCGGGCTGGTCTGGTCCGCGGTGGTCTGGTCCGGAGTGGGGTCGGGCGGGACGGTCACGCGGTGCATTCAAGCACGTCCCGCCCCGCCCGACCGTGTCGCGTCAGCGGTCTTCGCTGACGATGGTCTCTGTGGTGGGGGAGAGGACCAGCACGCTGTTCGGCGGGAGGTTCAGGCGCAGGTGGTGCGTCTGCCCGTGCCAGCCTTCGTCCTTCGCGTTCAGGTCGGGTTGCTGGGTGCCGAAGCCCCCGTACTCGCCGTCGTCGGTGGAGAGCAGCAGGCGGTACGCGCCGCCCTGCGGCACCCCGATGGGGTACAGGTCGCGGTACACCGGGGTGAGGTTCGCCACGACGACACTCCACGCGCCGCCCACCGGGTCGCGGCGGATGAAGGCGTACACGCTGTTCTCGACGTCGTCCGCGCTGAGCCACAGCATGCCTTCTTCCTTCGTGTCGGCCACGTGCCAGTCGGGGCGGGTGCGGTACAGGCCGTTCAGGCGCCGCACGAGGTTCAGCACGCCCCGGTGGTCCGGGTGGTCTGCCAGGTGCCACGGGAGGCTGACGTCGTGGTTCCATTCGGTGGGCTGCGCGAACTCCTGCCCCATGAACAGCAGTTTCTTGCCGGGCGTGGCCCACATCAGGGTCAGGAACGCGCGGTACCCGGCGCGCTGCGCGTACCAGTCGCCGGGCATCTTCATGACCATGCTCTTCTTCAGGTGCACGACCTCGTCGTGACTGATCGCCAGGACGTAGTTCTCGCTCGTGCGGTACACGTTGAAGAACGTCAGCGCGTGGTGGTGATGCTTGCGCCACAGCGGGTCCTGCTCGAAGTACCCGAGGTTGTCGTTCATCCAGCCCATCGCCCACTTGTAGTCGAAGCCCAGCCCGAAGGGGCTCGGGGTGGTCACGCCGGGGAACGAGGTGCTCTCCTCCGCGACGATCATGCAGCCTGGGGCCATGTGGTGCACGACCTCGTTCAGGCGCTTGAGGAACGCGATGGCCTCCAGGTTCTCGCGCCCGCCGTGCACGTTCGGGATCCACTCGGTGCGGGAGAAGTCGAGGTACAGCATGCTGGCGACGGCGTCCACGCGCAGGCCGTCCACGTGGAAGTCCTGCAGCCACTTCAGGGCCGAGCCGATCAGGAACATCACGACCTCGTTACGGCCGTAATCGAAGATGTACGTGTTCCAGTCCTGATGGAAGCCCTTGCGGGGGTCGGCGTACTCGAACAGCGGCGTACCGTCGAACTTCGCGAGGCCCGCACTGTCCGTCGGGAAGTGCCCCGGCACCCAGTCGAGAATCACGCCGATGCCCAGGCCGTGCAGATGGTTCACGAGGTACTTGAAGTCCTCGGGGCTGCCCATGCGGCTGGTCGGGGCGTAGTACCCGGTCACCTGATAGCCCCACGACCCGTCGAAGGGGTGCTCCATGACGCCCAGCAGTTCCACGTGCGTGTAGCCCATGAACTGCACGTACTCACCCAGCCGGTGCGCGAGGTCGCGGTAGTTCAGGAACCACCCGTCGTCCCGCCGCGCCCAGGACGGCAGATGCACCTCGTAGATGCTGACGGGCTGCTCGAAGCCCGCGTTGCGGTGCGCCATCCAGCCGTCGTCCGACCACGTGAACGGCTGGTCCCAGACGATGCTGGCGGTCGCGGGGCGCACCTCGAAGAACGACCCGTAGGGGTCCATCTTGTCCTCGGTGCGGCCGTCCGGGCCGGTCACGCGGAACTTGTACCGCTGCCCGTTGCGGGCCGCCGGGACGAACACGCCCCAGAACCCGAAGTCGAGGCGCTGCATGGCGTTGTCGAAGCCGTTGTACCCGTTGAAGTCCCCCACGACGCTGACGTGATGCGCGTTCGGGGCCCACACGCCGAAACGCACGCCCTCCACACCATCCTGCGTCACGACGTGCGCGCCAAGCAGATGGTCCGGCCGCACCAGGTCCGCCGTGACCAGCTTCTGAAGGTGCCCGTGATCCAGCGGAAGCGCTTCACTCATGAGGCGCAGTCTAGCCGCGCCCCCCACACCACACGGAGGGCCGGTCTGGAACATGAAGGAAACGCTCAGGGCAGAAACGCTCAGGGAAGCCCGTGCCGGTCAGGTGCGCCGTGATCGGCCGTCCGCGCCGCCTATGCTGCCCCCGTGACTGCTGCCGCACCCCCCGCGCAGACCTGGAGGTGCTGGGCGGCGCCCGCCCCGGCCCCCGACAGGCCCAGGTCGCCCTGGCCCTCCTGCGGGCCGCCTCGGCGTCCGGCACGCTCCTGAGCGCCTACGCGGACGACGCCCTGCTGCCCGGCGAGGCCCTGCGCAGGCTCGGTTGGCGGCGGGTCGGGCAGTTCACCGACTGGCGTGGACCCCTCCCCACCCCGGTCGCGCACGGGTCGGACGACACCGTGAGCCACGTCGCGCTGGACGCCTCGGGGCAGGGCGTCGGCATCTGCCGCGCGTGGTTGGACGGCGACACGCTGACCATCGGCAGCCCCGGTGTCCACCCGGCGTGGCGCCACACCACCCTGCGTCACGCCCTGCTGCGCGCCACATGCGACGCCGCCCGCGAACGCGGCGCCCGGGGGCTGATCATGCAGGCCTGGGGCGACACCCCCGCCGAAACCCAGGCTGACGCGGAACTGGGCCTGACCGCCGCGACCGTCACTCCCATCCACCTCTCCCGGTAAGCAGAGAGGCGGCCCGCGCATCGCGAACCGCCCCGCCCGAAGTCCACTCCGGTCAGACCTTGACGATCCAGCCCTCGGGCGCCTCGCGGTCGCCGTATTGGATGCCGACCAGTTCGTCGTACAGGCGGCGGGTGACCGGGCCGACCTCGGTCTCGCTGTGGAACACGTGGAAGGTGTCGCCGTGCTGGATGCCGCCGATGGGCGTGATGACGGCGGCCGTGCCGCACGCGCCCGCCTCGGCGTACTCGTCCAGGCGGTCGATGAACACGTCCCCCTCGACGACGTTCAGGCCCAGGCGGTGCTCGGCCAGATGCAGCAGGCTGTACTTCGTGATGCTGGGCAGGATGCTGGGCGATCTGGGCGTGATGAACGTCTGCCCGTCTTTGGTGATGGCGAAGAAGTTCGCCGCGCCAACCTCCTCGATCTTCGTGTGGGTCGCCGGGTCGAGGTAGATCGCGTCCGCGAACTTGCGGTCCTTGGCCTGCGCGCCGGGCATCAGGCTCGCGGCGTAGTTCCCACCGACCTTCGCCGCACCCGTGCCGTGCGGCGCGGCGCGGTCGTACTCGCTGGTCATGAAATTGTGCGGCGTCAGCCCACCCTTGAAGTACGCGCCCACGGGAATGCAGAACACGCCGAAGATGAATTCCGGGGCGCTGCGCACGCCGATGTTGTCCCCGACGCCGATCACGTAGGGGCGCAGGTACAGCGCGCCGCCGCTGCCGTAGGGGGGCATCCAGCGCTCGTTCGCCTGCACGACCTGACGGCACGCGTCGATGAACTGCTCGGTGCTGACCTCCGGCATCAGGAGGCGGCGGCAGCTGGCCTGCATGCGCGCCGCGTTCTGATCCGGGCGGAAGAGGTTGATGCTGCCGTCCGCCGCGCGGTACGCCTTCAGCCCCTCGAAGCACTGCTGACCGTAGTGCAGCGCCGTGCTGCCCTCGCTGATGTGCAGCACGTTGTCCAGCGTCAGCGTCCCGGCGTCCCACGCGCCGTCACGCCAGTGCGACAGGTAACGCTCGTCGGTGCGGACGTAACTGAATCCCAGCGTGTTCCAGTCGAGATCCACGGGCGGGCGGGCAGTCTGGGTGCTCATGACGCCCATTGTGGCGCACCCCGCCCATGGGGGGTCAAGACTCCCGGACGCGACCCCACGGCACCCCTACAGCTCCACCGGACCGTGCGGCGTGTCCAGGGTGGCGTGCAGTTCGACCTGCGGGGCCTCCACGACCTCCACCTCACCCTGGAAACGCAGGGCGTCCAGCGCCGCGCGCAGCCCGTCCGGTTCGGGCGAGCCCAGCCGCAGGCCCGCCAGGCGCACCCCCGAATCCGGCAGGCGCGTGGGCGGCGGCGGCGTCAACCAGTGAATCAGGGACGGCACCACCCCACCACCCGGCAGCGCGCCATCCGCCGGGACGGTCAGCACCCAGCGGTTCTCCCCGCGCGACAGCGGCAGCGCGTCCGGCCCGGTCGGAAGCTGCGGCACCTGCGCCACCCAGTGCACCAGCGCCGGACCGTGCGACAGCCGCTCCTGCATGCCCGGCGTGTCCAGCGCGAACCAGCGCGCCCGCGCGGGCGGCGGCGCGTCCGGATTCACGGCGATCACCTCCAGGTACGCGTCCGGCCCCAGCGACAGCAGCAGGTTATGCGTGCCGAACAGCTCGTGCTCGCCGCCGGGCTGGAGCGGCACGCGCAGGCGACCCTCCAGCCAGTCCCGCCCCTCCGGCAGCGAACGGGCCGCCACCACCAGATGATCCAGACGCGCCGACATACCCGCCAGCCTACCCGACGTCAGCGGCGACTCATGACACCGGAGGACTCCGTTTCACTTCCCTTCGGCTTCCACACAACCTTGTAATGGGCACTCGATGCTGACGCACTCCTCGACACGTAATGAAACACGTTCAGCGTGCCCAGGTCACCCGCCGCGCCCGTCACGTTCAGGTCGCCCCACATGGCGTAATTGGGAAGCGGCGGCGTGTACTGCACGAACATGTCCGCATTCCCCTTCACCGTTCCTTTCAGCGTGACCGCCTGACCGTCCAGCGTCCCACTACCGGACACGGTCACCTGCTGCGCGTCCACGTAAGTCGCTTGGAAGTTGAAATCCAGCGGCACCTCCGCTGCCTCCGACGACACCCGGACACTGCCCACCCAGTGACCCGAGAGCATCTGCGGGTCCTTGCTGACACTGATCGTCGGCGGCGTCTCCCCACACGCCGCCAGAAGCAAGCCCAGACCCGCCACCACCGTCATCACGCGTTTCATGAACTCTCAGCGTAGCGGGCCAGAGCCAGCCCGGCGTGCAGATGTGACCGGACCCTACCCTCCGCGTGGGCGGCTCATGCCGACCGGGTCGTTCAGGACGATCGCCGCCGCCTTCTCGCCGCTCTCCATCGCGCCCTGGATGCCGCTCATGGCGGTCGCCTCGCTGGCAATGATCACGCCCGGCAGGGGCGTCGCGTGACCGGGCAGCACGGCGGCGTACTCGGGCGGCTGCGGGTACTGCGCGTGCCGGATACGTTCCACGAGCAGCGTCCGCAACGCCTGCACCTGCGCCGGGGGGTACCAGCGGCCCAGTTCGCCGCGCACGCGGGCGTCCAGCGCGTCGTCGTCCATGTCCGGTTCGCCCAGGACCGTCACGGTCAGCAGGTGCCCGCCCGCCGGGGCGCGGCCCGGCACGGCGTTGCTGAGCCAGTGGGCATTGTTGATGAAGCCCTCCTCGGCGTTCAGCAGCAGGCGCGCCTCCCGGTCGATCTGCCCGGCACTGGCGTAGTGCAGGTACGTGCTGCTCACGCTGCCGCGCGCTGCGTCCGCGCCGGTCAGGCGGGCGGCGGTGCCCGGATCGGTCGCCACGATCACCTGCCGCGCCTCCAGGTCCCCCGCCGCCGAGTGCACCGTCACGTGCCCCGCGTGGGTGCTCAGGCGCTGCACCGGGACGTTCACGCTCACCTCCAGCCCCTCCGCCAGCTGCGCCGTCAACGCCCCCATGCCCCCACGGGGCAGCGCCGCGCCGCCGTCCATCAGCATCCGGAAGTAATACCGGAACAGCCGCGCACTCGTCCCCAGGCGGCGGTCCAGGAAGATCCCCCCGAAGAACGGCCGGAAGAACGCATCCAGCGCGCCCTCACTGAACCCCTGCCGCCGCAGGTAGGTTTCCGTGGACTCGTCCGGCCCGCGCAGCAACTCGAACGGCGCAGGCGCACGCAACCGCAGCGCCAGCGCCGCCACCCGCGCCTTATCCGCCACGCCCAGCGACCGCGCCGCCAGCGTCCCCGGCAACGCCGCCAGATCCCCGAACGGACTCCCCAGCACCTCCCGCCGCTCCCCCCGCACCACCACCGCACCCGGCGGGATCGCCACCAGATCCAGCGCCCCCAGGTTCACGTGCCGCCGCACCGCCGGATAAGCCGGGAACAACACCTGATACCCCGCGTCCAGCACGAACCCACCCACAGACCGCGACCGCACACGCCCCCCCACCTCCGGCGCGGCCTCCAGCACCCGCACCCGCTCCCCCGCCCGCGACAGCACCCGGGCCGCCGTCAGGCCCGCCAACCCCGCACCCACTACCACCACGTCATACATGCGCGCAGGCTAACAAGCCCCCACCCACCGCAACTGAATGAATGGACGGAAAGTGAAGGGGGGAGGGGGTTGTGGGAAGTGGGTTGTGGGGAGTGGGCTGGGTGGATTGGGGCGGGCGCGGCCCGCCACCCCCCACCCGGCCTCCCCCTCAAGGGGGGAGGAGAAAAGACAGAGTCGATCAGCTGTCCGCGCCGACCCACCCGGCCAGCCGCCGCAGACCACCCCGAGCCGTCGGACGCGCAGCGTCCGGGCCTTCCACCGTCCCGGCAGGATGGCGTCGAAGCCGGACCCGTCACCGCCCACCACACCTCCGCCGCATAAGTGAAAACTCTTGCCCAGTGCCAACGTAAGCCCCCCTGCCCTCTGCTGCGCAGCTCTGCGAGTCTGGGTAGGGGGTTGGGGGGTGGGTCACGCCGTTCAGCTCTCCGTGTCGGAGTCAGGCACGACCCGCGCGGGCGGCATGCCCTGCGTTTCGGACAGTTTGATCAGCCACGCGAACAGCTGGATGAACGCGAGGGCCAGGGCGGGAAGTCCGGCGAGCATCATGATCCAGCCGCTGAGCTGCTGGTTCTGGAGGGGCGTGTAGTTCCAGAGGCACAGGGCGTTCACGTAGGGGGTGTAGAGGACACGGGGGCTGTACAGCCAGACGCTGGCGACGCCCATCATGGGGAGGGCGGCGAGGAGGCCGAACCAGCCGCGTGAGCCGATATCGGCGGGTTGGACGGTGGGGAGGGGGCGGAGGATGACGCTCCAGACGAGCAGGCTGCTCAGGAGGTACAGGCCCGGCAGGAGGGGGGCGGCGGTGTTGCTGACGATGCTGGCGTTGAAGCCGGCGGGGACGTTCCAGTAGATGATGACGGCCGTCCAGAGGGCCAGGGCCACCCAGGGGTCGAGGAGGAGGTTGAGGACCCTCCCGAGGCCGCGCCGGGGGTCGGGGCGCAGGCGGGGCAGGCCGAGCACGAGGAGGGGTGGGACGACCTCGGCGAGGACCATGAGGCGGGTCATGTAGAGGGCCATGCTGCTCTGGGTGAGGGTCGCGGCGCGGCTCTGGGTGGTGATGAGCAGCAGGAGGACGCCGAGGGTGAACAGGGCAGCCTTCCAGGCGGGCCAGTCCTGCCCGCGTCCTTCACGGTGCGCGCGGAGGTAACCCCAGGCGTACGCGGCGGCGAGGAGCAGGGTGGGGATCAGGAAGAGGGGGTCGGGGCTGGGGCTCAGGAGGTCGGCCAGCGTGGGGTTGAGGGTGCTGGGCGTGGCGCTCATCGGGTCTCCATGACGTGTTGCAGGTCCGCCTGGACGCGGGCGACCTGGGGGAGCTGGGTGTAGTCCCACAGGACGCGCAGGTGGCCCTGAGCGTCGATGAGGTAGGTGGCAGTGGTGTGGTTGATCTGGTAGTCGGCGCCCTTCACGTCGGCCTTCTGGTAGCCGACGCCGTACGCCTGGGCGACCTTCGCCAGTTGCGGTTCGGGGATGTGCACGCCGACGCCTTCCTTCCCGAAGTAAGAGGCGTACTCGTTCAGGCGTCCCGGGGTGTCGCGGGCGGGGTCGACGCTGACGAGCAGGATGCGGAAGCGCGCCTTCTGATCAGCGGGAAGGGCGTCGCGGACCTTGTTCAGGTACGAGAGGGTCAGGGGGCAGATGCTGGCGCAGTGCGTGAACCCGAAGAACACGGCGGTGACCTGACCCTGCCCGGGCGTGAACGTGAAGGCGCGGGGCGGGGCGGTGGGGGTGTCGCTGACGGTGCCGGTGAAGCCCGTCGCGGCGGTGCCCTGCGGGTACGCGGTGCCGAAGAACGGGTAGGGGCTGCGCAGCCGCGCGGCGCCCCAGGCGCCCAGCAGCAGCAGGGTCACGGCGGCGACGGCCAGGATGGCGGACACGTACCAGGGCCGCGCGGGGGGCGCGCTGATCGTCTCGGGGCTGATCGACTCGGGGCTCATCGTCTTGGAGTTGGGGGCGGGTTCGCTGGTCATCGGGGGTTCACCGTCATGGTTTCGTCACGGGCGCCTGGATGGTCAGGGTGCGCCCCTCGGCGTCGGTCAGGGTGATGGGGATGGTCTGCCCGGGCTGGAGGGGTTCTTTCAGGTCCATGAGCATGAGGTGGTCGCCGGTGTCGCTGAGGGTCAGCGTGCCGCCCGCCGGGAGGGTGAGGTGGTCCGTCATGCTCATGCCGGTCATGTTGTCCTGGGTGCGGGTGACCATCAGCATGGCGTGCCCGGCGGCGGGGCTGCTCACGCCCGTGATGCGGACGTCCGCGTCCCAGGTGCTGCGGAGGGTGGCGAACACGCTCGTCTCGCGGATGCCGGGGGGCACGGCGACCACGCGGGCGTCCGTGACGGTGGCGGGCAGGCTTCCGCTGGCCTGTGTGGGAGTGGCATGGGCGGCGGTCTGGGTCGCCGGGGTGCCCGTGGTGTCGCGGGGGCGTAGCAGGGCGGCGGCCAGCGCGGCGGCGAGGATCAGCAGCGCGGCGATCAGCAGGGGCCGGGCAGGTCCGGCGCGGCGGGGTGCAGTCATGGTCGCTCCTTCAAAGGCGTGCCCGGCGCGGGGCAGCCGTCAGGGTGCAGTGTAGGCGCGTGGACCGGGCGGGATTGTCCCCGACGTCCGCCCCGGCAGACACGGACAGATTCAGGCCGACGCGGACCGACTCAGACAGCGCGTGGAACCCGTTCCAAAAAAGCGTATCCTGAGTTCCAATATCATGCGCAAACCCACCATTCAGGATGTAGCCCGGCACGCCGGAGTCGGGGTCGGCACCGTCTCGCGGGTGCTGAACAATCACGTGGCCGTCAAGGGCGCCACGCGCGAGAGCGTCCTCAAGGCCATCGCGGACCTGGAGTACACCCCCAACCCGCACGCCCGGCGCATCGCGGGCGGGCGCAGCTACACCATCAGCGTCCTGCTGCCCGTCCTGACCACCGAATTCTACGTGCGCCTCCTCGACGGGCTGGAAACCGCGTTCCAGGAGGCGCGCTACGACGTGGCGATCTTCCCCCTGCTGGACCGCTCGCGCCTGGAACGCTACCTGGGCTCGCACACGCTGGCCTATCAGGCGGACGGGCTGGTCATGGCGACGTACAACCTCACGCAGATGTTCCACGAGCGGCGCCTGCGCACCCAGCAACCCACCGTGCTCGTGGACGCCTTCGCGGACAACGTCGATTCCTCGTTCATGGACAACGTCGCGGGCGGGCGCATGGCAGGCGAGTACGCCGCGCAGTTCAGCGGCGACCTGTACGCCGTGTGGGTCGAGACCGAACTGGACCAGCTGTTCACCACCCGCGTGTTCGAGGACCGCCGCAGCGGCTTCATGAGCGCGCTGGACACCGCCGGACGCACCGTGAAGGCCGAGTACACCAGCTCCTTCGATTCCCTCGCGGCGCGCAACACCGCCGCCACCGTCCTCGACCAGGCGCAGGAGGCCGGACTGCCCTGCACCGTGTTCGCCTCCGCCGACATGCTCGCCGGCGCCCTGCTCGACGAGGTCCGCCTGCGCGGCCTGAAGATCGGGCAGGACGTCCGCGTGATCGGCTTCGACGACCAGCCCTGGGCCGCCGAACGCGGCCTCACCACCCTGCACCAGCCCGTCGAGAGCATGGGCTACGAGGCCGCGCAACTCCTGCTGTCACGCCTGAACGGCTACAAGGGTCCCGCCCGCGCCCGCCGCTTCGAACCCCGCCTGATCATCCGGGGCAGCGCGTAAGGGGGAAGTAGGTTGTGGGGAGTGGGTCGTGGGCAGGCGCCTGCGGCCCGCTGTCTTTGAAGCCTCCATCCTCTAGAATCTCCGGGTTATGCCGCGCGTCTTTTCAGGGATTCAGCCCACAGGTGAACCGCACATCGGGAACTACTTCGGGGCCATGCGCAACTACGTGCGGCTGGGCGAGGAGTTCGGGAAGAACAGCATCTACTGCGTGGTGGACCTGCACGCCATCACCAACCCCGCCGCGTCCGACCCGAAACTGCTCGCGCAGCGGACCTTCGAGATGGCCGTCGCGAACTTCGCGGTGGGCCTCGACCCCAGCCGGGTCACGTTCTTCGTGCAGTCGCACGTGCCCGAGCATCAGGAACTGTCGTGGATCTTCACGACCCTGACGCCGGTCGGTGAACTGGAACGCATGACGCAGTACAAGGACAAGTCCGCGCAACTGGAGAGCGTCCCGGCGGGTCTGCTGATGTACCCGGCGCTGATGGCCGCCGACATCCTGCTGTACAAGGCCGACACCGTGCCCGTCGGTGAGGACCAGACGCAGCACATCGAACTGACGCGCGAGATCGCCCGGAAGTTCAACCACGCGTTCGGCGAGACGTTCCCCGAACCCAGGGCCGTGTACAACCGGGACGCGCTGCGGATTCCCGGCGTGGACGGCAACGGCAAGATGGGCAAGAGCAAGGGCGAGACGAGCACCATCGGCATCCTGGAGCCCCTGGAGTCCATCTGGCAGAAGCTGCGCGTGGCGCCCACCGATCCGGCCCGCGTGCGCCGCACCGACCCCGGCGATCCCGCCAAGTGCCTGATCTTCGACTACCACAAGCTGTTCAGCGACCTGGACACCATCCAGACCGTGGACGCCGGGTGCCGCAGCGCCGGGATCGGCTGCATCGACTGCAAGAAGCAGCTGATGACCGGCATCACGGCGCACCTGACGCCCATCCAGGAGCGGGCCGAGACGCTGAAGGCCGACCCGGACTTCGTGCGCGACGCGCTGGCGCAGGGGGCGCGCGAGGCCCGTGCGATCGCGCAGCCGATCATGGCGGAAGTCCGCGAGAAAGTCGGCTTCCTGACCCTGTAAGCCCCATCGACCGTCAACTCCTGCAATGACTGCCGCGCCCGCGCTGCCCACTCCCACCCCGCCGCCCCCGGCCGGGGTGGGCTTCAGCGTGTCGCTCCCCGCGTTCAGCGGCACCCTGGCGGAGCTGGCCTCCGCGCTGCGCGCGGGCCGCGTCCAGCCGGGCGAGGTGCCCCTGCTGACCCTCACGCGCGACGTGCTTGCCTGGGCGCAGGCGGTCACCGGCGGCCCGCTGGAGGGCGCGCACCCGGACCTGCTGCCCACCCTGGCGGCGGTCATCGCGCTGAAGGCCCGATTGCTGCTGCCGCAACCCGAGCCCGACGAGCCCGACATGGGCAGCGACTGGTTCGAGCCGCTGGACGACGTGCTGGAGGGCGTGGAGGCCCTGGCGGAACTGGACGCGCTGGTGGGGTTCCTGGCCGCGCGGCGCCGCGAACGCGAGGGCCTGATCCCCGCCCGCGCCGTGCCCGTGAATCTCCCGCGCCGCGAACGGCCCCGCAATCCGCAGGGCAGCCTCGCGAAACTCGTGAAGGCCGCGCAGAACGCCGTCCGGCAGGTCGAGGTGCCCCTCCTGGCCCGCGACCGCCTCTCACTGGCCGACGCACTCGGCGCGCTGCGCGCCTTCGGAAGGCGCCTGCGCACCTTCACCTTCCGGGGCATCCCCACCCAGGACTGGGGCGAACAGACCACCTACTTCGCCGCGCTGCTCGAAGGTGTGAAGGAAGGGAACTTCAGCGTCGAGCAGATCGACACGTACGGCGACATTCAGGTGCAGTCGCACCTGCCGCAGGACTGACCACCAATGAACGGGGGGAGAGGCGGGTGCAACCTCTCCCACACGCTTTTAGGTGCGGGCGAACTCGACCGCCGCCTGCACCTGCTCCTCGGATGGGCGCACACCGGTGTACAGCACGAACTGCTCCAGCGCCTGCAACGCCACGACCTCCAGCCCGGTCACGACGGGCCTGCCCTGTCGCCGCGCCTCCACGATCAGGGGCGTCTCGCTGGGCAGGGCGACCACGTCGAACACCGTGCCTGCCCGCGCGATGGCGTCGGGCGTGAAGGCGAGGTCGTGCTCTTCCGCGCCGCCCGCCATGCCGATCGGGGTGACGTTCACGAGCAGGTCGCTGTCCTGCACTTCGGGTGTCGTGGAGTGCCAGTCCCAGCCGCAACGGTCCGCCAGTGCCCGCCCGGCCCCCTCGTTGCGGGCGACGATCACGCCACGAGTGAAGCCTGCGTCCCGCAGGGCGCTCGCCACGGCCTTGCCCATGCCGCCACTGCCGCGCAGGACCACCCGCGCGTCCCGGTTCAGCGCGTGCCGCTCGATCAGCAGCTGAATGGCGGTGTAATCGGTGTTGAACGCCTTCAGGTGCCCGCCGTCGTTCACGATGGTGTTCACCGACCCGATGGCCGCCGCCGAGGCGTCCAGTTCGTCCAGCAGCGGAATCACGGCCTCCTTGAACGGCATGCTGACCGCGCAGCCGCGCACGCCCAGCGCCCGGATGCCCGCCACCACGCCCGCGATGTCCTGCACGCCGAACGCCTTGTACACGAAATCCAGACCCAGCGCCGTGTACAGGTGATTGTGAAAGCGCGTCCCGAAGTTGCTCGGGCGGGCCGACACGCTCATGCACAGGGTGGTGCCCCGGTTGATGTCCAGTTTGCTGGCCCCGGTCACGCGTCCACGAGCCCCAGCATCAGATTGAGGTTCTGAACGGCCGCCCCACCCGCGCCCTTCCCGAGGTTGTCCAGCCGCGCGACCAGCAGCGCCCGCTCGCCGTCGGCGGACGGGTACACGAACAGCTCCAGGTCGTTCGTGCCGTTCAGGGTCTGCGGGTCCAGCACCTCCGGGTTGCCTTGCATCTCGAACACCCGCACGAACCGCTGCCCGGCGTAGTGATCCTTCAGCGCCGCGTGCAGCGCGTCCGGCGTGGTGCCCAGTTCGCGCAGGTGCAGGGGGATGGTCACGGTCATGCCCTGCGCCCACGCCCCCACGTTCGGCGTGAAGATCGGCGTGCGGCTCAATCCCCCGTACCGCATCGTCTCGGGGATGTGCTTGTGCCCCAGCCCCAGCGCGTAACTCAGGAACGCGCCCTTCATCGGGTGATCCTCGCCCTTCTCGTGCGCGTCCACCAGCGCCCGGCCCCCACCCGTGTAGCCGCTGTACCCCTGGATGCTCACCGGGAAGTCCGCCGGGATCAGCCCCGCGCCCGTCAACGGGGCCAGCAGCGAGATCGCGCCCGTGCTGTAACAGCCGGGGTTCGCCACGAACCGCGCCGCGCGGATCGCGTCCGCCTGCCCCGCGTTCAACTCCGGGAAGCCGAACACCCACGCCGGATTCACCCGGTGCGCCGTGCTCGCGTCCAGAAGCCTTGAGGCCGGGTTCGTCGTCAGCGTGACCGCCTCGCGCGCCGCGTCGTCATGCAGGCACAGGATCGACACGTCCGCCGCGTTCAGCAACTCCGCCCGCGCCGCGCTGTCCTTCCGCCGCGCCGGGTCGATGCTCAGCAGTTCGATATCCGCCCGACCCTCCAGCCGGGAGCGGATCTGCAGACCGGTCGTTCCGGCCTCACCGTCGATAAATACCTTGGGGACTGTCATGCTTGATTCTCCATCAGGGACTGAGTGACCTGTGCGTGCAGGCGTTCATGAGTCATAGTCAGGGACGTTCCGGGTTTCAGGTGCGTCCAGAGGTCCGGGGTCATGGGCACGATGCGGATCACGCCGTGGCCCCCTCGCCCGATGACCTCCGGGTCGAGGGTCTCCCACCACGCGTACGCGTTCACCGGCTCTCCGGCGCGCTGGAAGCTGAAGACGCTGCCGTCCATCGCGCTCACGTTCGCCCCGAATCGCTGGTAGATGAATGACGTCGTCCGTTCCTCCGGCAGGTGAACGCGGGCCAGCAGGAACGGCGCGTCATGCACGGCCCACCCCGTAGCACAGCTGCACGAGGCGTTTCAGGTCGCCCTTGGCGGGGTCGCCCTGTTCGATGCGCCGGATGAGTTCGGGGGGCGTGAGCCACTCGGCGCTGCTGAAATCGTCGGGGTTGAAGGTGGGTGGGTCGTCGCGGCGCAGTTCGTACACGTGCATGAAAGCACTCAGGCCGTCGCGTGGGCCAAAGCGGGCGATCTGCCGCCAGGGGAGGTCGTCCACGTTCAGGTTCAGTTCCTCCTGCGTCTCACGCCGGAAGGCCTGTTCGTACGTCTCGCCGCATTCGACGTGCCCGCCGACGCTCATGTCCAGGCAGCCGGGGAACAGCCGCTTGTGTGCGGTGCGGCGCGGAATCCACAGCTGGCCTGCCCGGTTGATCAGGAAGGCGTTGATGACGCGGATGGTCAGGCCGCGCGAATAGGCGTCCTCGCGGGTAGCCTGACCGATGACCTCGTCGTGCTCGTTCACGACGTCCAGCCACTCCGTGACCCCGGTCACGCGGTCCACTCGGCGGCCAGGACGGCGTACAGGGCGTCGTCGGTCCATTCGCCCCGGTGCCGGTAGCTCTGGAGGCTGGTGCCCTCGTGCCGGAAGCCCAGGCGGGTCAGCAGCGCCGCGACCGCCGTGTTGCGCGGGTCGATGCTGGCGTGAACGCGGTGCAGGCCCAGGTCGGTGAAGGCGTGCGTGACGAGGGCGTGCAGGGCTTCGCGGGCGTACCCGTGCCCCTGCGCGCTGCGGGCGAGCGTCACGCCGAGTTCCGCCTGCGGCCCCTGCGTGTTCAGACCCACGTCCCCCAGCAGTTCACCGCCGCTCAGCATGACGGCGCGCTGCACCCAGCCGGGCGCCCCCAGCGGCGCGTCCGACACGAGACCCACCACCGAGTCCGGCGTGGCAGGCAGCGGCCAGCCCTGGAAGCGGGCGACCTCCGGATCGTTCCGGTATGCCAGGACACGCGGCAGGTCGTCCGGCGTCAGGGGCCGGAGGGTCAGACGGGACGTGTGCAGTGTGGTCATCGGGTCAGCCTGTCAGAGGAATGGGCGGGCGCGCATCCGCGCGACGGCAGATGCGCGCCGCGACGGAAGTTCACCAGCGGGGCTTGAGGTCGCCCATCAGGTGGTACATCAGGGCTTTCTGCGCGTGCAGGCGGTTTTCGGCCTGGTCGAACACGCGGCTCTTGGGGTGTTCGGTGGCTTCGGGGACGGTCTCCTCGCCGTAGTGGGCGGGGAGGCAGTGCAGGAAGATGCCGTCCGGCGCGATGCTGTCGAGCATCTCGGGGGTGACCTGGTAGCCCTGGAAGGCGCGGCGGCGGATGTCGGCCTCGGCTTCCTGGCCCATGCTGATCCACACGTCGGTGTACAGGACGTCGGCGCCCTGCACGGCGGCGAGGTCGTTCGTGAGGGTGATGTTCACCCCGGCGCGGACGGCGTCCATGAGGACTCCGGCGTTGGGTTCGTAGCCGACGGGGGTGACGACGGTGACGTCGGTGCCGGTCAGGATGCCCATGTGGATGTGGCTGTTGGCGAGGTTGTTCCCGTCGCCGATGTACACGACGCGGCGGCCGGTGAGGTCGGTGCCGAATTCTTCCTCGATGGTCTGGTAGTCGGCGAGGAGTTGCGCGGGGTGCAGCATGTCGCTCAGCCCGTTGATGACGGGGATGCTGGCGTGCTGGGCGAGTTCCTGGAGGGTCTGCTGGAGGTACACGCGGCCCATGACGGCGTCCACCCAGCGTTCCAGGTTGCGGGCGACGTCACTGACGCGTTCGCGGGTGCCGAGGCCGATCTCGGTGTTGCTGAGGGTGATGGCGTGCCCGCCGAGCTGGTACATGCCGACGTCGAAGGTGGTGCGGGTGCGCAGGCTGGCCTTCTCGAACACCAGTGCGATGCTGAGGCCCGCCAGTGGCTTCACGGCGCGCCACTCGCCGCGTTTCATGCTGTGGGCAGTGTCCATGACGGCGCGCAGTTCGGCGGCGGTCATGTCGAGGTTGCTCAGGAAGTCCCGCCCGGCCATGACGGGTTTCGGGAGGGTGTCCGGGGTGAGCAGCACGGGCGCGGCGACCGGCGCCGGGACTGCATCTTTTTTCGTGGCAGCCTTGCGCGCCGCTCCGGATTTCTTCGGGGCGGCGCTGGCCTTGGCCTGGGTTTTCTGCGAGCGGGCGACCTTCGTCATAGGCGAGGAGTATACCCGCTTCCGGTCAACGCGGGATCACCCCGCGCGGATCGCGCATGAATATGCATTCCGGATGACTGGACATGCAGAGTGGGGAGTGGTCAGTGGAAAGTAGGAAGTGGAAAAGCCCATCCTCCACTGACCACTCCCCACTCCCTTATTTCGTCTCGACGAGCGAGTAGCTGCCGCTGCCGCTGTAGGCGTACACGCGCCAGCGGTACGTGCCGCTCGCGGCGGCGTAATTGATGGCCTCGGTGCTGGTGCTGCCCTCGCTGGCGGCCACCTGGGTCCAGGTGCTGCCGGAGAGTTTCTGCAGGTACAGGTCGAAGTCCGTGCCGGTGGGGCCGGTCAGGTTGCCTTTCAGGGTGCCGCCCGCGTACGTGAAGCCGCTGGCGGACGTCTGGTAGGCGTTCCCGGCGGCGGCGAGCGTGCCGGTGTACGTGGTGGTCGTGCCGGTGGTCGCGCCGACCGTGACGAACAGCGCGGACACTGGGCCGTAGGTGCCGTTGTTGTTCTTCGCGCGGACGTACACGGTGTGCTTCCCGGCACTGAGTCCGGTGGTGGACACGCTGGCCTGCACGCTCTCGGTGGCGGCGTTGAAGGTGCCGTCCGTGGCGGTCATGGCGCGGGCGGTGCCGCCGGCCCAGGGGGGCGTGTCGATGAAGTACTCCGCGCTGGTAATCGTGCGGGTGGGTTCGGCGCCGTTGCTGGTGTTGAAGCGGGTGTTCGTGGCGCTGGCGCTCAGGGTGAAGCTGGCGCCCGTGGCGACGCTGGCGGGCGCGGTGACGCTCACGCTGTCGGGGCCGCTGCCCAGTTGGTAGGGCGCGCGTGCCACGCGCAGGGCGTACAGCAGCGCCGCCTGATTCTGCGGGAGGACCGTGCCGGTGAAGGTGCTGCACGATTCGAAGAACGCGCTGCCCAGCTCGAAGGTGTACGACGCGACGCCCAGTTCGCCGTACGCGAAGTCGTCGGTGGTGCCGCTGGTGGGGTACAGCCCGACGGCCTGTTCGGGGGTGTAGCCGTTGAAGTACGCGAGTTTCCGCCCGAGGCTCTGCAGGGCCGCGCCGTTCGGGGCGACGGTGGTGGTGTCCCCCCAGGGCCACAGGACCAGCTTGGAGTAACTGTGAATGTCGATGTACACGCCGGGGGTGGTGGCGGGCGCGGCGTCGGTGCGGGCCGCGCCGCGGTTGTCCGCGAAGGTCGCCCTGATGAGGTTCTGGAGGTTCTGCGTTTCGATCTCGCTGCCGGCGGCGCTGCCGCGGTACGTCTCGTTGCACGGGTCGGTGCTGGACCCGGCAGTGCCCCAGGCGTAGTTGAAGTTGCGGTTCAGGTCCACGCCGTACAGGCCGTTCCCGCACGCCTGCGTGTCGTTCACGTTCTTGCGCCACGACGCGCCCGCCTCGGCCTTCTTGCGGCCGTCCGGGTTGCTCTGGAGGACCAGCCAGACTTCCTGCGTGTCGAGCATCCAGGTGACGTCGGCGTCCTGGCCGTAGTTGGCGAGCAGGTACTCCGCGAAGCGGGTGGCGAGTTCAGCGGGCGTGTACTCGCGCGCGTGGATGGACGCCGTGATCAGCAGGCGGGGTTTGGTGCCCGTGACGCTCCTGTTCGTCAGCTTCAGGACGTTCATGTCGTACCCGCCGCGCCCCTTCGTCTTCAGCCAGGAGGACCCGATACTGCTCCAGCTGGCGAGGTTCGGGTACTGCGTGACCAGATTCTGCGCGCTGGCGTAGGTTTCCTCGACGGTGCGGTAACAGGAGTAACCGCTGATGCTCAGGGCGCCCAGGGGGGCTTTCAGGGAGGCGCTGTGTCGCTCGGTCTGCGCGCGGTCGATCTTCACGGTCCAGCCGCGGGTCAGGCCGGTCACGCGCAGCCGCTCGAAGTCCGCCTGCCCGACGTCCAGCAGCACGTAGCCGTCTTCCAGGCTGCCGCCGACCGGTTCGAAGGTCTTGACGATGTCCAGCCAGTCGCGCTGCGTCTTGAAGTCGATGCGGGACACGACGACCGGGTACTGCTGGAAGGTGCTGCACTCGTCGGCGGTGGCGACCAGCGTGCCGGTGCCGGGGGTGGGGGCGGCCTGGGGGGCGGAGGGGGTCTGGGAGCAGGACGCGAGAAGCAGGGCGGCGCTGAGCAGGGAGACGGACAGACCTTTATGCATGGGGCCTCCAGCGGCAGTGGTGCCCGTCCGGGACGCTGCCCGGCGGGACTCGTGCCTGGGTTGTGTGGTGCTGCGCTACTGTAACACCCCCCTGGGACGCAACCAGAAATGTCATTGTTCGGCATTGCTGGACGTCGCCGTGAGGTGTGCCCTGTCCCTGTGCGCACCTGGCACCCACCGGAGGTGCGGGCGATATTTCACGCGGCCGTCAGAAATTTGACGCATGATGCGGAACGTGATCCTGAAAGTCCTGAGCCGGGCGCTGCGGCCCCCACACCGCCTGCACTCCACCTACGAGCGCCTGCTGGGCACCGAGGTCGAGGTGCAGGTCGTCGCCCGCAGCCCCCGCCAGGCGCAGGCTGCCGAGACGGCCGCCCTGCATGAGATCGATCGCCTGACCCTGATCTTCAACCGCTTCGACCCGGACAGCGAACTGCGCCGCTGGCAGGCCCGGACCGGTGACACCCACGTCCCCCTGAGTCTGGAACTGCTGCACCTGCTGCGCCTCGCGGACCACTGGCGCACCCTGAGCGGCGGCGCGTTCCACCCCGGCGCGGACACCCTGGGGCAACTGTGGCAGCAGGCCGCCCTGACCGGGCAGCTGCCCAGCGCGGCGGCGCTCGAACGGCAGGTGAGCGCCCTGCGCGCCCCACCGTGGACCCTGCACGCCGACGGCAGCGCCACCCTGCACGCGGCGGGACCGCTGGGCCTGAACGCCCTGGCCAAGGGGTACATCGTGGACCGCGCGGTGCTGATCGCGTCCCGCTGCGTGGGCGTCCGCAGCGTCCTGATCAACGCCGGAGGGGACCTGCGCGTGACCGGCCCGGCCCGCGTGAACGTGCAGGTCGCCGACCCCTTCACCGCGCGGGACGACGCGCCGCCCATCGCGCGGGTGCAGGTGCGCGGCGGGGCGCTCGCCACGAGCGGACAGGCGCACCGGGGGTTCCTGGTGAACGGCACGCACTACTCGCACGTCATGGACCCCCGCACGGGTCAGCCGGTGCAGGACGTGCCGGGCGTGACCGTCACCGCGCCCGAATGCGTGACGGCCGACGCGCTCGCCACCATCCTGAGCGTCATGGATGTCCGCGCGGGCCTGCACCTGCTGGCGGGTCTGCCCGAGTGCGAGGCGCTGATCGTCACCGCGGACGGGCAGCGGCACGCGTCCCCCGGCTGGCGCGGCGTCAATCTTTCGCAGCGCCCGGCACGGAACGCGCGGCCCCTGTTAACCGCCCGCTAACGGGGCGGCGGCACCCTGCCCGCAGGAGGATCCACCCCATGACCCACACGCGCCGCACCGTCCTGCACCGAATCGGCCTGACCGCCGCCGCCCTGACCGTCTCCCGCTTCACACCCGCCCAGGCCGCTGCCGCTACCCCCGCCAAGAAATGGCCGACCGGCATGAAGCTCGACGTGACCTTCACGGTCGCCACGAAGGCCAGCGGCCGCGTGAAACGCCCCTATGTCGCCGTGTGGATCGAGGACGAATCCGGGGACACCGTCCGGAACCTGACCGTGTGGGTGCAGCAGTCGCGCATGAATCCCCGCTGGCTGAGCGAACTGCGCCGCTGGTACCGCACCAACGCCGACCTCCTGACCACGGTCAGCAGCGCCACCCGCAACCCCGGCACGTACGCCGTCGCGTGGGACGGCAGGACCGACAAGGGCGCCATGGCCGCGCAGGGCACGTACTACGTGTGCGTGGAGGCCGCCCGCGAGCACGGCCCGTACTCGCTGGTGCGCGAGAAGGTCACGGTGGGCGCCGCGGCGTTCAAGAAGACCCTGACCGCCGACAACGACATCGAGGCGGCCAGTGTCGCTCTCGGCAAAGCCTGAACCCGGTGCGGGTGTGCGGCGCCCCGCCCCGCGCCCCCGCACGCTGAAGGCCCGCACGAACGTCTGGCTGCGCTGGGCGCACACGTACACCAGCATGATCAGCCTGCTCGTCGTGCTGTTCTTCAGCCTGACCGGCATCACCCTGAACCACCCGGACTGGGTATTCGGCACGCAGGAAGTCACCCGCACCGTGACCGGCACCCTCCCGAACGGCTGGATCAAGGACGGGCAACCCGACTGGCTGACCGTCGCCGAGGAACTACGCGCCCAGCAGGGCCTGAAGGGCCGCGCTGCGGAGCCCCGCGCGGACGACCAGCAGGCCGATATCTCGTTCCTGGCGCCCGGCTACAGCGCCGACACCGTGATCAATGTCAGGACCGGCACGTACGAGACCACCATCCTGGAGCAGGGCGCCGTGGCGGTCATGAACGACCTGCACAAGGGCCGCGACGCGAGCCCCACCTGGAAGTGGGTCATCGACGTCAGCGCCGCGTTCCTCGTCGTGATCTCCCTGACGGGCCTGGGCATCCTGCTGTACCTCAAGAAGACCCGCGTGCAGGCCCTGACCGTCATGGGCATCGGGGCGGTCCTGACCGTGCTGCTCGCGTGGCAGGCCAGCCGCTAGCCACTGCCGCTAGCCACGGCGACCACCCTCTGCCGCCCCGCGCGGGGAGGGTGGCGTTCTGTCGCGCCTCCCGCACTTGCGGGCCTAGCGGGGCGGGTATGCTGCGCCGCATGACCGACGACCGCCACCGCCGCCCCGAGGATGTCCGCGCTTTCTACGACGCGCACCGCACCGTCCGCCAGTACCAGACCCACGAGGACGGCACGCCCCTGCCCATGCCCGCAGAGCACCTGGACGTCATCCTGCACGCCGCGCAGCGCGCCCCGACCGACGCGACCGCGCAGCTGTACTCCCTGATCCGCATCACCCGCCCGGAACTGCGCGCCCGCATGGCTGAACTCACCACGAACGCGCACATCGCCACCGCCAGCGAGGCGTTCGTCGTGTGCGCCGACGTGCGCCGCGTGGGGCGGGTGCTGGAGGTCGCCGGGCAGGAGACAGGCACGTGGCCCGCCATCGCCGTTCACTTCGGCATCGGGGACGCCGTCATGGCCGGGACGAACCTCCTGACCGCCGCCGAGATGCTCGGCTACCAGGGCTGCTGGATCGGCGGCGTGCTGAACGGCCTGGATGGCATCATCGAGGAACTGAAGCTCCCGCAGGGCGTCCTGCCGTTCGCCGCGCTGACGATCGGCCGCCCCGCCGAGGACGCCCCGTACCGCCCGCGCGTGCCCCGCCCGCTGGTCATCCACACCGACGAGTACCGCACCGGAACCGACGACGAGATCCGCGAGGCCGTACAGGTCATGAACCCCATCGCGGCGCGCGGCGATCAGCCCGGCGACTGGGCGCGCCTGCTCACCGCGTACTTCGGGCAGGGCGGCGGCATGGAGAAACGCGAACCCGGCCTCGTGGCCGCGCTGAAAAAACAGGGCCTCTGGGCTGGCGGGGAGTAAGCAACCGCAGGGGAGGGGCCGCGCACCTTCGTACAATGCGCGGGTGAGCGACCCCAAGCCCGCCCCCACCTACGACCTGACCACCCTGGCCGCCCGCGCGGGCGAGGAAGCGCGCCCCAACCGCGCCGCCGCTCTGGTCGAGCCGATCTACCAGAGCACCGTGTACGCGTTCGCGGACCTGGACGACCTGGACCGCGCCATGAGCGGTGAGGAACCCGCCGCGTTCTACTACCGCAACGGCACCCCGAACGCCGCGACGCTGGAACGCGCCCTGGCGACCCTGGAAGGCACCGAGGCCGCGCTGGTCGCCGGGAGCGGCATGGCGGCGATCAGCGCCGCGCTGCTGGGCGTGCTGAAGGCCGGGGATCACGTCATCACGGACGCGCGGGTGTACGGCGTGACGTACGCGCTGCTGGCCGAGGAATTCCCCCGCCTGGGCATCGAGGTGTCCTTCGTCGACGCCTGCGACCTGAACGAGGTCGAGGCCGCCTTCCGCGCGAACACCCGCGTCGTGCACGTCGAGAGCCTCACCAACCCGCTGCTGACCGTCCCGGACGTGCCCGCCCTGGCCCGCATGGCCCACGGGCGCGGCGCGCTATTGAGCGTGGACAACACCTTCGCCAGCCCCGCCATGTTCCGCCCCGCCGAGCACGGCGCCGATCTGGTCACGCACTCGGTCAGCAAGTACCTCAGCGGGCACTCCACGGCGTTCGGCGGCGTGCTGTGCGCCTCGGCGGAACTGGTCGCCCTGGCCCGCACGCGCCTGCTGCGCCTGGGCGGCACCATCAGCGCCTTCGACGCGTGGATGACCATGCAGGGCCTCAAGACCCTCGGCCTGCGCATGCGCGCCCACAGCGGCAACGCGCAGGCCATCGCGGACGTCCTCGTGAACCACCCGCGCGTGAAGGCCGTGTACCACCCGGGCCTCAGCGACCACCCGCAGTTCCACCTCGCCATGGACCTCTACCCGAACGGTTTCGGCGGAATGCTCAGCGCCGACATCGAGGACGCCCCACGCTTCGTGAAGGCCCTCGCCGGGCGGATCCCGCTCGCCCCATCCCTGGCGGACGTCGTCACGACGCTGTCGTGGCCGTGGGGCACCTCGCACCGCCCCCTGCCCGAAGCGGAACGCCGCCGCCTGGGCATCACCCCCAACCTGCTGCGCCTGAGCATCGGCATCGAGGACATCGGCGACCTGCTCGGCGACTTCGAACGGGCACTGGACGAGTAATTTGGGAGCTCTGGGGCCGGGTGTCCGGGCTGCCGTGACCGTTTCAACGTCACCGCGCTTACCATCGCGGCCTCTCATGAAGGCGCACAGTGGCCCGCATGACGACCTCACGCGAAGTGCAACTCGCCGCCCGTCCCGTCGGCGCCCCCAAAGACAGTGACTTCAACCTCGTGGACCTCACCCTGCCCGCGCCCGCCGCCGGGCAGATTCAGGTCCGCAACCTCTACCTGACGGTCGATCCGTACATGCGCGGCCGCATGAACGACGCCAAGAGCTACGCCGCGCCCTTCGCCCTGGGCGAGACCATGACCGGCGGCGCCGTCGGCGTCGTCACGCACAGCGAGGACGCCAGCGTCCCGGTCGGCGCGCACGTCCTGCACGACCAGGGCTGGCGCACCCACGCCAACATCGACGCGCGGCGCGTGAAGGTGCTGCCCGAACTGCCCGGCGTGCCCCTCAGCGCGTACCTGGGCGTGCTGGGCATGCCCGGCCTGACCGCGTACGCGGGCCTGCTGCGCACCGCCGAATTCAAGCCCGGCGACGTGGTGTTCGTGTCCGGCGCCGCCGGAGCCGTCGGCAGCGCCGTCGGGCAGATCGCCCGCCTGAAGGGCGCCGCGCGCGTGATCGGCAGCGCGGGCAGTGCGGACAAGGTGCGCCACCTGACCGACACCCTGCGCTTCGACGCGGCCTTCAACTACAAGGATGGCCCGGTCGCCGAGCAGCTGAAAGCCGCCGCGCCCGACGGGATCGACGTGTACTTCGACAACGTCGGCGGCGAGCACCTGGAGGCCGCCATCGGCAGCATGCGCGTTCAGGGCCGCGCGGCCATCTGCGGCATGATCAGCATGTACAACGCCACCGAACCCACCCCCGCGCCCCGCAACCTCGTGCAGATCATCGGTAAGCAGCTCACGCTGCGCGGCTTCCTCGTCACGCCCCACTACGACCTGTTCGACACCTTCGCGCAGGAAGTCGGCGGCTGGATCGCCAGCGGCGAACTGAAATTCGACGAGACCGTCGTCGAGGGCATTGACGGGACGCCCGCCGCATTCATGGGCCTGCTGCAGGGCCAGAACACCGGGAAGATGATCGTCAAGCTGTAAAACTCCGAGTGAATGGTGTGCAAACACCGTTCACTCCGAGCGGATGCGAGTAGGAGCCGGGCGGGTTCCGGGCGTGGAGTGGGCAGAGCGGTGATGTTCCGATCTGTCCACGAAATAGACGGAACCCGTGCATAGAAGGGAGGGCCGGACACGCTCAGCGTCCGGCCCCCTTGCTGGTGTTCGCTTACGCCAGGGCGGCGATGACGGCGTTCGTGAACTCCTCGGTGCCGGCGGTGCCGCCGAGGTCGCGGGTTCGGGGGCCCTCGACGAGGACCTTGTTCACGGCGTTGTCGAGGCGGCGCGCCGTGTCGTGGTCGCCGATGTGGTCGAGCATCAGGACGGCCGCGAGGATGGTCGCGGTGGGGTTGCTGATGCCCTGACCGGCGATGTCGGGTGCCGAGCCGTGCACGGACTCGAAGATGCCGAACTTGTCGCCGACGTTCCCGCTGGCGGCGATGCCCAGCCCGCCGACCAGACCGGCGGCGAGGTCGGAGAGGATGTCACCGAACATGTTCGTCATGACCATCACGTCGAACTGCTGGGGGTTGCGCACGAGCTGCATGGCGGCGTTGTCCACGATCATGGTGCTGGTGTTCAGGCCGTCCACGGTCCTGGCGTGGTCGAGGATGGTGTTCAGGAACAGGCCCTGCGTGACGGGCAGCACGTTGGCCTTGTGCACGACCGTCAGGCGCTTGCCACGCTTCATGGCGAGGTCGGCGGCGAACTTGCCGATGCGGTCGCTGGCGTCCTTCGTGATGACGGTGTCGGCGATGGCGGTGTCGCCGTAGCGGCGTTCCTGCTCGACGTACAGCCCCTGGGTGTTCTCGCGGACGATCACGAGGTCGACGTTCTCGTACGCGCCGGGCACGGGGCGGGTCTTGGTGGGGCGCACGTTGGCGTACAGGCCGTACTTCTGGCGCAGGTGGCGGATCGCGCCGAAGAACCCGGCGGGTTTCTCGCCGCTGGGGCTGGTGGCCGCGCCGAACAGGGTCGCGTGGGTGTTCTCCACGGCGTCGTACGTCGCCTGGGGGACGCTGGTGCCGTGGTCGAGGTAGTACTCGTACCCGGCCTCGGCGTGGACGTACTCGGCGTCGAAGCCGGCGGCGTCCAGGACGCGGCGGGTCGCGGGGATCACTTCGTGGCCGATCCCGTCGCCTTCAATCAAGCAGATGCGATATTTCGCCATAACCTGTTCAGTGTAAGGCCAGTCAGGTCAATGTGATGCAGGTGACGGGCTGCGTGGGCGTCACCCGCAGCGTGACGGACTGCACGCCTACCCACCGAACTGGAAGCGATTCCGTGCAGCACGTCCTGCACGGAATCACCCCATGGAGGTGCAGGTCAGGCCGTCAGCGGACCCGGAAGGCACTGCTGCCCGTCACGGGATGCCCGTCCTCCGACAGGATCTTCCAGGCGATCACGTACTGACCGGGCTTCAGCCTGGGCTTCAGGGTCAGCGACAGCCGGGCCGCCGCGCCACTCAGCTTGACTGGCTGGTTTGCCAGTGCCGCCGAGTCGGCCTTCTCGGCCAGGGCACGCCGCGCCGCCTCGGCGACCGTCACGCCCGCCGGGACCGCCATCACGCGGAACGTCGAGAAACGCAGTTCCACGGGCTCGCTGAATGCCAGGGTCACGGTCTTCGGGGCGGTCACGGTGGCGTTCAGCGCCGGGGTCACGCCCGACACAGCGGTGTGGGCCGCCGCCACGGACAGGGTCAGGGCAGTCAGCAGGGGCAGGATCTTCTTCATGGGGCAACCTCCAGGATAGGAATGGGGCACAGGGGGGAAGCGGACCTCCCCCCAGCGGAGCGGTTACTTGACGGTGGTCCTGCTGGCCGGGCCCCTAGCAGGGTCGGCGTCGTCCCACGCGACGACGCTGCCGTCGCTGTACGTCTGATAGATCTTCCACACGACCTCACCGGCCGCCGCCGGGTTCTTCGCCTGGAAGAAGAAGCGGGCGTACTCCATGGGCGCCACGCGGCCCTTCCAGACGACCTCGGTCACGAGGCCAGAGGCGTCCTTCTTCACGGTGCGCGTGAAGCCGGGCGTGACCTGAAAGCGGCTGATCACGACCCCGGCGGGCACCACGAGGCGGATCTGGGTGGTGGCGATCTCCTTCTCGGTGGGGACGTTCAGGCGGTACGTCTCACTTTTCCCGGCGGCGGATTCGGTCAGGCCGGTCTCGGTGCGGACGGTGGCGTGCGCGCCCGCGACGGACAGGAACAGGGCGGCGGCAAGGGGCAGAACGGTTTTCAGGTTGAACATGTGTGAACTCCAGGGTGAATCAGGGGACGCCGCAGGCCACGCGGGCGCGGTCGTCGGAAGATGCGGGGAAGTGGGGGATGTGGGGGCCGCCGGTCTGGGTGCCCCGTCAGGCGGGCAGCGGCAGGTCCGGCTTTGGCACAGGTCAGGCGTGCGGTGGCGCGCGGGCGTCGGCGTGACGAATCGCGAACGTGACCGGCCCGGCGGTGCGGGTGGTCACGTGGGAAGCGCGCTGGGCCCGTTGGCCGACGCGGGGCCCGTCGGGGGCGGCCAGCGCGAAACCGGCCGTCAGGCAGAACGGGCAGTGGGGATCACCGTGCGCGTGGTGCGGCGGAGCGTTCGGCGCGGCGTCCGTCAGGGCGTGCCCGTCCGTGTGCGCGGCCCCTGCCTCAGCCGTGCGGGGGACGGGTGGGTCGCAGGGGACGCCCGCCACATGCACGTGGGCAGCGGCCTCGGTCGGAGCCTCGTGCGCCCCGGTGACAGTCTGGGTGAGCGTCCCCAGGGTCAGGCCCAGCCCACCCGCGCCGGGGCTGCGGGTCAGGTGCGCCAGCGACGCCAGCACCGCGAGCAGCGCCAGCACCCAGCGGCCCGCCCGGATCGGGGCAGGGCGCAGGGGGCGGGGCGGAGCTCGCATCGCGCCGAGCATAGCCCGACCCCCCGGTGAGAATGTCCTGCCGGTCAGCGCGGGAAGCTGGACGCGGGCCGCGCCGGGGGCCGCTTGCGGTGGAGGATCGCGGCGGCGATCAGGCCGCCCACGAAGCCGAACAGGTGCGCCTCCCACGACACGGCCGGGTTGGCCGGGAGGACGCCCCACAGGATGCCGCCGTACAGCAGGAACGCCGCGACCGCCACGCCGACTGCCAGCGGGGTGCGTTCCCACCAGCCGACGCCCAGCAGGTACGCGAGCAGCCCGAACACCAGTTCACTGGCGCCCAGATGCACGCTCCCGCCCCGGCCGAGTAGCCACACAAGCCCCCCGCCGATCAGGACGATCAGCAGCAGCGCCGCCAGGAAGCGCGCCACGCCGCGCAGGGCACTCATGAACGTCAGGACGGCCAGGGGCACGGTGTTCGCGATCAGGTGCCCGAAGCCCGCGTGCAGGAACGGCGCGGTCAGGACGTGCCAGAACGTGCCGGGTGCGCGCGGCTCGATGCCGAACTGGTCCAGCTGCCCCTGGAACACCAGTTGATCGGCGCCCTCCTGCACCCACAGGCCCGCGATCAGGGCGGCGGTGACGGTCGCGGCGCGGCCCAGGCTGACCCCCGGTCGTGGGGTGCCTGTGGAGCGCGTGAAGGTCTGACGGGGTGGGGCGCGCATGCCCCAGCATGCCTCACGCGGGCGGGGGCGCGCGTCCACCCTTGGGTGCAGCTCATGTCGGCAGGCGTAGGCTGCACGCATGCAAACGCGAACGCTGGGACACAGCGGCCTGACCGTGTCGGTCGTCGGGCTGGGCTGCAACAACTTCGGGGGACGGCTGGATCAGGCGGGCACGACCGCCGTGGTGCGCCGCGCGCTGGACGCGGGCGTCACGCTGTTCGACACGGCCGACATCTACGGCAACCGGGGCGGCAGCGAGGAGATGCTGGGCCGCGCACTCGGCGCCGAGCGGGCGAACATCGTCCTGGCCAGCAAGTTCGGCATGGACATGGGTGAGGGCCGGAAGGGCGCGCGGCCCGCGTACATCCGCGAGGCGCTGCACGCCAGCCTGCGCCGCCTCGGGACCGATCACCTGGACCTGTACCAGCTGCACACCCCCGACCCGGAGACGCCCATCGAGGACACGCTGGGCACCCTGAACGACCTGATGCAGGAGGGCCTCGTGCGCGCTGTCGGCGTGAGCAACATGCCCGCCGCCGACGTGCGCGCCGCCGACGCCCTGGCCCGGCAGCGCGGCTGGGCGCGCTTCACGTCCTGCCAGGACGAGCACAGCCTGCTCGTGCGGGACGTCGAAACTGACCTGATCCCCGCCCTGCGCGACCTGAACCTGGGCCTGCTGCCGTACTTCCCGCTCGCCAGCGGCCTCCTGACCGGCAAGTACCGCGCCGGGGCCGACCTCCCCGAGGGCGCACGCATCACCGGCAGCCGGAACGCGCAGGACCGCTATCTGAACGAACGGAACTGGGCGGTCGTGGAGAACCTGCGCGCCTTTGCCGAGGGCCGGGGCCACACCCTGCTGGAGCTGGCGTTCAGCTGGCTGCTGTCCTTCGATGTGACGAGCAGCGTGATCGCCGGGGCCACGAAACACGAGCAGATCGACGCGAACGTGGGCGCCGCCGCGTGGACCCTCACGCCCGAGGAGCTGGCCGAGGTGGACCGCATCACCGGTCGCTGACCCGCCGCCCTCTTCCAGGTGGGAGGGAGCACCCGCCCCACCTCCTTCCCACTCCCTACTGCCCACTGCCCACTTCCGGCGCACCGCGCCCTTACCATGCGGGGCGTGAAGTTGCCGATCGAGGAGGTCACGGGGGAGGTGCGCGCGGCGCTCGCGGCGCATCCGCTGGTGGTCGTGCAGGCCCCGCCGGGCGCGGGCAAGAGTACGGGGTTGCCGCTGGCGCTGCTGGACGAGCCGTGGCTGGCCGGGCAGGGTGTCGTGATGCTGCAGCCCCGGCGGGTCGCGGCCCGCGCGGTGGCGGCGCGGCTGGCGGAAGGGCTGGGCCAGGAGGTCGGGGGCACGGTCGGGTACCGCGTGCGCTTCGACTCGCGCGTGTCAGCCGCGACGCGGCTGGAGGTCGTCACCGAGGGCATCCTGACCCGCCGCCTGCAACGCGACCCGGAACTGTCCGGCGTGGGGCTGGTGATCCTGGACGAGTTCCACGAGCGCAGCCTGAACGCCGATCTGGCGCTGGCGCTGCTGCGCGAGGTGCAGGGTGCGCTGCGGGACGACCTGCGGGTGCTGGTCATGAGTGCCACGCTGGACCCGGCGCTGCCCGGACGGCTGGGCGCGCCCCTGGTCGAGAGCGCGGGCCGCGCCTACCCGGTGGAGGTCCGGTACCTGCCGACCGACCCGGTGGGCCGCGTGGAGGAGCTGGTGGCGCGGCAGGTGCGCGCCGCGCTGGACGCCGAACCGGGCGACGTGCTGGCGTTCCTCCCCGGCGTGCGCGAGATCCGCGCGGCGGCCGGACTGCTTGCCGATGTGGACGCCGTGGTGCTCCCGCTGTACGGCGACCTCCCGGTGCGCGAGCAGGCGCGCGCGCTGCGCCCCGATCCGGACGGGCGGCGCAAGGTGGTCCTGGCGACGAGCATCGCGGAGACGTCCCTGACCATCGACGGCGTGCGCGTCGTCGTGGACGGCGGCCTGAGCCGCACGCAGGCGTTCGACCCGGCGACCGGCCTGACCCGCATGGTCACGGGCCGCGTCACGCGCGACGCCGCCACGCAGCGCGCGGGCCGCGCGGGCCGCACCGCGCCGGGCGTCGCGTACCGCCTCTGGAGTGAACGGACCCAGCCGCTGCTGCCCGCCGCGCGCCCGCCGGAGGTGCTGGACTCGGACCTCGCGCCGCTGACGCTGGAACTCGCGCAGTGGGGCGTGACCGACCCCGCGACCCTCCACTGGCTGGACGTGCCGCCCGAGCGCCGCGTGCAGACCGCGCGGGGCGTCCTGCAGGACCTGGGCGCGCTGGACGCTGCGGGCCGGGTGACGCCGGAGGGCGCGCGGTTGCTGGACTTCCCCACGCACCCGCGCGTGGCGCACCTCCTGACCGCCGCCGCTGACCCCGCACTGGCGGCGGACGTGGCGGCGCTGCTGGAGGAACGCGACCCCCTCCCCGCCGGGTCGGGCGCGGACCTGACCGACCGGGTGCGTGCCCTGCGCTCCTGGCGGCGCAAGGAAGGCAGTAGGGGAGACGTCGCCGTGCTGGAGAGGATCGAGCGGCTGTCCCGCCAGTGGCGCACCCTCCTGAAGGTCCGCGCGGACGACCGTGACCCGGACCCGTTCGCGGTGGGCGCGCTGGTCGCCCGTGCGTACCCGGAACGCGCCGCGCTGGCCCGCGAGGAGACCAGTGGCCTGCGCCGGGGCCGTTTCCTGCTCGCGGGCGGTCAGGGGGCCGCGCTGCCCGAGGGGGACGCCCTGGCCGGAGCACGCGCCCTGGCCGTCGCGCACCTCGACGCCGCGCAGGCCGAGGGCCGCATCTTCCTGGCCGCGCCCCTCGACCCGGCCGCGCTGGACGCTGGGGCCGCGTGGGTGGACGCCGTGCGCTGGGATGCCCGCACCGGCACCCTCGTCGCGCAGCGGGAACGGCGCTTCGGCGCGCTCGTGCTCGAAACGCGGCCCCTTCGGGACCTGCCGGCCGCCGCCCGCGTGGACGCCCTGGCCGCCGCGATCCGCGACGAGGGCCTGCACCTCCTGACCTTCAGCCCGGACGCGCAGGCGCTGCGCGACCGCGTGGAGTCCGTGCGCTTCTGGCGGCCAGAGGAAGACTGGCCGGACCTGAGCGACGCCGCGCTGCTGGCGACCCTGGAGGACTGGCTCGGCCCGCACCTGGACGGCGTCCGCAGCCGCGACGACCTGGGGCGCTTGAACCTCCTCCCGGCGCTGCAGGCGCAGCTGCCCTGGCCCCTCCCGGCCCGCCTGGACGACCTCGCCCCCACGCACCTGACCGTGCCCACCGGCAGCCGCATCCGCCTCGGCTACCGCCCCGGAGAGGCCCCCATCCTGGCCGTGAAGCTCCAGGAACTGTTCGGGCTGGCCGACACGCCCGCCGTGAACGAGGACCGCACGCCCGTCCTGCTGCACCTGCTCTCGCCCGCCGGGCGGCCCGTGCAGGTCACGCAGGACCTGAGGTCGTTCTGGAACTCCTCGTACTTCGAGGTGCGCAAGGACCTGCGCGGCCGCTACCCCAAACACCCCTGGCCCGACGACCCCTGGACGCACGCCCCCATGAAAGGCACCAAGAAACGCGGCGTGTGACGGGGGTGTCCTTCCCCCGGCGCGCCCCCACCTGAGGCAACGTCCGGCGTGGCGCACTGCCATGCTGCCCCTCATGCGCCGCGCCGTTCTCACCTGTGCCCTGAGCCTGCTCACCCTGACCGGAGCGTCCCAGGCCGCCGACTACTCGAAGACCGTGTGGAGCATCGCCTCGGGGCAGTCGGGGCAGACGCCTCTGATGGACACGAACGTGCTGGGCGAGATGGTCATGCGCGCCTGGGTGGCGCCGCGCGGCGTGCCGGTGCAGGGGCTGATGTTCATCTACATGCCGAAGCTCAGCACCAACCACTGGGCGGTCATGCTGGTCGAACCGCAGGGGCAGCCCGGTGAGTTCTTCGGTGCCCGCACGTTGAAGTTCGTGCGGGCCGCGAAGAAGGACGGTCAGACCGCCAACCTGTACACCCTCGGGGACGGCATGTTCAGGGGCCTGTACCTGCTGGACGGCAAGGTGAAGGACGAGAAGGGGAAGATGATGCACTTCCTGATGCTGCTCACGCCTCAGATGGCGCAGCAGGAACCCGATCCGGCGCAGTTCCTGAAGTGACGCTCAGGCTGGCCTGCGCGCGGTGAACAGCGTGCGGGTGAAGGCGTAGTACACGCGCTCGCCGGGGTAGGCGGCATGCAGCCTCTTGCGGTAGGCGGCCAGGAACCGCTGCTGGCCGGGTTCATCCAGGCGGCTGAGGTACGGGACGAGCGCGGTGCCCTTCGTCCAGTCGATCAGGCCGTCCGAGCCGTTCAACACGACCGGGTAGATCTTGCTCAGGGCGGTGATGTCCGTGCCGCCCAGTGCGTCGAGCAGTTCCGCGTACCGGGCGGGGCTCAGGACCGGGGACGCGCCGTGCGCGGTGCCGAACCGGGCGTCCCCACCCAGCTCGTCCTGGAAGTCCAGGGCGGTGTCGGTCAGGAGGCGGTGGCTGGGGTGGTCGTGATTGGCGGGCACCTGCGCGGCCAGGACGCCGCCGGGGTTCAGGTGCGTCCACAGGTGCGTGAGCAGCGTGGGGTGGTCCGGCACCCACTGCAGCGAGGCGTTCGCGTGGATCAGGTCGTACTGTCCGGTCAGCTGGCTCAGGTCACCCTGCAGGAAGTGCAGGTTCGGGGCCTGCTGCGCCTGCGCCCGCTCCAGCATTTCGGCGCTCTGGTCGAGTCCGGTGACCTGCGCCTGCGGGTAGCGCCGCGCGAGCGTCAGGGTGTGTTCGCCGGTCCCGCAGCCGAGGTCGATGACGCTGGCGTAGGCCTGATCGGGAATCAGGGCGTGCAGGTCGCGGACGGGGGCGCTGCGGGCCTCGCGGAAGAGGTGGTACTGGTCGGGGTTCCAGGTCATGGGGGCAGCGTAAGCACCCGGCTTGCATAAGTGTACGTACTCTGGTGGTGACAGTGGGTAGGGCGTGACTGAAAAGCCCGCCCGGCGTCAGGCACGCGGGCGGGTCGGCGATGTTCAGTTGGCGTTACAGCAGGCGGGCGAGGGTGCCGCCCAGCAGCATCAGCAGCAGCACGCTGAGGATCGCGGTCAGCAGACGACCGGGCTGCGCGTGGGCGGGCTCGTCCCGGTCGCGGCGGATCATGAAACCTCCGGTGGGACGGTGTGCGCACGCCGTTCCACCAGAGCGGACGCGAGTGGGAGCCGGGCGGATGCCGGACGTGCAGTGGGCAGATCGGTGTGGTCCCGATCTGTCCACGAAGCAGACGGCATTCGCGTCACGCGGCCCGTCCGGGATGCTGCGGGGTGGGGTGCTGGGGCGTGGGCTGCTGCGGGGTCGGGTGCAGGCTGCCCAGCGCGGCCTTCAGGTGCTTGTACACCTCGCGCTGAAGGTCCAGATCCTCGGGCAGTTCGTAGCGCAGCTGCTCCATGGCCTGCATCAGGTGCGCGCCGCCGGGCGTGCGCTCGTGGTCGGGGCGGGCCCAGTCGGGCAGTTCAGGTGTCTGGATGGGCCTGCGGGCCGCGTCGTCCCAGTCGGCCCAGGTTTTGGGCAGGTCGTACAGGTACCGGCCGATCCCGAAGTGCACCGCGCAGCGTTTCAGGGCGTCCGAGGAGGCGGCTTTCAGGGTGCCCAGGTCGCCTTCGGGGGCCTCGCCGATGTCCTCGCGCGTGACGCCCAGGACGGTCAGGCGGCCCTTCACGGTGGGCTGGCGGGTGCCGGGGATGACCTCCAGGGTGAAGGTCCAGGCGTCGGGGCAGATGGCGTCCAGGCGGTCCTGCACTGCGCGGGCGTCGATGTGCGCCAGCATCAGCGCGCGGCTGCGGTCCCGGCTGTAGGCGGCGGGTTTCCACGCCACCATGTGAGCGGGAAACGGGGCCTGAAGTCGTTTCTGAACATCGCTCAGTTTCATGCGTTTAGTTTATAACAGAATGGAATTACGGTCAAGACAGAATGACCCGCCGGTCGGCGGCAGGAGCGAATCAGCGGGAAAGCCCATCCGGCGCGGCTCTGAGCTCTGGTCCATGAGCCCAGAGAGGGCGTGCCACCACCCACTCACCACTCACTCCTTCCTACTCCCCGCCCCCTCCTCTTATCGACAAGGCCACACACCTCCCCCCCTCGTCCCCTAGCATGCTGGGCATGAGCCGCACGGCCACCGTCACCCGAACCACCAGCGAAACGGACATCACCGTCACGCTCGACCTCGACACCACCAGCTACGAGCACCCCCAGACCGGGCACGGCTTCCTGGACCACATGCTCGACGCGCTGGCCCGCCACGCCCGCATCGGCCTGACCGTGCGCGCCACCGGCGACCTGCACATCGAACCGCACCACCTCATCGAGGACACCGGCATCACCCTCGGGCAGGCCCTCACGCAGGCGCTCGGGGACCGCAAGGGCATCGAACGGTACGGCAGCGCCTTCGTCCCCATGGACGAGACCCTCGCGCACGTCGTGCTGGACCTGTCGGGCCGCGCGCACCTCGCCTTCGAACCCGAGACGCTGAACGTCTGGGGCGACGCGGGCGGCATGACCCACTACCACCTGCGGGAATTCCTGCGCGGCCTGTGCAACCACGCGGGCATCACCCTGCACGTCCGCCTCCTCGCGGGCCGCGAGGCGCACCACGTCATCGAGGCCATCGTGAAGGCCGTCGCGCGCGCCCTGCGGGACGCCGTGCAGGTCACCTCCCAGACCATGCCCAGCACCAAGGGCAGCCTGTGAGCACTCCCGCACCTGCCACCGAGGGCCGCCCCGAGGTGCTGCTGCTCGACTACGGCGCCGGGAACGTCCGCAGCGCCGCCAAGGCCCTCGAACGCGCGGGCATGACCGTCCGCGTCAGCAGCGACCCCGCCGACGTGCCCGGCGCCCGCGCGCTGGTCGTGCCCGGACAGGGGCACTTCCGGCAGGTCATGGACGCCTTCGACACCAGCGGCTTCCGCCAGCCCGTCCTCGACGCCGCGCGGGGCGGCACGCCCATCCTGGGTATCTGCGTCGGCATGCAGATGCTCCTCGAAGGCAGTGAGGAAGCGCCCGGCGTGCAGGGCCTCGGCCTGATCCCCGGCACCGTCCTGCGCTTCCAGGGTGACGCGCAGCGCAAGGTGCCGCAGATGGGCTGGAACAGCCTCGACAAGGTCGGCGACAGCCCCCTCCTGAACGACCTCGCGTGCCCCGCGTACGCGTACTTCGTTCACTCCTACTACGTGCCCCTGACCGTGGACGTCGACGCGGGCGCCATCACCGAGTACGGCGTGCCCTTCTGGGCCGCGTTCAGCCACGGCAACCTCCACGCCACGCAGTTCCACCCGGAAAAGAGCGGCGCCGTGGGCCTCGCCATCCTCGAACGCTTCCGCCGCAACGTCCTGGAAAACTGAGCTGTGACGGCCCGGACGGTCACCGTGAACTGCGCCGACGTGCAGGACGAGGCCGGATTCTGGGCTGCCTACATGCGGGACGTCCCAGACATTCATCCCGGGTTCGGCCGGAATCTCGCTGCTTTCCGGGACGCGCTGTGGGGAGGACCCGGCTGGCCCGATGCCGACGAGGTGAGATTCACGAATTCGGACTCACTCGGATCTTTACGTGGGGGCACCTTCGTGAAGTGCCTTGAGGAGATCGCGCGCGAGGTCAATTCCGTGCGGCTCGTGTTTTCCTGAGCGCAGGCTGATAGCTGGTCAGCCGGGCCGGGCCGCGCTCATCAGGTCGCTGGTCAGTTCAGCCGCGAGCAGGGGTCCGAGCAGGAAGCCCTTGCTGCTCAGGCCGGTCAGGCGCCACGGGCCGCCCTCCTGCGGTCCGGCGTTCAGGCCGGAGAGGCGCGTGCCGGTCCAGTGCCCGGTGACGCGCGCGCCGCGCAGGTCGGTCAGGGCGGCGATCTTGCCGAGTAGCCAGCCCAGCGACGCCAGCGGCAACCCGTCCGGCGTCCAGGTGGCAGCGGGGGTCTCGAAGGTCGCGCCGAGCACCCCGCCGCGCGCGTCCGGGGCGAGGTACGCGCCGAAACTGAGCGGCACACGCGTCACCGCCCGGTCGAGGGTCAGGAGGGTGCCGCGCCGGTGCGTGGCCGCCTCGCCGCGCCACGTGACGCCGACCGAGCCGCCGCAGAACACCACGGCGTCCCCGCTCAGGGTGTCGCCGCCTGCGAGGGTGACGGTGTGGGCCGTCCAGTCCTGCGCGCGTCCGGTGACGACCTGCGCGCCGGACGCCTGCACGAGCGCGCGGGTGAAGGCGGGGCCGTCCACCCACCCGCCGTCCGGGAGGTGCAGGACGTGCCCCCAGCCGGGCGCCAGGCGTTCCGGCGCGTCTGCCGGGCTCAGCCACGCGTGGTTCAGCGCGGCCGGGAGGTTCCGTTCGAAGCGGGCGCGGGCGCGGTCGTCCGGGATGGGCCGCAGCACGCCGGACTGCGCGTGCGGCACCGCGTAGCCCGCCGCCCCGAGGTCGCGCAGCAGCGCCCAGGTGAAGCGCATGCCGTCCAGCGCGCGGGCGTCCACGCCGCCCGACTGGCCGCGCACGGGGTTGATCAGGGCGCTGGGCACGTCGCTCGCGCGGTGCGCGCCCGCGTCCACGACGATCACCTGCGCGCCCGCGCGGGCCAGGAAGTACGCCACGCTGGCCCCCGCGATGCCCGCCCCGATCACGACGACGTGCATCAGCCCTCCCGCACCGCGCGCAGGCACTCGCGTTTGCCGGGCGCGCCGGGTCGGCGTTCGACGCGCAGCCCGGCGGCCTCCAGCGAGCGGCGCACGTGCCCGGCGGCGCTGTACGTGCCCAGCACGCCCCCCGGCGCGAGGGTGTGGGCCAGCCGAGCGGTGAACGCCGGTGTCCACACGTCCGGGTTGCGGCTGGGCGAGAAGCCGTCCAGGTACAGCGCGCTGGCCCAGCCGTCCGGGAGGCTGGCGGTCAGGACGTCCGCGAACGTGACGCGCAGGGTCGCGCCGCCCGCCGTGACCTCGATCTCGCCGGAACTCTCCCCGGTTGGCCCGCCGCCCGCTTCGGGCCAGGCGTCCAGCAGCGCCCGCCACGCGGGGTGATTCTCGGCCTCCCCGCCGCGCGCCACGTCCCGCAGCAGGGCGCGGGGGGCCGGGTCGAACTCGAACGCGTGGTACGCCAGCGGGACGCCGCGCGCCGCGCTGCGGGCCAGGGTCGCGCGGGCGTTCACGCCCACCCCGAAGCCGACCTCCAGCACGCGCGGGGCCGGGTGCTCGTGCGTGCCGGTGCCCTCCACGAACACATGCCGCGCCTGCGACGCCGCGCCGTGCCGCGATCCGTACGCCTCGCCGAAGCGGGTGTTCAGGGCGGTGCGTGACCCGTCCGGCGTGACCAGCACGTCACCCTGCGTCTCAGCGGAAGCGTCATGCGGACTCCGGTTGAAAGGTTTGCAGAAACTTTCAACCCGAGCGGAGCGAGTAGGAGAGAAACGGGTTCCGGTCGTGGAGTTGGCAACCCGGTGTTCTTCCGGGTTGTTAACGGAACAGACGGAATCCGTATCAGTCATGGGGCGCAGGATAACGGGCGGCGGGCCGCGCCGCGCACCCTGGCGTGCGGGTGGGGCGGCGGTGTGCCACCCTGAGCCATGCGGAATCTGCTCGTGTGGGTGGTCATGCAGGACGATCAGGGGCGGGTGCTGCTGGGCCGCCGGGACGGCTCGGCGTACGGGCATGGCCTGTGGGGCCTGCCGGGTGGCAGCGTGGAGCGTGGCGAGGGCCTGCCCGAGGCGGCCGCGCGGGAGGTCTGGGAGGAGATGGGCCTGACCCTCGACCCGGCTGCGCTGTCCCTGCTGGGCGTGCGCCGCTACGAGGTGGACGGCGCGCAGGGCACCGATTTCCTGTTCCGTGCGCCGGACTGGGCTGGTCAGCCGCAGCCGCTGCACAAGACCTCGGAGGTCGCGTGGTTCGCGCCCGGCGACCTGCCGCCCGACGCGCTGCCGTGGCTGGCTCCGCTGCTGGACGCGTACCTGCGGCGCGGCGCGCGCCTGACCGAGCAGCTGCACGACGTGCATTCGGCGCGGGTGATCGCGTGACGTTCCACTTGGTCGCGTGGCTGATCGCGCAGGACGACGCGGGGCGGGTGCTGCTGGGCCGCCGCGCGGGCTCGTCGTACGCGGATGGCCTGTGGGGCCTGCCGGGCGGGCACGTCGAGGCGGGGGAGACCCTGGCGGGCGCGGCGGCCCGCGAGGCGCAGGAGGAGGTCGGCCTGCAGGTCGATCCGGCCACGCTGATCTGCCTGGGCGCGTGCCGCTACGACCTGGACGGCGTGGCGGGCCTGGACGTGTTCTTCCTGGCCCGCGCGTGGGTGGGAGAGGAGACCCCACTGGAGAAGACCTCCGAGGTCGGGTGGTTCGACCCGCGCGACCTGCCGGGGGACGCCCTGCCGTGGCTGCCGGGCGTGCTGGACGCGCACCTGCGCGGCGGGGTGCGGCTCTCGGAGATGCTGGACGGCTGGGTGGCCCTGCGCGAGGTCGGGGCGGGTCAGCCGCGTTCGATCTCGTAGGCCTCGAAGCGGACCTGCGTCACCCGGTACTGCCCCTTCGCGGCGCTGCCCTGGAGGGTCAGCGTGGTGTACAGGTACCCGACGATGTGCCCGGCGAGGTCCACGGTGACCCGCTCGGTTCGTTCGCTCCTCTTTTCCCCGTCGGGACTCATGACGCGCTGCGCTGCGCCCAGTCGGGGTGTGGCCTTCAGCGCGGCGGGGGCGTTGCGGGTCAGCCAGCCACGCACCTCGGGATTCAGGCTGCCGGGCAGGAGGGACTGGCCATTCACGACGAGCCGCCCGGGACCGACCTGCACGAGCTTCCCGTACGACGCGGCGGCTCTGAGGTCCGGTTGGGGAATCTCGCGGATCACGCCGTTGGCGACGGTCAGCACGCGGGTGAGGTCGCTGATTTCACTCATGACGTCGGCCTGTTTGGAGGTTAGCAGCAGTTCCGGGCGACCGTCGTTGTCCACGTCGCGCTGCTCGGCGAAGGTGTTGCGCGGGTCAAGCCGCCACTGCCGCTGCGTGAGGCTCACGCCCTGAAAGCGCAGGACGAAGCCGGTCAGGGGGCCGCTCGTGTCCGGGTCGAAGGGTTGCAGGGTGGTGATGGTCACGCCGGGCCGCTCGAGCAGGAGGGTCGTGGGTTGCGCGTGCGCGGTGCCGAGCAGGCTCAGGGTGGTCAGCAGGAGTCGGGCGGTGTGGGTCATGGGTGGGTCCTTTGCCGTGTGGCGGGAGTGCTGACCGGAGCGTACGGAACGGGTGGGACAGTTGCTGGGACACTTCGGCGCCCGTGAATGGTGACCTGCGGTGTTCCTACTTGATGAACACTTTTCACTGGCGATAGCTCCTTCCAACTGAAATACTTCCAGATGAAATGAACGGAAGTCCTGCCCCCGCCCCCACCGCCCCGGTCATGGACGACCTGTACGGCCTCGTCCGGCTGATCCTGCGCTTCTCCCGGCGCCTCCACCACGTCCTGGACGACCCGCTGGAGACCGCGCTGGGCCTGAACACCAAGGAACTGCTGGTGCTGGCGACCATCATGGACGGCGCAGGCACCCCCGGCGCGGTCGCGCAGGCGCAGAACCTCCCCGCGCCCACCGTGACCCGCATGGTCACCAAACTCGTGCAGGCGGGTCTGGTGCGCCGCGTCAGCGACCCCGGCGACCTGCGCCTGCAACGCCTGGAACTCACGCCCGACGGGCAGGCCACCCGCGCCCGCACCCGCGCGGTCGCGCAGGACATCGTCCACGCGCACTTCGGGCACCTGCCCCCCGAACGCGTGCAGGCGGCGCTGGCCGCGCTGGCCGATCTGGACGCCGCCCTGCACGCCCCCACCACAGGAGAGCCGCAATGACCCCCGCCCCCACCCACAGCGGCCTGAACGAACGGGAGAAGATCCTCGCGTTCGTCGGCATCCTGACCGTGCTGTTCCTGTCCAGCCTGAACCTCACGGTCGTCGGCAGCGCCATGCCGCGCGTCATCAGCGACCTGGGCGGCTTCCACCTGTACGCCTGGGCGTTCACCGCGTACTCGCTGGCGACCACCATCACCATTCCCATCGTCGGCACCATCAGCGACCGCTACGGGCGCCGACCGCTGATCCTGCTCGGCATCGCCGTGTTCACCCTCGGCAGCGTGCTGCTGGGCTTCGTGCAGAACATGGAACAGCTGATCATCCTGCGCGCCGTGCAGGGCATCGGCGGCGGCACCCTGATGGCCATGAGTTTCACCGCCATCGCCGACCTGTTCACGCCCATCGAACGCGGCCGCTACCAGGGCTACACCGGCGCCGTGTGGGGCGTCAGCTCCGTCGTCGGGCCGCTCGTGGGCGGGTTCCTGACCGATCACCTGGGCTGGCGCAGCGTGTTCTTCGTGAACCTGCCCTTCGCGCTGCTCGCCGCGTTCTTCATCTGGCGGTACTTCCGCCTGCCCGCCCCCGGCGGACGCGGGCACTTCGACGCGCCCGGCGCGCTGCTGCTGGGTGCGTCCGTCACCACCCTCACGCTGGCCCTGTCGTGGGGCGGCGGCACGTACGCCTGGGGCAGCGCGATCATCCTCGGCCTGCTGGCCGCCACCCTGGTCACCTTCGGTGCGTACGCGTGGCACAGCGCCCGCCAGGAACGCCCCATCCTCGACCTGCGTCTCCTGAAGGACCGCGGCATCGCCATCGCGTCCCTCGCGGGCTTCCTGACCAGTGCCGGCATGTACGCCGCGATCCTGTACCTCCCGCTGTACATGCAGGGCGTGCGCGGCAGCAGCGCCAGCGGCAGCGGTCTGGCTCTCGCGCCGCTGATGTTCGGCATGATCCTGACCAGTACCCTCAGCGGGCAGGTCGTCAGCCGCACCGGGCGCTACAAGACCCTCATCCTGGCGGGCGGAATCGTCGCCACGGTCGCCCTGCTGCTCGCCACCACGCTCGGCACCGGCACGCCCATCCTGATCGCCGTGGGCATCATGGTCCTGCTGGGCCTGGGCCTGGGTCCCGTGAACAGTCAGCTGACCCTGGCCGTGCAGAACGCCGCGCCGCGCGAGCAGCTGGGCAGCGCCACCAGCGGCAACCAGTTCTTCCGGCAGATCGGCGGGACCCTCGCCGTCAGCCTGTTCGGCGCGCTCGTGAACGCCCACCTGAACGCCAACCTCGCCGCGCAACTGCCCGACGCCGCCCGAACCCTCCCGGCCCCCGTGCAGGACGCCATCGCCAACCCGAACCTCCTGACCAGCCCGCAGGCCACCGAGCAGCTTGGCGCGGGCCTGAGCCGACTGGGCGACGCGAACCTGCTCCAGCCCATCCTCGACGCCCTGCGCGGCGTCATGGCAGGCGCCATTGATCAGGTGTTCCTGGTATCCGCCGTGCTCGTGGGCCTCGCGTTCCTGGCGACCATCGCCCTGCCCGAACGCCCCCTGAAAGGCCGCGCCGGACTCGCCCCCCGCGCGCAGGACCTGGAAGCCAGCGCCACCGACTGAAGCGGGCTTGTGGAGTGCAGGTTGTGGGAAGAAACCCCTGCCTGCACCCCACACCCCACATCCCCTCACGGCATGGGCCAGCGGATCGTGCCCAGCTGATCGGTGCGCCACGCCCGCGAGTGCACCTGCGCCAGTCGGGCCAGCACGTCGGGGTGAGGGTGCCCGTAGGTGTTCCGTCCCACGCTGATCACGGTGTCGGCGGGTGTGGTCTGCGCCAGGAGGGCCGCGCCGGTGCTGTGGCGGCTGCCGTGGTGCGCGGCCTTCAGGAGGTCCAGCGGCCCGGCGACGAGTCGTTCCTCGACGGGGGCGGGCAGGTCGCCCAGGAACGCGGCCCGCCACCCGCGCGACTCCAGGCGCAGGGCGACGCTGTTGTCGTTGTCCTCGGTGCTCCACGCGTTTCCGGCAGGCCACAGGACGGTCAGGGTCGCGCCGTCCGACGCCACCTGATCACCCCGGCGGACCTCCCGCACCGGGACGTGCCGCTCCCGCGCGGCGAGCAGCACGGTGGTCAGGACCGGGTCGTCCGTCTTGCGCTGCCCGATCCACACCTCCCCGACCGGCAGTTGGCGCAGGACGCTCGCGGCGCCCTCGATGTGATCGGTGTCCGCGTGCGTGGCGACGAGCACGTCCAGTTTCCGCACGCCCAGGGCCCGCAGGGTCGGCACCACGGTGTGCGCCCCCACGTCGTAGTCGCTGCCCACCGAGCCCCCGGCGTCCACGAGGACCGTCAGGTGGGGCAGGCGGATCAGGGTGCTGTCCCCCTGCCCCACGTCCAGAAACACGACCTCCCGCGCGGGGTGCAGTCGCCCCGGCAGGGTCGTCAGCAGGAGGCAGGTCAGCCACGTGCCCAGCGCGGCGGGCGCGCGGACGCGGCCCAGCAGCCACAACCACCCGGCCAGCACGGCCGCGCCGTACGCCAGGACACCGCCCACCCCCACCTGACCCCAGCTCAGGACCGGCGCCTGACCGAACGTCCGGGCGACCAGCAGCAGTGCGTCGGCCAGCACGCCGTTCACCATGTTGAGCGGCAGGGCCAGCGGTCCCAGCAGTCCCGCCAGGAACCCCAGCGGCACGAGCAGGGCCATGATCGCCCCGGCCAGCAGGTTCGCGGGCAGGCCCACCAGCGGCACCTGTCCGAACGTCCCCGCGATGACCGGCAGCGTTCCGGCCTCGGCCAGCAGGGTCGCCGCCAGTCCCAGCCGCAGCCAGCGCGGCCAGCGCCCCGGCATCAGCCCCGCCACCCGCTCGGACTGCGTCAGGGCCAGCACCGCCAGGAACGACAGCTGAAACCCCACGTCCGTCAGCCACAGCGGATAGAGGAGCAGGCACGCCAGCGCCGCCAGCGCGACCACGCCCAGCGGGTCGGGCCGCCCGCGCCCCAGCGCCAGCGCCAGCAGCACCGCGCCACCCATCAGCACGGCCCGCGTGATGCTCGCAGAGGACTGCACGAGCAGCAGGTACGGCCCGAGCAACAGCACCGGCAGCCCGAACCGCCACGCGGGAGCCGCGCCCAGCCGCGTCAGCAGCAGGATCAGCGCGCCGGTCAGGATCGCCACGTTCTGCCCGGACAGCGCCATCAGGTGCGCCAGCCCCGCCCGCGCGAACGCGTCCCGCACGGCCTCGCCCTCGCTGAACTGCTCGCGGCTGATATCCCCCCGGTCGCCGAGTTCGATGGCCTGCATCAGCGCCCCCTGCCGCTCGGTCAGGCCGGTGGTCAGGCCCCGGCGGAACCAGCCGCGCAGCCCGCCCTGCGGCTGGAACTCCCGCACCCGCGCGCCCACCAGCGCGCCGCCCGGCGTGACGCTCAGCAGCCCACCCTGCGCGCGGAACCACGCGGCCTGATCGAAGCCCCCTGGGGTGCGGCGGCCCTCCGGGGCGAGCAGGCGACCCGACACCCGCAGCCGCCCCGGTCCCTGCGTGGGCTTCGGCGCCAGCGTCACGCGCGTGGGCGGGTCGCGCAGCGTCAGGAACTGCCCGTCCCACTCGCCCTGCACGGTGACCTGCGCCCCGAACCACGGCGTCAGGAGGTTCGGGCGGGTCAGGACCGCGTGAGCCGAGGCCCAGCCCGCCGCGGCGCCCAGCAGCACCAGCGCCAGCAGGACCGGGCGGGCGTGCCACAGCACCAGCCCCGTGCCCACCAGCAGTGCCGCCACACCCCACCCCTGGCCCAGTGCGAGCAGGATGCCGCCGATCACGCCTGCCACCGCCGGAACCGGCCACGGCAGGCTGCCCGCTTGGGGCCGGGGCGAGTTCAGAACGACACCAGCGGTTCCAGCGATTTCAGCGCCGCTGGCCCGATGCCCTTCACGCGGTCCAGGTCCGCCAGCGACCGGTAGGGGCGGCCCGCCACGATTCTTGAGGCCAGCGCCGGACCGACCTTCGGCAGGGCCTCCAGTTGCTCCAGGCTGGCCGAGTTCAGGTTCACCCGACCCGAGATCAGCGGCGTGATGCTGCTCGTGGTGGGGTAGACCGGCGCCTCCGGCGTGGCAGATGCAGGCGAGGTCGCCGCCGGTGAGGTCGCAACGGGCAGCGCCGCGCGGGTCACGGTCGGCACGCGCGGCTGCGGGACCAGCGCCGGAACCAGCGTGAACGCCGCCGAGAGCAGCACCGCGCCGCCCAGCACGAGCGTCCAGGGGTCCAGCCCGGGCAGGCGGGGCGCGGCAGGCAGACGGGACAGCGGCTCATGGGGTGCCGGTCTGGCTGGCGCCGCCCGGGACACGGGAGACGCGGCGTGCCGTCCCGCGTCCCGCTCGGGCACGGACGGGTCAGCCGGGTGAGGAGTCGCCACCTCGGTGCTGGGCATGCGGTCAGCTTAGAAGTCTGTCAGGGGGCGCGCTGCCTCATCTGCCCTTTGCCCTGCGGGCGGACGACATGCTATATTCCCGGAGTTTGCCTCCCGAGGGAGGCGTTCCCGCGTGACGCTGCGCGCCCGGTCAGCAGACCGGCAGCTCCGCGAGACAAGAGGAGAGCACCATGAAGCGTACCTACCAGCCCAACAACCGCAAGCGCGCCAAGACCCACGGCTTCCGCGCCCGCATGAAGACCAAGTCCGGCCGTAACATCCTCGCGCGTCGCCGCGCCAAGGGCCGTCACCAGCTCACCGTCGCCGACGAGTAAGCTCCCACCCGGAGCGGCCCTCATCGCACAGACTGATCCCCCCAGCGCCACCCAGGAACGGCCCCGCCGTCCGGTGGCGCTGGACTCGTTACGGGGCGACCGGGAATTCCGCAAGGTCCGCGCCCACGGGCAGGCGATCCGCGACCCGCTGTTCACGCTGCGCGTCACCGAGTACCGCCCCCGCCACGGGGAAACGTGGCGGCCCCGCGCGATCATCGGCATCGTCGTCAGCAAGAAGACCCTGAGGCGGGCCGTGGACCGCAACCGCGCCCGCCGCCGCGCCCGCGAGGCCCTGCGCACCCTGCCCGGCGGCCTTCCGGCCTGCCGCGCCATCCTGCTGCCCAACCCCGCCATCCTGGACGTGCCCTTCGCGGACCTCCAGGCGGCCCTGACACGCGCCCTGAACCGCGCGCCGGGACGGGGCGGCAAGGGCGGCAGTGGCAAGGGTGGCGGCCAGAAGGGCCAGGGGGGCGGGAACCCGCGCGGCGGCGGACGCGTACCTGCCCCCGTGCCCCCCGCCATTCAGCCCGCGCTAGACTCACCGGAACCCGACCCGCAGGGAGAACGCGCGTGAACGCGCCCCGCAAACTGATGGTCCGGGCCGTCCGTTCCTACCAGCAGCACCTCTCGCCCCGCAAGCCCGCGCCCACCTGCCGCTTCACCCCGACCTGCTCGGAGTACGCTGCGCAGGCCATCGAGCGGCACGGCGCCGTGAAGGGCGGCTGGCTGGCCGCGTGGCGCATCATGCGCTGCAATCCCCTGGTGCCCGGCGGGTTCGACCCGGTCCCCGAGCACTTCCCCAAGAGGCAACCCCGAAACCCATGAAGACACGACACCTGCTTCCAATCGCCGCCCTGGGCGGCATGCTGCTGCTCAGCGGCTGCGGTCAGACCGGCCCGCTGCCCACCTTCGGGAAGGCCATCACGCCCGAGTGGATCAAGGCCGACTTCGACGGCCAGCCCGGCGACGAGTACATCGCCACGAGCAACCTCCAGGACGTGGTGTTCAACGCCCGCGGCGAGATCATCGGCTGGTACGTCAAGGGCTACGCCGGCACCCCCTACATCAAGAAGCGGGCCGACGGTACCTACGACTTCAGTGCCCTGACCAACCAGAAGGGCATCGTGAACATGGTCGCCGGGCGCAAGGCGCTGGCCGTCGAGGACAAGGCCGCCGGACTCGACCCCGCGCAGAGCGCCGAGACGACCACCCCGACCGGCCTGACCACCGACATGGCCGCCAACCGGCAGGACGCCGTGTTCCGGTACACGCAGGGCGGCGCGACCGTCACGAAGACCGTCACGCTGCACCCCCGCAACTTCAAGGTCGACCTGAAGACCGAGGTCACGGGCGGCTCCGAACGCGTGAACGTCCTGTTCCCGGGCCTCGGCAAGGCGGACAACCCGCGCGTGCAGGCGTACGCGCAGGGCGGCGCGCAGCCCGCCACCGTGCAGGGCAGCGGCACCCTGACCGTCGAGAACATCCAGTACGCCGCGCTGCAGGAGAACCCCAGCCAGGTCGCGCACGCCCTGATGGTCCTCCCACAGGGCGGCACGCAGGTGAACGCCACCCTGACCGGCGGAAGCCAGGGCCTCATCACGGCGTCCGTGCCCGCCAGCAGCACCCTGGAAATCTACGGCGGCAAGAACGAACTGATCCACCTGTACCAGAGCGGCTACACCGACCTGCCCGGCCTGTTCAAACCGAACTTCTTCGGTCAGATCAGCCTGCTGATCGTGAAGCTCATGGAAGAGATGTACAAGCTGATCGGCAACTGGGGACTGGTGCTGGTCCTCCTGACGATCCTGCTGCGCGCCATCATGTGGCCGCTGATGCAGGTGCAGGGCCGCACCACCGCCCGCATGCAGGTCATGCAGCCCAAGATCAAGGAAATTCAGGAGAAGTACAAAGACCGCAAGGACATGGACTCCCAGCGGGCCATGCAGGCCGAGATGGCCCAGCTGTACAAGGACTACAACTTCAACCCGGCCGGGTGCTTCTCCACGTTCCTGCCGTTCCCGGTGCTGATCGCCCTGTGGTCCACCATCCGCAACTTCGAGTTCGACAGCGGCTTCCTGTGGCTCCCGGACCTCGCCATTCCCGACCCGTTCTACCTGCTGGCCCTGGTGTACCTCATCGTGAACATCGGGCAGCTGTACGTCATGACCCGCAAGACCCCGGAGATGTTCCGCCAGCAGGCGTTCATCTACCTGATCTTCCTGTACTTCGCGCTGACCTTCCCGGCAGGCGTGACGATCTACATCATCCTGTCCACCCTGATCGGCATCGGGCAGCAGATCCTGATCAACAAGCAGGTCGAGAAGGAAACCGCCACCATCGGCCAGAAGGTCGAGAAGGCCCCTGCCCGTCCGGCCGCGAAGGCCAGCAAGACCATCGACGCGCCCAAGAAGTAAGCCCCGTCGACAGAAAGCGCCCACCCCTGACTGCGGGTGGGCGCTTTTTCTGGTGAGGTTCAGGCCTTGTCGCTGTCCGCTTTCGTGTCCGGGTCGGTCGTCGCGCCGCTGGCGGGCAGGCCGCCCTGCATGCTCCCGAACGACGTGGGGTTCACGTCCGTGCCGCCCTGCGCGTCGGGGCGCGGGTCGGTGGTCAGGCTCACCTGCTGCGCCTGCGACGTGGTGTCCCCCGCGTCCGCGTTCGCGTCGCTGACCCCGGTGTACTGCCCCTCGGTGGCGGCGTCCCCGGCGTACTTGGCCGTGCCCGTATTCCACTGCCCCTGATCGTTGATGGTCTCCTGCGAGACGTTCGCGTTCGCCTGCCCGTTCGGTCTGCCCTCTCCCATGTGGTCCTCCTGGTGGTGCGCCGCGCGTCCCTGCGCGGACTCGAAGCTGCGTGTGGCGTGGTGCGGGTGTCCGACGGCGCGCGTCAGTGGTTGCGAATGCTGGGCTGCATGCCGTCGTTCGCGCCGGTCACGTCGTCCGGCGTCTGGTCGACCTGCCTGGCGTGTTCCTGCATGCCGGTCTTCTGCACGTCCTTGACGCTGCTCAGGTCGTCGGTGTCCTTGCTGCCGCCCTGGGGACTGCGTTGGTCCTGTGCGGGGTGATTCTCGGCCGGGTTCGTGTCACGCTCGTTCATCGGGAAACCTCCTGTACGAAGTGGGGACGGGCGGCCGTGCCCGTCAGCGTGAGCTGGCGGGGTGCCAGGGCGACTGCTGGCCCTGGCTGGCCGGAAGGCTGATGTGCCCGCTTACCCTACCGCCGCGCCCGCCGGTCGGGGCGAGTGCGGCGTTCATGCAGGGTTGGGCGTTCGCGCGCCCAGCCTCCGTCCGGTCACCGAGGTCCGGTCGTGCCGAAGGTCGCCTCCAGGCCCGCCGCGAGTTGCTCCTTCTCCTGCGCGTTCAGGCGGGCTTCCGGGTGCAGGGGCAGATAGGTGGGTTCGGGCATGCCGCCCGACCGCACCTCCTTGGCGGCCTCGTCGGCATCCCGCCCGAAGCCGGGGACGTTCACGTTGAATTTGCTGCGGCCCTCGTCCACGTGCCGCTGAACCAGCCACGAGATGGGCGCCACGTTGCTGTACCAGGGCCACACGGTCGCGTGACTGTGGCAGTCCGCGCAGGCCCGCGTGAACAGCGCCTCGGTCTGCGGGCTGTCCCACTTCGGCTGGGCCTGCACGGTGGGATTGGCGTGCGCCCGGCCATACGGCACGAGTTGCGCGACGACGAACAGGCCGACGAGCCCCAGCAGCACGCGGGGCAGAAGGGGACGGCGGGCAGGATTCAGTCTCATGGGGCCTCCGGGAAACGCTTCGGTCTTCAGCGTCGGGGGGTCAGGCCGCGCCGGGATGTGTCTCGACCTGCGGGAACCTTTAAGGGCGCGGTCCCCACTGCCTCCCGCGCCCCGTGTCCTGCCTCCCCTTTACACCCGGTGGCGCAGCAGGCGCAGGCCCATGAATACGACGAACACCGTGCCGCCCTCGTGCGCCAGGACGCCCAGCGGGAGCGGCACTTTGCCTGCCACGGCGAGCGGCGCGACGATCAGGATCACGCCGAACGCGAAGACCAGATTGGTGATGACGGTGCGCCGCGCGTCCCGGGCCAGCCTGACCGCGCCCGCCAGCCGCCCGAGGTCGTTCTGCATCAGGACCACGTCCGCACTCTCGATGGCGACGTCGGTGCCGGACGCGACCGCCACGCCCAGGTCGGCGCGGGCCAGGGCGGGCGCGTCGTTCACGCCGTCGCCGACCATGGCGACCGGGCCGGGCAGCTCGCCGATCAGGCGCAGCTTGTCCTCGGGCAGCAGACCCGCGCGGAACTCACTGAGGCCGACCTCAGCGGCCACGCTGCGGGCGACCTCCTCGCGGTCGCCGGTCAGCATGACGCGGTGCGCGACGCCGCTGGCCTTCAGGGCGTCCAGCGCGGCGCGGATGTCGGGCCGCAGGGCGTCCGCGACGCCCATCACGCCAGTCACGTGCGGGCCGACGCCCACGATGACGCTGCTGCTCCCGCGCGCGCCCAGGTCACTCAGGGCTGCCTGCTGCGTGGCGTCCAGCGTGGCACCCTGCCGGTCCGCGAGGCGGACGTTCCCCGCCCACGCGACCTGCCCGTCCGGCAGGCGCGCCTCGATGCCGTGCCCGGGAATCGCCTGCGCGTCCGTGACGGTCAGCGGCGTCACGCCGCGGTCACGGGCGGCGGTGACGATGGCCTGCGCGATGGGGTGCTCGCTGTGCGCTTCCAGTCCGGCGGCCAGCGCCAGTGCCTGCCCCTCGTCGTCCGCGTGCACGGCGGTCAGGGTCATGCGGGCCTGGGTCAGCGTGCCGGTCTTGTCGAACGCGACGGTCTGCACGCCCGCCAGGGCGTCCATGGCGGCGCTGCTCTTGAACAGCACCCCGGCGCGCGCGGCGGCCGCCATCGCCGAGAGCATCACGGCGGGCGTGCTGATCACCACGGCGCAGGGGCTGGCGACCACCATGAACGTCATGGCGCGGTACCACGCGTCGTCCACGCTCAGGCCGAACCCGAAGCGCAGCAGGGCGTACACGGCGGGCACGAGGGCCAGCACGATCATCGCGTACGGGCTCTCCCAGCGTTCGGTGAGGCTCTCGGTGCGGCTCTTCTGCGTCTGAGCCTGCTCCATCAGGCCCACCAGCCGTGCCAGGGTGCTCTCGCCCGCCGGGCGGATCACTTCGGCTTCCACGCTGCCGTTCAGGTTCACGGTGCCGGAGGCCAGCTCCGCGCCGGGGGCCTTGTCCACCGGGACGCTCTCGCCCGTGATGGGGCTCTCGTCCACGCTCGTCTGGCCCTTCACGACCCGCGCGTCGGCGGCGACCCGCTCGCCGGGCCGCACGACGAGCAGGTCCCCGATGCGGATCTCGCCCAGCTCGCACCATTTCTCCACGCCGTCCCGGCGGACGGTCGCGCCCTCCGGGTTCAGGTTCATCAGGGCCTGGATGGCGCTGGACGTGCGGCCCATCGCCCAGTCCTGCAGGGTGTTGCTCAGGCTGAACAGAAAGAGGAGGATCGCGCCGTCCGCCGCCTGCCCGATGCTCGCCGCGCCCAGGGCCGCGAGGACCATCAGCAGGTCCACGTCCAGTTTGCGTTCCACGAACAGCGAGTGCAGCGCCTCGCGCCCGGCGGGAATGCCGCCCGCCAGGAACGCCGTGACGTACCCCGCCCACTGCAGGGCCGGGAGGTGCAGGAGGTACTGCCCGGTCAGGCCCAGGAGGAGGCCCGCCAGGGTCAGGGCGGTCAGGGTGACGGCGCGGCGCAGCTCGGGGGACATCGTGAAGCGCGCCTCGGGCCGGGCGCTCGGGGAGGTGAGGGTCTGGGTGGTCACGGGGAGCCTCCGGGGTGGGGGAGAGGGACGATCCTCCTTAATAGGAAGGATTCTCAATAAGAGGATTCTACTCCCCCCGCCCCCCGAACTCAACGCAGAACACCCACCGGAATGCTCGGCAATCCCAGCCGCCCGACAGAAGAAAACCGCCCCCTCCCACGCGGGAAGAAGGCGGCCCTCACGGCACGGCTAACGGCTACTGCCCCTGCCCCATCGAGTAGCCCGGCACGCCGTCGAAGGTGTACAGGTGCTCGGTCTTGATGAAATCCAGCCCGCTGCCCAGCAGACCCGTCAGCAGCGCCACCACGTCCGCGTGCCGCACCGGCCCGTCGCCGTCCGCCAGGAAGCGGCAGCGCCAGTGATCCGCGCGGAACGTCTCCGGCTGCCCGCCCGGCCAGACCTTCACGCCCCGGTTCGTGATCATGTTCAGCCGCAACCGCCCGGTCACCAGCGCCTCCAGCCGCGCGGCCAGCACCGACGGGTCACGGTCCGCCTCGGCCCACTCGAAGAACACGTCCGTGCCCACCAGGGCCTTCACCACGTCCCGGCGATCCGGCTGCGGCGCGGGCGCGGGCAGCTGCCCCGGCCCCCGGCGCGCGGCGGGCAGCACCTGCGGCTCCTGCCCCAGCCGGGCGATCACGGCGTCCGCGAACTCGCGCGTCCCGACCCGCTCGCGGGTGTGTTCCCCCGCGATGTCGGCGGTATGCACGCCGTCCTCCAGGGCGCGCAGCCACGCGTTCTGCACCCGCACTGCCACGTCGTGCTGCCCCAGGTGCCCCAGCATCATGACCGCCGCCTGCAGCAGCCCGCCGGGGTTGGCGACGTTCTGCCCGGCGATGTCCGGCGCGCTGCCGTGAATCGCCTCGAACAGCGCGAAGCTCGGGCCGATGTTCGCGCTGCCCGCCAGCCCCACCGAACCCGTCACCTCGGCCGCCACGTCACTGATGATGTCCCCGTACAGGTTCAGGGTCACCACAACGTCGTACCGTTCGGGGCGGGTCGCCAGCCGCGCCGTGCCGATGTCGATGATCTGGTGCTCCTGCTCGAGGTCCGGGTACTCGGCGCCGATCTCGCGGAACACCTGATGGAACAGGCCGTCCGTGAGCTTCATGATGTTGTCCTTGCTCAGCGCCGTCACCCGGCGCCGCCCGTGCGCGCGGGCGTACTCGAAGGCGTAGCGCACGATCCGCTCGCAGCCGTCCCGCGTGACGAGCTTCAGGCACTGCACGACCTCACGCGTCTGGCGGTGCTCGATGCCCGCGTACAGGTCCTCCTCGTTCTCGCGGATGATCACCACGTCCGTGCCCGCGTGGTGGCTGGGCACGAACGGCGCGTAGGCGCGGCACGGGCGGACGTTCGCGTACAGGCCCAGCGTCTTGCGCAGCGTGACGTTCAGGCTCTTGTACCCGCCGCCCTGCGGGGTGGTGATGGGGGCCTTGAGCAGCACGCCCGCCGCGCGCAGGGTGTCCCAGGTGTCGGGCGTGAAGCCGCTGGTGTGACCCTCGCGGTACACGGCCTCGCCGATGCGGATCGGGACGGGCTGGAGGCGTGCCCCGGCGGCGGCCAGGATCCGCAGGGTGGCATCCATGATTTCCGGGCCGATGCCGTCCCCGTGGGCAACGGCGACAGTGGTGAGGGGGGCGGCGGTGAGGGGCGTGGTGGCGGTGGTGTCCAGGGTGGCTCGGGTCATGACTCCTCCAAAGAGCGAAATCTAATACGCGAAAAGTATGTCGTATTTCGTGTGCTAAGGTCAAGCCACCCATGACCACGCCCGCCCCGTGGACCTTCCTCACCAACCACACCCACGTCCTGCTGTGCCTCCAGCAGCACCCCGGCGACACCCTCCGCGAAGTCGCCCTGCGCGTCGGCATCACCGAACGCGCCGTACAACGCATCGTCCGCGACCTCGAAGACGCCGGCGTGCTGACCCGCGAACGCCAGGGCCGCCGCAACACCTACCACCTCCAGCCCAGCACCCCCCTGCGCCACCCCCTCGAAGCGCACCACACCGTCGGCGAACTCCTCGACCTGCTGCGCTAGGCAGTGGTGCCCCCCGCCGCTCAGCCGGGCCGCGCCACCCGCGTCACGGTCACGTCCTGCGTGCCGTCACCGCGCCGGACCGTGAACGTACTGCTCACGCCCGGCGCGGCCCCCAGCCGCAACTCGTGGAAGTACGTGCCCTGCACGTCCACCCCGTCGATGGCGACGATCTCATCCCCGGTCTTCAATCCCGCCTGAGCGGCCGGGCTCCCCTCGAATACCGTGCGGCAGCGCACGCCCCGCCCGTCCGCGAGTGGTTCCAGCCACGCGCCCGTCAGGCCCAGTCCCTGCAGGCCCGGCTGGTGCCGCCGCAGCAGCCGCAGCTGCCCCCGGTGGTTGATCTCGTCCTCGAACACGTGGAACCACATGAAGTGCCGGTTGCCCGTGCTCCCCCAGAAGGGAAGGGGTTCGTCCAGCCACGCGTCATCCCGTGACCCCAGCAACTCCAGCGTCCCGGCGCGCACGCGGGCCAGTTCCTCCAGGTAGTGCCGCAGGGGCCGTCCCCGGAGCTCCGCGCGGCCCTGCTCCCCGAGATTCAGGCCCGGCAAGTAGTGCGCCTCCAGTGCGGAATCCGGGTCGGGGTGCCCGTCGCTGATCAGCTGGTAGATGCGCTCCACCGCCGCCATGTGCGCCAGCAGCATCCCGGCGCTGTTCGCGTGCCCATCCGGAATCAGGTCCAGTTCCTCGACTGTCCAGCCCTGCACGGCCTCCAGCGTCGTCTCGCGCGTATAGGTCATCATCCCCACCAGTCGCGCGATCATGGGCGTGAAACCGGGCCGGTCCGTGAGCAGCGTGGAGGTCATGCGAGCAGCATACGGGGCGACCCTAGCGGTACAGGCCCACGACCACGTACCGCCCATCCACGACCGTGGGTTCCAGGTGGACCGGCGAGACGTAGTACCACACGTCCGCGATCTCGACGCCCAGCGTCCGGTCCCGCCGGTCGGCCTCCTGCATCACCCCGACGAGCCAGTCCACGTCCACGGCGATCAACGCCTGCACCGTCCACGCCTCGCCCCGCTCGCCCGTCAGCAGGGCGAAATCCCGCTCGGTCAGGGAGGCGAAATCGAACGGGACCCGCGTGCCCATCGGGGCCAGCAGCGCCGTCCGGCCATTGAACGCCCGCGCCTGATAGCAGGGGACCGCCACGATGCCCTCGCGGGGCACCGCCAACCTGGACACGGCGTGAGGAGTGGACGTCATCCCCCGAGCGTACTCCGCCTGCCGCACTCTGCGGGCCATCATGAACCAAATCCCCTGCGGGCCAGAAGCGGCGGCCCAGGCTGGACGCCCGGAGCCCGTTTTTCGCCTCCTCTGCTGCGCAGCTCTGCGAGTCGCATCCGCTCGGGTTGAACGGGTTGTGCACCCCCTTCAACCGGAGACGGCCTTATTTCAGTTCGGCGGCGAGGTTCAGCACGGCCTTCTTCAGGGTGACGGCCCCGGCCCCGGCCGAGAGGACTTCGCCGGTGCCCCCGTCCACGATGCGGGCGACGGCGCGGGCGGCGCCGCTGCCGTCGGGTTCCACGGTGATCTCCAGCCGCTGCCCGTGGCTCAGGTTCTGCGCGGCGGTGTTCAGCACCCAGTCGGCCCAGTTGATCTTCTCGGCCTGCGGGGCGTTCGCCTTCGCTTCCTGTTTCTCGCGGTACGCCTGGGTCTTCTGGTCGACGTGGGTGCGGATGACCTCGAAGCGTTCGGGGTTCGTCAGGGTGTCGAAGGCGACCTCGTCGCCGCTGTCCGGGTGGTGGACGAGCGCGTCGGGCTGCAGCTTCTTCACGACGCTGGCCATGATGCGGACCTCGGCGGCGGGCACGTCCCACGGCACGTCCTCCTCGCCGTCCATTTCAGGCTGGGTGTCGGGCGCGGCGGCCTCCACGAGGCGGGCGATGACGCGCTGCTGTTCGGGCTCGAGTTCTTCGATGACTTTCGCGGCGGCGCGGTACGAGCGGGCCTGTGCCTCGTTCTTCGGCTGGATGCCCAGCGGATCGAGGACCTTCGCCACGTCGGACGCGTCGATCAGGCGTCCGGCCTGCGGGGCGGTGAAGCCCCAGCGGTCCTGCAGGTACGCCTCGAAGGACTCGTAATAGGCGCGGTAGAACCCGTTGTCGCGGATCTCGCTGAGGGCCTGTCCGGTGCGGCGGAAGTCGCGCAGGCCGTCGCGGACGGTCTGTTCCAGCGCGGAGAGGCGGGCGGACTCGTGGGGGGCGAGGGAAGCGGTCACGCCCTGAAGTATGCGCGAGCGGCGGCCCCGGTGTCCGGGGGAGGCGACCCCGACCGGCACGCGTTGTCCCCGGCGGGGTGACGCTGGCGGGCGTTCGTGCCTGCACGGGTAACGCCCGCCCACACACGAAACATTTATGATGGAAGAACCGCCCCGTCGGGGGCAAGGAGGAAACCAATCATGGCGATGAACCTGTTCGGGACGCGCGACGTCCTCACCACGCAAAGCGGTCAGAAACTCTACTACTACAACCTGAACAAACTTCAGGAGCAGGGCCACGACATCAGCCGCCTCCCGGTCAGCATCAAGGTGCTGCTCGAGAGCGTCCTGCGCGAAGCGAACGACTACGACGTCCGCCGCGAGGACGTCACCACCGTCGCCGGGTGGAAACCCGTCAACGACGAAGTCGAGATTCCCTTCAAACCCGCCCGCGTGATCCTCCAGGACTTCACCGGCGTGCCCGCCGTCGTCGACCTCGCCGCCATGCGCTCCGCCATGGTCAAACTCGGTGGCGACCCCAGCAAGATCAACCCGCTGATCCCCGTGGACCTCGTCATCGACCACAGCGTGCAGGTCGACGAGTTCGGCACCGACTTCGCCCTCGCGAACAACATGGCCCTGGAATTCGAACGCAACCGCGAACGCTACGAGTTCCTCCGCTGGGGCCAGCAGGCCTTCGACAACTTCGGCGTCGTGCCCCCCGCCTCGGGCATCGTGCACCAGGTCAACCTGGAGTACCTCGCCAAGGGCGTCCAGAGCCGCCCGGAAGATGACGGCGTCGTCGTGTACCCCGACAGCCTCGTCGGCACCGACAGCCACACGACCATGATCAACGGCCTGGGCATCGTCGGCTGGGGCGTCGGCGGCATCGAAGCCGAAGCCGTCATGCTCGGCCAGCCCATCTACATGCTGATGCCCGAAGTCATCGGCTTCAAGATCACGGGCGCCATGCCCGAAGGCGCCACCGCCACCGACCTCGCGCTGCGCGTCACCGAGATGCTGCGCGCCAAAGGTGTGGTGGGCAAGTTCGTCGAGTTCTACGGCGCGGGCCTCAGCAACATGACCCTCCCCGACCGTGCCACCATCGCCAACATGGCCCCCGAATACGGCGCGACCATGGGCTTCTTCCCCGTGGACGACGAGGCGCTGCGCTACCTGCGCCGCACCGGCCGCCTGGACACCGAAGTTGAACTGGTCGAGGCGTACTACAAGGCCCAGGGCATGTACCGCACGGACGACACCGTCGACCCCGTCTTCACCGACACCATCGAACTCGACCTGGGCACCATCGTCCCCAGCCTCGCGGGCCCCAAACGCCCCCAGGACCGCGTGGACCTGACCGGCATGCACACCGTCTTCAACGAGGCCCTCACCGCGCCCGTCAAGGCCCGCGGCTTCGAACTGCCCGCGGACAAGCTCGGCGCGCAGGGCACCATTACCGGCACCGACATCAAGATCGGCCACGGCGCCGTGACGCTGGCCAGCATCACCAGCTGCACGAACACCAGCAACCCCAGCGTGCTGATCGCCGCCGGTCTGGTCGCCAAGAAAGCCGTCGAACTGGGCCTCAAGAGCAAACCCTGGGTCAAGACCAGCCTCGCCCCCGGCAGCCGCGTCGTCACCGAGTACCTCGAAGCCGCCGGGCTCCAGAGCTACCTCGACCAGATCGGCTTCAACACCGTCGGCTACGGCTGCATGACCTGCATCGGCAACAGCGGCCCGCTGCCCGAACCCACCGTGGACGCCATCAACGAAGGTGACCTCGTCGTCGCCAGCGTCCTGAGCGGCAACCGCAACTTCGAAGGCCGCGTCAACCCGCACATCAAGGCGAACTACCTCGCCTCCCCGCCCCTGGTCGTCGCGTACGCCCTGGCCGGCACCGTCGTGAACGACATCGTGAACGACCCCATCGGCACCGGCCCTGACGGTCAGAGCGTGTACCTGCGCGACGTGTGGCCCACCACCGCCGAGATCCAGCAGGTCATGGACCAGGCCATCAATGCCGAGATGTTCAAGAAGGTCTACGACGGCATCGAGAAGAGCAACCAGGACTGGAACGCCATCCCCGTTGCCGAGGGCGCGCTGTACGACTGGAAGGAAGACAGCACCTACATCCAGAACCCGCCCTTCTTCGACAACCTCGCCGGCGGCCCCAGCGACATCGTGTCCATCGAAGGCGCCCGCGCCCTGGTGAAGGTCGGCGACAGCGTCACCACCGACCACATCAGCCCCGCCGGGAGCTTCAAGGCCGACACCCCCGCCGGGAAGTTCCTCACCGAACGCGGCATTGCTCCGAAGGACTTCAACAGCTACGGCAGCCGCCGCGGCAACGACCGCATCATGACCCGCGGCACGTTCGCCAACATCCGCCTGAAGAACCAGCTCGCCCCCGGCACCGAAGGCGGCTTCACCACCGACTACACCACCGGCCAGGTCAGCAGCATCTACGACGCCAGCGTCAACTACAAGGCCGCCGGAACCCCCCTCGTCATCTTCGCGGGCAAGGACTACGGCATGGGCAGCAGCCGCGACTGGGCCGCCAAAGGCACCTTCCTGCTCGGCGTGAAGGCCGTCATCGCCGAAAGCTTCGAGCGCATCCACCGCAGCAACCTCGTCGGCATGGGCGTCCTGCCCCTGCAGTACAAGAACGGCGAAACCGCCGAATCCCTGGGCATCAACGGCGACGAGACCTTCGACGTGATCCTCCCCGGCGACCTCAAACCCCGCCAGGACGTCACCGTCAAGATCACCACCGCCGACGGCCAGAGCCGCACCATCACCGTCCAGTGCCGCATCGACACCCCCGTCGAAATCGACTACTACAAGAACGGCGGCATCCTCCAGACCGTGCTCCGCGGCATCCTCGCCAAGAGCAACGAAGTCAAAGCCTGATAATTCGATTAGCTTAGCTCATGTCAGGCACCTGAATTTCCAGGTGCCTGACATAATTTTGGTATGGAGTGGAACCAGAAAAGAGTTGAGGCATTGTTTAATTCTGTTGAGGAAAGCCAGCATCTTGATTTCAAAGCCGGGGCGTTCTTAAGAAAGGATTGCCAAGACTCACTAACTAAGCAGGTTGTGGGTTTTGCGAATTCTGATGGCGGAGTGCTTATTATCGGAGTGGAGGAGGGGAAGGGCGATTTAAAGCATTTCGCTACTGGGTTCTCTGGTGTTAACGGGCGGGAGTGGAGCAAAGAGCGATTGGAGGCAATAATCGATTCAAATATTTCTCCTAGGATTGCAAACATCAAAATCTATCCTATCCGGGTCAATGGGGAAATATCTAATTCGGTCTATGTTGTCGATATCCCCAAAAGTGATACCTGTCATCAAGCGTCGGATAATATCTACTACTATCGCACAAATTTTTCTACGCAACCGATGAAAGATTTCCAGATCAGGGATGTCATGAATAGAATGAGATCTTCCTTGCTGAGTCTCCGGATTGTTGTAAATAAAGACAGACAGATTTCTTTCCTGATTGCAAATACGGGTGGCAATGCGGTTAAAAATTGGACTGCTGAAATTATTATATGCAGGGAGGCTATAGATACGGATAGCAATTTTATGCTAAAAAATGACGTTAAGATGATTAGGGCCGTAGGCCATGGCGATTTTGGAGAGATAAAATCCAATGATATTATTAAAATTGAGGGCCGAGAGTGTTATGTTTTTGATATTTCAAGATTAAATTCTGGATCGTCTGAGATTATATTACCTCGTACTGCCCTTGAAGTTTTTAAGATTGGCGTAAAATCTATATATCTGCATAAGCTGGCTGTGTATTGGCAGATCGATTCCGATGATGGGAGGCGTACATATGGATTTATATCGGAGAATGCGAACGAGATTTACGAATTCAGTGGAAGCGATTTGGATAATCGCGAAAGTCTTATAATTAAGGATTGAAGGATCCAGACGGTGCGTGCCATGCCGGCGGGCAGGGTGTACACGAAGCCATCCACGTACTCCCGGCGGTGGGGGCTGAGTGGATCGCTGCTCAAGTATTCGGCCCCGCTGAGTTTCTTCAATCGGTGCGGCGCATCAGGTACTGCAGTTCCAGGAAGTGGAGGTGCCACAGTCGGAGCGTGTGCCGGGCGCGCAGCTCTGATCGTTCGTCCACCCAGACGACGATGTCCTCGTGCAGCGGAATCATGCGACCCACGGCCCGGCGGTGAGGGGGACCGGCCAGCGTGAAGTACCCTCCGGCGCCCCCGAAGGTGCGTCCATGCGAGGAGAGCTGCAGTTCCCCGGCGGGGCCGACGGTGGCGGCCATCAGCACGGTCAGGTTGCCGCCGGGGAGGGGGAAGACGATGCGGACGCCGGGACCGTCCGGGAGGGTCACTTCGCTGTAGTACCCCACGAAGAGCACGCGGCCGGTGCGGCGTAACCGGCGTCGCCACACGGTGTACTGCACCTGTCCGGAGGGGTCGCGTAGGTGGGTGACCTCGCCGTGGAGGCCCCAGGCGGTGTCCAGGCCGTCCAGCGGGACGTTCATCTGCTCCAGGCGGCGGCTGAACAGCGCGCCGAGCAGCTGGCCGAAGGTGCGGAACGGGCCGCGCCAGCTGCTCCAGACCTGCAGTTCGTAGCGGGACGTCTCGTCGTAGAATTCCGCCACGCGGGGGTGAATGCCGGGGAACAGCGCGGCGCTGTCCTGCAGCAGCCCGCCCGAGGGGGACGTGTCCAGCGTCAGGTTCAGCGCGTCGGCCAGCTGCTCGGGCTGATCGAAGCCGATGCGGCGCCGGGTGCCGACCGGGCCGAGCAGGTGGGGGTGGTCGTCCAGGGAACGCCCGGTTGCCCTGACCCATTGTTGGGTGATCCAGTCACTGAGATACCCGCGTCGTTCCCCCAGCCACAGCATGAGCGCACTATTCCAGATTCCGCGGGTCCGGGGTGTGCAGGTGCGCCGACCCGGTCGGTGTGCTGCCCGCGCGCTATGGTGCCGTCATGGGTCGTAAGGAACGCGAGCAGGCCAGCTGGATCGAGGACACGCGCACGGAGCCGCTGGACACGTGCGTGCTGTGCGGGCGTGAGGGGGACATGACGGATCACCACCTCGTGCCGAAGTCACAGGGGCGGCGGCAGGGCGTGAAACTGGGCGAGATTCCCACCGTGAAGATGTGCGCGGCGTGCCAGGGCTTCCTGGTGAAGACGTTCAGTAACGCGCAGCTGGCCAATGAACTGAATACCGTCGAGGCCATCCGGGAGCGGGAGGAGGTGCAGAAGTTCGTGAAGTGGGTGCAGAAGCAGCCGCTGTCGCGGGGTGTGCGCGTTCATTGAGGTGACATGGAGTGGCGGCTCAGGTGCGGGTCAGGCCGGGTGAGTACGCTGGCGTATGCGCCCCTGGTTGCCCGGTCTGCTGCTGACGACCCTGCTGTCCGCGTGTGGAGGCGGTGGGTCGGTCACGCCGACCCCTACTCCGACGCCCACGCCGAAGCCGATCTGCACGCAGGCGGTGGCTGGCGCCCTGCCAGTGGCGGCGCAGGGGAATGCCGCTCCGGGCTGGACGGTGGGGGCGGCTGACTGGTCGAGGCCTCACGTGCCTGGGCGGGTGCTGGTCAGCAGCGTGCCCGGCGGACCTCGGTTGTCCACGCTGGGGATGACAGGTGAGGAGGTCGTGCCGGGCGTCACCGTGATCCGCACCGCTCCCGGCGAGGAGGTGGCCGTCGCGGGTCGCCTGCGGACTCAGGGCGTCGTCACCCAGCCGGATTACCTGTACCTGCCGCTGGTGACCCCGAATGATCCCGGCGTGCCGGGGAACGCCGGCGTGGCGGTCGGCGGGGCGCGGTTCGTTCAGTCGTACCTGACGCGCGTGAACGCCCCGCAGGCCTGGACGTTCCTGCAGGGATGCGGTAAGACGCCGGTCGCGGCGCGGACGGCGGTGCTCGATTCCCTGGTGGCGACCACCCATCCGGACCTGCAGGGTCGGCTGGCAGCGGGCCGGTCATACCTGGGTGGGGGATCGTCGGACGACGGGGGGCACGGCACGGCCACCACGGGCGTGATCGCCGCCACGACCAACAATGGGCAGGGACTGGCGGGGCTCACCTGGAGTGGCGTCGTGACGCCCATGGAGGTGATCGGCGCGGCGGGCGCGAGCACCAGCACGGTCGCGCAGGCCGTCCGGGACGCCGTGAGCAGCGGCGCGAAGGTCATCAACATGAGCCTGGGGATCGCCGTGACCGGCACCGCCGACCCTGACCCTGCACTGTCGGCGGCCCTGACGAGCGCGGCGGGCAGCGCCGTTCTCGTCGCGTCTGCCGGAAACACGCCTGGGGACGGGCTGTACTACCCGGCCAGTCACCCGGACGTCATCGCGGTCGGCGCGGCGGGCAGTACGGATGCGCTGGCCTGCTACAGTGCCCGCCCACTGGCCGGTCAGACGGCCGCGGCAGCGCACTTCATGCTCGCGCCGGGCGGCAGCGGGAACTGCCCCGGCGCGACGAACGCCTCGCAGATGCTGGTGCTGAACCAGACGGGCGGGTACACCCTGCAGGCGGGCACCAGTTTCGCCGCGCCACTGGTGTCCGGAGCTGCCGCCCTGATGCGCGCCGCGAACCCCGCCCTGAGCGCCCCGCAGGCGAAAGCGCTGCTGCTCTCCAGTGCCCGCGTCACCGGGGACGGTCTGCGTTTTCTCGACGTGAACGCCGCCGTGCGGGCTGCGACCCGCTGAACGACAAAAAAACCCCCGCGACCGTGCGGGGGTCTCCTCTGGCATCGGCGTTATTGGCTGAGCTGGCCGATGATGGCGAACATCGGGAGGAACATCCCAGCGACGATCGTCCCGACGATCCCGCCGAGGAACACGATCATCAATGGTTCGATGGCGGCGGTCATGCCGTCCACGGCCTCGTCCACTTCGCGGTCGTAGAAGTCCCCGACCTTGATGAGCATGTCGTCCAGCGACCCGGTCTCTTCGCCGATGTTGATCATGCTGACGACCATGGGGGGGAAGACCTTGCTGGTCGCGAGGCTGCTGCTCATCTGCTCGCCGACCATGACGACGTTCTTGGCGTTCTCGATGCTCTCCTCGACGATGGCGTTGTTCGCGGTGCCTTTGGTGATCTCCAGGCTCTCGATGATGTTCACGCCGCTGCTGATCAGCAGACCGAAAGTGCGGGCGAATGAGGCGATGGCACTCTTCTGAATCAGGTTGCCCAGGATGGGTACCTTGAGCTTGATCTCGTCGATGACGACGCGTCCCTTGGGCGTGGCGTAGTACCAGCGGTACAGGAACGTGAAGCCTGCGATGATGGCGACCAGAATGAGGATCTGATTCTGGAGGAAGCTGGAGACAGCCATGAGCATCTTCGTGATGAAGGGCAGTGGGGCGTTCAGCTGGGACAGGATGCTGGCGAACTGCGGGACGATGGTCGTCAGCAGGAAGTACGTGATGAGGATCGCGAAGACCAGTACGACGACCGGGTAGGTCAGGGCGCTCTTGATCTTGCCTCGCAGCGCGAGTTCCTTTTCCTGGAAGTCCGCGATGCGTTCCAGGACCGAGTCCAGGGTGCCGCTGGTCTCGCCGGCACGAACGAGGTTCAGGTACAGGCGATTGAAGACCTTGGGGTGCTTGGCGATCGCGTCGCTCAGTGGCGTCCCGGCCTCGATCTCGGTTCGCATCTCCTTCACGACGCCCTGGAAGCCCTTGTGCTCGATCTGCTTCTGCAGGATCGCCAGGGACTGCACGAGCGGCACCCCGGCGTTGATCAGCGTGGCGAGCTGCTTACTGAAGATCGCCACCTGTTTCAGGCTGGGCGGGCGGTTGTCGAGGAACGGGATCTTGACGTCGGCGCTCAGGCCGGTCTTGGGGGGTTTGATCTCGACGATCATCAGGCCCTTGGAGCGCAGGGCGTCCCGGACCTGGTTGGCCGTCTCGGCTTCCATCGAGGACTTCAGCACCTTGCCGGAGCGGTCACGCACGCGGTATTCGAAGACGGGCATACCGCTCAGTATAGACTGCGGGCCTTGCGGTGACCTTACAGGTTCGGGGGTGCAGGCTGGACCCCGCTGGCCGCGCAGGGGCATGATGAACAGCTTGGACAGATTGAATGAACTGGAGGCGGGCGTGCCGTGGGCGGCGCTGCTGGATGACGCGGCGGCTGTCCTGAAGCGGGGTGGGGTGGTCGCGTACCCCAGCGAGACGGTATGGGGTCTGGCGGCCCTGCCGGACGCCGCAGAGGGACTCTTCGTCGCCAAGGGGCGGGACGGTGGGAAGCCGGTGCAGGGGTCGTTCATGAGCCTGGCCTTCGCGCGGTCGTTTGTGCGGCCGGACGCGGCTTTCGATGCGCTGGTGCCGTTCCTGCCGGGGCCGCTGACGCTGGTCACGGGCGCGTCGCCTGCCTGCCCGGCGTCGCTCGCGCCGGGGGGGCAGGTGGGCGTGCGGGTGCCGGATCATCCGGTGGCGCTGGCCCTGCTGGAGCGGGTGGGTGGGGTGCTGGCGACGACCAGCTGCAACCCGAGCGGGCAGGCGGCCGCGCTGACCGAGGCGCAGGCGCGGGCCATGGGGCTGGCGGAACTGGTCCTGCCGGACGCGGGGGTGCCCGCGCTGGGCGTGCCGAGCACCGTGCTGGACGTGCCGTCGCGGCGGGTGCTGCGTGAGGGGGCCATTCCGGCACGGACGTTGCTGGCGGCGCTGGCTGGTGTGCGGTGAGCGCGCCCAGCCTGCAGGCGCTGATCGGGGCGGCACTGCTCGCGGCGGGTCGTCCGGTGACGGTGCGGGAACTGGCTGGGGTACTGGGCGTGCCGGAGGATGCCGCGCAGCGGGCGACCGACGCGTTTGCCGCGCGGGTGCAGGGGGCGGACCTGGGGTTCGTGGTCGAGGCGGTGGCCGGCGGGTACCGGCTGGTGGTGCCGCCGGTGACGGCCCCGCACCTCGCGCCGCTGCTGTCCCCGCCGCCGCTCCCGGCGCTGAGCAGCGCGGCGCTGGAGGTCCTGGCCGTGATCGCGTACCGGCAGCCGGTGACCCGCGCGGAGATCGAGGCGATGCGCGGCGGGAGCGCCAGTACGGTCGTGACCCTGCAGGAACGGGAACTCGTGAAGGTCGTGGGCCGTTCGGACGCGGTGGGGCAGCCGCTGCTGTACGGCACGACCGAGCGCTTCCTGCTGGAATTCGGCCTGACGTCCCTGGGGGACCTGCCGCCGCTGGAATCGGGGAATTTCGCGCATCTGCTGCGCGGCTGACGGCGCGCCGGGGGCGTCCGCCGGGGTGGTTGCCCTTGCCCCCCCGGCCCGGATGAGCGAACATGAGGTCCAGAGGGTTGTGCCGGAGCTGAAGCAGGTCGGTCCTCGGAACAACGCCCTCTTCATGACCAAGTCCACCGCGAGCCTCGAAACCTTCGACTTCCTGGAACTGCTGTACCTGCTCGCCGAGCAGGGCCGCAGCGGCGTGCTGTACGTGTTCCGTCCTGACGGGCAGTTCCAGGCGTGGCTGGAGGGCGGCCGGGTGCGTCACCTGCAACTCGGGCAGGATCAGGGCGTGCCGGCCCTGGTGCGGCTGATGCGTGACCCGATCGGACGTTTTCATTTCGACGAGGGGGTCACGCACCCGAATCCGCGACTGGACGCCTCGCTGGATGAGGTGACGCTGGAGGCGCTGGAGGCGCTGCCCGTGCAGGACCTGCCGTTCGAGGGTCCGGCGCGGATCACGTCCCCGGAGCGGGTGCGGCGGATGCGCTGGAGTCTGAAGGAACTGGACGTCCTGAAGATGATCGACGCGCAGAAACCCGTGAAGGACCTCGTGGATGACCCGGACGTGAAGCGGATGCTGCTGAAACTGTTCCGGATCGGACTGCTGGTGCCTCGGCGGTCGCGCACGGCGCGGCTGGTCGTGACGATCACGCGGCAGGTGCGCGACGTGGTGCTGGTCGACGAGGTCATCTTCCGCCGCTGGAAGGAGGACATCGTGCGCCACCCGCAGTTCGTGGCGGTCCGCAGCGACACCGGGCAGGTGTTCTCCCTGCCGGTGCGGGTGGGATCGAACCTCACGACGCAACTGATGATCCCGCCGGAACTGCTGATGCGCACCACGCTGCGCGCCGGGGAGAGCGTCCTCGTCAAACCTGTCTGACCGGCCCGACAGGCCAGCCCGTCTGATCCTCCTTCGCGGCGGTGGGGGAGACGCCCGGTACACTGGCGCGGTATGGCCTTCACCTCCGCCGCAACTCAGGCGCGCCGCGTTCAGGCGCGTGACCTCTCCCCGCAGGACCTGACCGATCAGGCCCTGAACCGCATCGAGGCGGCCCGCGACCTGAATGCCGTCGTCAGCGTGAATCCGAACGCGCAGGCTCAGGCACAGGCCGTGCAGACACGTCTGGACGCCGGGGAGACCCTGCCGCTGGCGGGCGTGCCGGTCATCGTGAAGGACAACATCAACGTGACGGGCACCGAGACGACCTGCGGGAGCCGCATCCTGCGCGGGTACGTCAGTCCCTACGACGCGACGGCCTCCGCGCGCCTGACCCGCGCGGGCGCCGTGATCGTCGCGAAGGCGAACATGGACGAGTTCGCGATGGGCAGCTCCACCGAGAGCAGCGCGCACGGCCCCACCCTGAACCCCTGGGATACCGGGCGCGTGCCGGGCGGCAGCAGCGGCGGGAGCGCCGTGGCGGTCGCGGCGAACCTCGTGGACGTCAGCCTGGGCAGCGACACGGGCGGCAGCGTCCGGCAGCCCGCCGCGTTCACCGGCGTGTACGGCCTGAAACCCACCTACGGCCGCGTGAGCCGCTCGGGGCTGGTCGCGTACGCCAGCAGCCTCGACCAGATCGGGCCGTTCGCCCGCACCGCGGAGGACCTGGCGCTGATCATGAACGTCATCGCCGGGCACGACCCGCACGACGCCACCAGCCTGGACGCGCCCCCCACCTTCGCGGCGGGCACCCCGGACGACCTGCGCGGCCTGCGCGTGGGCGTGATCACCGAGAGCCTCGCGGGGAACACGGCGGGCGTGGACGCCACCCTGAACGCCACGCTGGACGCCCTGCGCGGCGCGGGCGCGACCGTCAGCGAGGTCAGCCTGCCCGAACTGCGGTACGCCATCGCCGCGTACTACCTGATCGCGATGCCCGAGGCGAGCAGCAACCTCGCCCGCTTCGACGGCATGGTGTACGGCCAGCGCGCCCAGGGCAGCGACCTGACCGAGGCGATGACCCTCACCCGCGAGCAGGGCTTCGGGCCCGAGGTGCAGCGCCGCATCCTGATCGGCACCTACGCCCTGAGTAGCGGGTACTACGACGCGTACTACAGCAAGGCCATGAAGGTCCGCCGCCTGATCGCCGACCGCTTCACCCAGGCCTTCGGGCAGTTCGACGTGCTCGTCACGCCCACCAGTCCGTTCCCCGCCTTCCGGCGCGGCGAGAAGACCAGCGATCCCCTGGCCATGTACGCCGCCGACGTGGACACCGTCGCCATCAACCTCGCGGGCCTGCCCGCCCTGAGCGTCCCCGCCGGATTCGACACGGCGGAGGGCGTGCGCCTCCCGGTCGGCATCCAGTTCATCGCGCCGCCCCTCCAGGACGAACGCCTCGTCCGGATTGCGGGCGGCCTGGAAGGCATCGGCATCGCGCAACCGCAGGTGGCCCCGGGGTACTGATCTCGTGAGTGGGAAGTGGTGAGTGGGTTCAGCTCGTTCCACTCCCCACTCCCTACTCACCCCTTTACGCCCAGGCGCGCACGACTTTCAGCTGTTCGCCGTTGCCGTCCACGACGGCCACGAGGTCGCCGCCCAGGGTGATGACGTGGCGGCCCTGTGCGGTGTGGGCCGGGCGTTTGCCCTGGCGCAGTTCGCGGGCGAGGCGGTCGTCGGCCTCGATGACGGGGAAGTCCAGCGCGGCGAGGTCGGGAATGCCGGTCGCGCCGGGCAGGTCGTTCACGGTCACGGCGCCCCGCAGGTCGTAGCGGCCCACGCGGGTGCGGACCAGGCCGCCCAGGTGCGCGGGCACGCCCAGAGCGGCGCCCACGTCGCGGGCGAGGGAGCGCAGGTACGTGCCGCTGCCCACGCTGGCGCGGACGAGCAGGGTGGGGTACTCGCCCAGCGCGGGCGGCAGCGTGAAGGTGTGCCCGTTTCCAGTTGTGCTGGCGTCCACCGGGGTCCAGTGCTGCGGGTCGAAAGTGCGCGGCGCGGCGTCCACGCTGGGGTACACGCCCAGCAGGTTCAGCGAGTGGATCACCACGTTCCGCGCGGGCAGGTCCAGCGTGCCCCCGGCGCGGGCGACCGCGTAGGCCCGCTGGCCACCCACCTGAATGGCACTGTACTGCGGCGGCACCTGCGCCTGCGGACCGGTGAAGGTGTTCAGGAGCTCCTGCACGCGCGCGGCGTCCAGCGTGGGTACCTCTGCGACCTCCTCCACGGGCCCCTCGGCGTCCAGGGTCGGCGTACCGGCCCCGAGGCTGATCCACGCGAGGTAATCCTTGCTGTCGGCCTCCATGAACTGCACGACCTTCGTGCTGTCGTCCACGCATAGCACCAGCACCCCGGTTGCCAGCGGGTCCAGCGTGCCGGTGTGCCCGACGCGTTTCGTGCCGCGCGCCCGCCTCGCGCGGTTCACGACATCGTGCGAGGTGAGGTTCAGCGGCTTGTCCACGGCAATCACGGGCATACGGGGGAGGGTAGCAGAGGCGGGGCCGCCGCAGTGCCCCCCGGCGGCCGGGACCGCGCGGGACGTTTCCTCTCATCCGGGCGGGTAGACTGGGTCCTGTGTTGCGTGTCGCGTTCTGGCTGACCGCCCTGCTGTTCATCCCGCTGGGCCTGTACCTCTACTTCCTGCCGCCGGACGTCGCGTCCCTGATCGGGGTGTCCCCCCTGTGGCTGGCGCGCGGAGCGGGCGCACTGGTGCTCGCGTGGGGCGCGTTCCAGGTCGCGGCGGGATTCGCGCCGGACCGCGTGAAGATCGGCGGACTCGTCGGCGGGCACCTGCTGCTGGTCGCGGCGCTCGTTCCGGCGGCGCTGCGCGGCGGGGACGCTCTGGCCGCGCCCGTCCGGACGTCCATGCTGGTCGTGTCGGGCGTGCTGGCCGTGCTGGCCGTCCTGGGCATCCTGGGCACTCCGTCCCGCCGGGGGCGCTTGTGACACGGATTCCGTCTGTTCCGTTCACAACCCGGAATTTCACCGGGTTGCCAACTCCACGCCCGGAATCCGTGCGGCTCCCACTCGCGTCCGCTCGGACGGAATGGTGTGCGCACACCATTCCATCGGAGTCCATATGAGCCCTGAACGCCTCCAGAAACGCCTCGCCCGCGCGGGGGTCGCGTCGCGCCGCGCCGCCGAGGAGATGATCGCGGCCGGGCGGATCACCGTGAACGGCGAGGTCGCCGTGCTGGGCCGCTCCGTCACCGACGCGGACGACATCCGTCTGGACGGGCAGCTCATCGAGACCGAGAGCGTCCCGAAGGTCACGTACATGCTGTACAAACCGCGCGGGTACGTCACGACCGCCCGCGACGAGTACGGCCGCCGCAACGTCCTCGACGCCATGCCGCGCATCCCGGGCCTGCACCCGGTGGGCCGCCTGGACCGCGACTCGGAAGGGCTGCTGCTCCTGACGACCGACGGTGACCTGACGCTGACCATGACCCACCCCCGCTTCGGGCACGAGAAGGCCTACCGCGCCTGGACGGACGGCCCGGCGGAACCCACCCAGGCGGACCTGGACGCCCTGACCGACGGCAGCCTGAAGCTGGAGGACGGCCCGGCGCGGGCGCTGCAGGCGACACCGGCGCGCGGCGGGGCGTTCGTGACGCTCGGCGAGGGCCGCAACCGGCAGGTGCGCCGCATGCTCGAAGACATCGGCCACCCGGTGACGCGCCTGCTGCGCTACCGCGTGGGTGGCCTGTGGCTGGGCAACATGGAGGTCGGCGAGTACCAGCAGCTCGACGAGCGGGACCTGCAGGACCTCCTGCACCCGGAGAAGGTCCCGGCGGCCATCTGGGACCGCCAGTGGGAACGCATCCAGAAACGCTGGGGATAAGGGGGTTGTGGGCTGTGGGTTGTCGGAAGGGCCTTTACCACAACCCACAGCCCACAGCCCATAACCCGGCCTGCTATGCTCTGTCCTTGCGGGGGAATGTTCGGCCGCGCCTGGGCGTGAGTTCAGGTGAGGAAAGTCCGGGCACCGCAGGGCAGGATGCCAGCTAACGGCTGGTCGGCGAGTCAAGCGCCCACCGCGCGCGCCTGCGCGTGGGTGGCGGCGAAGCCGAAGGACAGTGCCACAGAAACCAGACCGCCACCTGCTGACGTTTCAGTACGCGGAGCCCCGGCGCGGGCGGGCAGGTGGTCAGGGTGAAACGGTGCGGTAAGAGCGCACCAGGCCCCCGGGAGACCGGGAGCGCTGGTAAACCCCATCCGGTGCAAGACCCGACAGTGCGCGAGGGCGGCCCGCCCGATGACCGCCAGGATGGTCGCTTGAGGCGCGTGGCGACACGCGTCCCAGAGAGATGGCCGAACAGTCACGCAAGTGGCGGACAGAACCCGGCTTACAGTTCCCCCGCACCACGCGAAACAGGCCGCCCCGATTCCTCGGAGGCGGCCTGTTTCGGGCTGTGGGTTGTCGGTCGTGGGAACAGCTTTTCCTACAGCCCACAACCGACAACCTACACCCCCTTCTTCACGTCCAGCGCGGCCAGTACGAACCCGGCGATCATGAGCGCGCCGCCGATGGGCGTGACCGCGCCGAGCACCTTCACGCCGGTCAGGGCCAGCACGTACAGGCTGCCGCTGAAGATCACGGCCCCGGCGAGCAGGAAGCCGGGCGCGCGGCGCTGGCCCGGCTGGGTGCCCAGCGCGAGCAACGCCAGCGCGGCGTACATCTGGTAGCGGGCGCCGGTCTCGAAGTTGGCGAGCATCGCGGCGTCCAGGCGGGGTTTCAGGCCGTGCGCGGCGAAGGCGCCCAGCGCGACGGCCAGCGCGGCCAGGATCGCGCCGCTTCTCAGGGTGCGGGAGGGGGTCATGCGGGCAGGGTAGCGGGTGGGGGGCGGGGTGGGTGTCCTACCCCGCCCGGGGAGGTCCGGTGGGAATCCGGGGCCACTTGTGGGGGGAAGTGGGGGAGACGGTGGGAATCGGTGGTAAATCGTGGTGGTGGCTGTTACACTCGCCGCATCAACCGAAATGCGTTCAGCTCGTGTTCACGGTTGACCGTGACCGCCCGTCCGGCCGCCTGTGGTGGTGGGACCGGGTGGGGAAGAGGAGAGTCGTTTGCCGTTTGGAGAGTACCCGTACACCATCGACGACAAGGGCCGCGTGGTCATGCCACCCGCGTTCCGTGACTTCGTGGAGGACGGCATGATCCTGACGCGCGGCATGGAGGGCTGCCTGTACGTGTTTCCGCTGTCCAGCTGGAAACGCGTGGAGGACCAGCTCGAGGGCCTGCCGCTCACGGACGCCGAGTCTCGCGCGTTCGTGCGGTTCTTCTACTCTGGCGCGAACAAGGCGCGACTGGACAACCAGAGCCGCGTGTCGGTCCCGCAGACGCTGCGGGCCTTCGCGGGGCTGGACAGCGAGGTGATCGTGGCCGGCGCGCCCGGTCGCCTTGAACTGTGGAATCCGGCGCGCTGGGAAGCGGCCATCACGGCCGTGCAGGACAACCCCCCCAAACCTGACCTTCTCACGAACTTCGTGGCGTGATCCCAATGACTGACCCTGACTTTCCCACTGACTCCCACGCGACCCCGACCGGGGAAGCGCTTCAATCCGACCTCACCCCCGACCCTGACGGGGACACCCTCTCGCACGTACCCGTCCTGGCGGCCGAGGTGCTGGAGATGCTCCAGCCCGCGCCCGGCAAGGTGTTCGTGGACGGCACGCTGGGCGGCGCCGGGCACACGGGTCTGCTGCTCGCGGCGGGTGCCCGCGTGTACGGCATCGATCAGGACCCCTACGCCCTGAACCGCGCCCGCACCGCGAATCCGCACGGTCTGACGGTGCTGGAAGGCAACTACCGCGATATGGTCTCGCTGCTCTCCGGGGTGGGCGTGACGCAGGTGGACGGCATCCTGCTCGACATCGGCGTGAGTTCCTTCCAGCTGGACGACACCGCGCGCGGGTTCTCGTACCACACCGAGGCGCCGCTGGACATGCGCATGAGCCAGTCGGGCGAGAGCGCCGCCGACGTGGTCAACGAGTACGACGCCGAGGAACTGGCGTCGATCATCTACGAGTACGGCGAGGACCGCCTGTCGCGCCGCATCGCGCGGGCCATCCTCGCCGCGCGTGAGCAGGCGCCCATCGAGACGACCGTGCAACTGGCCGACATCGTCAAGCGGGCGTACCCCGGCTTCTCGAAGGGCATCCACCCGGCGCGGCGGACCTTCCAGGCGCTGCGCATCCACGTGAACGACGAACTCGGCGCGCTGCGCGACGGACTGGCCGCCGCGGAGACGCTGCTGGCGCCCGGTGGGCGGCTGGCGGTCATCAGCTTCCACTCGCTGGAGGACCGCATCGTGAAGCGGTTCCTGCTGGGCAGCGAGGTGCTGGAGCCTCTCACGAAACGCCCTGTGGTCGCTGCGGAAGAGGAGCAGGAGACCAACCCGCGCGCCCGCAGTGCGAAACTGCGCGGCGCGCAGCGGGTGACCCCATGAGGCCCCTGCCCACCCTGGACCTGGACCTGACGCTGCCCACCTGGCGGGCGCGGGCGGTGCGGTACCTGCTGATCTACGTCGCGCTCGTCGTGGCGCTGGTCAGCGTGCGGGCCTCCACGAGCGACGTGAGGCCCGCGCTGCGTGAGGCGCAGGGCCGTGAGCAGGCGCTCGTGACGCAGCGCGACAACCTGATCCTGCAGCTCGAGGCGCTGGAGACGCCGCAGCGGATCTTCGAGTGGGCGCGTGGCAACGGCATGGTCCTGTACGCCGCCGCGCCCAAGGACACCGCCGAGATCGCCGGGATTCCCGAGGCGCCCACCCCGACCGCACCGGTCCGCACCGTGGAGGTGACCACGCAGTGGAAGTAAAGATCCGCACCCGCTCGGCCCTGATGCGCCTGATCGCCCTGGCGATGTTCCTGACGCTGGTCTGGGCGTACGCGCAGCTGGAGTGGGGCGCGCCGCAGAGCGTCAAGCAGCGCGTGGTGCAGGCGCGCGGCTCGATCCTGTCCGCCGACGGGCGCGTGCTGGCGACCAGCGTGAACGGGAAGCGGGTGTACCCGCAGGGCACGCTGGCCGGGCAGCTGGTCGGCATGATGGGCGACACCGAGGGCCTGGAGGGTCTGGAGGCCGCGTACAACGGCGCGCTGACGTCCGGGCAGAACCTGAAGCTGACGCTGGACTCGCAGGTACAGGCGGCGGCCGAGGCGGCGCTGGCCCGGGCGGTCCCGGAGCATCAGGCGAAGTACGGTTCGGTGATGGTCCTCGAAACCCGCACGGGCCGCGTCCTGGCGGCCGCGACGTACCCGCCGTTCAACCCGAACGAGTGGCGCCGGTACTCTGACGATGACCGGCGCAACCGGCCGTTCATCGACCTGTTCGAGCCGGGTTCGACCGTGAAGGCGCTGGTGGTGGCTGCCGCGATGAACGAGGGCCTGACCACCCCGAACACGCTGTACAGCACGCCCATGAGCCGCTTCGTGGGGGGGCGCTGGGGGAGCCGCATCGGGGACGCGGTGGCGCACCCGGCGACGCTGACCACGCAGGGCGTCCTGCGCTACAGCAGCAACGTCGGTATGACGCACATCGTCGAGAAGTTCGACCCTGAACGCATGCGCAACTACCTGGCGCAGTACGGGTTCGGGCAGGAGGTGGCGCTGCCGGTCGTGCCTACGGGCCGGGGGTCGCTGCGCCCGCTGGCCGAGTGGGGCGAACTGGTCCGCGCGACGAACTCGTTCGGGCAGGGCATGAACGGCACGAACCTGCAACTGGTGGCGGCGTTCAACGTGCTGGCGAACGACGGGCAGTACGTGTCGCCGCGCCTGATCGAGAACGCCGGTGGCCTGGAACGGCGCGAGGTGTTGCGGCCCGAGGTGGCGCGCACCACGCGGCAGCTGCTGCTGAACGTGATCAACGAGGGCATCTTCGGGCAGGCCGGGATCGAGGGCTACGACCTGGCGGGGAAGACCGGCACGGCTCAGGTGGTCGTGGACGGGCGGTACTCCAGCACGGTGTACGACAGTGTGTTCGCGGGATTCCTGCCTGCAGAGGCGCCGCGCGTGACGATCACGGTGATGGTGCACGGGGCGAAGAAAAATCATCACGGGTCGCAGTTAGCCGCGCCGATCTTCCGGGAGATCTCGGCGCAGGTGCTGTCGTCGTGGGGGGCCGCGCCACACGCCCAGAACGAGCCATGAGGACATAATGAGAAGTGATGTGGAGCTGGCCCTCGGGTCAGCTCTTCTTCTTGCTCGGCTCATGGTCACTCAGGTGCGACTGGTGTCTCAGGTTGCATTCTGGTGGGTGTGCTGGTCTGACAGGCAGTCCCGAGAACGGATTTTCTGTCTGGAGCAGACGTATACTGTGAGAAACTAAATGAGAGTATTAGAATTTGTCTCATTTTAGATATCTCCTATATATCGGAATTTATTGACTTTTTTGTCAGCGGTGCAATTTTTTCAGGTATTTATAATGAGTTTAGAAAAGTGAATATCTTAGAAAATGGTCATATTGAGCCCGTACGCTCATCAGCAGGTAAGTGGAATTCTTCATTCCAGACCGCTGAATGTCCCCACCAACAGGGACCGTTTCACAACCCCACCCCACACGAGCCAGGCACGAGCACCGACGTGCCTGACAGGAGAGTTCATGTTCCAAGCCCCCATCCGCCGACTGCAAGCCCTGATCGTGGCCCTTCTCGGCTTCAGCGTCGCCGCTGCCCAGACCACCCTGCCCACCGCCCCGGCCCTCCCGGCCAGCACCGTCGCCACCGACGCCGTCCGCGACGCCCTGGCCCAGACCGCCCCCACCCAGAACAGCGCCCAGCAGGCCGCCCAGAACCAGGCCGCGCAGAACCGCGCCGCGGGCGTCGCCGCCACGCAGGCCAGCGACACCGTCGCCGTCACGCCCATCCGCGGCAAGAGCGTCATCGCGCGCAGCACCGCCTACAACAGCACCCCCGGTCAGACCGACGCCACGCCGTTCATCACCGCGACCGGCACCCGCACCCGCCCCGGCGTGATCGCGCTGTCCCGCGACCTCCTGCGCATCTTCCCGTACGGTACCCGCGTCATGATCGAGGACCTGAGCGGCCGCTACAGCAGCATGCTCAAGGGCCGCGTGTTCATCGTGGAAGACACCATGGCCGCCCGCAAGACCAACTCCGTGGACGTCTGGATGCCCACCCGCAGCGAGGCCCTGAACTGGGGCGCCCGGCAGATCCGCATCACCGCCATCCGCTGAAGCCCCTCACCCACAGGCCGCCGCCCCCACACCGGGAGCGGCGGTTTTGATGTGGCGTGCCCAGTTGAGCGGGGGGTGCTATCCTCCGCTGTCATGACTGCCCCCGACCGGACGCTCGCCTGGACGCTGGCCCGCGCGCACCTGCGCCGCCGCCGCACCCAGAACGTCCTGACCATCCTGGGCATCGCGGTGGGCGTCATGGCGCTGATCGCCGCGCTGAGCCTCACGAACGGCTTCACCCGCGCCCTGATCAGCGCTACCCTGCGCGCCAGCCCGCACCTGAGCGTCACCAGTTACACGCCCAGCGGCCCCAGCCCGGACCTGGAACAGGCCATCCGCGCCGACGGGCGCGTGCAGGCCTTCACGCCGTTCCTGGCTGACAAGGGCCTCCTGACCCGCCCCGCCAGCAGTGGCCGCGCCGCCGGGGTGGACTTCACCACGCTGTTCGGCGTGAGCCGCGACGCCGCGCGGGTGCTGGACCTGCCCCCCGAGGAACGCCTGACCCTGGGCACCCTGAAAGACGGCGAGGTCATGCTGGGCGCCGCCCTGGCCCGCAGCGTCGGCGCATTCAGCGGCGAGGAGGTCCGCCTGCTGAACAGCAGCCAGCGCCGCACCACCCTGAAGGTCCGGGGCGTGTTCCAGACCGGGAACTACCTGATCGACTCCGCCTACGCCTTCACCAACCTGAAGACCCTGCAACAGCTGCAGGGCACCACGACCATCACCGGGTACCAGCTGCGCCTGTTCAACCCGGACCTCGCCCCCAGGGTCGGCGACGACCTGACCCGCACCCGCGCGTACTCGGCGCTCCCCTGGCAGAGCCTGTACGGCACGCTGCTCGACCAGCTGGCCCTGCAGAAGCGGGTCATCGCGTTCGTGGTGCTGCTGATCGTCGTGGTCGCCGCGTTCGGCATCGCGAACGTGCTGACGCTCGCCGTGTTCGAGAAGACCCAGGAGATCGCCATCCTGCGCGCCATCGGCGCCACCCGAGCCCTGATCACCCGCGTGTTCCTGATCGAGGGCCTGATCCTGGGCTTCGGCGGCCTGCTGCTGGGCAACGTCCTGGGCCTGGGCATCAGCGCGTACTTCACCGTGCGCCCGTTCACGCTGCCCGGTGACCTGTACTTCATCACCACGCTGCCGGTCGAGGTGAAACTCACCGACATCCTCGCCGTGAACGCCATCGGCCTGACCACCACCCTGCTGGCCGCGCTGATCCCCGCCCGGCGCGCCGCGAGCGTGGAACCCGGCCGGATCATCCGCTGACCCGCCCCGTCCACTGAACCGCGTCCCCGACCACACCCCCACCCCCGGCGCGCGGCCTACCATGCCGGGTATGGCGTACGACCCCCGCATCGGCTACGACTCAGCGCGCAAACTCACCGACGGCGATGTCCTGCAGGGCAAACCCGACGGCTGGTGGGGCGACTCCGGGAAACTGTACCGCGACTACCCCTTCCAGAACTTCATGGAGGGCGTGAACTTCGCCGTGCGCGTCGCGCAGCAGGCCGAGGAACGCGGCCACCACCCGGACATCCACATCCACTACCACTACGTCCGCGTGAACTACTACACCCACGACGCGGGCGGCGTCACGCAGCTCGACCTGGACGCCGCACGCGCCCTGGACGCCCTGCTCGCCGCAGATGCGCACTCTGGAAACGAGCAGGCTTGAAGCTCCGCATTCCCGACGCGGACGTCCTGTGGACCGAGGTGCCGGACACGCGCCGCCACGAGCGGACCGTCACCGTGCAGCCCGGTGACCTGGACGACCTGGACCACGTGAACAACACCGTGTACCTCGCGTGGTGCGAGCAGGTCGCCCGCGAGCACGCCCTGCGCCTGGGCATGGGCACCGACGCCCTGACCGCGCTGGGCGCCGTGCCCGTCGCGCGGCAGCACATCATCACCTACCACCGCCCCGCCCTGCTGGGGGATCAGGTGCGGGTCCGCACCGCGCTGACCCTGCACGCCGGAGTCCGCAGCGTCCGCGCCTACGCCCTGGACCGCGTCAACCCCGGCGACCCCGAGGGCGGCGTCCGCCTCGCCGAATGCCAGACCGAATGGGTCTGGGTGGACCCGCAGTCCGGGCGGCCCAAACGCGCCCCGGCTCAGGTCAGCGCCGCGTTCGGCTTCGACGGCTGAACCTCGCAACCTCCTGCACCTACAGCGTCCCGGCCCGCAGCAGGATCGCGCGGGCGGGCGCGCCGTCCACCTCGGCCAGGGGCAGGGGCAGGCACACCAGATCGAACTCGCCGTCCGGGACGCCCTCCAGGTTCAGGCTCTCCAGGATGAACACCCCCGCGTCCCGACACGCCGCGTGCCCCGGCAGGTCCTTGCTGGTCAGGGCGTCCACGCTGGGGCAGTCCGTGCCGATCAGCCGCACGCCGCGCCGCGCCGCCTCCCGCACGAAGGCCGGGGAGAGGGCCGGGAAATCGGTCGGGAAGTGGTCCCAGTGCGCGGGCTGCCCGGTCCGCAGCAGCAGCCTGGGCGCAAGGGTGCCCGGCAGACTGTCCAGCACCTCTGCCTGAATTGCTCCGTCGTGTGCCGTGACCTCCAGCACCCGGCAGCGGCCCACGTACACGTCCAGCGGCACGTCCTGCAACCTCACCCCGGCGTCGTCGTAATGCCACGGCGCGTCCACGTGCGTCCCGGTGTGCGTGCTCGTGCACAGCTCGCCTGTATTCACGCTGTCGCCGGCCGCGATCCGCGCGCCGGGATTCACCCGGAACGGCGCGTCCCCCGGCCAGTTCGGATGACCGGGCGTGAGGAGGCGGGAGATGTCGTGCGGGAACGTCAGCATGCCCCAGGGTACCCGCCCGCCGCTTGTTTCATGCGCCCCTCATCCCCGACAATGCACGCATGACCCTGCGGACACTCGGGACCCTGTCCGTGGAAGGCGTGACCTTCCGCCGGGAGAAGGTCCTGCTGCTCCTCGCGTACCTGTGCCTGGAAGGCCCGCAGCCCCGCCGCCGCCTGGCCGAACTGTTCTGGCCCGACGCGACCAACCCCATGAATTCCCTGGCGCAGCACCTCGTGCACCTGCGCGGCCTGCCCGGCGCCCTGGCCGAGGACGGCCAGCGGGTCGCGGCCGCCATGCCCTGCGACGCTGCCACGCTGCGCGACCTCGTCCGCCGGGGCCGCCACGAGGACGCCGCCGCGCTGTACGCCGGGCCGTTCATGGACGCCCTGACCATCCCCCTGGGCGCCGACCTGGAGGAATGGGTGTTCGACACCCGCGACGCCGTCGCGCAGGACGCCCGCGCCGCCCTGATGACCCTCGGCGCGCAGGCCGCCGCGCACGGCCAGGCCCCCCGCGCCGGGGAACTCGCCGCGCGCGCCCTGACCCTGGACGGCGCCCCGCCCCCCGACGAACTCGACCTGCCCAGACTGCACCACCTCCTGACCCTGGCCGGGCACCCGCTGGCCGCGCAGGTCGAACGGGACGCCCGCAGCCTCGGCCTGAACCTGACCGCCGCGCCCGCTCCCGTCAGCGCCCCCTTCGCCGGACGCGAAACCGAACTGGCCGCCCTGAACACCCTGACCCCCGGCCAGACCGCCTGGATCAGCGGGCACGCCGGAATGGGGAAGACCGCCCTGCTGGAGGCCCTGGCGCGCAGCGGCGGCTGGACGGTCCTCGCGGGCCGCGCCGAACCCCCCTACGCCACCCTGACCCCCCTGACCGCCGCGCCCCCCACCCACCCGCAGGCCGCGCACGCCGCGCTGCGCGACCCGCACCTGCGCGTCGCCATCGACAGCTGGGACGCCGCCGACCCCGCCACGCAGGCCGCCCTGACCCACGCCGCCGCCGCACGCCCCGGCGCCGTCATCGTCATCACGTCCCGGCACCACCCGCCCTTCGACGTGGACCTGCACCTGAACCTCGGCCCGCTGACCCCGGGCGACCTGCGCGCCCACCCGGACCTTCACGCCCGCACCGACGGGCACCCCGTCCTCGTCGGGCACGCCCTGCGCGGCCAGCCGCTCGACCTGCGCCTCGGCGCCCGCGTCCGCGCCTACCCCGACCCCGTGCGCGACGCGTTCCTGCTCCTCGCCCTGCAGGACCAGCCCAACCTGCGCGCCACCCGCGCCGCGCTGAACCAGGACGCCGCCACCTTCGCCCGTACCCTGTCCTACCTGACCACCGAGGGCCTCACCAGCGAAACCGGCCGCGTGTACGCCGCCGCCACCACCCGCGAACACCTGAACCAGATCCACGTGCACGCCGCGCTGCTGCACCTGCGGCTCGCCCGCGCCCTTCCCGAGGACGCCGCCTGGCCCCACTACGACCGCAGCCGCGACCTCTGGGAAGACGCCGACGAGACCCGCGCCGCCCACGCCGCCCGCCACCACGCCCACACCCACCTCAAACGCGGCTACCCCGGACAGGCCGCCGCGCTCCTCGACACCCTGGGTCACCTGCCCACCCTGGCCGTCCCACACGCCTGGGCACTGATCGGCGTGGGCCGCTACCAGGACGCCCTGAACCGCCTGAACACCCTCAGCGCCCACGACCAGCAGGTCAGCGACGCCCTGGCCGCCCGCGCCGTCACCCTGATCCGCCTGGGCCGCACCGACGAGGCCGTCACCCTTGCCGAGCAGATCAGCGGCAGCGGCCCCGACGCCGCCCACGCCGCCAGCGTCCGCGCCCACGCCGCCCGCATGCGTGAAGGGTGGGACGCCGCCCGCCGCCACGCCCAGATCGCCGCCGACCTCTGGAACCTCCACGGCGACGACGAGGCGCACCTGACCGAACTGGGCATGGTCGCCCGCGCCCAGGTCGGCCTCGGATCGGAGCCGCAGGTGGCCTTCGCGGAGGTCCTGCGCCGGTCCCAGGACCTTCCCAGCGTGCACGGCATGATCCTCGTCAACTACGCCGCCGCGCTGGGTGACCGTGGCAGCACCGCCCAGGCCGAGGCCGAACTTCACCGCGCGGTCGAACACCTGACGCTGGCCGGCGACCGCCAGGGGCTCGCCACGGTCCACGGCAACCTGGGCGTCCGGTGCCACCTGGCCGGTCAACTGCGAGAGGCCATCGAGCACTACCGCCGGGCGCTGGCGCTGCTGTCCGGGTCAGGACACATCCGACTGCTCGGCGTGACCCTCAGTAACCTCAGTGAAATCGACGGTGATCTGTCCGGGTTCGAGGACGCCCTCACCCTCCTGGAACAGGCCGGGCAGGTCGAACTGGTGCAGCGGATCCGTCACAACGCACAGATGGTCAGCGCGCCCTGATCATGGCCCGGTCACGACCCACCTGACATGCTGCGCCCCGGAGGGACACCCATGATCCGAACCGCATTCCGAACCCGTCTGCCTGCCCTGCTCCCACTGCTGCTGGGCGCCGCCCACGCCCAGCTCAGCGCGCCCGCCACCGTCGCCCGCACCGCCGGGGTGTACCCGGCTGCCGCCGCACCCGGCGAGACCGCCTGGATCTTCGGGCTCAGTGGCCTCCCCGCCGAGGGAAAACTGAACGTCGGCGGTCAGACCACCGAGTACCGCCTCGACCGCCCCAGCGGCTGGCTGGCCTTCCAGGTGCCCCAGGCGGCCGCCGGGGGACCACAGACCCTCACGCTGCGCGGCGCCCCACAGACCCTGCGGCTGAACGTCCTGACCGTGCCCCCCGGCACCGACGCCCTGGTGTACGTCCGGCCTGACGCCGCGAAGACCGTGCAGGCCGAATACACCCGCCGCCTCCAGGCCCTGACCGAGACCTGCGCCAAAAGCTGCCCGGCCGAGGTGCAGTCGGTGCTCAGACGCCTGAGTGCCCAGCCGTCCCCCGCACTGACGCCCCTGACCGCCCCCGTGAAAGTTCAGGGCGTCACGCCGGGACTGGCCGCGCGGGTCGCCGTGAACCCCGCCGTCCGTGCGCCCCTGATCAACCTGAACACGCTGAAAGCCACGAACCTGACCCAGCTGCTAAACCCGGTTGCCCGTCCGCCCGCCGCGCCCACCGACTCCATCTGCTCGGCACTGGCGGGCACCGTCCCGACCGCCGGACTGCCGCTGGGACAGGTGCTCACGCTGCTGGAGCTGATCTTCGCCGGTGACCTGCAGACCGATCCGACCTGGTCCGGGCACCCTACCCAGAGCGACGCACCGTACCGGGACGAGAAACCCATCACGGTCCTGCAGAAGGTCCTGCAGGTCAGAGCCGCGTCGGGCAAGGGGACGACCATCCACATTCTCGACACGGCCACCGCCACCGGCGACTCCTTCGTGATGGACGGCGACATCAACTACTACAACCAGCTGTACGGCAACCGCCCCTACCACGGGCGCGCCGTCGGGGAGATCGCGCAGGCGGTCGCGCCCGGCGCGCAGCTGAACTACCGGCAGGTCTGCGAGAAGGACGGCAGTTGCTCCACCCTGAAGACCGTGCAGGCCCTGTGCGCCGTCGCCGCCGACGCCCGGCGCGGCGGGCGGCACGTCGTGAACCTCAGCGTGGGCGGCCCGAACCCCACGCGCGGCCTGGAACTCGCGCTGCGCGAGGTGACCGCCCTGGGCGTGCCCGTCGCCGCCAGTTACGGCAACCGCGACGACTGCGCCAGTCTGGTCGCCGGGGACCGCTGCAACCACTACCCCGCCGACTGGACCCGCGCCTTCGAGTTCGGCCCGGCCGTGAATCTGGCGTCACGCAGCCTGCGGCCCACCATGCTGTTCAGCGTCGCCGGGTGGGACATCGCCACACAGGACATGGCGACATACAACCGCGGCGTGGGCAACCCCGGCGTGCTGACCGAGGCGCCCAGCGTGCAGGCCCCCGGTGAATTCTGGCTGGGCGGGTACCCGTACTTCGGGACCAGCTTCGCCGCGCCGGTCGTGAGTGGCCTCCTGGCGAACTGGATGACCTGCCAGCCCGGCGTGCCGCTGCTGCCGCTGATCACCACGCCCGGACAGGTGCCCATCGCGGCCAGCGTCGTGAACGCCTGCCCCTGATACGGACTCCGATTGAATGGGCTGCAAAGCCCGCTGGGTCCGAGCGGAGGCGAGAAGGAGAGAAACGCCCCTCCGGACGTGCAGCCGGCAATCCGGTGAAGTTCCGGAGTGTTGGCGAAACAAACGGAATCCGCATGATTCCGACCACCTGACCCCACCAGACCCGCGCGCCCCTGCCCCGACCGGGTGGGGGCGTGTCATTTTCACTTGACCCCCCCGCCGGGTGTGTCGCTACAATGGTCTATGAAACTTCTCACGTTGGGTGGCCTGCGGGTGGACGGCGCCAGCTACCGCCGCGAGAAACCCCTGCTGCTCCTCGCCTACCTGCTCCTGGAAGGCCCGCAGCCCCGCCGCCGACTGGCCGACCTGTTCTGGCCGGACGCCGCGAACCCCATGAACTCCCTGGCGCAGAACCTCATCCGCCTGCGACCCCTGGGCGCCATCACCGAGACCGACCAGCGGGTCGAGGCGCACCTCCCGTGCGACGCCGCCGACTTCCGCGCCCACCACCGCGCCGCCCGCTGGACCGAAGCCTGCGACACCTACACCGGCGAGTTCCTCGAAGGCCTGCGCCTGGACCTCACCCCCGACCTCGAAGAGTGGCTGCTCGACACCCGCGACACCCTGGCCAGCGAAGCCCGCGCCGCGCACCTCACCCTCGCCGAACACCACCACGCCCGCGCCGAACCCACCCCCGCCCACGCGCACGCCGAACGCGCCTACCGCACCCCCGGCGCGCCCCCCTGCCCCCCCGAGGACCTCACCCGCCTGTGGCACCTGCTCGGCAGCACCGACCACCCCCTCACGCTGCACCTGCGCCGCGACGCCGACGACCTCGGCCTGCGCCTCCCCACCCCCACACCACCCACCCCAGACCACACCCTCATCGGACGACACGACGAACTGAGCACCCTGACCGGCCTCCCCACCGGCAGTGTCGCCTGGATCAGCGGCCCCCCCGGCATCGGCAAGACCACCCTCCTGCGCGCCCTCACCCGCCACGGGTGGCGCCTCCTCAGCGCCCGCGGCGGCCTGCCCCTCGCCACCCTCGAACCCCTCAGCCCCCACCCCCTGAGCAGCACCGCCGACGCCCTGAACCTCCTGCGCGACACCCGCCTGAAACTCGCCATCGACGACTGGGAAGACTGCGACGACACCACGCGCGCCGCCCTGACCCTCGCCGCCCGCCAGACCCCCGGCGCGACCATCGCCATCACCGCCCGCCACCCCCCACCATCCCCACCCCACATCACCTCCCCCTGCACTCCCTCACCGAACACGACCTCCAAGGGCACCCCGGCGCGCACGCCGCCACCGGCGGCCACCCCACCCTCCTCAGCGCGTACCTGAACGGCACCCCACCCGACCGCACCCTCGACGCGCACCTCAGACACCTCGGCGACGACCACCGCCGCCTGTTCCTCGCCCTCGCCGCGCAGGACACCCCCAACCTGGGCGCCACCCGCGCCGCCCTGAACCTCAGCGCCGCCACCCTCGCGAGCACCCTCGACACCCTCACCCGCGAAGGCCTCACCACCCCAGACGGCAGCATCCGCGCCAGCACCCCCGCCCGGCACCTCCTCGACACCCACCCCCTCGACACCACCCTCACCCACCTGCACCTCGCCCGCCACCACCCCCGCGACACCGCCTGGCCCCACTGGCTCGCCGCCCGCGACCTCTGGGAAGACCACGACCACACCCCCTGCGCCGCCGCCGCCCACTGGCACGCCGACCAGGAAATGAAACGCGGCTACCCCGCCAGAGCCGCCAGAACACTGGAAGTCGCCCCGCAGACCGATGAAGTGAAACTACTCCGAGGATGGGTGTTAGTGAAGGCTGGTGATTCAGTTAATGCTGAACATTGGTTGAACAATATAGGCCAAGGCGTTTCCGGCAGTTGGGCGCTGATGTCGGTCATGGCAATGTGCAAGTTTAGATTAGGTAGACTCGATGAATGTAGAGACTTAGCGGAAAAGATCCCGATGAATCTGGGCATATGGAGTGCTCACGCAGCATATGCGCTTGCTAGTTACCATCTCAGAATTGGTAATTATGAAAAAAGTCTTGATTGGTATTATAATTCACGTGATTTATATTATTCTAGTGGTGAAATCTCGTCCGCTATACAATGCGGCGGAATGATTTCTACATTAATTTGCAAAAAAGGAGAAGATCCTCGACTTGCATTTGCCGATGTGTTAGTAGATTCAGAGAATGTTCTGTTAGAAAGGGCTTCAATACTTGTTAACTATGCAGATTGTTTATCTGAGTATTTGGGATACCATGACTTTGAGCAATTTGAATCAATTTATAAAGAAGCAATACAGATATTCCGGCAGAATGAAAATAGTGATGGCGAAGCAAGTGCATTGAATAGCTGTGGAGTGTGCGCCCATTTTGGCGAAAGGTTCGAATACGCGTTAAAATATTATAAAATGGCGTTGAAATGTGTTGAAAGTACAGGAAACATTAGACTTCTTGGAATTATTTCGGCGAATTTGGCGGAAGTGATGGGAGATGCGGACAGAATTAAAGGGGTCATCGATTTTCTATCTCGGTCGGGGCACGGTGAGATAGCAGAACAAATAGGAAATAACCTTCTATGAGGGCACACAAGTGGAGGTATATGCTATGAAAAACATATATTGGTGGTTGATATTGATTTTAATATACGGTAATGCGGGTGCGTTTAGTATTGTTCCAGACCATATAATTAATAAGCTAGGGCTTAATATAGTTATGGACGCCAGAGAGAGTGCTTTCTTTAATGATGGAAGGCGGCCATTTGTAAAAATAGGGAATTCATATTCAGAATGCTATCCAATTCAAAATCTGAATACATGGTATTGTAATATTCCGGATGGAGTACCTATTGGAGAGCAGCAGATTCACCTTCTAGCCTCTAGGATCGGTCCTGTAATATCAAAAGCGAGTGCAATTTTTGGCGCTAAAGAGATATCTGTCATAATATTAAACGATTTGGGGAAGATCGGAGCTGCAAAAAGTGCCACAATATCCCATGTTGATCCGCCTTTCGATATTTGGGCTGCCTCGCTAATTGGTGAAAGTGGTGATCTAGTAAAGAAAAATCTTTACGCAGCTGATTTTGATGGAGATGATGCTCTTTCAAGATCTGATGTGTATATTCCCAAATCTGCTCAATTGTTTGCATCGCAGAACGAAGATGAAAAATCAAGCATCCCGAGGGCTTGCACAAGCGGGATGACGATTATTAGCGAGCCAAAATCGCACATTACTTTAAAAATGTTGTTATCCAGCCAGGAGGACAGCTCCTTGGCGGTAGTCCCGACCAGGGAGCCAACTGTGGGAGACTCTTCTCTGGAATCTGATTTTCAAACTGTTTATTCTGCAGATGAAGCAAGTGTTATGAATGACATTATAATAAAGAGTTTTGGTTTGCCTGAAGATATGCGGGATAAATTTTTAACTCAATATCGTATAGATAAAAACAATGATTCGATGTCCAGATTTGATGTTCCGACAAGTGATTATTATGAGCCGATCAAATCGAAGATCATTATTCTTGATACCTTCGATTCTGAAACTGGAATTGATAATTTCAATTTAGAGAATAGGCTATACCATGGCAAAGTGGTTTACAATATAATTAAGAGTATTGTTGGAGAAAGCGCAGATGTGGTTGCAAGGGATGTCTGCAAAACTGCTAATGGTGTATGCGACACTCGGTATATTATTGATGAGATATGCCAAGCTATATATGAGGCCGGAGAAAGGTCAATCATTATTAATATGAGCCTTTCGGGTAGTTTTGGCGGTAGAGACCTTTTTGAAGTTATAAAGTATGCTTCAGGTGTGGGTATAATCTTTGTTGTATCTAGCGGTAATACCGATAAGTGCTCGGACGACCCTTCTAAATCATTGTGTCGTCAGTATCCGGCGGATTGGATAGGCAAGATTAATGGACTTGCCTTAGGGGGCATTATTTCTGTGGGATCGATTGAGCCTTCGTATGGTAAAGATTCGTTGAGATACGATAAGTTTTCTGATTTTGATATTAAATCTGCAAATAATCCGGATAATTTAAATTATGCATCTATATATGCCCCCGGGGAGTATTACATGATGGATAGAGGCATAGCGGCAATTAAGAGAAAAGGAACATCGTTTTCGGTCCCATACGTTTCAGGCGTGCTCGCCTTATGGCAATACATTTCAGGAGAAAAAATGCCATGTAGGATTGGTGAAGTGGATGTCAATCTTGGGGTAATGGTACTACGTTTTCCTTCTGGTAGCCGTGGTCTAAATTGCTAACTATGTCAATATAAAAACCGGAGATGACCAATATTTTCTTGGGCATCTCCGGCATGAGCGTAAGGTTACACGCTGATTTCAGCGAACCTCGCATTCTCCTGAATGAAGGTCTTGCGCGGGGCGACGTCCGATCCCATCAGGTTTTCGAAGACTTCGTTGGCGACGATGAGGTCTTCGATGCCGACGCGTTTGAGGGCGCGGGTTTCGGGGTTCATGGTGGTGTCCCACAGCTGGTCGGCGTTCATCTCGCCGAGGCCTTTGAAGCGTTGGATGTCGTACTTCTTGCCTTCTTTGTTGGCGCGGGCGACGTGTTCCTTGAGGTCCTCGTTGGTGTAGAGGTACGTGCCTTTCTTTTCGCGGCCGATCATGATGCGGTACAGGGGGGGCTGGGCGATGTAGAGGTATCCGGCTTCGACGACGGGGCGCATGTAGCGGTAGAAGAAGGTCAGCAGGAGGGTGGCGATGTGGCCGCCGTCCATGTCGGCGTCGGTCATGATGATGATCTTGTGGTAGCGCAGGTTGCTGAGGTCGAAGTGCATGCGGTCGCCGGTGCCTTCGACGCCGGCGCCGATGGCGCCGATGAGGGCGCGGATTTCGGCGTTCTTGAGGATCTTGTTCAGTTCGGCTTTTTCGACGTTGAGGATCTTGCCGCGCAGGGGGAGGATCGCCTGGAAGCGGCGTTCGCGTCCGCCTTTGGCGCTGCCGCCTGCGCTGATGCCTTCCACGATGAACAGTTCGCTCTCGCTGGGGTCCTGTGACGAGCAGTCGGCGAGTTTGCCGGGCAGGTCGTCGTTCTCGAGGGGGTTGCTGCGGCGGACGATGTCGCGGGCCTTGCGGGCGGCCTCGCGGGCGCGGGCGGCTTCGGCGGCTTTCTCGACGATGGTCTTGCCGACCTTGGGGTTCTCTTCGAGGAACTCGGCGAATTTCTCGCCGACGACGGCGTTCACGGCGGTCTGCGCCTCGCTGTTCAGCAGTTTGACCTTGGCCTGACTTTCAAACTGCGGGTCGCCGAGTTTGACGGACACGACGCAGTAGATGCCTTCGAGGAGGTCGTCGCCGCTGGGGACGGGGTTGCCGTTCTTGATGAGGTTCTTGTCGCGGGCGTACTTGTTCAGGATGCGGGTGTACGCGGTCTTGAAGCCGGTCAGGGGGGTGCCGCCGTCGCGGGTGCGGATCATGTTGGCGTACGTGAGGATGTTGTCGCTGGCGTAGGTGTTCGCGTGGATGAACGCCACCTCGACTTCCACGTCGCTGTGCTTGCCGCGCATGACGATGGGCTGGTCGTACAGGAGTTTGCTGTCGTCGGTGACGAGGGCGCGGGCGAAGTTGGCGACGCCGCCCTTCTCGTGGAAGGTCTCTTCCTTGATCTGCCCGGCGTGCAGTTCGGTGCGTTCGTCGCGGATGACGATCTTCAGGCCGGTCAGGTACGCCAGTTCGCGCAGGCGGTTGCGGATGCGGTCGTAGTTGAACTGGTTGTCGAACTCCTTGAAGATGCTGGGGTCCGGGTGGAACGACACGCGGGTCGCCCAGGTGATGTCGCTGGGGGTGGGGCCTTCGTCGCGCAGGGGTTTGACGAGGATGCCCTTCTCGAAGCGGACGTTGTGCAGGTGCCCGTGCTTGTTGACGGTGACGTCGAGGTAGAGGCTGAGGGCGTTCACGACGGTGCTGCCGACGCCGTGCAGGCCGCCGCTGACCTTGTAGGCGCCCTGGCCGAATTTGCCACCGGCGTGGAGTTCGCTGAAGATGACTTCGATGGCGGGGCGGCCCTTGCTCTGCATGATGTCGATGGGGATGCCGCGGCCGTTGTCGGTGACGGTGGCGGCGCCGTCGGCGTGCAGGATGATGTGGATTTCGTCGGCGAATCCGGCGAGGCCCTCGTCGATGCCGTTGTCGATGATCTCGGTCAGGAGCTGGTGGTAGCCGTCGATGCCGGTGCCGCCCTGCACGTACATGCCGGGGCGTTTGCGCACGGCGTCCATGCCCTCCAGGACGCTGATGTCGGCGGCGGTGTATTCGGCGCTGGGGCCGGCGGTGGCGGTGATGTCGTGCACGGTGTCGTCGGTCTGGGTCATGTCACTCCTGGGGCGCGGCGCGGCGGGTGGGCCGGGCGGCGGGTGTGGGTGGGGGAGAGGTGGTGTGAGGCGCGCTGGGCGCGTCTTCTGCGTCTGTCCAGTATACTACCAGGGTTGAAAACGGTCAAATATTTTACGCCAATAGCGTAATATCGGTCCGGGTATCGCCCGGCGCACAACCTGCCGAAAACAGCGCCCGAAACGCACAAAACACCGCTCATCCCAGGGGGCCTGTCCACGGACTCGCCCCGTGCGGGCAGGTCAGGCGTCACAATAGGAACCCGATGCCCCGCACCGCCCTCCTGCCTCTCCTGCTGCTGGCGTCCGCCGGGGCCGCGCAGGACGCCTCCTGCTCACTGCCGTCCGGTGACCTGCCCACTCGGACCCGCGTGGTGTTCGTGCTGGACACCAGCGGCAGCATGCGCGGCATCGGGGACGGCCGGGCCGACATCTTCGACCGGGTCAGGGGCCAGCTGAACGCCTTCGTGCGCGCCGCGCAGCCCGACCGGGCCGAGCTGATCACCTTCGACTCGGGTCTGCGGTCCCGGCGGACCTTCGACGCGCCCGCAGGCAGCCCGGCCTGGAACGCCGCGCTGGGCACCCTGCAGGCAGACGGCCGCAACACGTTCCTGTACCGCAGCGTCCGCGACGCGCTGCGGCCCCTGACCGCGCAAGGCGGCGAGGTCACGCAGGTGTTCGTCCTGACCGACGGGATCGACAACGACACCCGCGAGCAGGGGAAGACCGTGACTGCCGAAGGCGCCCTGAACGCCTGGACCGGTCGTGGGCCGCTGGACCGCCTGACGTACGTGGCCCTGGGCGCGGACATTCCCGCCGAGGCGCGCGCCGCGCTGAGTGCCAGCACGTACGCGAGCGGCCTGACGGTGCCCGTGAACGTCGTCCCGGACCTGGGCGGCGCGGGTCTGGAGGGCGGCCTGCGCCGCGTGACGGGGGACGCGCTGCCCGCCCCGTTCCCGGACGGCACGCCCGTGACGCTGGCGAGCGGCACCCCCGGCCTCTCGCTGACCACGGAATCAGTGCAGGGAGGCGAGCTCAGGTTGACCGTCCCGGCCGGACTGCGGCCCGGCACGCCCGCGCTGCTGTGTGCGCCGCCCGTCGCGGGTGCCGCATGGATCGCGCCGAGGGAACGGCAGGTGCTGCTGCGCCTGACCGGGCAGCCGCTGACGTGGCTGAATCCCGGCGCGGACCTCGCCCTGCGCGGCGGGGAGGACGTCGTGCTGCGCCTGCGCGCCGCGCCCGGCGTGAACACCGCCCGCATCACGCTGGGGGCGCTGCCCGCCGGGGTGACGGGCCGCGTGGACGCCCCCGCCGGATCGCGGGACTTCACGGTCACGCTGCGCGCTGCCCGCCCGCTGCCGGACCTGACCGTCACGCCGACCCTCCTGCTGCCGGAGGTGGGGACCGTCCCGCTGCCCACCCTGCGCGGGCAGGCGGGCGGCCGCACGCTGACTGTCCCGGCGACGACCACCGTGAAGCCCCCGGCGCCTACCCCGGCCCCGTCCCCCCGCCCATCCCCGTCCCCGGCGGGCCGCTGGGCGTGGCTGGCGCTGCTGCCCCTGCTCGCGCTGGGCATCTGGGCCGCGCTGCGGCGCCGACCCGCCGCGAAACCCGCGCCGCGCGCCGCGCCCGCCCGCCCGTTCCTGCCGGGCGTCGAGGGCCTGGAGTACCGCGAGGACCGCACCCTGCACCTTGTCACCGCCGACGGCGAGGTCGCGGGCGTGCCCACGCCGCTGGGCGGACCCTTCGACCTGGGGCAGCTGAGCCGCGTGCCGCACCTGAGCGGCCTGCGCGCCGAGCAGCACCGCGACGGCCTGAAACTCCTGCGCCTCCCGCCGGACCTGGACGTCAGTCAGGGCGCGCGACTGCTGCAGGCCGGGGACATCGTCCGGCCCGGCACGCTGATCGGCGTGGCGGTCGCCCGGCAGGTCCGCGCGCCACGCCCCGACCTGGGCGACCTCGCGGGGCTGGGCCTGCCGCTGGCGCTGCACGTCACGGGAGCACACATGCAGGTGCGCGGCCCGTACGGCGCGCACGCGCTGCGCGTCACGGCGCCCGTCACGGACCTGGGGCAGGTGCTGCGCGCCCCCGCCCTGGACGGACTGCGCCTGAGCCTCAGCGGCGGCGTCCTGCTGCTGCTGGCCGCCCCGGACGGCGTGACGCTCCGCGCCGCCGGGGACACCACCCCGCTGCGCGAGAGTCAGCCGCTCCCGCCGCACGTCGTGCTGGACTTCCTGCCCAGCGCGACCACCACGTGACCGCTGCCGAAATGCTCTAGAGTGACCCGCCGCAAGGAGGCCCCCCGCTGTGCCCGTCACCCGCCTGGAAATCTGCACCGAACACCTGAGCATCGACCAACGAGAAGACCTGCTGGACGCCGTCTGGGCGGCGCTGCGCATCAGCCCCGGCATGGTCACCGCCGACGGGAACGTGGAACTGAGTCTCTCGCACTGCGGCCCCGCCGTGGCGCCCGAGGACGCCCCCCTGGTCCGGGTCGGCGACGTCGAGTACCGCAACGTCACCCCCGAGCGCCTCGTGACCCTGATGAAACGCTGGAGTCGCTGACCCGCGCACAGGGGGGGGCCGCGCCAGGACAGTTCCGGCGCGGCCCCCCCTGCCTGCGCTGCGTGTTACACGGATTCCGTTTATTGCGTTAACAACCCGGGACAGCACCGGGTTGCCAACTCCACGTCCGGAACCCGTTTCTCTCCTTCTCGCATCCGCTCGGATTGAACGGCTTTATAAGCCATTCAATCGGAGTCCGTATTACCGCTCGGGTGGCCGCAGGCCCTGCGCGCCCCGCAGGTTCAACAGCGCCGCCTCCAGGGTGCTGTCGCGGCCCGCGGTCGTCAGCAGGTCCAGGTCGGTGGGGGCCGTGACGTCCGGCGTGATCCGCTCGGGCAGGGGCGCGCCGTCCGGCCCGAAGGCCCGCAGGATCGTGACCGACACCACCCCGCCGTCCGGGAGGGGCAGGAAGTTCACGCCGCTGTTCTGCACGCCCCTGGTCGCCTCGCCCACCGCGAGTGCCCCGGCGCGCTGCGCGTAGAACGTGAAGACCTCCGCGCAGGACGCCGTGTTCGGCCCCACCAGCACCGCGGTCGGCCCGGCCCACAGCGGCGCGGGCGGCGGTCCCGGCGGGCGCCCCGTGGGTTTCACGGGGGCCAGCTGACCGTCCAGCCCCCGGTACACGCTGCCGCCCCCGCGTGACTGCGCGCGGTACTCGACGGGCGTGAACACGCTGGCGGCCGCCACGCACTGCGCGAGGCTCCCGCCACCGTTGAAGCGCAGGTCCACGATCAGCCCCTGCGCGCCGCCCGCGCGGGCCTCCTGCACCCGCTTGACGAACAGCGCCGCCGCGTCGGCCGGGAGGAACGTCGGGTAGCGGATCAGCGCCGTGCGGTTCTCCGGCCCCACCCAGGACAGCGTGGGTTCGTCACGGGCCTGCAACTCGGCGCTGCCCAGCGTCAGGGCCAGGTCCGGGCTGCCCGCGCGCCTGACCGTTACCTGGATGGGCTGCGCGGCACGTTCCAGCCGCACGAACTCCTTCGGGCCGACCAGGGCGTCCTCCCCGCCGCGTTTCCCGGCGGCCTCGCCCTGCACGGTGGTGATCAGGTCGAACTCGCGCAGCCCCGCCCCCTCGGCCGGACTGCCGGGCGTGACCCCGGCGACGAGCAGGCCGCCCTCGACCCGCACGACCCGCGCGCCCGTGCGGGGTACCGCGAGGTTCAGCTGCTGCTCGCGCAGACGCTCGGCGCCCTCGGCGTCACGGACGTTCGTGTGCGCGTCCCCGAACGCCCTGAACAGGTCACCCAGCACCGCGCGGCCCGTATCGAACGAGCAGGCGTCCCCCTCGGGCGCGCAGCGCTGCGCGAGGGTGTCCGCGTACTGCCGGGTCAGATCAGTCAGGTCGCCGGTCGCCCAGCCGTAGTAGTTGCGCTGCACCTGCCGGGTCGCCGCGTCGAACAGGTCGCTGGCGGGACTGCCCAGCGCGGCCGGGGAGAGGAGCAGGGCCATGCCCAGGCCCAGCAGGCGAACGCGGAGATTGTGAGGCACGCCTGAAGCTACGGCAAAGGCCAGGCCATATTCGGTACGCGGCGCACCATCGCGCTTCATGAAGCGGGGGGCACGCCACCCCCGCGGAGGCTTATACGGATTCCATCTGTTTCGTTGACAGATCGGAACACCACCGATCTGCCAACTCCACGCCCGGAGGGGCGCTTTGCTCCTTCTCTGCTCCGCAGCTCTACGAGTCGCATCCGCTCGGGTTGAACGGTTTTTGCAAACCATTCAACCGGAGTCCGTATTACAGCCGCGCGCTGGCCTTCATGCCGGTCAGGTCCAGGGTGTCCCCGAAGACGCTCTGGCCGTCACTGAAGCGCATCCCGAAGTAGCCGTGCCCGGCCTTTGCGGCCGTGTCCAGCGCCGGGCCGCCCAGCGTGAACGGCACGCTCTGCCCGGCGGTCAGGGCCAGCTGCCCGATGGCCTGCGCCGCCTCGCCCGCCGCGTCGCACACCACCATGCCCGGCGCGGCGGGCGTCGCCGCGTACCGCGTGCAGGTCGCGGGCAGCGTCGTCAGGTCGGTTCGCACGTACATGTCCACCGCGCGCAGCGTGCCCAGTCCGCCTGTGCGGTACGTGGCGACGCCGCGCACCGTGACCTGCTGCAGGACCGCCGGAACGGTGTTCCCGGCCAGACTGTCCCGCATCAGGTACACGACCTTCCCGCTCAGCGCGCCGCTGGACGGCAGGTCCAGCCGCGAATCCTTCACGTCGACGCTGGGCGTGGGAATCAGGCCACACCCGGCGATCAGGGTGCAGGACAGCAGGGCGAGCAGGGGACGGGCAGCGCGGGGCATCACGCCTGGAAGTATGGCCCGCGCGTCCGTGCCGGAGGGTGAGGGAACGTGTGGGGCGGCGTTCATGCGCGGTCGGGACTTGCAGTGGTGCCCAGCCTTGTCCTGGGGCGAGAAGCAGGCCCTCCAGCTTCACCTCCAACCGCCGGTCTGGACGGCTTCCCGCGCTGCTCGTGTCGGAGGCACCCTGGAACCCCCTCGACCCCTCTGCATGCTGCAGCCCGCACGACCTCGGATTTCTGCGGTCTGGTACCCTGCCCTGATGAAGAAGTCCCCCACCGTGACCCTGCAACCCCAGGCGGTGCGCCGCATCGCGGGCCGCTACCCGTTCGGACACAGCGGCGATATCGCCCGCGCCGACGACGGCATCCAGCCCGGCGAGGTCGTGAACGTCAAGGGCCCCGACTCCAGCAAGGTGATCGCGCGCGGGTACTTCAACCCGCAGGGCGGCACGCCGCTGCGCCTGCTGACGTGGCAGGAGGAGGACATCGACCTGAAGTTCTACCGCGCCCGCGTGAAGGCCGCCCTGGCCCGCCGCGCCGGACGGATCGTGAACACCGACGCCATGCGCGTCCTGCACGCGGAAGCCGACGGGATGCCCGGCGTGATCGCCGACCAGTTCGCCGGAACGCTGGGCGTCCAGTTGCGCAACGCGGGCGTCGAGCGGCACCGTGACCTCATCGTGAAGGCCCTGCGCGAGGAGACGGGCGCCACCAGTGCCTACGAGCGCAGCGACACCGGCGAGCGCCGCAAGGAGGGCCTGGACCTCGTGACCGGCACCCTCTGGGGCGACGTGCCCGAACGCGTGGAATTCTTCGAGGACGACCTGAAGCTGCACTTCAACCCGATGGACGCGCAGAAGACCGGCTTCTTCCTCGACCAGCGCGACAACCGCCGACTGATGCGCACGTTCGTGCAGCCCGGCGCGGGGTTCCTGGACGTGTACTCGTACACCGGCGGCTTCAGCCTGCACGCTGCCAAGGCGGGCGCGAAGGCCGTCGCCATCGACAAGGACAGCGTCGCGCTGGGCGCGCTGGAAGGCGCGGCGCGCGGCAACGGCGTCCAGGTCGGCGTGCGCTGGGGTGACGCCATCGAACAGCTCGACGCGCTGGTCAAGGAGAAGCGCACCTTCGGCGCGATCGTCCTCGACCCGCCCACCCTCGCCAAGCGGCGCGACGACGTGCCCCGCACCAAACGCATCTTCACCGACGGCGCCGCCCGCGCCCTGCGCATGCTCGACAGTGGCGGGCACCTGCTGATCAGCACCTGCGCGCACTACATCCGCGTGGACGACCTCCTCGACGCCGCCCGCGTCGCCGCCGCCGAGGCGAACACCGACGCCGAGGTGCTGGACGTCACCTACCAGCCGGCCGATCACCCGCACCTCCTGAGCGTGCCCGAGAGCCTGTACCTCAAGAGCATCCTGCTGCGCAAAGCCTGAAGGAACGCGCAGGGCAGAAGGTGGGCGCGCCTACCCTGGCACGCGCGGTCGGCGGGCAGCATCGGGTATGGCTGCCCGCCGATTCCTGCTCCTGGCTGCCGCGCTGACCGGCGTGGCCCTGGCCCACTACGCCGCGCCGCTCCCCGTGAGTGCCGTCGCGCCCGCGAAGGCCCAGTTCGGGCTGCCGTTCGCGGGGCCGCCCGGCCCGGACACCTGGATGCTGGGGCAGGGCTACGGGAACACGACCGGCGCGTACCGGCAGCGGCGCAGCACGTACGGAGCCCTGCAGGGCATCCACGCGGGCCTGGATTTCAGTGCGCCGTGCGGCACGCCCGTGCGGGCGATCGGGGACGGCGTGGTGGCCGAGGTGGACGGCCCGCACGGCAGCCCGCCGCACAACGTGGTCGTGGATCACGCCGGGAACCTCTCCAGTCTGTACGGGCACCTGCGGGTGCGGTCCAGCCTGCGGGTGGGGCAGCGGGTCACGCGCGGGCAGGTGATCGGCGAGAGCGGCGACTCGCAGGGCACCTGCGTCAGCGCGCCGCACCTGCACCTGGAACTGCGCGACCGCTCGCACCAGCGCTTCCTGAATCCGCTGCCGTACCTCGCGGCGGACTGGAATTCGCTGGCGCTGGCCGGGAGTTTCGGGCGCGGCTACGAGTACGACCTGGAGCGTCCCCGGCGCTGGCAGACGCCGGACTCGCAGCCCGCCGCGCTGCGGGGCGGCCCGCTGCTGAACGAGTACCGGCAACCCTGGCCGCCCGCCGCCGGGGGTGCCCGGTGAAGCGCACCCTGCTGGCCCTGGCGGCCCTGCTGCTGGGCGCGGTAGAGGCCGCCACCCTGCCGTCCCGCGCGGTCCTGAGCGGCGAGTGCTGCCCCGGCGTGGTGTGGACACCCGACTCACGCTCTCTGTTGTTCCTGGACGGTCCCCCGGCGCGCGGCTCGACCGGCATCTACAGCGTCCCGGCGGACGGGGGAGAGGTCACGCGGCGCTTCTCCAGCGTGGCGTTCTTCTCGCCGTCGCTGCGCTGGGCGGTGCGGCCCGGCGCGGGCGAGGCGACCACCCTGGAACGCCTGACCGACGGGCGGCGCTTCACGCTGCCCACTTTTGGGGCGGACGTCGTCTGGACGCGCGCCGAGACGCGGCTGGCGTACGCGCGCAGCAGCACGAGCGGCAACTTCGACCGGCGCGTGACGCGGGTGTTCGTCGCAGACGTGTTCGGCGCGCCCCGGCTGGTGGCGACCCTCGCGGGCGGCAGCATTCACGGCTGGGTGAACGACTCGACGCTGCTCCTGAGCGGCAAGCCCAGCGCGTCGGCCCGCGACCGGGAGTTGTTCACCCTGGACACCCGCACCGGCGCGCGGCGGGTGCTGCGGCAGGCGCTGAACTTCCGCTCTGTGGCCCTCAGCCCCGACGGGCGGCAGGTCGCGTACACCGTCGCCTTCGACAGCGCCGCCCGCAATGGCCTCTGGCTCCAGGCCACCGTCGGGGGCAGCCCGCGCGAACTGAGCGTGTTCGGTTCCTACCGCTGGCGGGACGCGAACCGCCTGCTCCTGATTCCCCTGAGCACCGGGGGCGGCGCGCACGAGCTGCGGCAGTACAGCGTGCCCGCCAATGCGTGGTCGACGCTGGGCGACCTGGGCGGTCAGGTGCGACTGGCGGACTGGTCGGTCAGTCCCGACGGGCGGAGGCTGAGCTTCCTGAGTGCCCGCGACGGGAACGTGCGCGTGCTGACGCTGCCGTAATGAAGGATGAGGCTGCGGGTCATAGCAGAATCGCGGGCTGACCTGCTACACTGTCTCGTTTCCGAAGCGCAGGGGTGACCTTACGCACGCAACGTAAATATTCGGCGGCCCGCTGCATGCACGCCCGGCCGCGCACGAGGAGCCAGACCTTGCAGAACAATCTGATCGTGAAGGGCGCGAAGGCACACAACCTCAAGGACATCACGGTGGAACTGCCGCGCGACCAGTTCGTGGTGATCACCGGCGTGTCCGGCAGCGGCAAGAGTACCCTGGCCTTCGACACCATCTACGCCGAGGGCCAGCGCCGCTACGTCGAGAGTCTCAGCGCGTACGCCCGTCAGTTCCTGGGCCTGATGGAGAAACCCGACGTCGAGAGCATCACCGGCCTGTCCCCGGCGATCTCCATCGACCAGAAGACCACCAGCCACAACCCCCGCTCCACGGTCGGGACCGTCACCGAGATTCACGACTACCTGCGGTTGCTGTACGCCCGCGTGGGCACCCCGTACTGCCCGGTGTGCGGCCGGAAGATCGAGAAGCAGAGTCCCAGCGAGATCACCGACCGCCTGCTGGCGGGTTTCCCCGACAAGCGCGCCATCCTGCTCGCCCCCGTCGTGCGTGGGCGCAAGGGCGAGTACCGCAAGCTGTTCGCCGACCTGCGCCGCGAGGGCTTCGCGCGCGTGCGGGTGGACGGCACGCTGTACGAACTGGAGGAAGCCGAGAAGCTGAAGCTGGAGAAGTTCGAGAAGCACGACGTGGACGTCGTCATCGACCGCGTGACCCTGCGCGAGAGCGACCGCAGCCGCATCGCCGAGAGCGTTGAGCTGGGCCTGCGCCGCGGCGAGAGCCTGCTGCGCGTCCTGATGCCCGACGCCGGTAAGAACAGCGCGGGTGAGGACGACGGCAGTGCGCACGAGGAACTGTACTCCGAGAAGTTCGCCTGCCCCGAGCACGGCAGCGTCCTTGAGGAACTCGAACCCCGCTCGTTCTCCTTCAACTCGCCGTACGGCGCGTGCGGCGACTGCGCGGGCCTGGGCAGCAAGCAGGAGTTCAGCGCGGACCAGATCATCGACGACAAGCTCTCCATCGCCGAGGGCGCCATCCTCCCCTGGAGCAAGAAGGGCACGGGCGGCGGCATCTACTACTGGGACAAACTGCAGGCGCTGGCCGAGCACCTGGACTTCAGCGTGAAGACCCCCTGGCGTGACCTGCCCAGGAAGGCGCAGGACGCCATCCTGCGCGGCCCTGGCGCGCCGTTCGAGGTCGTGTACCGCCGCGCGGGCAAGGAAACCATGCGCTTCATGACCGAGTTCGAGGGCGTCATCCCGAACCTGGAACGCCGCTACGCCGACACGGAAAGCGACTTCATGCGCGAGAAGCTGGAGGAACTGATGGAACTCCAGCCGTGCCCCACCTGCGGCGGCACCCGCTACAAACCCGAGATCCTCGCGGTGCGCGTGGGCGGCCTGAACATCAGTCAGGCGAGCGGCATGAGCGTCCTGGCGGCCGACACCTTCTTCCAGGAACTGCAGGGTGGCGCGCTCGACCACGCGGCCATCGAGCCGTTCCTGAAGGGACACACGGGCGGCAGCGCGAAGGCGCACGGCCCCCGCCACTACGAGTACGTGCTGAACGACTTCGGTTCGGCGGTCGCCGCGCCCATCCTGAAGGCGATCCGCACCCGCCTGAAATTCCTGGTGGACGTCGGCCTGGACTACCTGAGCCTGGACCGCACCGCGAACACCCTGAGCGGCGGGGAGGCGCAGCGCATCCGGCTGGCCACGCAGGTCGGCAGCGGGCTGACCGGCGTGCTGTACGTCCTCGACGAGCCGTCTATCGGGCTGCATCCCAAGGACAACCACCGCCTGATCGGCACGCTGAAGCACCTGCGGGACCTGGGGAACACCCTGATCGTCGTCGAGCACGACGAGGACACCATGATGGACGCCGACTACCTCGTGGACATGGGCCCCGGCGCCGGCGTGCACGGTGGGCAGGTCGTCGCGGTCGGCACGCCCGAACAGGTGAAGAAGGACAAGAACAGCCTGACCGGGAAGTACCTGCGCGGCGAACTGAAGATCGAGGTGCCCACCCACCGCCGCCGGGGCAACGGCAAGGGGCTGAAGGTCATCGGAGCGCGCGAACACAACCTCCAGAACGTGTCCATCGAGATTCCGCTGGGCACCATGACCGTCGTCACCGGCCCGTCCGGCAGCGGCAAGAGCACCCTGATCCACGACATCCTGCACGCCACGCTGGCCCGCGAATTGAACGGCGCGAAGACCACCCCCGGCCGGTACGACCGCATCGAGGGCATGGAGCATCTGGACAAGGTCATCGAGATCGACCAGAGTCCCATCGGGCGCACGCCGCGCAGCAACCCCGCCACGTACACCGGCGTGTTCACCGAGATCCGCGACCTGTTCACCCGCACCCCCGAGGCGCGGCGGCGCGGCTATCAGGCCGGGCGCTTCTCGTTCAATGTGAAGGGCGGCCGCTGCGAGCACTGCAAGGGCGACGGCGTCATGAAGATCGAGATGAACTTCCTGCCGGACATCTACGTTCCCTGCGAGGTCTGCAAGGGCGCGCGCTACAACCGCGAGACGCTGGAGGTCAAGTACAACGGCAAGACCATCGCCGACGTGCTCGACCTGACCGTCGAGGACGCCCAGAGCTTCTTCGAGGCGATCCCCGCCATCGAACGCAAGATGACCCTGCTGTGCGACGTGGGCCTGGGCTACATGAAGATCGGGCAGCCCAGCACCACCCTCTCCGGCGGCGAGGCGCAGCGCATCAAACTCGCCAGCGAACTGAGCAAACGCGCCACCGGCAAGACCATCTACATCCTCGACGAACCCACGACGGGATTGCACTTCGAGGATGTCCGCAAACTCATGGAAGTGCTGCAACGCCTCGTGGAGGGCGGCAACACCCTCGTGATCATCGAGCACAGCCTGGACGTCATGAAGACCGCCGACCACATCATCGACCTGGGTCCCGAGGGCGGCGTGCGCGGCGGCACGGTCGTCGGCACCGGCACCCCGGAGGAGATGGCCGCGCACCCGACCAGCCACACCGGCGAGTACCTGCGCCGCGTACCCGGCATCACGCCCGCCCAGCCCAGAGCCGACGCGACTCCAGCCGAGCCTGACAGCGCCCCGAAGAAGGCCAAGCGCACCCCGAAGAAGGCCGCCGCCGAGGAGCCGGAACCCGTCGGCGCGGCCCCCACCCGCAAGGGGCGTGCTAAGAAAGAAAGCGCATGACCGCGCCCGACTCCGCCCCCTCCCCCCAGCCCACCCCGCCGGTCACCCCGGCCCCCGCGCCGACCCGCACCCGCCGGGCCCGCCCACGCCTGCCGGAGTTCGAACCGCCGCGCATCACGCCGGGCCGCGCCCTGGCGCACCTGCTGGGCGGCCTGATCACCCTGGCCGCCCTGGCGTACTTCCAGTGGACGCCCGGCGAGTGGCCGGTACGCCTGCTCACCTGGGTGGCCCTGACCATCATCGCCGACGAGTTCGACGGCTGGTACGGCTACGTCGCGCTGCTGCTGGGCGGCCTGGGGTACTTCAGTCCCGTCACGCCGCCCGACCAGTGGACGGTCATCCTGCCCCTCGTGGGCGGCGCGCTGGCGGGCGTCCTGCTCATCAAGCACTCCGGCGGGCTGTTCGTGCTGCCCTTCGCCGCCGCGCTGTACGCGGGCGTGATCATCGGCATGGGTCAGTTCGCGACCAAACTCGACGGCAGCCTCACCCTGCCTGCCAACGAGGAATTCCAGCGGACCGCTCTGGTCGCCCTGATCATCGGCCTGACCGTCAGCGCCGTGCGGCGCATCGTGAGCCTGATCCTGCGCGCCCGCGCCCGCCGCGCGCAGCGGGACGCCGCCCTGACCGCCTGACCCGCACCCCACGTCCGCCGCCCCGAGCCCCGCGCCGGGGCGTTCTCATGTGGAGCAGGGCGCGTGCCCCACGTGACCCGCGTCAGCGCAGGTCTCCGAATTACGGCACCGGAAAAACAGACTTCCGATGCCTCCATTCTTCGTCCTGCTCGGCAAAATTCACTCGCTCCGCTCGGCCATAAAGAACGGCCCTTTATGGCAAATGCTCTACACTGCCCCCAACCATGACTGCCAACAGCAACCCCAACCGCATGTTCCTGGTGATCGGCACGCTGATCGCCGCCGTCCTCATCGGCCTGGCCGTGTTCGCCGTGCAGGGCAAACCCGCCGCCGGAACCGCCGAATTCGACCTGCAGGGCGTCCCCTTCGCCGGGCAGGACAGCGCCCCGGTGGACGTCGTGGTCGTCGAGGACTTCAAGTGCCCCGCCTGCAAGAACTTCGAGGAGACCGTCACCCCCGAACTGAAGACCAGGTACGTGGACACCGGCAAGGCCAAGGTCCACACCATCCTCTGGCCGTTCTTGGCGGAGAAGTTCTCGCTGCCCACCGACGACGGCAAGCTCGCCGCGCAGGCCAGCCTGTGCGTGTACGACCAGGGCGGCAACGACGCCTTCACCACCTTCAAGAGCATCCTGTTCCGCGCGCAGGGCGAAGAGAACGTCGTCTGGGCGACCAAGGCCCGCCTGAAGGACCTCGCCGGGAACCTCGAGAGTCTCGACCAGAGCAAGTTCGCCGAGTGCCTGGACACCGACGCCACCGCCGCCCGCGTGGACGCCATGGAAGCCCAGGCCACCCGCGCCCGCGTGAACAGCACCCCCACCGTCTTCGTGAACGGCAAGCAGGTCACCGGCACCCTGGCCGACATCGGCGCCGCCATCGACGCCGCGAAGTAAGCCCGTGAGTCGCGACAACCGCCTGTACGCCGCGTGGGTCGTGTCCCTGATCGCCACGCTCGGCAGCCTGTACTTCAGCGAGATCCGCCACTTCAACCCCTGCATCCTGTGCTGGTTCCAGCGCATCTTCATGTACCCGCTGGCCGTCATCCTGGGCGTCGCCGCCCTGACCGGCGACCTGCGCGTGCGCCGCTACGCCCTGCCCCTGGCCGGGACCGGCGTACTGATCGCGCTGTACCAGAACCTCGAAACGTGGGGCGTCGTGCCCGTCCTGCGCGCCTGCAGCGCCGACCCCAGCGCGTCGTGCGGCACGCCCTGGCCCGTGTGGGGCATGAACTCCCCCCTGAACACGATCCTCACCATCCCGGTCCTGAGCATGATCGCCTTCACGCTGATCATCGCCCTGCTGAGCTGGCGGCGGAACCGCACGATCTGAGGGAAGTGGGGTGTGGGGAGTAGGTTGTGGGTTGTCGGAAGGACCGGATTGCTCTTTCTGTCGCCCGCACGGATCGGGGCGGAGGAGAGGCCCCATCCACTCCCCACTTCCCACTCCCCCTCCTACACCGGGCGGCCCGCCATCATGAACGAGGCGGTCATGCCGCCGTCCACCGGGATGATCGTGCCGGTCATGAAGGCGGCCTCGTCGCTGCCGAGGAAGTACACCACCTGCGCGACCTCGCGCGGCGTGCCGAGGCGGCGCAGGGCGTGCAGGTCCTCGTAGTCCCGGCGGGTCTGCTCGGGGTCGTCACTCTCGGTGATGCTCTGCAAGACGGCCTCGGTGCTGATCGCACCGGGGGCCACGGCGTTCACGCGCAGCCCGTGTGGCGCGAGGTCCAGTGCCATGGCGCGGGTCAGATTCACGAGGCCGCCCTTGCTGGCGTTGTACGCCGCGTTGCCCTGCTCAGCGAATAGCCCCTGCACGCTCGCGACGTTCACGACCGCCCCGCCGCGCGGCAGCAGGTCCACCAGCGCCCGCGTCAGCAGCAGCGGCGCGGTCAGGTTCACGTTCAGCGTCCGCGCCCAGCCGCGCTCGCTGACGTCCAGCACGCTCCCGTGCGCGCCCTGGAACGCCGCGTTGTTCACGAGAACCTGCACGCCGCCCATCTCGCGCGCCGCGCGCACGATCCGCTCGCGCCCGGCGGCGGTACTCACGTCCGCCTTCACGCGCCGCTGCCCCCGCAGGTTCGGCGGGAGGCTCAGGTCGGCACTCAGGACCCGCCAGCCCCGCTCCGCGTACACCTCGGCAATGGCCCGCCCGATGCCACGCGCCGCGCCCGTCACCACCACCCCACCCGAAACGTCCGTCATGCCCCCAGTGTCACGGACACCCGCGACAGGGGCGCGGAGGCATAAGGCACGCTCAATGGGGGAGTGGGTTGTGGGAAGTAGGGAGTGGGGAGTGGGAAAAGAGGAAGGTCCGCCGACGCAAACGCAGTCGGCGGACCCCTCAGGTGGAGGTGGGCGGGGCGGAGGTCGGCAACCGACCCACAACCCACTCCCTACTCCCGGTTTATTTCCGGCTGGCTTCGATCAGCGCAGGGACGATCTCGTTGATGTCGCCGACGATGCCGTAGTCCGCGACCTTGAAGATGGGGGCCTCGGCGTCCTTGTTGATGGCGATGATGTTCTTGCTCTTGCCCATGCCGCTCAGGTGCTGCACGGCACCGCTGACGCCCAGCGCGATGTACGCCTTGGGCTGCACGGTCTTGCCGGTCTGGCCGACCTGTTCGGCGTAGGGGCGCCACCCGGCGTCCACGACGGCGCGCGTGGCGCCGACGCCTGCGCCGAGGTTGTCCGCGAGCGCCTCGACGTACCGGCTGAAGTTCTCGGGGCTGCCCACGCCACGGCCACCCGTGACGATGACGTCTGCTTCGGTCAGGGCGACGCGGCTGCTCTTCTCGACGCTCTTGCCGGTCACCTCGACGCGGGGGGCGGGCAGGGTGAGTTCGACGTCGTACTGCTCACCGGCCGCGGCGGCGGGGGCGGCGGGCGCGAACGAGCCGGGTTTGACAGTCACGACGACCAGCCCGTCGGCCTCGACGGTCTCGGTCACGCGGGCGAGGTACGTGTAGCGCTGCGCCTGGAGGGCCGCGCCGTTGCTGCTGAGCTTGGTGGCGTCCTCGAGGTACGCGGCGTCCAGCTTCACGGCGACGCGGGGGGCGTACTCGCGGCCGGAGCGGCTGCCGCCGATGATGACGGTGTGCGCCTCGCCTTCCTGTGCGATCTGCGTGGTGGCGGCGGCCCAGACCTCGGCGTTGTACGTGGCGAGCCCGGGCAGGTCGGCGACGAGCACCTGATCGGCGACGGCGGCGGCCTCGGTGGCCACATTGGCAACGTTCTGGCCCAGCACGAGCAGGGTGATGGGGCCCTCGCGGCCCGACTCGCGGGCGGCGGTGACCATTTCCAGGGTGGCTTTCGCCAGTTTCCCGGCGGTGTGTTCAGCGACGATCAGAATCATGCGATCACCTTGGCTTCGTTGCGAAGCAGGTCGAGAAGCTGCTGGGCGGCGGCCTGGGGGTCCTTGCCGTCGATCATCCTGTTCAGGCGGGCGCGGGTCTGGATCTCGGCGTTCACGGTGCGGACCTTGCCCGTCAGGCCGTAGCCAGCGGGGTCGTCCTTGCGGAGTTCCTTCTTCTTGGCCTTCATGATGTTCGGCAGGGTGGGGTAGCGGGGTTCGTTGAGGCCCTGCTGGGTGGTCACCACGGCCGGGAGGGTCGCGCGGAAGCTCTCGTTGCCGTCGTCCACGTCGTGGCGGCCGGTCAGGGTGTCACCGTCGAGTTTCAGTTCGTTCGTCCAGGTGAGTTGGGGCCAGCCGAGGCGTTCGGCGCTGGCGGCGCCGAGGGCCTGGGAGTCCCAGTCGGCTTCCTGGCCGCCCACGAGGATCAGGCCCGCGTTCTCGGCCTGCGCGACCTGCGCGACGACGCGGCTGAGGGTCACGGCGTCGAACTTCTCGTCGGTCTCGACGTGGATGGCGCGGTCGACGCCCATGGCCAGGGCGGTCCGCAGGGCGTCCTCGTTGCGTTTGGGGCCGATGGCGAGCGCGATGATCTGCTCGACGTTCGCGCCGCTTTCGCGCAGGCGCAGGGCTTCTTCCACGCCGTACTCGTCCATGCCGTCGATGACGAGGGTGGCGCCGTCGAGGTCGACCTGCTGGGCGTTGATCTTGACGCGCGCTTCGGCGTCGGGCACTTGGCGGACTAGGGTCAGGATGTTCATGGGGCCTCCGGGAAGTGTGCACTCACGGCTGGTGCGATGCGGCGGGTGATGCCGGTCGCCCCAGCATGCCAAATTGGACTGAGTTCAAGTTTAGCAGATCGGGACACCACCACCGCAAGTCCACTCTGCGCCCTGAGACCGCCATTCTCATCTTCAACACGAGATCTTCATGCTCCCGGCGGCCTTAATCTTCAATCACCCAGACCGGGGACCCCTCTCACGTTCAGGCCCGACGCTACCACTCATGAAGACGCTGCTGCCGATCACCCTGCTGACCATCGCCGCCACCACCGCCACCGCGGGCGCCCAGAGCCTCAGCGGCATCGAACTCGGCCTCACCGGCGGGTACGCCGGCGGCCTCAGCGGCGAGGTGTTCGTCCACGCCCCCAACGTCGCCGGTCCCGTCGGCATCAAGGCCGGCGTGTCCTACACCCGTGCCAGCGACGCCATCAACGACAACGACAACTTCGGCGCTGCAGGCACCCCCACCTTTGGCGACCTGAAGTCCAGCCTGGGCGCCACCGAATACGGCAGCCGCACCAGCGTCTCGCTGGACGGCACGTACGGTCTGGGTGAACTGACCCCCGGCGTGGACGCCACCTTCTACGGCGGCGGCCGTTACGGCATGTTCCGCTCCGTCGAGGACTACGGCAGCGACGGCAACGTCACCTACACGAGCAACGCCTTCGGTCTGGGTGCCGGGGTCATGGTCAGCTACGCCCTGACCGGCGGCCTGAGCCTCGTGGGTGACCTGGGCGTCGACCACTACTTCAAGTCCAGCATCACCACCGGCGGCAGCAACACCAACGCCGGCGGCACCTACGCGCCCGGTTCGGCCGAATACTCCACCTATGACAACCGCTTCGTGCGCCCCGGCACCGTCTTCAAGGCCCGCATCGGCGTGAAGACCACCTTCTAACCTGCGTCAACCGGACCGGCCTCCCGCGTGGGGGCCGGTCTTTGCGTTCCCAGGTGCTGGCGCAGCACCTCGAAGGCGGCGACCGTCCGGGGGAACCCCAGGTACGGCACGCACATCATCAGGGCGCCGCGCACCTCGGCTTCGGTCGCCCCGGCGTTCAGCGCGCCGCGCAGGTGCGTGCGGAGTTCCGGCGGGCTGCCCAGGGACACCAGCAGCGCGCACGCGATGAGTTCCTTGGTTTTCAGGTCCAGTCCGGGCCGGTCGTACACCGTGTCGTACGCGAAGTCGCGGATATACGTGCCCAGATCGGGATCGAGCGCGTCGAGCCGCTGCTGGATGCGGTCCTGCTGCGAACCGAAGATCACGTCGCGGGCGCGGGGTGCGGGGTCGTCACTCACGCTGCCCAGGGTACGGCCGCGCGGCGTGGGAAAGAAGACCGTCAGGTCGCGCGCGGTACAGTCCCAGGTGTGGAAAAGGTGTGCGCAGATCGTAAGGTTTCCCCAGCCTTCCCGTCAGGCTCGGCGCTACCCTACACTCAGGCTGTCACCACCTGCCCCCGTCCGCCGCGACAGTTGCTCCTGCCCTGCTCACCGCTCACTGCGCCCCTGCCGCGCTTTCCCTAGGGGGTTCCCATGAACCGATACGATGACCGCGCCCGACTGGTGTTCCACTACGCCCGCGAGGAAGGCAACCGCCTGGGCCACGCCATGGTCGGGCCCGAACACCTCCTGCTGGGCCTGATGCGCGAGGGCGGCACCGCCGCGAGCATCCTCGGGGAGTTCGGCGCGTCCCTGGACGGCCTGCGCCGCCGCGTCGAGGAGATCATCGGCCGGGGCGAGGGCAACCGCCTGAACGACGCGCCCAGCATCACACCCCGCGCCCGCCGCGTCATGGAACTCGCGTCCAGCGAGGCCCGCGCCCTGGGCGCGCAGGTGACCAGTACCGAGCACATCCTGCTGGGCATCATCCGCGAGGGTGACGGCGTCGCCTTCCGCATCCTGCAGGAACTTACCAAGGACGTGGACACCATCCGCTGGCGCATCCTCGCGCAGGGCGAGGGCGCGGGCAGCAAACCCGCCAAACCGGTCGCCACGCCGTTCCTCGACGAGTACGGCCGCGACCTGACCAAGTGGGCGCGCGAGGGCAAACTCGACCCCGTGATCGGACGCAGCGAGGAGATCCGCCGCGTCACGCAGATCCTCACGCGCCGCACGAAGAACAACCCCGTCCTGATCGGCGACCCCGGCGTGGGCAAGACCGCCATCGTCGAGGGCCTGGCGCTCGCCATTCACGAGAAGCGCACCCCGCCCAACCTCCACAACGTGCGGCTGGTCAGCCTGGACCTCAGCGGCGTCGTCGCAGGCACCAAGTACCGTGGGGAGTTCGAGGAACGCCTGCGGCAGATCATCGAGGAACTGCGCAACGCGAAGGTCATGGCCTTCATCGACGAGCTGCACACCCTGGTCGGCGCGGGCGGCGCCGAGGGCACGCTGGACGCCGCGAACATCCTCAAGCCCGCCCTGAGCCGCGGCGAGATCCAGGTGATCGGCGCGACCACCACCGGCGAGTACCACCGCTACATCGAGAAGGACGCCGCCCTGGAACGCCGCTTCCAGCCGGTCATCGTGCTGGAACCCAGTCCCGCCGAAACGCTGCAGATCCTGCGCGGCCTGAAACCCAAGTACGAGGAACACCACGGCGTGCAGATCCCCGAGCAGGCGCTGGAACTCGCCGTGCGCATCGGGGAGCGCAGCCTGCCGGGCCGCAACTTCCCGGACAAGGCCATCGACCTGATCGACGAGGCCGCCAGCCGCGTCCGCCTGAACATGAGTGTCGGCCTGCCCGTCGCGGAGACCGAGGACGGCGAGCCCTACGTCACCCGCGAGGACATCGAGAGCGTCATCAACTCCATGGGCGGCATCTACTCCGAGGAAACCGCCGCGCAACTGGTCGACCTGGAACAGCAGTTGCAGGATCAGGTGTACGGCCAGCCGGACGCCATCCGCGCGCTGAGTTCCGCGCTGCGCCGCGCCCGCGTGGGCCTGGGCGGCCGCACCCGCGTCGCCGCGAGCTTCCTGTTCGTCGGGTCCAGCGGCGTCGGCAAGACCCACCTCGCCAAGGCGCTGGCCCGCACGCTGTTCGGCAGTGAACGCAGCCTGATCCGCATGGACATGAGCGAATTCCAGGAAAGCCACTCGGTCAGCAAACTGATCGGCTCGCCCCCCGGCTACGTCGGCTTCGAGCAGGGCGGCCGCCTCACGGAAGCCGTGCGCCGCCAGCCGTTCAGCGTGATCCTCCTCGACGAGATCGAGAAGGCGCACCCGGACGTGTACAACACCTTCCTGCAGGTCCTCGACGACGGCCGCCTGACCGACGGACTGGGCCGCACCGTGGACTTCCGCCGCACGATCATCATCATGACCAGCAACACCGGCTTCAACGTGAACCCCACCGTGGGCTTCAGCCCCGTCACGCCGGACAACAACCAGCCGCTGCGGCACATCTTCACGCCGGAATTCCTCGACCGCCTGGACGAGGTCATCCGCTTCAAGAGCCTCGGCGAGGAGGAACTCGTGCGGGTCGCGCAGCAGCTCATGGGCGAGATGCGCGAGGAACTCGCCAGCCGCGAACTGACCGTCACCTTCGACCCCGCCATCGCCGCGTGGCTGGTGGGCAAACTCAAATCCCGCAGCCCCAAACACGCCGTCGGCAGCAGCCGTCAGCTGCGCACCCTGGTCCGCGAGGAGATCGAGGACCCCCTGGCCCTGGAACTCGCCAGCAACCACGGCGAGGAAGTCCGCGTCGTGCTCGGCCAGGACGGCATCCAGTTCGAGAAGGGCGAGGAAGCCGCCACCCGCCAGATCCTCGCGTAACCTCTTCAGCAGAAGAGCCCCAGCTGATGCTGGGGCTCTTCCTCATACGGATTCCGTTTGTTTCGTTAACAAACCGGAACGACACCGGGTTGCCAACTCCATGCCCGGAACCCGGTTCTCTCCTGCTCGCTCTGCTGCGCAGCTCTGCGAGTCCGCTCGGGTTGAAAGATTTTGCAAACCTTTCAACCGGAGTCCGTATCATTTACTTCCGGCAGGTGAGGTCCACGCGGAAGGCGGGGTCCGGGGTGTTCCACGGCAGGCCCGCCTTCACGTTCCCGGCGCGCAGGTACACGAGTTTCGTGGGTGTGCCGCTGCCGGGCACCTGCGCCCGCATGACGTACGCCCCGGCGGGCATCACGGCGCGGTTGTGGTCCCAGCCGTCGCGGTTCTGAGCGACGCTCTCGACGGTGGTCGTGGTGCCGTCCGCGAAGGCCAGATTCACGTTCGTGATCCCGAAGCCGGTGCCGGTCAGGTCGAGGCTCTGCCCGGTGGCGTTGCGGAGTTCGGCGGTGATCTCGAATCCGGGGCGGTTGTTGTAGGTGTTCGGCACGGCCTTCACGTCCGTCACGCGGAAGCGCCACACGCCGTTGAACAGCGTTTCGCCCAGGCAGCCGCTCACGGCCGCCACCTGATTCTGCCCGCCCGCTGGGAGGTTCAGGTCCACCCGCCCGCCAGTCACGGTGACGTTCAGTCCGGCGGCCTTCAGCGCGGACACCGGGACGTACGTGGTGCCGTTCACGCTGATGGCGTTCGCGGCAGCCCGCCCGTTGATGAAGAAACGGACGCTGGTGGTGGCGGCCACCGCGACGCTCAGCAGCGCGGCGGCGGACAGGGACAGGACGGTCAGGGAGCGCATTTTGTGGGCACGCTGGGTCATGGGGACTCTCCTTTCCCGCGTCTGGGCGGGCATGGGGGCAGTGTGCGCGGCGGGGCATGATCGGGCCGTGATCACGCGCGCGGGGGGTGATATGGACTCCGGTTGAAAGGTTTGCAAAAACTTTCAACCCGAGCGGAGCGAGCAGGAGCAGGAGAAAAACGGGTTCCGGGCGTGGAGTTGGCAACCCGGCGCCCTTCCGGGTTGTTAACGAAACAGACGGAATCCGTATGAGTTCACCGTTCCCGGCGTGGGCCGGGCGCGTCAATGCGGCCGCCGGGAACCATCAGTGGCCCGCGCGTCCGGTAGCATGGCGGGATGACGAAGAGCATTCTCGATTTCCAGGACGAACACGGCCGTATCACCGGGTGGCCCAGCGACCGCCGCCGCGCGCACCAGCTCGCCATCCTCGACTACCTGACCGGGCTGTTCGAACCCGGCGTGTCCTACGACCAGGGGCAGGCCGAGCAGATCCTCGCCGATCACAGCACCCTGGAAGACCCCAGCTTCCTGCTGACCGAACTCGTGGACGGCGATTACCTTGCTGCGCAGGACGGGACCTACTGGCGGGCGGACGGCCGCCCCGGCGCGCGTGGCTAAAGCCCGCACCACCTACGTCTGCAGCAGTTGCGGGTACACCAGCGCCAAGCCGCTGGGCCGCTGCCCGAACTGCCAGGCGTGGAATTCCTTCGAGGAAGAGGTGCCTGCCGTCACCACGGCCGCGCGCGGCGGGGCGTATGGGGGCATCACGGGTGGCCGTCTCACGCCGCTGTCCGGGGTGGGGCGCCGTGAGGAGCCCCGCACGCCGAGCGGCATTCCGGAACTCGACCGGGTGCTGGGCGGCGGGCTGGTCGCCGGGGGCGTCACGCTGATCGGCGGGGAGCCCGGCATCGGCAAGAGCACCCTGCTCCTGCAGGTGGCGGACAAGGTCGCGGCGGGGGGCGGCACGGTGCTGTACGTGGCGGGCGAGGAATCCCTGGAGCAGATCCGCCTGCGCGCCGACCGGCTGGGCGTGAAGGCCGAGATCCAATTGACCCGCGACACCCGCGCCGAACATGTGGCCGCGCTGATGGCCGAGCATAAGCCCGCGCTGTGCATCGTGGACTCCATCCAGACCGTGACCGTCGAGGGTGACGGCGCGCCGGGCGGCGTGGCGCAGGTCCGCGACGGCACCGCTCTGCTGACCCGCGCCGCCAAGGAGACCGGCACCGCCACCGTCCTGGTCGGGCACGTCACCAAGGACGGCACGGTCGCCGGACCGAAAGTCATGGAGCACATCGTGGACACCACCGTCTTCCTGGAAACGGTCGGGTCGTACCGCCTGCTGCGCAGCGTGAAGAACCGCTTCGGGCAGGCCGGTGAACTCGGCGTGTTCGAGATGCGCGGCGAGGGCCTGATCGCCGTCGAGAACCCGTCGGCGGCGTTCCTGGCCGAGCGGCCCCTGGACGTGCCGGGTAGCGTCGTCGCCGCCACCATCGACGGGCAGCGCCCCATGCTGCTGGAAGTGCAGGCGCTCGCCAGCAAGACGCCGTACCCGAACGCCCGCCGGGTCGTGGTGGGCCTCGACGCCCGCCGCGTGGACGTCGTCCTGGCCGTGCTGGAACGCCGCCTGGATCTGACGCTGGGCGGCCTGGACGTGTACGTGAACCTCGCGGGCGGCCTGAAGGTGCCCGATCCGGGCCTGGACCTCGCCATTGCCCTGGCGATCTACAGCGCCGTGGTGGGCCGCCCCCTGCCGGACAGTGTCGCCGTGTTCGGCGAGGTCGGCCTGGCGGGCGAGGTGCGCTCCACGACCGGCTCCATCCGCCGTGCCGAGGAAGCCCGCCGCGCCGGGTACACCCGACTGATCGTCCCGCCCGGCCTGGACGGCCACCCGGACGGCGTGAAGAGCGTCGAGGAGGCTGTCGCGCAGGTGTGGGGCGGCGCCCCGGCGTCCGGCCGGAAACCCCGCGCGGCTGCCGAACGTACCTGAGGGTATGACTGCCCCGCTGTCGGCCGCGCCGCCCACCTCGCCCGTCTGGTTCCGGGCGCTGGTGTGGCTGGCGCCCCTGCTCCTGATCGTGACCGCCTGGATCCCGGATGACAGCGCCGACAAGCCCCTGCCGGTGGCAGGCAGCGTGGCATTGACCCTGCTGGGCGTGGGGCTGGCCGCACTGTTCGCGCAGGTGCCCCGGCGCCTCTCGTACACCCTGACCGACACGGGCCTGCGCATCAGCCGCTTCTCCGGCACGTTCGAGTGGCCGTACCGCGAACTGCGCGTGCGCCGCACCGACGCCGGGCTGGGCGTGCGGGGCGGCGGGGTGGGCCTGCCCGGCTACTACACCGGGACCTACACCTTCACGGGGGCCGGGTACCGCAGCGTGCAGGCCATCGCGTCGAACACGCGCGGCGGCCTGATCGTCGAGCGGGGCGGCACCCCGTACTACCTGACGCCCGCCGACCCGGACGCCTTCGCGCAGGCGCTCGCCGCGCGGGGTGTGCCCGTGCTGGACTGAGCCGGACTCCTGAGTGCAGGTCTCGTGAACGGGGGTCGCATCTGCCGGGGGTCGGTGGGTGCGACCCTCGGGGCATGACAAGAGGTTCCACCGCTCCCGACCATGCCGGGCACGACCACGGGCACGAGCACAGCGAGCACGGGCACGCCGGGCAGGGCCATGGTGGGCACGACCACAACCACGGCGCGAACGCGAACGCTAGGCAGCTGACCCTCGCGCTGCTGCTGACCGGCGGGTTCCTGTTCGTGGAGGTCGCGTACGCGTTCATCTCCGGCAGTCTGGCCCTGCTGAGCGACGCGGGGCACATGCTGACCGACGCGGCGGCGCTGGCCCTGTCCCTGCTGGCACTGCGGTTGGGGGCGCGGCCCGCCGACGCGCGGCGCACCTTCGGGTACCGCCGCGCAGAGGTGCTGGCCGCCGCCCTGAACGCCGGGGCGCTGTTCGCCGTGGGGATCTACGTGCTCGTGGAGGCCGCGCGCCGCTTCGCGCAGCCGGTCGAGGTGCAGGCCACCCCCATGCTGATCGTGGCGGTGCTGGGCCTGATCGTGAACCTGATCAGCGCCCGCATCCTGGTCGGGGGGCAGGGCGAGAGCCTGAACATGCGCTCGGCGTACCTGGAGGTCATGGGGGACCTGCTGGGCAGCGTCGCCGTGATCGTCGGCGCGCTGCTGATCCGCTTCACCGGCTGGACGTGGGTGGACCCGCTGCTGGGCGCGGGCATCGGCCTGTGGGTGCTGCCCCGCACCTGGGCGCTGCTGCGCGCCAGCATCAATGTCCTGCTGGAGGGCGTACCGCGCGGCCTGGACCTTGACGCCCTGCGCGCCGAACTGCACGCACTGCCCGGCGTGGACGACGTGCACGACCTGCACGTCTGGAGCGTGACGGGCGGCGTGAACAACCTGACGGCGCATCTGGTCGCTCCGACGGCAGACGACTCGCTCCTGCATGAGGTGGAGGAGGTCGCGGCCCGATTCGGCATCACCCACAGCACCGTGCAGATCGAGGGGCCGGACGCGCATGCGGGAGGCGGGGCGGCGCTGCATCCCTGAGCGGATGGGGGAGGGGTGAAGCCGGACTGCCTCCACCAATCTATATGCCTTGACAGGAATATTCTGATTGAGGCATAATAAGCGCACAACAGAACGCATCAGAAGGAGGTCACGCGCCGCTTGAACCACCACACCTTCACCGCCCTGGCCGACCCGCACCGTTTCCAGATCGTCGAACTGCTGCGCGAACGGCCCCACAGCGTCGGCGAGATCGCCGACCGCCTGGGCCTGCGCCAGCCGCAGACCTCCAAGCACCTGCGCGTCCTCACGGACGCCGGACTGGTCCACATGGAACCCCAGGCCAACCGCCGCATCGCCCACCTGAGCCCCACCCCGTTTCGTGACCTCGACGACTGGCTGACCCGCTACCGCCCCCTCTGGGAGGAACGGCTGGACCGGCTGGACGACTACCTGCGCACCCTCCCACCCGAAGACCCCGCACCCGACCCCACCGAATCCGGAGGTTCCCCATGACGCACGCCACGCTCGACCACCGCATCGAAGACGCCCGAACCCTCGTGCTGGAACGCACGTTCGCCGCCACTCCTGAACGCGTGTTTGCCGCGTTCACGCAGGCCGAGCACCTGAAGCACTGGTGGGGGCCGCGCGGCTGGACCCTCACGCACTGCACCGTGGACCTGCGCCCCGGCGGCCGCTGGCACTACTGCATGACCTGCACCGACCCCGCACAGGGCGAGTTCTTCGGCATGAACAGCTGGGGCCTGGGCGTGTACGAGCACATCGAGGCGCCCACCCGCCTGACGTACACCGACCACTTCAGCGACGAGCACGGCGCCATGAACGACCAGATGCCCGCCACGCTGGCCGACCTGACCTTCGAGGCCGTTCCCGGCGGCACCCGCGTCACCAGCCGCTCCACGTACGTCCGCCCGGAAGACCTCCAGGCCGTCATGGACATGGGGATGCTGCAGGGCATCAGCGAGACGTGGGACCGCCTGGCCGAACACCTCGCCTGACCCGAACGGGCAGCGGCTCCCACCTTTATCGGGGGAGCCGCTGCCCGCTGCCTTATCGTGCGGATTCCGTCTGTTTCGTCGGCAGATCGGAACCCCACCGATCTGCCAACTCCACGCCCGGAATCCTCTTGGCTCCTACTCGCATCCGCTCGGATTGAACGGGCTTTGCAGCCCATTCAATCGGAGTCCATATCAGTTCAGCGCGCCGGTCTGGAACGTGAAGGTCGTCCCGTCGTAGTCCACGGTCAGGCTGCTGCTGTCGGGCACGTTCCCCTGGAGGATCTCGCGGGCCAGGGGCGTCTCGATCTCGCGGCTGATGGCGCGCTTGAGGGGGCGGGCGCCGAAGGCCGGGTCGTAGCCGATCTGCGCCAGTCGGTCCTTCGCGGCGCCCGTCAGGTGCAGGCTCACGCGGCGTTCGGCGAGGCGTTTGATCAGGCCGCGCATCTGGATGTCCACGATGCGGTGCAGGTCGGCGGCGGTCAGCGCGTCGAACACGATGATGTCGTCCACGCGGTTCAGGAACTCCGGGCGGAAGTGACCCTGCAACTCGCCCATCACGGCGTCACGGATCTCGCTGGCGTCCTCGCCGCGGTGCTGCATTTCCAGGATCAGAGGACTGCCGATGTTGCTCGTCAGGATGATCAGCGTGTTGCGGAAGTCCACGGTGCGGCCCTGCCCGTCGGTCAGGCGGCCGTCGTCGAGCACCTGCAGCAGCACGTTGAACACGTCGGGGTGCGCCTTCTCGATCTCGTCGAACAGCAGCACGGCGTAGGGGCGGCGGCGGACGGCCTCGGTCAGCTGGCCGCCCTCCTCGAAGCCCACGTATCCGGGAGGCGCGCCGATCAGGCGGGCGACGGTGTGCTTCTCCATGTACTCGCTCATGTCGATGCGGACCATGGCGTCCTGACTGTCGAACAGGAACTCCGCGAGGGCCTTGGCCAGCTCGGTCTTGCCTACGCCGGTCGGCCCGAGGAACATGAAGCTGCCCAGCGGGCGGTTGGGGTCGCTGAGCCCGGCGCGGCTGCGGCGGATGGCGTCCGCGACGCTCACGATGGCGCGGTCCTGCCCGATCACGCGGCCATGCAGCTGCTCCTCCAGTTTCAGGAGTTTCTCGCGTTCGCCCTCCATCAGCTTGTTCACGGGGATGCCAGTCCAGCGGCTGACCACCGACGCGATGTCCTCCTCGGTCACCTGCGTGTGCGCGAACTCGGCGCCCTTGAGTTTCCGCTCGAGTTCCTGCACCTCTTTCTCCAGCTGCGGCAGGGTCCCGTACTCCAGTTCGGCGGCGCGTTGCAGGTCGTAGTCGCGGCGCGCCTTCTCGATGTCGGTGCGCACCTGATCGAGCGATTCGCGTTTCTCGCGCAGCGCGGCGACCTCATGCCGTTCGCCCTCCCAGCGGGCGCGGACGTCGGCCAGCTCGTCGATGATGCCCTTTAGGGTGCCCTCGATGTCCAGCAGGCGGTTCTGGCTGTCCTGATCCTTCTCACGCTTCAGGGCCTCGCGTTCGATCTCCAGTTGCAGCTTGCGGCGTTCGAGCTGATCAATGCGCTCGGGGCTGCTCTCCAGCGCCATGCGCAGCCGGGCGGCGGACTCGTCGATCAGGTCGATGGCCTTGTCCGGCAGCTGCCGGTCCGTGATGTACCGCTGCGACAGCTGCGCGGCGGCCACCAGCGCCGGGTCGGTGATCTCCACGTTGTGGTGCACCTGGTAGCGCTCCTTGATGCCGCGCAGGATGCTGATCGTGTCCTCCACGCTGGGTTCGTCCACGAACACCGGCTGGAAACGGCGTTCCAGGGCGGGGTCCTTCTCGATCTCGCGGTACTCGCTGAGGGTCGTCGCGCCGATCAGGTGCAGTTCGCCGCGCGCCAGCGCCGGTTTGAGCATGTTGCCCGCGTCCGGGCTGCCCTCGGTCTTGCCCGCGCCGACGATGGTGTGGATCTCGTCCACGAACAGAATGACCTCGCCCGCCGAGGCGATCACCTCGTCGATGACGCCCTTGAGGCGTTCCTCGAACTCCCCGCGGAACTTCGCGCCCGCCAGCAGGCTGCCCATCTCCAGGCTGACGATGCGTTTGTTCTTCAGGCCGTCGGGCACGTCGCCCTTCACGATGCGGATGGCGAGGCCCTCCGCGATGGCGGTCTTGCCGACGCCGGGTTCGCCGATCAGCACGGGGTTGTTCTTCGTGCGGCGCAGGAGGATCTGCATGGCGCGGCGGATCTCCTCGTCGCGGCCGATGACGGGGTCGAACTTGCCGTCGCGGGCGCGCTGCGTGAGGTCGGTGCCGTACTTGGCGAGGGCGTCGAACTGCTGCTCACTGGTCTTGGTCGTCACGGTCTTTCCTTTGCGCTGCTCGTTCACGGCGCGGTTCAGGTCGATTTCGGTGGGCAGCCCCTTGCCGCGGTACTCGCCGCGCAGGGCGAGCAGGAGGGCGTCGGCCGCCACGAACGAGTCGCCGAGTTGCCCGGCCAGGGTGTCGGCCTTCTGAAAGGCGCGGGCCAGTGCGGGGTCGAGGTACAGCTGACCCTCGCCACCCTGCACGCGCGGCAGTTTGGCCAGTTCAGCGTCCAGCGCGGCGCGGATCTGCGTCAGGTCGCCGCCCGCCAGGGTCAGGGCGCGCGTGGCGGTGTCGTTGTCGGTCAGGGCACGCAGAACGTGGGTGGGCGTCAGGTTCTGGTGCCCGCTCTGCTGCGCGAGCGTCTGCGCCTGCTGCACGGCCTGGGTGGTGGCTTCGGTGAAGCGTTCGGGGTTCAAGGGTGGGCCTCCGTGGGGTGAGGATCGGGGACGTTCAATCTCCCACTATTCTGAAACTTGAGTGCAGTCGTGTCAAGTTTATTGCGGCTTAAGAATGGTGCCGTGGCTCCCGTCCTGCACGCAACGCCCCTGCAACGCCCCCCGGCGCACACTCCCCTCAGCCCAGCACCACACAGGAGGACCACCCATGACCCGCACCCTCAGCACGCTGCTTCTCACCACCCTCAGCCTCGCCACCATCAGCACCGCCGCCGCGCAGAAGACCACCCTCACCATCGGCGGGCAGCCCACCACCTTTGATACCGTCAAGGTCGGCGGCCGCACCTACGTCGCCCTGGACCAGCTGCAGAAGGCGCTGACCGCTGCGGGCGGCAGCAACCAGCTCGGCGCGGCGGAAGGCTGCCTGAACGAATGGCTGTTCAACGGCACCTGGAGACTGCGCGTCACCGCCATCAAATACGTCCCGGACGACCGGAACGGCAACTACTACGGCTGGGTCGCCACCACCGAGATCCGCAACGGCGGCAAACAACTCCTCAACCTGTCCAACACCGGCATCGAGAAGGGCGTCAGCCTCGCCCTGAAAGACGGCAGCACCAAGGAACTCGGCCTCAGCGGCATCGCCTCCGCCTTCAAGACCGGCACGGACCTGCCGCCCGGCGCGGGCCTCGTCATGGACCTCCCGTTCTCCTGGCAGGGCGGCACGCCCACCAACGAGCAACTCCAGGCCAACCCACCGGTCAAACTCATCGTCCCGGTGGACGTCACGGCCCTGCGGCGCGGCGGCAGCACCCTGTACAAGACCGTCAACTACAGCAAGGACCCCAGCTTTCGCGTGAACCTCACCTGCCGGAAGTGAGCGCCGTGTCCTCAGGCCGAACGCCCCGATGAGCCTCACGGGGACCACGTCCCCCCGACGAGTTCCATCATGCCGGTGCCCGCAGCGGGCGCGGCGGCCCATGTGCCCGTCACCTCGATGGGTCCCTCCCAGTACGCGATGCGGGTGCTGCGGCTCAGGAGCTCCTGATCACGCCGCACCGCCCGCACGCTCAGGTCGAACTCGTCGGACACCAGCCGCCAGCCCAGCGTGTAGGGCCGCCCGGTGGGACTGGTCCACACCTCGCCCGGTTCGGCACGCAGGCCCGAGACGGCCCGCACGCGCCCGTCCGGTTCCACCACGCTGCCGATCAGCTGCGCCACGCTCCCGTCCGGGCGCCGCACCCGGTACACCATCAGGTCCCGCCCACCCGCCAGGTGCACGCTGAACCAGTCCCACAGCGCCGACCGGCCCGGAATCTGGTTCCCCCACTGGTGATCCAGCCACGCCTGCCCCCGCACCGCGCGCCCGTTCACGGTGCCCGTCAGGTCCAGCCGCGTGATCCCCTGATAGAACAGCACGCCCGTATCGGCACTGCCGCTGAACCCCGGCGGGTGCAGCACCGGCCCCTTCACCGCGGTCAGCGTCAGATCCAGCGGCCCGGCCTTCAGGCTCAGCGGCGCGGTCGGCTCCGGCCCCGCCTGCGTCAGCGTCCACGCGCCCTGCCTCACCCGCAGCGGGGGAGAGGTCACCTCGCCCGCCCCGGCGGGCTGCTCCAGGAACGTCAGCTGACCCGTGCGCAGGTCCGTGACCGCCACGTGCGAGATCATCAGTGGGACAGGCACGCGGCTGTCCTGCACCCGGAACTGCGCCCAGTGCAGCGCCAGCCCCTCTGCGGGCAGGTAGGCGCTCACGTACCACCACTCCATCGGGTTCGCGTGTGCCCCGTAGTCGGTCGCGGCGGGCAACTGGGCCGGGTTCACGACCGTCTGCACCGGCGCGCACCCGCTCAGGAGGAGGGCCGCCAGCACCGGAATGACCTTGAGACGCATCGGCACCCAGCCTAACCGACCGGCGGTTCACCTGCTGCCGCAGATGGCGGACGGCCGCGAACACCACTTCCCACTTCCTACTCCCCACTGCCTCCCCACAAACGAACCGACCCCCCAGTCTCCCGGAGGGTCGGCCCGTGTCGCGCGGGTTACTCGTCGCCGAGGTACGCCTTGCGGACGCTCTCGTCCTGCGCGATGTCGGCGGCGTTCCCGGAGAGTTTGATCTCGCCGGTCTGCAGCACGTACGCGCGGTGCGCGATCTGCAGGGCCATGTTCGCGTTCTGCTCGACCAGCAGCACGGTCGTGCCGCGCTCCTTGTTCAGCTTCACGATGATGTCGAAGATCGCCTCCACGAACAGCGGGGACAGGCCCATGCTGGGCTCGTCCAGCAGCAGCAGTCGCGGCGCGACCATCAGCGCGCGGGCGATGGCGAGCATCTGCTGCTCCCCGCCGGACATGGTGCCGCCCAGCTGATGCTCGCGTTCCTTCAGGCGCGGGAAGAACCCGAAACCCTCCTGAATGCGGCTCTCGATCAGCGCGCGGTCGGTGACGGTGTACGCGCCCACGTCGAGGTTCTCGCGGACACTCATGTCCTTGAAGATCCGGCGGCCCTCCGGCACGTGACTGATCCCCTTCTGCATGATGTGGTGCGCGGGAATCCCGGCGATGGTCTGACCCTCGAAGGTCAGGGCGCCCGTGCGGGGTTTCATCATGCCGCTGATGGTGCGCAGCGTGGTGGTCTTCCCGGCGCCGTTCCCGCCGATCAGGGCGACGATCTCACCCTCGTTCACGGTCAGGCTGATGCCCTTCAGGGCGTGGATGTGGTCGTAGTACGTGTGGACGTTGTCGAGTTCCAGCATGGGCTTAGGCATGGGGGCGTTCTTCCTTCCCGTAGTCGCCGGCGGCGGCGCCGCGGCCCAGGTACGCTTCCATCACGCGCGGGTCGTTGCGGACCTGATGGGGCAGGCCCTCGGCGATCTTGCTGCCGTAATCCAGCACGGTGATGTGTTCGGACAGCGTCATCACGAGGCGCATGTCGTGCTCGATCAGGCACACCGTCACGCCCAGTTCGTCCCGCACGCGGCGGATCAGGGCCTTCAGGTCCTCGGTTTCGCGGGGGTTCATCCCGGCGGCCGGTTCGTCCAGCAGGATCAGTTTCGGCGTGGTCGCCAGCGCGCGCGCGATCTCCAGCTTGCGCTGATCCCCGTACGGGAGGTTGGTCGCCAGTTCGTTCCGCCACTTGCCCAGCCCCACGAAGTCCAGCATGATCCGCGCGGCGTCCCTGGCCTCCTGCTCGCCCTCATGGAATTTCTTGGTGCGCAGCACGGCGTCCAGGAACCCGCTCTTCAGGCGGCTGTGGCGGCCCACCATGATGTTCTCCTCGCTGGTCATCGTGGAGAACAGGCGGATGTTCTGGAACGTGCGCGCGATCCCGGCTTCCGTCACCTGATCGGGCCGCATGCCCACCAGTTCACGCCCGGCCAGGCGGATGGTGCCCCGCGTGGGTTCGTAGATCCCGGTGATCATGTTGAAGAAGGTGGTCTTCCCGGCGCCGTTCGGGCCGATCACGCTGACGATGGACCGTTCGGGGATGTTCATGGTCACGTCGTTCACGGCCGTCAGACCGCCGAAGACCTTCGTGACGCCCGCCACTTCGAGAATGTTGCCGCTCACCTGCTGCCCCCTGCCTTGTCGTCTTCCTTGGCCGGGGCGTACCCGGCGCTGTACACGTCGCCGCTGGCCGTGCCGAGCGCGCCCGCGTTACCCTGGGCACTCTCGTCTTCCTGGTTGTCGTCGTGGTGCAGTTCCAGCTGCCGCCTGCGGTTGGGCAGCAGACCCTCGGGCCGCAGGAGCATCATGGCGACCAGGATCGCGCCGAAGATCAGGCGCTGCAGCTGGCCGGGATTGGCGTCCTGCGGAATCCAGGGGACGTTCGCGGTGGCCTCGCCCAGGCCGGGCAGGATGCGCAGGTTCAGCAGGGTCACGACCGCCGCCCCCAGGATCACGCCGGGGAAGGACCCCATGCCGCCCAGGATGACCATGGACAGGATCGCGATGCTCTGGTTCAACACGAAGCTCTCGGGGCTGATGAACTGCTGCTTCGCGGCGAAGATCATGCCCATGACCCCGGCGAAGCTCGCGCCGGTCGCGAAGGCGATCAGTTTGGTCTGCATCAGCGGCACGCCCATGGCCTGCGCGGCGACCTCGTCGTCGCGGATGGCGATCCACGCGCGGCCGATACGGCTGCGGTCCAGGCGGACGTTCACGGTCAGGATCAGGACGATCATGACGAGCACCAGCACGTACAGGAACAGCAGGTAGTACTGGTCCGGCGCGAAGCCCAGCGCGCCCGCCGCCGCGTCGAACCACGGCACCGAGGCGCTCTTGATGGGCGTGATGCCCTGCGAACCCGCCGAGTACAGGTCGAGGTTGTTCGCCAGCACGCGGATCACTTCGCCCAGGCCCAGCGTGATGATCGCCAGGTAGTCGCCCTTCAGTTTCAGCACGGGCAGACCGATCAGGACGCCCACGGCGGCTGCGGCGAAGATACTCAGCGCCAGGAACAGCCAGAAGAACCCGGCGTTCAGGCCGTTCGCCAGACCGTCAGCCTGCGGGGCCATCAGTACCAGAATGGCGCGGACCGTCAGGATGACCCCGGCGACCAGACCGACGCTGGCCAGCCGGAAACTCCAGGTGGTCGCGGCGGTCGGCGCGGCGCGGGACGTCAGTCGGTTGATGTACATCATGCTCGCGGCCGTCACGACGGTCAGGACCAGCCCGATGGCGAGCGTCCCGGCGTTCGTGCCGCCCGGATTCTCACCGAAGTACCGCAGGATCTCCGCGAAGCGCGGGCTGCCCACGATGCCCCAAGTGTACGCGCCGACCGCGAAGAAGGCCACGTAGCCCAGGTCGAGCAGGCCCGCGAGGCCCACCACGATGTTCAGGCCCAGCGCCAGCGCGGCGAAGATCATGATCTGGATGCTCAGGTCGAGCAGGCTGGTGTCCTCGCGGCCCGCGGCGGGCAGCACGAACAGCAGACTGCCGATCCCCACCAGGGCGCGTGCCCATGGCGCGGCCTTCCACAGGTACGCGAAGAGGATGTTCGCCAGGAACAGGCTGACCATCAGGGCTTCCACGATGGGGTTCTTCAGCGCGGTCCCGACCGCTCCCATCTGGTTCAGCAGGTCGCCGTTGTGCGAGACGAGCAGGAACGCGCTGGTGACGATGAAGAACAGCACCAGCAGGATCGTGCGGTCCGGCGTGACTTTGGGAGACTTGAGGGCGGCGGTCATACTTTCTCCACGTTGCTCTTGCCGAGCAGACCGGTGGGTTTGAAGATCAGGATCAACACCAGCGCGATGAACGCACCCAGTTTGCTGTACGAGTCGTCGATCACGGCGAGGTTCTTGATGCCCAGCAGTTCACCGAACACGTTGGACACGCCGATCAGTTTCTCCAGCACGCCCAGCAGCAGGCCGCCCAGCACCGCGCCGGGAATCGAGCCGATGCCGCCCAGCACGGCGGCCGTGAAGGCGGTCACGCCGGGAATGAAGCCGCTGTAGGCGTTGATGGTGCCGAATTTCATGCCGAACAGGACGCCGCTGATGCCGCCCAGTGCGCCGCCGATCAGGAAGGTGGCGCTGATCATGCGGTTGCCGTCGATGCCCATCAGGCCGGCGGTCACGCGGTCCTGCGCGACGGCGCGGATGGCCTTGCCCATGCGGGTGCGGTTCACGATGTAGTTCAGCACCGCGAGGCTCAGCAGCGACACGATGATCAGGATGACGTCCTTGAGCTGCAGGCTCACGCCGATGCCGGTCAGGAATTTCCCGAGGGGCGCGCAACTGCTCTCGGGGCCGCAGAACGCCGAGGAGAACCCGGTGGGCAGGGTGTACGTCAGGTCGAAGCGGCCCTGGAAGCCCTCGATGACGCGCAGGACGTCCTGGAGGATCAGGGACACGCCGATCGCGGTGATCAGCGGCACCAGTTTCGGTGCGCCGCGCAGCGGTCGGTACGCGAGGCGTTCGATGACCACGTTCAGCAGGCCCGAGATGGTCATGGCGGCCAGCAGCGCGATCAGGAGTTTCAGGTACCCGTTCATGTTCACGGGGGCGAGGACGCGGAAGACTTCGAAGCCGACGACGGCTCCGGTGACGAACACTTCGCTGTGCGCGAAGTTGATGAGCTGGAGCACGCCGTACACCATGGTGTAACCCAGGGCGATGATGGCGTACACGAAGCCCAGCACGAGCCCGCCGACGATCACGTTCGCCAGGAAGGGCAGCAGAGTGGACAGTTCCAAGGCAGCTCAACTCCTTTCGTGTGGTGAGGGCGCAGGCCAGTGCGGATGCAGGTGGGAAGGGTGGCGCCACAGGAAACGGAAATACGCGGGGCGGACGTCACGGGTCGCGCCCGTGATGGTCTAGCTGTGCAAGAGGTCAGTTTTGCGTCAGTTATCCCGAATGGTATCGCTTTTCACGATGCCTGGCGGGTGCGGTGTCCGGCCCCGCCGATCAAACGCGTGTTTGCATCAAGGCAAGGGGCCGGGCACGTGGCCCGGCCCCAGGATGGTACGGGGAGGTAGAGGTACCGTCCGGGAGCGTGTATAGACGCTCCCGTGCGCTTTACTGCTTGACGGGCTTGACGGGGATGCTGGTGCTGAGCTTGAACTTCCCGGCGGTGACGTTCATCACGTACAGGGTCGCGGCCTTACGGTCACCGGCGGAGTTGAAGCTGACGTTGCCGGACAGCAGACCCGTGAAGCTGCCCTTGCGGATGGCACTCTCGACCTGCGCGCGGGTGGGCAGCTTGTTCTTGTTGGCGCGCACGGCGTTCAGCACGCCCTGCACGACCACCTTGGCGGCGTCGTAGCCGAAGGCGCCGAAGCCCTGGGCGTCGTCGTTGAAGGTCTTCTTGTAGTTGGTGGCGAAGACCTTCGCGGCGGGCAGCGCGCTCAGGGGCGCGGCGACGGTCGTGAAGTAGATGTTGTTCGCGTTCGCCTCGCCGACGATGACGGGCAGCTCGCCGCTGTCCAGGCCGTCGCCGCCGACCACGGGGGTCTGCACGCCGGCTTCACGCAGCTGCTTGATGAACACGCCCACCTGGTTGTAGATGCCGCCGAAGTAGATGGCGTCGGGGTTGGCGAGCTTGATCTTCGCGACGATGCTGGAGAAGTCGCTCTTCTCCTCGGTGCCTTCGTTGGCGCTGACGGTGACACCCTTGGCCTTCAGGGCCTTCTCGACTTCCTTGGCCAGACCTTCGCCGTAGGCGGTCTTGTCGTTCAGGACGTAGACCTTCTTGGCTTTCAGGGTGCCGCTGATGAAGTTGGCACCGGCGGGGCCCTGCGCGTCGTCACGGGCGACGATGCGGTTCATGTTGCTCAGGCCGCGGTCGGTGACGCCGTTGGCGGTGTTGGCGGGGGACACCATGGCGACCTTGCTGGACACCAGGGCCTGGCTGGCGGGGATGGCGACGCCGCTGTTCAGGGTGCCGACGACGGCGAGGATCTGGCGGTCAGCGGCGATCTTGCGGGCGGCGGCGGTGCCGGTGGCGGGGTCGGCCTGGTCGTCGTAGGGGACGAGGACGAGGTCGAAGCCGAGTTTCTTGAACTGGGCTTTGTACTCGTTGACGGCCAGCTGGGCGCCGTTGCGGATCTGGGTGCCCAGGTCGCTCTGGCCGCCGGAGAGGGGGCTGAGGCTGGCGATCTTGATGGTGGTCTGCGCGGAGGCGGTGCCGAGGGCGAGGGCGGCGAGAACGGTCAGGCTGAGTGCGCTTTTCTTCATGTGTCCTCCGGATATGGGTCGCCCGCGGGCCACGCTGTGCCCGGGGGTTAGGTGTTGAGATGCGGCAATTCTAGGTGGGTCTTGATGGTCTGTCAATGCGCCGCTCATGAATGAACTTGAAATCTTTCCCATGATTCCAGACTGACCTGTCTATATCATTGCCGAAAATAGATCGATCATAGCAATCTGATTGCGCTTTCTTGATTGGCCCGTGAGAGATTGATCATACCCCTGCCACTGCGGCGCAAGCCCCCACTTCCCACCGGCCCTCATCCAGTCGCACGCGCCCGGCAGCCTCTATGCTGAACGCACCATGCTGCGAACCGCGCTGAGCACCGTCCTGCTCGCCGTCCTCACGCCCTCCACCCCCATGGGCGACACCCTGTACCCCCACCTGGGCCAGCTCGGCCTGAACGTCACCCACTACGACCTGCGCCTCACCGTCCCCACCCCCGGCACCCCGGACCTGCGCAGCGACACCACCCTGACCCTGCACGCCGAACGCGACCTGCCGGACGTCCAGCTCGACTACAGCGGACCGGCCATCCTGAACGTCACCTGGAACGGTCAGCCCGTCCCCCACCGCCGCGCCGCCGACAAGCTGATTATCCCCCTGCCCCTACCCGCAGGTCAGGACGTCCGCCTCCGCGTCACGGCCGCCGGACCCGCCGGGGGCGTCCCCGACCCCACCCTGAACATCACGCTGGGCTGGCAGAGCGTGCCCGCCACCCCCACCCAGCCCGGCGCGAACTTCACGTTCAGCGAACCCGACGGCACGCGCAGCTTCATCCCCTGCAACGACCACCCCGCCGACCCCGCCACCTTCACCACCACCCTGACCGTCCCGCGCGGCGTCACGGCCGTCGCCGGCGGTACCCGCCTCGCCGACCACCCCAACCTCGACGGCACGCACAGCGTCACGTACACCCTGACCACCCCCATCCCCACCTACGCGCTGGGCATCAGCGTCGGCACGCTCGACACCGTCCGCCGCCCCGACCTGCGCATCGGGGACCAGCACGTCACCCTCACCGATTACTTTCCCACCAGCATCCCCGACACCGTCCGCGCCCCCTACGCCCGTACTGGCGACATCCTGACTGCCCTGAGCGACTGGTTCGGCCCGTACCCCTTCAGCACCTACGGCTCGGTCGTCGTCACCCCGGACCTCCCCGCGCTGGAAACCGCGACCCTGAGCACCATGCCCGTCCGCTCCAGCCGCGAACGCGTCATCGTTCACGAAATCGCCCACCAGTGGTTCGGGAACGCCGTCCCGCTGGGCGACTGGAGCGACACCTGGCTGAACGAGGGCTTCGCCACCTACGCCGAACTCCTGTGGACGCAGGCCCAGGGACAGGACACCGCCCCCCTCCTGCGCGGCTGGCGCGACCGCCTGCGCCCCGGCACCCGCCCCCTGACCGCCACCACCCCCGCCCAGATGTTCGACGCGACCGCCTACGCCAGAGGCGCCCTGGCCCTGCACGCCCTGCGCACCCAGATCGGGGACGACGCCTTCCGGGCCTTCCTGCACACCTATGCCCGCACCCGCGCCGGACAGCCCACCCGCACCGCCGACATGCTGCACCTGACCCGCACCCAGCTCGGCCCGGAGGCGGCCACGCTGCTGGAGAACTGGATCACGCAACCGGAACTGCCCTGACCCGCGCACTTCACCAAACCTGAATCCAGCGCACCGTGTCCGAGAGCCACAGGGTACGCTCGGCGCATGTGGCCATTCGGAAAGAGCACAGCGGACCGCGTCAAAGACGCGCTGAACGAGCAACCCCGACTGAAGGACCTGGGCCTGCAGGTGCAGGAACGCGGCGGCGCCGTCAGCGTCAGCGGCATGGTACCCAACTCGCGGTACATGAACCTCATCCGCGTGATCGCGGAAGGCATCAACGGTGTCAAGTCCGTTGACCTGTCCGGCGTGACCGCCCAGGAGGAAGCCGCCGCGCCCGCCCAGCCCGCCCCGGCCGCGCCCGACGCCACCGTCACCGAGATCGCCCCCACCACCGGCAACATGAACGCCAGCGCGGACATGGACGCCGAGATCAAACAGGCCGAAGACCGCAGCCGCGTCGCCAAGGCCGTCCTGAGTGCCATCCGCAGCAACGGCGAACTGGCCGACGACCCCATCGACGTTCTCCAGAGCGGCAGCAGCGTCATCCTGCGCGGCGTCGTGGACAACGACCACGAGAAACGCCTGCTGGAACAGGTCGCGCGCGGCGTGGATGGCGTCAGTGGCGTGGACATCAGCGGCGTGCGCGTCGCCCAGGGTGCCAAGGAGATGGCGAAGGAGAAGGACCAGGAGTCCGGCGATACCGTGTACACCGTGAAGCCCGGCGACAGCCTGTCCGCCATCGCCCAGAAGTTCTACGGCGACCCCATGCAGTACAAGAAGATCGCCCACTACAACAACATCAGCAACCCGGACCTGATCCACCCCGGCGACCGCCTGCGCATCCCGGGCTGAACCCGCACTCGTTACAGAATCAGGCCCCCTCCGACGCGCGAGGGGGCCTGCTCTGCTGGATGCCGTCAGTCGGTCGCGGGCGCCGGTGCGGGCAGGGGCGCCTGCGCGTCCTGCGAGTCCGGGGTGTCCAGCCCACTCAGCTGCCGCCGCACCTCCCGCATCGCGGAGTGAATCACGGCCAGCGCGACACTCATGGTCAGCATGCTGGAAAAGCCGTAACTGACAAGTGGCAGCGGAACGCCCGTCACCGGGAACAGCCCGGCCGCGACGCACAGGTTCACGAACGCCTGCCCGACGATCATGAACATCGCCCCGATCGCCAGGATGCTCGCCCCGTGAATCTCGGGTGTCATGGGCCGCACCCGGCTGGCCAGATGCGCGACGTCCAGCGCCGTCATCACGATCAGCCAGTACGCGAACAGCAGCATCGCCACGCCCAGCAGCCCCGACGAGAACCCCACCGACGCGACGACCAGGTCGGTGTGATCCCCGAAGTACACGTACCGCAGGCCGTCCGGACCCTGGCCGGGAATCCCGCCGAAGCTCAGGTCGCGGTGCGCGAGGCCGATCTGCCCCAACCCGGCCTCGCGCACCTCTTCTGCAGAGTAATGCTGGTTCCAGCGCGACAGGATGTACGGGTGCTGCTCCAGGTACAGGCCCGCGACCGGGATGGCCAGCAGGACCAGTGCCAGCAGGAACCAGATGATGTTGCTGATCCGCACGCCCGCCGCGTACATCAGCACCAGTCCCAGCCCGAACATCAGGACGCTGGTGCCCAGGTCCGGTTCGATGAACACCAGGAACGTCGTGAACATGATCATGGCGGTCGCGCTGATCAGTTTGTTGTGCACGCCGCGCCGCGCGAAGAACGACGCGAGCATCAGCACCAGCCCCAGCTTGGCCATCTCGGACGGCTGGAACCGCACCGGGCCGAACTCCAGCCAGCGTTTCGTCGCCTCGCTCTCGGCGGTGCCCACCCCGACGAACGGCACGAGCAGCAGCAGGAACAGGGTCACGCCCCACGCCAGCGGACCGAGTTTCAGGAACGCGCGGGGCCGCAACCGGGCGATGACCAGCGTGAATCCCAGCGCCAGCAGCGCCTTCAGGCCGTGATCGGCGATCATGCCCGGCTCGGCGGTCGCGACGCCCAGCACGCCCAGGCACAGCAGCATGACCTGCGCGATGATCAACTGAATGCTCACCCCTGCACCTCCGCGCCCGCCAGGGTCAATGCCGCGCGGCGGAACGCCTCGCCCCGCGCCTTGTAATCCCTGAACTGATCGAAGCTCGTGCCGACCGGGGCGAGGAGCACGCTGCCCTCACCCGCCGGTCCACCCAGGGCGTCCAGTCCCGCCTGCGTGGCGGCGCGCATCGTCGCCTCACCGTCCGCGCCCGACACGACCCGGTAGGGAAGGCCCAGCCCACGGGCCAGGGCCTCGCCGTCCTCCCCGAACGCGATGACCTGCGCCACCCGCCCGGCCGCCGCCTCGCGCAGCGGGAGGAGGTCCGCGCCCTTGTCCCGGCCACCCACCAGCCACGCGACTGGCGGCGCGGCGCGTTCCAGGGCCGCCTGAACGGCCAGGGTGCGCGTGGCGATCGAGTCCTCCACGAACCGCACATTCCCGATCCGCGCGACCGTCTCGAACCGCCCGGACACCGGCTGAGCCGCGCGCAGCGCCCCGGCCAGCACGTCCGCGTCCACCGGGCGGTCCAGGTGGATCAGGAGGGCCTCGGCTGCCAGCACCGCCGCCGCCGCGTTCGCCGGATGCACCCCCTCGGGCAGTTCCGAGGCGTCCAGCACGGGCGTGTCGTCAGCCAGCGCGATCCGGCCCGGCGAGAAGGGCCGCACCTGCGCCCGGGTCGCCACGTTCAGCCCCTTCGGCACGACCAGCACGTCCCCGGCCTCCTGACCTGCCGTGATGTTCCGCTTCGCCGCATGGTACGTCTCCACCGTCCCGTGCCGGTCCAGGTGATCCACGCCCAGATTCGTGATGACCGCCACCGGCAGCCGCAGACCCGGCACGCGCTCCAGCTGGAAACTGGACAGTTCCACCACCGCCACCTCGGCGCTGTCCACGACGTCCAGCAGGGGCGGGTCGATGTTGCCGCCCTCGCGGGCGTTCAGGCCCGCCGCGCGCAGCAATTGCGCGACCAGCACGGTCGTGCTGCCCTTCCCGGCCGTTCCGGTGACACCCACCATCGGCAGGCCCGGACGCAGGCGGGCCGCGAGGACCACCTCGCCGATCACCTCCGCCCCGCGCGACTGCAGGGCCAGCAGGTCCGCATGATCGATCGGCACGCCCGGCGCGGCCACCACCACGTCATACGCGCCGCCGGCGTCCCCGCGCGCCCAGCCCAGTTCATCCATCAGCGCCGCATCCTCCGGCGCGGGCCGCGCGTCGAGCCACTCGCCCCGCACGCCAGCCCGCGCCAGGAACCGCGCCGCGCCCCGCCCACTGCGCCCCAACCCGTACACCAGCACCCTGTCAAGCTTCACGCCCACACCATAGAACACGCCCCGCCTGATGTGGTGCGTGCAGCACGTGAGAAACCCCCAGCGCAGGCGTGCCCCTGGCCCACGGGCCGTCCGGTGGAGAACAATGCGGTCAGTCCCGCTCGCCGTCCCACCTGACCCGGAGGTTTCCCATGGCCCGCCCCGCGCGTTTCCTGCCTGCCGCCCTGCTCCTCGCCTCCGCCCTGGCCGGGGGGGCGGACGCCCGAGCCAGTCCCTCGCGCCACCGGAGATCCGCGCACCGGTCCGGGAACTCGCGGTCGCCGCGCGGCCCGACGGCACCGTGCTGCTGGCCGCCATCAGCGACAACGGCCGTTTCAACAGCGGGCGAGGGACCTCCACCGCCCGTGTGCTGCGCACCTGGGTGGGCGGCCCCGGCGGCTGGGCGCCCGTCGGGGACATCCTCAACTACCGGCAGCCGCGCCCCATCGCCAGCCTGAACCTCGCCACCGACGCGCAGGGCGGCGCGCTGCTCGCCTGGAACGAGAACTACGGCGACAACGACGTCGTCGAATTCCGCGCCCTGATACGGACTCCGATTGAATGGCTTGCAAAGCCGTTCAATCCGAGCAGTCTCGGAGAGCTGCGCAGCAGAGCGAGTGGGAGCGAAACGGGTTCCGGGCGTGGAGTTGGCAACCCGGCGCTGTCCCGGGTTGTCAACGAAACCAACGGAATCCGTATGACCGGCGACACCTGGACCGACTGGGGGGACCGTTACCTGGGCGACGACCTGCCCTACGCCGCCCGCACCCGCTCGATCGCCCTGTGGAAGGGGCAACCGTTCCTCGCGTGGGGCGAGTGGCTGCGCAGCCCCGACGGGAGCCAGCTGACCGTCCGCACCTGGAACGACACTCAGGAGAGCTGGGTGCGCGGCCCGCGCTTCAACGACCGCACGCAGTTCTCCCGCACGCCCGCCCTGACCGTCACCCGCGCCGGGCAGCCCATCGTCGCGTGGCTTCAGGGCGAGGTCACCGCCAGCCGCGTCCTCGCCGCCCGCTGGGATGGGCAGACGTGGCAGCCGCTCGGCGGACCGCTGAACCGCCACGCGCCCGGGTACGTGGCGGCCACGCGCCTCGTGCTGGACGGGCAGGACCGCCCCATCGCCGCGTGGATCGAGGACCACGCCGGACAGGACACCCTCTACGCCGCCCGCTGGAACGGGCAGAACTGGCAACCCATGGGCTCGCAGGTCAGCCAGGGCTTCGCTACCGCCCCCAGCCTCAGCACCGACCCCGCCGGACACGCCGCCCTCGCCTGGGTGGAGGAAGTGAACGGCACCGGGCAGGTGCACCTCGCCCGCTGGACCGGCCAGGCATGGACCGACCAGGGCGTCCAGAACCGCGACCCGCGCCGCGACGCCCGCAGCCCCAGCCTGACCACCGCGCCCGACGGGACCCTCACGCTCGCGTGGCGGGAGGACGCGGCGGGCACGTACCGGATTGAACTGCGGCAGTACCCGGGGCTATAAGACGCGGAAGCCGGAGCAGTCGCCCCAGCCTCCCTGACGGTCTGGTGATCAGCCCTCTGCGCCCACTGCTTCCGGTTCCCGCACCGGGGGCGGCGTGACGGTCAGGCCCGCCTCCGCCTGCGCCCAGGTCATGAAGGCGTTCAGGCCGCGGCGGAACATCACCGGGCGTTTCTCGCGCTTGCCGAGCTTGCGGGGCTTGCCGGTCTTCTCGTTGATCTCGGCGGGCAGTTCCGGCACGAGCGCCCAGTTCACGTTCATGGGCTGGAAGCCCTTCGGGTTCGCACTGGCGAGGTAGCGGGTCAGGCCGCCCAGCATGCTCTCGGCAGGCGGCGTGAGGGGCGGGAGGCCCAGCGCGAGGCGCGCCGCGTTCGTCCCGGCCAGCCAGCCGGTCGCCGCCGATTCAAGGTACCCCTCGGTGCCCGCCAGGACACCCGCGACCAGCTTGGTCGGGTCGGCCTTGAGTTGCAGCGTGGACTCCAGCACCAGCGGGGCGTTCAGGTAGGTGTTGCGGTGCATCACGCCGTACCGGACGATCTCCGCCCCTTCCAGGCCCGGAATCAGGTTCACGACCGCCTTCTGATCGCCCCACTTCAGGCCCGTCTGGAAGCCCACCAGGGACCACATGCGGCCCTCGCGGTCCTCCTGACGCAGCTGCGCCACCGCGTACGGCCAGCGCCCCGTCTTCGGATTGTCCAGGCCCTTGGGGGACATCGGCCCGAAGCGGGGCGTGTCGATCCCGCGGCGGGCGATCTCCTCGATGGGCATGCAGCCCTCGAAGAACTCCAGCTTCTCCCAGTCGTGCGGTGTGTGACTGCGCGCCTGCTCCAGCGCCCCGAAGAACGCGAGGTACTCGTCCTTCGTGAACGGGCAGTTGATGTAGTCCGCGCTCTGCTCGTACCGCCCCGCGCGCCACGCGACGTCCATGTCGATGCTATCGAACGCGATCACGGGCGCTGCCGCGTCGTAGAAACTCAGGCGCTCACTGCCCGTCAGGCGCGCCACGTCCGCCGCCAGCGCGTCCGACGTGAGCGGCCCCGACGCGATCACCACGATCCCATCCGGCACGGCCTCCACCTCACCGTCCACGACCTCGATCAGCGGATGCTCCCGCACCGCCGCCGTCACCCGAGCGCTGAACTCGTCCCGCTCCACCGCCAGCGCATTCCCGGCCGGCAGTTTGGAGGCGTCCGCCGCACCCACGATCGCGCCGCCCACACTGCGCAGCTCGGCCTGCAGCAGACCCTTGCTCTGCAGCTCGCCCTCGCCCCCCAGCGAGTTGCTGCACACCAGCTCCGCGAAATTCCCACTGCGGTGCGCCGGGGTCATCTTCACCGGCCGCATCTCGTGCAGGCGCACCCGCACGCCCAGCCGCGCCGCCGCCAGCGCCGCCTCCGACCCCGCCAGTCCCCCACCGATCACCGTCACACGCTCACTCACAACCGCGCAGTGTACGGGAAGCAGGCGCAGGCAAGTGTGCGCTGAGGCCTCAGCGTTCCGGCGTGCCGCCCAGCGCGGCCTTCACGCGCGACAAACCCTCGTACGTGAGGATGCGCAGGGCGCGCAGGCGGTCGTGCGGAGAGGGGAGGGTGCCGTCCAGCAGGGGTTCCGGCGCGGGGACACTGACGACGGGTACGCCCTGCGCGCGGAACAGGGCGGCGGCGCGACGCGAGTGACTGGGAGAGGTCACGAGCAGCACCCTTGTCCAGCCGCGCGCCCGTGCCAGATCGCGCACCCGGGCCGCCTCGTCACGGGTGGTGGTGACGCTGCGCAGCGTGACCAGGGTGGGGCCGCCCGAGGGGTACAGCGCGCGGATCATCTCGCGTTCCAGGACGTCGATTTTCGGGCAGTCGCGCGGCCCGATCAGGCCCGACTGTTCCGAGAGGGTCAGGGCAGGCGCGTAGCCCGCCCGCCACAGTTCGAGGCCTCGGAGCAGGCGCGCCTGACTGCTGACGTCCAGCGTGCGCGTACCGCACTGCACGCCGCCGCCCAGCACCACGATGGCGTCCGCCCGGACGGGGGGTTCGCTCAGGGTCAGGGACGCCAGCGGCCCGCGCAGCACGGGCGTCAAGAGGCAGGCGGCGATCAGCACCGCCAGCGCGCCCGCCGCAACCCGCAGGGCCGCCCAGCTGGGCCGGAACGCCCCTGCCACCCCGCCCGCCACGATGAGGCCCAGCAGCAGGCCTGCCGGGGCGCGCACCTCGCCCAGGAACGCGGCCAGCACGGCCAGCCCCGCACCCACCGCCACGCCGCCCGCCACGTTCCGCCACCGCTCCCCAGTCATCCGGGGCAGTGTAGCGGGCCGCATGGAGAGCACCGGGCCTCATGAACGCGCCCCTATACTCGCGGGCGTGAACCTGCGCCGCGCCCTTCCGTTCATTGCCGTCCTGCTCGCCGCCCTGGCCGCCGCGTTCCTGCTTGCCCCGCGCCTGATCATGCCCGCCGAGGACAGCCGCGAGGTGCGCTTCGTGCGCGAGATGATCCAGCACCACACCCAGGCCATCGACATGGCGACCCGCATCCGCGACACCACCACAGACCCGGAACTGCGGACCCTGGCGCTGGACATCATGCTGGGCCAGCAGGAGCAGATCGGGCAGATGCGCGGCTGGCTGACCCTCTGGGGCCGCCCGTGGGCCGGGGACGGCATGACCGCCGGGCACGCCCGCATGATGGGCATGGCCACCCAGGCCGAGGTGGCGACGATCAGCACCCAGCCCGAGAAGCAGGCCGAGGTGACCTTCCTGCAACTCATGACCCGCCACCACCAGGGCGCGCTGGCGATGGTTCCCCCCGCGCTGGGACGCGGCGTGCGGCCCGAGGTGCAGGCCCTCGCTCGGCAGATCGGGGCGGCGCAGAGTGCCGAGATCACCCTGATGACCCGCCTGCTGAAGGACCGGGGGGCGCAGCCGCTGCCCGCGCCCGGCGGGATGGACGGCATGGACATGGGCGACCACCAGCACTGAACCGAAACAGGAGAGGGGGACGCGCGACTGGCCGTCCCCCTCTCCCACGCTGCCGTTACTCCTCGGCGTCGACGCTCAGGTCGCCGATCTCCCGCTCCAGAAAGTGCAGGTACCCCTGCCGCCCACCGGCGCGCGTCCAGGTCTTGATGCTGCTGCGAAGGCGACCAATCGCGAGCCGCAGGTCCTCGGCGCCCGGGTGTCCGCCGGGCTGCGACAGGCGCAGCGTCAGGCCGCGCAGCGCCGCGTCGTGCACCTCGGCGCGCAGACCGTCCAGCTTCCCCTCTGTGAAGGGGTGGTTCGTGGCCTCGGCGCGGTAGCGGCGCATCAGTTCCTCGTAGGCGCTGTCCACCATCGCGTCCGTCAGGTCCGGGTGGACGGCGTACACACCCAGCACCGCGAGCTCCACGGCACTCAGGTACGGCAGGAGGTGATCGGCGGGGACGCTCACCGCAGTTTCGCCTGCAGGTACGCGCTGAGGTCGCTGATCTTCACGCGTTCCTGCGCCAGCGTGTCACGGTCACGGACGGTCACGGTGTCGGTCAGGCTGGCGTCCTCGCCCTTGCCGACGGTGTCGAAGTCCACGGTGACGCAGTAGGGCGTGCCGACCTCGTCGTGGCGGCGGTACGCCTTGCCGATGTTCCCGCTGTCCTCGAGCAGGATGCGGCCCAGGCCGAGCTTCTGCAGGTCGTTCTTGATGCTGCGGGCCAGGTCGACCAGTTCGGCCTTGTTGCGCGCCAGCGGAATCACGGCCACCTTGATGGGCGCGAGGTGCGGCTTCAGCTTCAGGACGATGCGCTCGTTGCCGTTCTCCAGCGTCTCCTTCGTGAACGCCTCGCTCAGGACGGCCAGCATGGCGCGGTCCACCCCGGCGGACGGTTCGATCACGAACGGCACGACCGGCTTGTTCGTCTCCGGGTGCGGGATGGTCAGCTTGGCGACACTGTCGAGGTTCTCCTCCACGCGCGCCACGAGACCCAGTTCGCTCTGGTTCTTCGTGTGGCTGCCGAGGTCGTAGTCGCTGCGGTTGGCGATGCCCTCGATCTCCTCGTGCCCGAGGGTGGGGTAGTCGTACATCAGGTCGTACGTGCGCTTCGAGTAGTGCGCCAGGTCCTCCTTCGGCACGTCCAGGATCTCGATCTTGCTGCGGGGCACGCCCTGCGCCTCCCACCAGCTCAGGCGGGCTTCGAGCCACTTCTCGTGCCACTCCTCGTCCGTGCCGGGCGTGCAGAAGAACTCGATCTCCATCTGCTCGAGTTCACGCACGCGGAAGATGAAGTTGCGGGGCGTGATCTCGTTGCGGAACGCCTTCCCGATCTGCGCGATGCCGAACGGCAGGCGGCGGCTGGTGCTGTCCACGACGTTCTTGAAGTTCGTGAAGATCCCCTGCGCGGTCTCGGGACGCAGGTAGCCGTAACTCTCGTCGTCCGCGACCGGGCCGATGGTCGTCTTGAACATCATGTTGAACGGCTTGGGCTCGGTCCACTCGCCGACCTCGCCGCTGAACGGGTCACGCACGCCCGCGTCCCTCAGCGCCTGCGACGCCTGCGCGGGGTTCGCGTTCAGCGCCGCCACGACCGCCGGGAAGTTCTCGGCACTCTGCCCCATCGCCTCGGCCACCTTGGCGATCACGTCCGCCTTCTGGTCCTTCACGAGGTGGTCCAGGCGGTAGCGCTTGTTGTTCTTCTTGTTGTCCACCATCGGGTCGCTGAACGTCGCCTCGTGCCCGCTGTGGCGCAGCACCTGCCGGTGCATGATGATCGACGCGTCAAGGCCCTCCATGTCGTCACGCTCGTACACGTTCGTGCGCCACCACGCGGCCTTGATGTTGTTCTTCAGTTCCACACCCAGCGGGCCGTAATCGTAGAAGCCCTGAAGGCCCCCGTAGATCTCCGAGCCCTGGAAAATGAAGCCCCGGCGTTTACACAGGCTGACGAGTTCTTCCATCGACGTTGCAGGCATCACGTGCTCCTTTCGGGCAGGCGACGGAAAAAAGCCCCAGACGGCGGCCAGTTCCCGGCACTCGCTCGTCTGGGGACGCATGAGGACACGCGCGGTTCCACCCCAGTTCCAGTCCCGGAATCCCCGGCCGACTGGCACTTTTGTCTGTGATCAGCTCCCCGCTGCCCTTCCCGCGCCGCCTCACCGCCCGACTCTCACCGTCACGGGCTCGCTCACTGGTGGCTGCGCGCGGTACTCCTGCGGATCGACACCTGACCCACAGTGTGAAACACGGCAGGGGAGAGGGTCAAGGGCGCCGCAGACGTTCGGTGCATCAGCGCAGTGGCGCGTCCACGCGCACGCCGACGCTGGACAGCCCACCGAGCCGCAGGAGACCCTCGACGTTCACGCCGTTCATGCGGACGCCATACACGCCATGCACGTTCGCGCTGAGCAGTGGGCTGTACACGAACAGCGGGACGCCACCGGCTGTGCCCTCATTCGACAGCAGGACGCCGCTGCCCACGCCGATGCCCGCGTACTGGTTGCTCGGGAGGGCACGCAGGTACGTCACGTCCGCACGCACCTACGGGGTGAGGGTGGTGGGCGCCCACGCCTCCAGGACCAGGGTGCCGCGCCACGCCCCGCCGCCCCGCCAGTCGGACCGGATGGAGGCGTGCGCGCCGACCTGCACGACGCCCGGTCCGGCGCCCGCACTCAGGCCCAGGGTGACCTCGGCGGAAGCGGTCGAGCAGAGGAGAAGCGCGGCGGCCAGGAAACGTCGGCTCATCCACCCAGGTTAAGACTTCATAAACTGGGGGTGTGCTTCATGTGAGGCAGGCGAGAATCATGAAGCCTGCTAGCCTCCGCCGGTATGCGTAAGATTGCCCTGACCGCCGCACTTCTGACCACCCTGACCGCCTGCACCGCCATGCAGCGCGGCGAGCAGGAAAACTACCCCGTCGAACTTGCGGCGCCGTACGCGGCGGCCCCCGTGCTGCCGGGCAAGACTCAGTTCGTACAGGTGACGTACCCCAGGTCCATCTTCGAGGACGACAACGAACTCGATCGTTACTTCGATCAGCTGAGTGTCGATGTCAGCTCTGTTCGCGCCAGCGGTGACAAGATCCCCGATCCCTACATGGACGCTTCCTGGATCAAGCTGACGTCGGTGAACGCTCCGAAGGGCATCAGCGTGGTACTCGTCAAGTCCGAGATCGGTGCAGTCATCTCGAACAGCCGTCTGACGGGCAGTCGAGTGCAGTGGCAGCAGCTCGACAAAGTGCGCCTGACGTACAAGGTGAGTGTCGCGGCTGATTTCACGCCGACCAAGGAAGCGACGGGCAGTTCGGCGGAGGCGAGCTCGAATAGTATGTCTCTGCTGAGGCAGTATCTGCCGAGTCTCACAGACGCCCTGTCACCAGAAATCGAGTTCGCCAGGCTGAACTTCTCATTCAATGGGAAGGAGCAGGACACCTTGCTTTCGATCCGGACCACGCCTGAGAAGAGCAGCAAGTAAATTCGGATGGGGTAGGGGGCACCTGTTGCGGGTGCCCTCTTTCTCGTTTTCCCGTATCCTGTACGTTATGCCTGTTGCGGAATTGCGTCCGGAAACCCACCCGGATTTTGAACTGGAGAAGGAACACCTGTCGGGGACGGTGGCGGCCATGATCCGTCAGATCGAGTTCTGGGAGGACCGCGACCGGCAGATGGGCGCGGACCTGGAGACGAGCATCATCCTGGGGGATCAGGCCGAGGAGTTCGCGGCGATGCTGTCCCCGCACGTGCATCAGCCGTACTTCGGGAGCCTGAAGGTGCGCGTGGCCGGGCGTGAGCAGACGCTCTACGTCGGGAAGCACGGTTTCCGGGACGTGAAGGGGCCGCACACGGTGGTCAGCTGGGACAGCGAGGTCGGCAGTCTGTTCTATTCGCAGGCGCTCGGCTGGACGCCCCGGCGGGGCAGTGCGGGCGTGATCCGGCGTCGGCGGCAGCTGGACGTGAGTCAGAAGACGCTGCTGCGCGTGACGGACCTGTACGACGACGAGCAGGGCGGCGACACGGGTGGGCGCGAGGAGGTGCTGCTGCGCCGCCTGCAGGAGGGCAGCACCGCCGGGATGCGGGACGTGGTCGAGACGCTCCAGCCGGAGCAGAACGACGCGATGCGGCACCCGGCGGGCGTCCCGGTGATCATTCAGGGTGCGGCGGGCTCCGGGAAGACGACCATCGGCTTCCACCGGCTGGCGTGGATGACGAACGCGGACCGGGGGGCGCACCGGGCGCGGCCCGAGGCGTGCATGGTCCTCATGCCGAACCGGGTGCTGGCGACGTACGCGGCGCGCATCCTGCCGGAACTCGGGATCGAGCGGGTGGTCGTCACGACGCCGGAAACCTGGGCGACGGGACTGCTGGGCCTGGAGAAGCTGGAGGTCACGGACCGCACCCTCAGCCTGCTGCTGACCGACCGGGACAACACCCGCCGGGCGCTGGCGTGGCGCAAGGCGAAGCTGCTGGGCGACGCGCGGATGCTGGACGTGGTCCGCACTCACCTCTGGAACCGCTTTAACGCGGCGCTGGCCGGGCAGGGCCTGCGTGAGTCGGTGGCGCTGCGCGGGCGGGAGGATCAGGTGTTCACGCTGGACGAGGCGGCCCTGGCGGGGCTGCTGCGCGACGTGTTCGCCGCCGATCCCCTGGACGGCTACCGGGCCGGGATGCGCCGCGCCATCGAGGCCCTGGCGCTGTCCACGCTGCGCGTCCCGGAGGACGAGGAGGCCAGCGTGCGCCGCCAGCTGTCGTCCCCGCTGACGAACCTGCTGGGCCGCATCTTCGCCACGACCACGCCCATCACCGAGGCGCGCCGCCTGCTGGGCAGCCCGGCGGAACTCGCCGCGAGCGGCCTGCTGACCGAGCGGGAGATCGCGCTGCTGGGCACCGATCCCCTCAGCGGGATTCCCACGCCCCGCCGCGCGCACGCGGACGTCACCGAACTGCCTCTGATGCTGGCCGTGCAGGCGTTCACGGGCGGCATCGGGCGGCTGGACGGGCGCACGCTGGAACCCTTCGATCACGTCGTGCTGGACGAGGCGCAGGACTACTCGCCGCTGCTGTACGCGCTGCTGGGCCGCGCCACCCGCTCCGGGCACATCACGGCGCTGGGCGACATGAACCAGGGCATGCACGGTTACAAGGGCCCCAGTTCCTGGGAGGCGGTGCAGGCGCAGCTGCCGGGCGCGCAGGTGCTGACGCTGGGCCGCACGTACCGTTCCACGCGGCAGATCACGGAACTGGGCGCGCGGATCGCCGCGACGTACAACCGCGCCGCCGCCGTGCAGGGCGTCGACCGCGACGGCGCGGAGGTGCAGCGCTACACCGCGCCCGCCGGGCCGGACGGGGAACTCCCGCTGATCGCGCGGGCCGTCAAAGACGCGCAGGCCGCCGGACACACCAACATCGCCATCGTCACCCGGCGCGGCGTGGACGCCGACCGCATGGCCGAAGCCCTGCGCGAGTTCGACACGGACGCGCAGCCCATCACCACGCAGGAGCACCGCTTCCGGGGCGGCCTGGTGATCCTGCCGGTGAACCTTGCCAAGGGCCTGGAGTTCAGCGCCGCCATTGTCGCCAGCGCGAACGCCGACACGTACGACGAGAGCACCGAGTACGAACGCCGCCTGCTGTACGTGTCCGCCAGCCGCGCGCTGCACTGGCTGGCCCTCGTCAGCACGGGCGACCTGCACCCGCTGATCGCCTGAGCTGCGTTTGCGCATCAAGGTTCCCGCACGCCCCGCTCATCCCCGTCCGGCCCGTGGTGGGGGAGAGTGGGGCATGAGCGACGACACGAAACAGGGTGGGCTTCCTGCCGACGCCGGGAACGGCATGAGCGACCGCAGCGGCTACATGGATAACTCCGAGAGCGGCATGACCGACACGGGCGTCGGCACGGCGCACGTCACCGACGGGCAGGATCAGGCGGACGCGACCACGCCCGCGACCGGCACCAGCTTCGGCACGACCGGCAACGACGACAACCGCCAGTAAAAGACAAACATGGGACACCGGCTGCCCCTGTCTCTCTGTTGCGCTTTCCAGTGACCACGACGAAGGACGTCGCCTGATGTCCGCTCTGCCCCTCCCCCTTGAGGGGGGAGGCTGGGAGGGGGTGGTCTCTCAGATCAGGTCGAGGTACCGTTCCAGTTCCCAGGCGTGGACGGTGGCGTTGTACTCGCGCCATTCGGCGCGTTTGGCTTCCACGAAGTGGTCGAGGACGTGTTCGCCCAGGGCGCGGCGCAGCACGTCGTCTTTTTCCAGTTCGTCCACGGCCTCGCGCAGGTCGCTGGGGAGTTCCTTGACGCGGTGGTGGCGTTTTTCGCGGACGGTCATCTTGAAGATGTTGCGCTGGATGGCGGGGGCGGGTTCCATGTCCTGTTCGATGCCGTCCAGTCCGGCGGCGAGCATGACGGCCAGCGCGAGGTACGGGTTGCAGCTCGGGTCGGGCATGCGCACTTCGGCGCGGGTGGAGTTGCCGCGCTTGGCGGGAATGCGGATCAGCGCGCTGCGGTTGCTGGTGCTCCAGGCGACGTTCACGGGGGCTTCGAAGCCCGGCACGAGGCGCTTGTAGCTGTTCACGAGGGGGTTCGTGATGGCGACCATCGCGCCCGCGTGGTCGAGGAGGCCCGCGATGAACTGCTGCGCGGTGCGCGACAGGCCGTGTTCGCCGCCGGGGTCCGCGAAGGCGTTCGCGCCGCCCTTGAACAGGCTGAGGTGGCAGTGCATGCCGCTGCCGTTCACGCCGGGCAGCGGTTTGGGCAGGAAGCTGGCGAGCAGGCCGTATTCCAGCGCGACGCGTTTGACGACGAACTTGAAGGTGGCGATGCGGTCGGCGGTTTCCAGCGCGGGGGCGTAGCGGAAGTCGATCTCGTGCTGGCCGGGGGAGACCTCGTGGTGCGCGGCTTCGATCTCGAAGCCCATCTCGACGAGTTTGTTGGTGATCTCGCGGCGGATGCGTTCGCCCTTGTCGATCGGGGCGAGGTCGAAGTACCCGGCCTTGTCGTGCGTGACCGTGGTGCCGACGCCGCTGGGGGAGCGTTCGAACAGGAAGAATTCGGGTTCGGTGCCGACGAACATCTCGAAGCCCATGGCCTGCGCGCGTGCGATCTGCCGTTTGAGGACCTGCCGGGGGTCGCCGTCGAAGGGGGTGCCGTCGGGCAGGGCCACGTCGCAGATGAGGCGGGCGACCTTGCCGCGTTCGCCTTCCTCGCGGGAGAACTGCGGGTAGATCAGGAAGGTGCCCAGGTCGGGGCGCAGGAGCATGTCGCTCTCCTCGACGCGGGTGAAGCCTTCCACGGCGCTGCCGTCGAAGGTGACGTCGCCGTTCAGGGCCTTGCCGAACTGACTTTTGGGCACCTCGACGTTCTTGGTGGTGCCGAGGATGTCGGTGAACTGGAGGCGCAGGAACTTGACTTCCGCTTCCTGCAGCTGCTGCAGGATCTGGTCGCGGGTGGGGGGCGTGGTGGACTGGGGGGACATAACTGGGGAACCTCCGGGCGCTGGGCGGCGCGTCCAGAAATGCTACGACCTCCGGCCCGTGCCGGGGGGGCGGTGCAGAGTGTTGCGCGTCGGGCTTCAGTGTGGCAGATCGTGACTGTACAAACTGCACGACTCTTGGTGTCAAGTCCCGGAGTGTCCCGTTATTCCGGCATGTTGTGCAGAAGTATTCGTTGACCGTCTTGATGCGCCGCTCATATACTCCCCCTGTAGGATGCCCGGTGGGTGCCATCACGGGAGCGGCGTGAAATCAGGGATGCCAAGCGCGCCGCACAGACCCCACCCCACCGCGCACAGGGAGCGACATGAACCATGACTTCGACGTGATCTCCGCCGCCCGCAACTGGCGTACGGACGCCGTGGACACCGCCACGCCCGATCAGATCATCAGCAGCGTGTACTCCAGCGACGTCCTGACCCTGGAACAGCTCAAGGCCCGCCTGAGCAAACCCACCTTCAAGAGCCTCCAGGCGACCCTGGAACGCGGCGCGACCCTCGACCCGACCATCGCCGACACCGTGGCTCTGGCCATGAAGACCTGGGCCATGGAGAAGGGCGCCACGCACTACACCCACTGGTTCCACCCCCTGACCGGCGCGACCGCCGAGAAGCACGACTCGTTCGTGTCCCCCAACGGCGACGGCAGCGCTATCGCGGCGTTCAGCGGCAAGGAACTCATCCAGGCCGAACCCGACGCCAGCTCCTTCCCGTCCGGCGGCCTGCGCGCGACCTTCGAGGCGCGCGGCTACACCGCCTGGGACGCCAGCAGCCCCGCTTTCATCATGCGGCACGCCAACGGCGCGACCCTGTGCATCCCCACCGCGTTCGCCAGCTGGACCGGCGAGGCGCTGGACACCAAGACGCCCCTGCTGCGCAGCGTCGAGGCGCTGAACAAGGCCGTCACGCCCGCCCTGAAACTCTTCGGGGCCAGCGAGGGCACCCGCGTGAGCAGCACCCTGGGCGCCGAGCAGGAGTACTTCCTGATCGCCGAGGAGTACTACTACCGCCGCCCTGACCTCGTCATGACCGGCCGCACCCTGTTCGGCGCGCAGCCCCCCCGCGGCCAGGAACTCGAAGACCACTACTTCGGTGCGATTCCCGACCGCGTCCTGAGCTTCATGACCGACGCCGAGCAGCAGCTGTACGCGCTGGGCATCCCGGTCAAGACCCGCCACAACGAGGTCGCGCCCGGCCAGTTCGAGATCGCCCCGATCTTCGAGGACAGCAACATCGCCGCCGACCACCAGCAGCTCACCATGCAGGTGCTGCGCAACACCGCCCGCAAGTACGGCCTCGTCGCCCTGCTGCACGAGAAGCCCTTCGCGGGCGTGAACGGGTCGGGCAAGCACTGCAACTGGAGCATGAGCACCAACGCCGGTGAGAACCTGCTGGAGCCCGGTGACACCCCGCACGAGAACCTGCAGTTCCTGTTCTTCACGTCGGCCGTCATCAAGGCCGTGGACGAGCACCAGGACCTGCTGCGCATCAGCGTCGCCAGCGCCAGCAACGACCACCGCCTGGGGGCCAACGAGGCCCCGCCCGCGATCATCAGCATCTTCCTGGGCAGCGAACTGAGCGACATCTTCGACCGCCTGGAAAGCGGCCAGGGTGGCCGCGGCGCCGAGGCTGGCCTGCTGGGCCTGGGCACCAGCGTCCTGCCCCCCCTGCCCCGTCACGCCGGGGACCGCAACCGCACCAGCCCCTTCGCGTTCACCGGGAACAAGTTCGAGTTCCGCGCGGCGGGCAGCAGCCAGAGCATCTCCTTCCCGATCACGGTCCTGAACACCATCGTCGCGGACGCCGTGAGCGCCCTGGCCGAAGATCTGAAGGCCAAGCTGGACGCCGGAACCGATCTGGACGCGGCCGTCGCCGAGATCGTCAAGGCCACCTACAGCGCCCACAAGCGCATCGTGTTCAACGGCGACGGTTACAGCGACGAGTGGCACCAGGAAGCCGAGCACGGCCGGAAGCTCCTGAACCTGCGCACCACCCTGGACGCCGTTCACCACCTGACCGACGCGAAGAACGGCGCGCTGTTCGAGAAGTTCAAGGTCCTGTCTGAACGCGAACTGGCCGCCCGTCAGGAAATCATGTACGACATCTACTTCAAGACGGTGAACATCGAGGGCGAGACCACCGAGTACATGGCCCGCACCATGATCCTCCCCGCCGCCGTGAAGTACCTGTCCGAACTGCACTCCGCCGGGACCAGCAAGGCCGTCAAGGGCGTCGCTGCCGAGGTCGAGGCCGCCGCGGACGAACTGTTCGACGCCGTGCAGGCTCTCAGCGCCCAGAACGCCGCCACCGGCGGGGACGAGGTGCACGAGAAGGCCCACCACATGCGCGACCAGGTGCTGCCCGCCATGAGCGCCGTGCGCAAGGCCGCCGACAAGCTGGAGAAGGTCGTCGCCGAGCAGCACTGGCCGCTGCCCACCTACCGCCAGATGCTGTTCGTCAAGTAAACCCAGTCCTGAAGGGGGCGGCGCGTGGGGGGACCTGCGCGCCGCCCCCTGTGGGTGGCCCGGCGGGCGGGTAGGGACTGTGCGCCTTTCCTCCCGCCCCGGAGGCACGCCGGAGTAGACTGGGGGCGTGCTGAACCTGCTGCGCCGACCCGCCGTGACCCCCGCCGAACTGGACGAGGGCCTGCGCGCACTGGGACTGGACGGCTCGCAGCACCTGATCGTGCACGCCAGCCTGAAGGCCTTCGGGCAGCTGGACGGCGGCGCGCGGACGGTCGTGGACGCCCTGGAACGCGCGAGCGCGACGGTGGTCGCCCCGGCCTTCACGTACTCCACGCTGCTCTCGCGGCCCACCTCGACCACGCACGCGCGCTTCCACCGGGACTCGCGGGTCAGCCGGGACATCGGGCGGGTACCGCAGGAGATGGTGGAACGTGCCGACGCGCTGCGGTCCTTTCACCCCACCCTGAGTTTCATCGCGCTGGGCCAGGAGGCGCGCCGCATCACCGAGGCGCAGTCCCTGAGCAGCCCGTACCAGCCCATCGGGGCGCTGTACGACCTGGACGGCTTCGCGCTGCTGATGGGCGTGGATTTCGGCAGTAACACCAGCGTCCACTACGGCGAGCACCTCGCGGGCGTGCCGCTGCTGACGCGGTACGTGCCGCTGGACGGGCAGGTGCTGCCCACCGCGTTCCCGAACTGCTCGGCGGATTTCGATAATCTCGCGCCGGATGTGCACGCCCGCGCCCGCAGCGTGCAGGTCGGTCAGAGCACCCTGCGGCTGTACCTCGTGCGGGACCTCGTGGACAGCACGGTGCGCCTCCTGAACCGCGACCCGGAGGGACTGCTGTGCACCTACCGGGGGTGCCGCTGCCAGGAGGTCCGGGCACTCGTGCGGCAGCAGGGCCTCCGGCCGCGCGTGCATACCGGCCTGATCAGCTGAGGCCGCCCGTCACTACAGGCCGGACGCCTGGGGGTGACCCGGCGTCCGGCCCGTGTGGATCCGGTCAGAATTCGACGCGGCAGTTGTTCTCCTGCTGCCGTTTGCCGCCCGCGAGGAGCACCGCGTCACCGCTGAGGCTGCCGCCCAGGGCCCCCTGGGCCTGTTCGGGCAGGACACAGCTGAAGGTCGCGCCGCCCAGCGTCACGTCCAGTTTCAGGCCGGTCGCGAGCCACGTCAGGCGGTACGTCCAGTCGGCCGGGAGTTTCTCGGCGGTGCCGTTCCCGGTCAGGGTGGCGCGGCCACTCCAGCCGTCGGGTTCGGCCCGGTCGAAGCTCAGGCGGTACGTGAGCTGGAAGGTGCTGAACGTCCAGGTCTGCCCGGCCTTCGGGACGCGGTTCACGCCGTCCAGCCAGCGGGGCGGTTGCGCCGCGCCGACGCTGCTGCCGGGTGCCAGGGCGCCCAGCGTGAGTTCGCACAGCGTGTCGGTCAGCAGGGCGCGGCCCAGCACGGTGCGGCCCGGCGTGTACCCGTTGCTGGCGAAGCTGAACAGGCACACGAACGCGCGCGGGTCGCGGTCCTCGCCGATCTGCACGGCCAGCGTGTCCGGGTACTGCCGGTCGCTGCGGTCGAAGTACTTGAACTCGGCGGGCGCGCTGCTCAGCCCGGTCGCCTGCCCCTGCCCGGCGCCGCCGCTGGCCGTGTCCACCCGGACGTTCCATTTCGCGGTGGGCGCCGAGAAGGCCGGGCGGGTCTGGAGCGTCCAGTTCTGCCCCGCCTGCGGCAGCACCGGCCACCCCAGCGCCTGGGGCGTGGCGGGCCGCGTGAAGCTGGTGGGCGTGCCGGTCTCCCGGGTGGCGGTGCAGCCGACGCCGGTGTCCTGCGCGGGGCGGTTCAGGCTGGCGGCGTACGCGCGGCCCGTCAGGGTGTTCGGCGCGCTGCCGGGGGCGGGCGGCCCGGACACGACGCACAGCAGGCGGGTGTAGGCGCCGCTGCCGATGATCTGGCCGTTCTCGGGTTCCACGGCGAACAGCGCGTACTGGTTCAGTTTCGGCAGGCCGTCCACGATTCCGGTGGCGCGGTCCCGTCCGGCCTTCAGGTCGTCCGGGGTGAACATGAAGGCCGCGGCGCGGTTCCCGGCGGTGCGGCTGGTGGCCGTGCCGGTCAGCTGGCGGCCCTTCACGGCGCCGGGCGTGGTCAGCCCGAACGTCCAGTTGCCGATGCCCTCGTCGAACCGTACCTGCCAGGTCTGCGGGCCGTCGAAGGTGAGCGGCAGGCTGAGGGTCTGGGCGTGCGCGGCCCCCAGGGTGAGGCTGGCCGCGGCGGTCAGGGAGGTCAGAAGTCTCATCGACCTCCATCTAAATCACATTCCAGAGCGGCTGGCCAGCCGGGATGAGGCGTGCCGCCCCGGCACCCGCCAGGACGGCACGTCGGGGGTAGGCGGGTCATACGGATTCCGTTTGTTTCGCTGATAATCCGGCACTTCACCGGATTGCCAGCTCCACGTCCGGAACCCGCTTTGCTCCTTCTCGCATCCGCTCGGGTTGAAAGATTTTGCAAACCTTTCAACCGGAGTCGGTATCAGCCCTTGCGGTGGCCGAGCATCAGGTCGCGGTGCACGACCTTCGCGCGGGGGCGGCCCTGCGCCTGTCCCTCGGCGAGTTCGTGCGCGTCGAGCACCTGCCAGTCGCCGAAGGAGTACACCTGCACGCCCTTCCCGGCCAGCAGGGCGTCCACGGCCTCGCGCGTGGGGTGGGCGGCGCCGGGCAGCCTGCCTTCCTTCGCGTCGGCCAGGAGGTGCGCGACGGTGTCGGTGGCGTCCTTGCGGTTGGTGCCGACGACGCCGCTGGGGCCGCGCTTGATCCACCCGGCGGTGTACTCGCCCACGCGGCCCGTCACGCGGCCCTCGTCGTTGGCGATCACGCCGCGTTTCTCGTCGAAGGGCACGCCGGGCAGCGCCACGCCGCGGTACCCGACCGAGCGCAGCACCATCTGCACGGGCAGCACCTCGAACTCGCCGGTGCCGACGGCGTTGCCGTTCTCGTCCAGGCGGTTGCGCTCGACCTTCAGGCCGCCCACGCGCCCCTGGCCGTCGTCGAGGATCTCGACGGGGGACACCAGGAAGCGCAGGTGCACGCGCCGCGCCTTGCCCTCGGGTTCGCGGGCGGCGAAGTCCCGCAGGACCTCCACGTTCTTCTTCTTGGTGTTGTCGGTGATCGCGGCCTTCTCGGATTCGGTCAGCGCGATCTCCTGCGGTTTCACGACGGGTTCGGCGGCGTGCAGTTCCCCGAACTCGCGCAGTTCCTTGGTGGTGAAGGCAGCCTGTGCGGGGCCGCGGCGGCCCAGCACCCACACGTCCTGCACGTGGCTGGCGTCCAGGGCGGTCAGGGCGTGCGCGGCGATGTCGCTCTCGTGGAGTTCCTGCGCGGTCTTCACGAGGATGCGGCTCACGTCCAGCGCGACGTTGCCCACGCCGACCACGGCGACCCCGCTGGCATTCAGGACCATCTCGCGCGCGGCGGCGTCCGGGTGGCCGTTGTACCACGCGACGAACTCCGTGGCGCTCATGCTGCCCGTCAGGTCCTCGCCGGGAATGCCCAGGCGGCGGTCGCTGCTGGCCCCGACGGTGTACAGCACGGCGTCGTAGTGGGCCAGGGCATCCTCGTGGGTGAGGTCCGTGCCGAATTCCACGTTCCCCATGAAGCGCACGCGCGGGTCCGCGAGGGTCTTCTCGAAGCCGCGCGTGACGCTCTTGATGGTCAGGTGGTCGGGCGCGACGCCGTAACGCACCAGGCCGTAGGGGGTGGGGAGGCGGTCGTAGACGTCCACCTGGGCGGGCAGGTCGCCCTGCTTGAGGAGGGCTTCGGTGGCGAAGATGCCGCTGGGGCCGCTGCCGATCACGGCGACGCGCAGGGGACGGTCGGGGGTGTAGGTCTGGGTCATCGCCCGAGTCTATGCACAGGCGGGGCGCGCTGGGAATGCCAACCGTCCAGGATTCGTGTCACATGTACAGAAACAGGGCTGGACAGGCGAGGGGGCATAAAAGCCGCCGCCCCCAGTCTGGAGGCGGCGGTGCGGCGAAGCTTGGGGTTACGCGGCGGCGATGTCGGCCAGGGCCGATTCGTTCTTCAGGGTGATCTTGCCGTAGCCGGCGCTGATCACGCCCTCGCGGGAGAGTTCCCCGACGACCTTGGTGACGGTCTCGCGGACCGAGCCGACGGCGGCGGCCAGTTCGTCGTGCGTGGCGTAGATCATGGTCTCGCCGCTGTCGAGCTGGGTGGCCAGCGCGGTGTCCTTGAGTTCCAGCAGTTCCCCGGCGATGCGGGCGCGCAGGCGCTTGCCGACGAGGCGGTAGATGCTCTCGTAGGCGCGTTCCAGGGTCCGCACGAGGTGGGTGGTGACGTGCAGGTTGTCCTCGGCGCTCATCAGGGCGGGGTTGATCACGTCGATGCTGGAGTCGGTGACGGCCTCGGCGAAGTAGGCGCGGTTCACGCCGGCCAGGGCTTCCTCGCCGAAGTACTCACCGGGTTTGACGTAGCGCAGGGTCAGGCCGTTGCCGTCGTCGTCCATGGTGTGCACGCGCACGAGGCCGGTGGAGACGCGGTAGAGCATGTCGCTCTTGCCGGGGTAGAGGATGACGGCGCCGGGGCGGTAGGTCACGGTGTCCACGAAGGTCCGGGCAGTGCGGGTATTGGTGATCATTCGTTTCGCCTCCTTGGGCGGGTGTGAGGTGTGTTCGCTGGTGCCGGGTGGCGGGGTGAGGCCCCTTTCCCGACGTGCTCACAGTGTAACCCAGTCTCACTTTTTTGTAAACAGTTTTGTTTCTTTAATCTGGCTTTAGATTACAGATCACTCCTCTGGAAGCCACCAGCTGAACCCGCGCCAGCACGGCCTCCACCGCCGCAGTGTGCGCCGCCACGCCTCACCGGCCCCTCACCGCACGGCGGATAAAGACAGCGGGAAGAAAGAAACCGGGGTGAGGCGTCACCGCCCACCCCGGTTGCGATGTTTCAGGGGGTTACAGTTCATCCTCGCGGCGGATCGGGAAGGCGCTGATCACGCAGTCCTTGTCCCCGATGTTGATCACCTTCACGCCCTGCGCGTTGCGGCCCGTCACGCGGACCTCCTCCACGCGGGTGCGGATCACGGTGCCCTTCTCGGTCAGGACCATCAGTTCCTCGTTCCCGCCCACGCGGGCCAGCGTCACGAGCTTGCCGGTCTTGTCGGTCACGTCCAGCGTGATCACGCCCATCCCGCCGCGCCCCTTGGCCGGGTAGTCGCCCACCGGGGTGCGCTTGCCCAGCCCGCACTCACTGACCGCGAGCAGTTCGCTGTCCACGTCACTGCCGGGGACCAGCGCCATGCTGACCACCGCGTCCCCATCCTGATCAGTACTGGCGCTGTCACGCAGGCGGATGCCGATCACGCCCTGCGTCGCGCGGCCCGTCTCGCGGACCTCGCCGCTCTCGAAGCGCATCGCCTTGCCGTTGCGGGTCGCCAGGACCACGTGGTCGCCGTCCTGCACGATCCCGACGCCGATCAGCTCGTCACCGGGCTGCAGGTTGATCGCGATCAGACCGGCGGACGTGATGTTGCCGTACTCGGTGATCAGCGTCTTCTTCACGATGCCGTTCTTCGTGGCGAAGATGAAGCACCCGGCCTCCTCGAAGCCCTTCACGCTCAGCACGCTGGCGACGTTCTCCTCCTCGCGCAGGCTGGGGAGCAGGTTGCGGATGTGCGTGCCCTTCGCGTCACGGCCCGCCTCCGGCAGGTCGTAGATCTTCTCGTGGAACACGCGGCCCTGATCGGTGAAGAACAGCAGGTAATCGTGCGTGGAGCCGACGAACACGCGGGTGTTCACGTCCTCCTCGCGCAGCTTCCCGCCGCTCGCGCCGCGCCCGCCACGGCTCTGGGCGCGGTAGGCGTCCAGCTTCGTGCGCTTGAGGTACCCGGCCTTGGTCATGGTGATGACCATGTCCTCCACGGCGATCAGGTCCTCCTTGGTGATGTCCTCCTCCAGCAGCGTGATCGCGCTGCGGCGCTCGTCACCGTAGTTGTCGCGCACCGCGCGGATCTCCTTCTTGATCTCGCGCCACAGGAGCTTCTCGTCACCCAGGATCGACTCCAGGAACGCGATGGTCTTCTGCAGTTCGTCGTACTCGCCCTGCAGTTTCTCGCGTTCCAGGCCCACCAGACGCTGCAGGCGCATGTCCAGGATCGCCTGCGCCTGGATTTCCGTCAGGCCGAAGCGGGCCATCAGCGAGTCGCGCGCCTCGGCACCCGTGTTGCTGGCGCGGATCAGCGTGATGACCTCGTCGATGTGATCCAGCGCCTTCAGGAGACCTTCGAGGATGTGGGCGCGTTCCTGCGCCTTCTTCAGCTCGTACTTCGTGCGGCGGGTCACGACGTCCTGGCGGTGCTCCAGGAAGTACCGCATGGTGTCGATCAGCGGCAGCACGCGCGGCTCGCCGTGCACGATGCTCAGGTTGATGATCGTGAACGTGCTCTGCAGCTGCGTGTACTTGTACAGCTGGTTCAGCACCAGCGTCGGGATCGCGCCGCGCTTCAGGTCGATCACGATACGCACCGGGTCCTTGCGGTCGGACTCGTCACGCAGCGCGCTGATGTCCGGGATCTTCCCGGCCTTGTACATCGCGCTGATCGTCTGGATCAGGTTGGTCTTGTTCACCTGATACGGGATCTCGCTGATGATGATCTGGTTGCGGCCGTTCTTCTCGTCGATGCGGGCCTTGCCGCGCACCTTCAGGCCGCCGTGCCCGGTCGCGTACGCCTCACGGATGCCCGCGCGGCTGATGCGCCCGCCCGTGGGGAAGTCCGGCCCCTGCACATGCGTCATCATGTCGTCCAGGCCGATGCCCGGATCCTCGATCAGCGCCAGCAGGCCGTTGCAGATCTCGGTGAGGTTGTGCGGCGGGATGTTCGTCGCCATGCCCACCGCGATGCCCGACGCGCCGTTGATCAGCAGGTTCGGCACGGCCGAGGGCAGCACCGACGGCTCCACGGTCGTCTCGTCGTAGTTCGGCTTGAGGTCGACCGTTTCCTTTTCCAGATCGGCCAGGACTTCCTCGGCGACCTTGGTCATGCGCGCCTCGGTGTAGCGCATCGCGGCGGGCGGATCGCCGTCGATGGACCCGAAGTTCCCCTGGGGATGCACCATCGGGTACCGCATGTTCCACCACTGGCCCAGGCGGACCATCGCGTCGTAGATGCTGCTGTCACCGTGCGGGTGGTACTTCTTCATGACCTCGCCCACCACGGACGCGGACTTGGCGTGCTTGACGTTCGAGTACAGGCCCTCGAGCATCATCGCGTACATGATGCGGCGCTGCACGGGTTTCATGCCGTCGCGCACGTCGGGCAGCGCGCGGTCCACGATCACGTTCATGGCGTAGTTGATGAAGTTGGTCTTGACTTCACTGGTGATGTCAACGGGGTGAATTCCAGTCATGTGGCTCCAGTCGTGAGGCTGCTGCGGCCCGGCAGTGGCGCCGCGTCAGCCTGAAATGTCGAGGCCCGGCCAGTCCGGGAATGGATTGATTCTACCACACTCATTCTGCTCTTGGCGTAATAGAACCGGCTCCCTCAATGACCCCATTGTACCCCAGAAATCCCGCACCACACCGTCACTCCCGCCACCCCGGACCCGGCGGACAACCCGCCAGACTGCCGCCCACATGCCCCCATCCGAACAGCCTCCCGGCGGCCTCCTCAATTTTCGCCGCAGTCTCCCCGGCCTGTCCCGCAGCGACACCCTCAGCCGCCTCACGCCAGACGGTCGGCGCGACCTGAAGGCCCTGAACTTCAGCCGCATCATCGACCTGCGTAGCCGCACCGAACGCGCGGCCGATCCACCCCCGTTCCTGGGCCACCCTGCCTACCTGAACCTGCCCCTGCTCCCGTGGCGCCACCGCGCCTTCAACGAAGCCAGCGCCGCCGCCCGCACCAACGCCGACCACATGACTGCCATGCTCGACCACGCGCCCAACCAGATCGTGACCGTCCTGGGCGCGATCCTCGACGCTCCACCCGGCCCGGTCCTCATTCACTGCCACGCGGGCAAGGACCGCACCGGCCTGATCGCCGCCCTGTGCAGCGAACTCGCCGGACAGACCCGCGACCAGACCGCCGCCGACTACGCCGCCAGCGGCCCCGCCCTGCGCGACTTCTACTGGGACATGCAGGCCCGCCGCACGCCCGAGCAGTGGGCGAAACTCGCCCCGTTCATCCCGACCCGCGCCGACGACATCCGCCGCACCCTGACCCACATCGACCAGCACTGGGGCCATCTGGACGCGTACCTGAACGCACACGGCCTGCCGAACGCCGACCTGACCGCGCTGCGCGACCGACTGAACCGGACGTGAAAAACCACGCACGGCGCGGGGGGGAGGCGCCCCCACCGCGCGGGCAGACACGCCGCACACCGCGCCGGGTCAGCGGCATATGATGCGGGGCAGATGCTCGATCAACTCACACAACTCGTACGGGACGTGGACGGCGCCTGGGCCGCCGCCATCGCGGGCCTCGACGGCCTGCTGATCGAAGGGCACGCCACGCTCGACGCCGACCTGAGCCTGCTCGTCGCCGAACACGCCGGACTGTACCGCGCCGCGCACACCGTCTACACCGACACCCTGCAGGGCGGCGCCCCGCGCGAACTGTACCTGCGCGGCGAACGCCTCAGCGTGTACCTGCACCCCATCAAGACCGAGTACTTCCTGCTGCTCGCCGTGGACGGCCGCAGCAACCTCGGGCAGGCCCGCCTGTACGGCCGCGACGCCGCCCGCAAACTGGAGGCCACGCTGTGAAACTCGACCCCCTGCGCACCCTGCCCGGCGTCATCGCCGCCGCCCTCGTCGGCCCGGACGGCCTGGCCGTCGAGGCGCACGGCGACGGCGGCGACGGCCTGGCCGCCGAACTCGCCTCGCTCCGCCAGGGCATGGACCGCACCGGCCGCCGCCTCGGCACCGGGGATGTGACCCGCATCGCCTTCACCAGCGAACGCGTGGAAGTCGTCGCCGTCACCACCGGCCCCTACACCGTCGGCGCGGCCATGACGCGCGGCAGCGACACCCGCACCGCCCAGCAGACCCTCGCCCGGCTCGCGCTGGACCTGAGCCTCCCACGGGAACAGGCATGATCGACAGTCTTCTCGAGGTGCGCGGCGTGCGCCACAGCGCCCTGGTCGGCCTGGACGGCAAGATCGTCGCCAAGGCCGGACTGAAGGAAGCGGACGTCCCCGCCGAACTGACCCTGGTCGCCGCCGGACGCGCCGTGATCGGCAGCCTGCAGAGCAACCTGAACACCCCCGACTGGCAGGAACTGCTGCTCGACGTGGACGGCGGCCCCGTGCTGCTCACCCCGCACGGCAACCAGGTGCTCCTGACCGCCTTTGACGACGTGTCCAGCCTGGGCCGCGTGCGCTTCGCCGTGCGCCGCCTCCTCGGCACCGTCTGATCCCGCACCGGCCCTGAACAGCTCCCCACCCCGGGGAGCTGTTTTCGTGGGCCGGAGGTCCGTTGCATTCGTCCCGCCGCCCGCGCGGTAGCGTAGGCGCATGGACCGTCCCCGCCGCCTGCGCCGCACGCCCGCCCTGCGCGCCCTGACCCGCGAGGTGCACCTGCACCCCGGTCAGTTCATCCACCCGATCTTCGTGCATGAACGCGACACCGTCACCGACATCGCCACCATGCCCGGCGTGCAGCGCCACAGCATCGAGAGTGCCGTCCAGCAGGCCCGCGAGGCCCTGGCCCTGGGCGTGCCCAGCGTGATCCTCTTCGGGATTCCCGACCACAAGGACGCCACCGGGACCCAGGCGTACGCCGAGGAAGGCATCATCCAGCGGGCCACCCGCGCCATCAAGGACGCCGTGCCCGGGGTGACCGTCATCGCGGACACCTGCCTGTGCGAGTACACCGACCATGGCCACTGCGGCCCGCTGTGCGAGGTGCCCGGCCTGAGCGGCGCGGACGCCTGGACGGTCGACAACGACGCCAGCCTCGCCCTGCTCGCGCAGACCGCCGTGTCCCAGGCCCGCGCGGGCGCCGACGTCATCGCGCCCAGCGCCATGATGGACGGACAGGTCGCCGCGATCCGCGCCGCGCTCGACGACTCGGGCTTCACGCACACCCCGATCATGAGTTACGCCGTGAAGTACGCCAGCGCCTACTACGGCCCCTTCCGCGACGCCGCCGGGTCCACCCCCAGCGTCGGGAACCGCGCCACGTACCAGATGGACCCCGCCGGCGGCCACCGCGAGGCGCTGCGCGAGGCCCGCCTGGACGCCGAACAGGGCGCCGACACCCTGATGGTCAAACCCGCCCTGGCGTACCTGGACGTCCTGAACCTCCTGAAACGCGAATTCGACCTGCCCGTCGTGGCGTACAACGTCAGCGGCGAGTACTCGCTGATCAAGGCCGCCGCCGCCGCCGGATTCATGGACGAACGCCGCACCGTGCTGGAGACCCTGACCGGCATGCGCCGCGCCGGAGCGGACGCCATCATCACGTACCACGCCCTGGACGCGGCCCGCTGGATCGCCGAGGACGCCCGCGCGTGACCAGCGCCGCCAACCCCATCCGCGTGGACTGGATTCCCACCGGCCTGTGGCCCGGCCGTCTGGGCCTGACCTTCGCGCCCGGCAAGAAGGGCGGCAGCGTGTACCAGCCGGGCGTCACACATGACCGCAGCGTCACCGGGGACATGCAGACCCTCGCGCAGCAGGGCACGAACGTCATCGCGCCCCTCATCGAGGACTTCGAGTTCGACCTCCTGGGCATGGACGGCTACCACGACACCGCCTCCGAGTACAGCATCGAGGTCGCCCCGTACCCCATCCCTGACCAGCATGTGCCGCACGACCCGCGCGACTTCGCCGCGTACGTGGACGAACTCATGACCCACCTGCTCGACGGCCGCAGCGTCGTCGTCCACTGCCGGGGCGGACTGGGCCGCGCGGGCCTGACCGCCGCGTGCCTGCTCGTGCAGGGCGGCCTGAACCCCGAAGACGCCATTGCCCTGGTGCGGGACACCCGCAGCCCACACGCCATCGAGACGGCGAAGCAGGAACAGTTCATCCACGACTTCGCCCGCTGAGGGCATGGAGGTCCCCCATGATCAGCGTCGCCAACCGCATCCACGTGAGGGCCGAGTACCACGACGCGTTCGAGGCACGTTTCCGCGACCGGGCCGGACTGGTGGACGGCATGCCGGGCTTCATCGCCAACCACGTCCTGCGCCCCACCCGCGACGGCGACCCGTTCGTGGTGCTGACCTTCTGACAGCAGAATTCAGGAGTATTGAAGGGCACCTTCAATCTCCTGAACGAGCGGAGCGAGCACCTGACAACACCGGCGGTTGGAAGTGGAATTGAAGGGCGTGGTGTTGGCCCTTCAATGGAACTGGAAACCGCTGTGGGAGTCCCGCGAGGCGTTCGAGGCCTGGACGACCAGTGACGCGTTCCGGCAGGGGCACGCCCGCAGTGGCACCCTCCCGAAGGACGCCTTCAGCGGTCCGAACGTCCTGGAAATCCATGAGGTCGTCGCCCGCTGAGCGGAACCGTCAGGGCTACACTGGGCGTATGAAGCCTCCTGCCCTGATCGGCGCGGTCCTGCTCGCCTCTGCTCTCGGCGCGTGTGCGCCCGCCGTGACCGCCCCGCAGACCGGGCGGATCGTGAACGCCGTGACGGGCGAGGAAGGCACCGTGACCTTCAAGCGCGGGACGCTCTCGCCGCGCCTGGGGGACCCGTTCGCGCCGGACAACGCCATCATCCGCATCGGCGGGCGCACGTTCACCGGCCGCACGTACCTGATCGGGGGCGGCGCGCTGCCCGGCGGGCTGGGCTTCAGCGTGGCGTTCGGCGCGAGCAGCAGCACGGACGGCAGCGCCTTCACGGGCGGCGGCACCCGCGTGGAGGGAGGCCGCCCCGTCCCCGCGTACACCGGGAATCTGATCGCCCGCGCGGAGGGTGACACGCCGGGCATCCTGACCTGCACCCTGACGGTGGACGCGCAGGAACGCGGCGTCGGCGAGTGCTTCGACGGGGCGGGCACCCGCTACGCCCTGCAGTTCTGAAGGGAGCGGCCTGTTGAAAGGTTCGCAGAATCGTTCAACCGGAGCGGATGCCGCGTGAGCACCTCGGTAGGGGAGAGGCCGCGCGTGGTGTGCCTGTGCGGCAGCGTGCGCTTCCTGACCGAATTCGACGCGGCGTCGCTGGCCGAGACGCTGGCGGGCCGGATCGTCCTGAGTGTCGGCAGTCACCGCCAGCGGGACGAGGACGCGCTGGCACACCTGAGCAGTACCGAACGTGAGGCGGCCCTGGACCGCCTGGGTGAGCTGCACCTGTGCAAGATCGACCTCGCGGACGAGGTGCTGGTCATCAACCCCGGCGGGTACGTGGGCGAATCCACCCGCCGGGAGATCGCGTACGCGCGGCAGACCGGAAAGCCCGTCCGGAGCCTCGAGCCGCTGACCGTGTAGAGGTTCAGGCGAGCAGACTGACCGCCGGGTGCCGCACGCCCGTCACGCGCAGGGTCAGGCGGTCGTCGGGCGTGGCGGTGGGGCGGGCCATCTCGCGCAGCACGTAGGTGGGGTCGCCGCGCAGGTCCAGGGTCCGCAGGATCGCGGCGAGGTTCAGCATGATCAGCCCCTCGGCCATGCCGCTGCCCGCGCAGATGTGCGGCCCCAGTCCGTACGGGGCGAACGCGCCGGGCCGGCGGTGCTCCATGCGGCCGGGCGCGAACCGGTCCGGGTCGAAGGTGTCGGGGTCCGTGAAGCAGTCCTCCAGCCCGTGCGAGACGGTCGTGCCGACGATCACCTGCCGTCCCTGCGGCACGCGGCACCCCGCGAAGTCGAAGTCCTGCGTGACCGTGCGGGTCATGGCGGGCGCGATGGGGTGCAGGCGCAGGCACTCCATCACGAAGCGGTGCAGGTGCGGCAGGCGGCCCAGGGTGTCCATGCTGGGCGGGCCGTCCCGGAACGCCTCGTCGGCCTCGGCGATCAGGGCGGGCATCAGGTCCGGGTGTCGCCCCACTCGGTACAGCACGAACGCCAGGGTGTTCGCGGCGGTGTCCATGCCCGCGATGAACGCCCCGATGGCCGCCATGCGCAGGTCCAGGTCCGACCAGAACGCCGGGTCGGCGGCCTGCGCGGCCAGCAGGTCGTCGATCAGGTCCGGTTCGCGCCCGGCCTGCTCCGGGGGGACGCGGCGGTGCTCGTCGATCAGGGTTTCCACCATGCCCAGCGACCGCGCCCGCGCCCGCCGGAAGCCCGGCAGTTGCTCGACGAGCGGCGGGCGCTGCCGGGTCACGCGGACCATCAGGGTGTTCTGCACGAAGCACAGCAGGTCGCTCAGGTACGGGCGGGCGGTGCCGTTCACGACCAGGCGCGCCAGCTGCTCGGTGATCACGGCCTTGCACCAGTGCGCCACCTGCAGGTCATCCCCGGCCCGCAGCGGGGCGAGGTCCTCGGCAGTGACGGCCAGCGCGCGGCGCAGGTTCGCGCCCAGGTACGAGCGGGTGTACGTGCGGCCCTCCACCCGCCGGAACGCGCGGTGCTCCGGGCCGTCCACGCTGATCATGGACCGCTGCACCCCGAACGCCCGGTCGTTGGGGCGCCACGCCTCCAGCGAGCGCAGCACCCGCGCGGATTCCCTGACCGCCCACACGTTCGCTTCCGGCCCGGCCAGCACCGTGAAGGTCTGTCCCAGGCCCGTCACGTTGAACACCGGGCCATGCTCGCGGTACGCGCCGGTCAGGAAGGCGCGCAGCCGGTGCGGGTACAGGTTCGTGATACTCCCGATCACGGGTGGGCCGGGTACGGTGGGAATGACACGCGGGGAGGACGGCAGGGGCAGGGCGTCGGTCATGCCCCACGGTACACGTCCCCAACCAGACTGACAAAGCCCCGCCTGCCGTCGGGCGGGGCGGGGCTGAGTCCAGAAGGAGGGTTTCGGCTTACGCCTGGCCGTACATGACGGCGCGTTTGACTTCCTCGATCAGCTGCGTGATCGGGATGTCGCGCGGGCAGGCTTCGGTGCAGTTGTACGCGGTGCGGCAGCGCCACACGCCGGTGTTCTGGTTCATGATGCCCAGGCGCTGCTGCGTGGCCTCGTCGCGCGTGTCGAAAATGAAACGGTGGGCCTGCACGATCGCGGCGGGGCCGAGGTACGAACCGTTCACCCAGAAGATCGGGCAGGAGGTCGTGCAGCACGCGCACAGGATGCAGTTCGAGGAGTGCGCCATGCGCTCGGCTTCTTCCTCGGACTGGATGCGTTCGGCGGCGGGGGCCGGGGACTCGTTGATGAAGTACGGCATGATCGCCTTGTACGAGTCGAAGAACGGCTCCATGTCGACCAGCAGGTCCTTCTCGACCTTCAGGCCGCGGATGGGTTCCACGGTGATGGTCCCGCCGTTCTTGGCGACGTCGCGCACCAGGGTCTTGCAGGCGAGGCGGTTGCGGCCGTTGATCAGCATGGCGTCGCTGCCGCAGATGCCGTGCATGCACGAGCGGCGGAACGTCAGGCTGGGTTCCAGGTACCACTTGATGTGGTTGATGACGTCCAGCACGCGGTCGCCCGGCTGGGCTTCGACGTCGTAGGTGGTCCAGTACGCCTTCTTGTCCTTTTCGGGGTCGAAGCGCAGGACCTTGACTTTCAGTTGCAGCATGGGCACGCTCGCGCTGACGGGCGCGCTGCTGGCTTGTGCAGTGGTCTGGGTCATGGGAGGTTCCTTCCAGGGACCGGCGGGGGTGAAGGGGTCCGCCGGTCCGGGTGGGGTCAGTACACGCGGGGTTTGGGTTCGAAGGCGCGCGTGAAGCCTTTCAGCGCCACGGGCTTGTACCCGATGATGACGTCGTCGGCCTTGTTCAGGTTCTTGTACGCCATGGTGTGCTTCAGCCAGTCCGTGTCGTTACGCTCGGTGAAGTCCTCGCGGTCGTGCGCGCCGCGCGACTCGGTGCGGTTCAGGGCGCTGGCGGTCATGGCCTCGGCGCAGTCGAGCATGAAGCCCAGTTCCATCGCCTCGATCAGTTCGCTGTTGTAGCGGCGGCTCGGGTCGGAGACCGTCACGCCCTGGTAGCGGGCCTTGAGTTCCTTGAGGATCTCCACCTGCGCGGCCATGTCCTTCCCGTTCCGGAAGATGCCCACGTTGTTCATCATGGATTCCTGCAGGTCCTTGCGGATCGCGGCGACGTTCTCCTTGCCGCTGCCGTTGCGCAGCCGCTCGAACAGGTCGACGCTCTCGCGCTGGGCACCTTCGGGCATGTCGGGGTACTCGACCTGACGGGCGTACTTCGCGGCGGCGATCCCGGCGCGGCGGCCGAACACCACGAGGTCACCCAGGCTGTTGGTGCCCAGGCGGTTCGCGCCGTGCAGGGACACGCAGGCCTGCTCACCGGCCGCGTACAGTCCTTCCACGGTGCCGCCGGACCCGTCGCTGAGGCACAGGCCGTCGAGGTTCGTGGGGATGCCGCCCATCGCGTAGTGCGCGGTCGGCTGGATCGGCACGAGGTCCTTGACGGGGTCCATGCCCAGGTACGTGCGGGCCAGGTCCGTGATCTCCGCGAGTTTCCCTTCGATCACTTCACGCGGGAGGTGCGTCAGGTCGATGTTCACGGCGTCCTTGTCGCGGCCCACCCCGCGACCCTCGCGGATCTCGGTGATGATGCTGCGCGACACGATGTCACGCGGCGCGAGGTCCTTGATGGTCGGCGCGTAGCGTTCCATGAAGCGCTCGCCGCTGTCGTTGCGCAGGATGCCGCCCTCGCCGCGGATGCCTTCCGTGACCAGGATGCCCAGCTTCGCCAGACCAGTCGGGTGGAACTGGTAGAACTCCATGTCCTCAAGGGGCAGGCCCTTGCGGTAGTAGATGCTCATCAGGTCGCCCGTCAGGGTCAGCGCGTTGCTGGTGATCTTGAACACGCGCCCGTACCCGCCGGCCGCGAGAATCACGGCCTTCGCGTGGAAGGTGTGCAGCTCACCGGTCGAGAGTTCGTACGCGACCAGACCCTGGCAGCGCCCGTCCTCGATCAGCAGGTCCGTGACGTGGAACTCGTTGAAGAACGTCGTCCCGGCCTTCACGTTCTGTTGGTACAGGGTCTGCAGGATCATGTGACCCGTGCGGTCCTTCGCGTAGCAGCTGCGCTCCACGGCGGCCTTCCCGAAGTCACGGGTGTGCCCGCCGAACTTGCGCTGCGCGATCTTGCCTTCCGGCGTGCGGGAGAACGGCAGACCCATGTGTTCCAGTTCGTACACGGCGTCGATGATGTCCTTGGCGAACACCTCGGCGGCGTCCTGGTCGGTCAGGTAGTCGCCACCCTTGACGGTGTCGAACATGTGCCATTCCCAATGGTCTTCCTGCACGTTCCCGAGCGCCGCGCCGATCCCGCCCTGCGCCGCGCCGGTGTGCGAACGCGTGGGGTACAGCTTGCTGATGCAGGCCACGCTCACGTTGCCCTTCGCGGCATACAGCGCCGCCATCAGGCCCGCGCCGCCCGCACCCACCACCAGAACGTCATAACGATGATGCATAGTCAACTTCCTTTACCGGCCCCACCCCCGCAGGAACGGGGCCGAGAACAAGAACTTCAGATGGAGAACAGACCCACCGTGCCGAACGCGAACAGCAGCGCGATCACGGTGTAGAACACACCCTTCACCCACGCGCGGTTCGGACGGCTGCGCACGTAATCCTCGATGGAATACCGCGCGCCGTTCGCGCCGTGCAGCAGCGACAGGCTCAGGATCAACCAGTCGTAGAACTTCCACGCCGGGTTCGCCAGCTTGTTCACGACCGCGTCGAACGTCGCGTCGGACTCGCTGACCTGAATGAACGTCATGTAGACGTGCCCCAGGATCAGGAACATCAGGATCAGACCGCTGATCCGCATGAAGATCCACCAGTTCAGCTCCGCATTGCTGTGCGCCTGCTGACGCGCGTCCGTGAAGGTCCGGGCGCGAATCATCAGTACCCTCCCAGAATGCGCGGCACGACCACGATGGCCGAACCGATGAACGCCAGCACGCTGAGCAGCAGGACGCCGTACCACATCTGCCGCTGGTACGCCACGCCGAAGCCCGTGAAGTCCATCACGATGATCCGCAGCCCGTTGAACGCGTGGTACACCACGCCCGCCGTCACGAACAGCAGCCCCACCCGGAACGGCACGAGGTCATACGTCTCGTGAATCGCCATGTAGAAGCGCTCCCCGAAGATGAACGACCCGATGCTGAACACGTGCAGCATCAGGTAAAACAGAATCGCCAGCCCCGACAGGCGGTGAAGCAGGAACGCCCACTGCCCCTCTCTTCCTCGGTACATCCAAACCTCCTCGACGTCTCAGCCCCGTCTCGCCAACACACTAGGGCGAAGCGTTATGCCGTGTGGGTGACCATTCACACCACGCTTTCAGACAGCAAGCAGAATACCACCCACGCCACAAGCCGCGCCCCCTCCCGGCCGCAGAATCCGGGACGCCCGATGTCACCGCGTGGGGAGCAACCACGCGCTACCCTGCAGGGCATGACCCGCCCCAGCAAGCAACCCACACCACCCAAAGACCCCGCCGTGGAAGCCGAATTCCTCCGCAAGACCGTCCTCGGCATCCTCAGCGTGCTCGAAACCAAGGGCCTGCTCAGCAGCCAGGAAGTCGACGGTATCCTCCGCGCCGCCCGCGCCGCCGCCACCCCACCCCCCACCCCCCGCCTCGGCGGCCCCGCCGCCACCACCCAGTGGGTCCGCCCCGGCCAGCCCCACCAGCCCGCCGACCGCAGCGGCCCCGTCGCCATCCCCGACATCCGCCGCGCGCCCGAACCGGAACCCGACGAGAAACCCCCCGTCATCGACATCGACCTGAAGTGACGTGAAACAGGGAAAGGCGCACCATCCTATGCGGTGCGCCTTTCCCACTGGATGGTGGGATGGAGCAGGGAAAAGGGGCGGGTCGTTATTTCTTCTGCTCGGCCCGCCTTCTCAGTTCGCTGGCGAGGTCGCTGAAGTCCTGCGCGGTGGGGAGGACCTTCTTGGCGTCGCGTTTGGCTTCCTGCACGACCTGCACCTGCGCGGGGCGGCTGTCGGGGAGGCCCTGGAGGCGGCGTTCGAAGTAGTTCTGCGCGAGTCGCCCCAGCGCGAAGGTCCAGCCGTACACGGCGGGCGCGGTGATCAGGCCGCCGATGACGGGCAGGGCCAGTTTGGCGAGGCCGCGCATGACCTGCCGCGCGGCGAGGCCGTAGGCGACGGTCACGCCGAGTTCCCGCGCGATCTCCAGGGCGCGTTCGGGTGTGACGTCGTGCCCGTAGATCTTGCCGATGTGCAGGACCATCTTGGCCTGCACGGGGGTGATGAGCAGGATGTCCGCGAAGGGGATCGGTTCGACGCTGATCGCCCCGGCGAGCAGGGCGGCGCTCTTGATGACGTCTTCGGTGTTCTCCTCGCGGCTGAGGTCGGGGTCGACGTCGAAGTTGAAGTTGTCGAGCACCTGTTTGACGAGCGGGGGCAGCATGATCCGGAGTGTACCGCTCGCCCCTGCGGGCGGGTGAGGGCAGGCTGGGGCGGGTTTACCTTCCGGGAGCGGCATGAAGAAGGGCACGCCCAGGGGGGGAGGTGGCGTGCCCGTCGGAGGGAAGGATGAGGGTGGTGTTGGTCACCGCTCGCTTTTCATGATAGGGGAGCAGGCTTGCAGATTCCTGACAGTCGGGTCAGCCCGGATGGGGGGGTTCTGTCATGGCCGGCTCATGCGCTGCGCGGTCCCTTCAGGAATGGCCGCGGGGTTAACGTTTCCAGCGGACGCCGTCCTTGGTGTCCTCGACGGTCACGCCGACCTGCGTCAGGGTGTCGCGCAGCTCGTCGGCCTCGGCGTACTGCTTGTTCAGGCGGTAGTTCTGCCGGGCTTTCAGGACGAGGTCCATCAGGGCGCTGACGACCTGCGAGTCGTCGCTCTGCGCGGGGCCGCTGCCACCCGCGAAGAGGCCCAGCACCTCGCCGCCCAGGTCACGGTAGGCGCGCTGGGCGGCTTCCAGCGTGCCGCGCGGCACCTCGCCGGTGTTCAGGGCGGCGTTCAGGTCGGTGGTCAGTCCGAACAGCGCCGCGACGGCTTTGGGCGTGTTGAAGTCGTCGCGCAGGGCGTCCTCGAACGCCTGGACGTGCGCGGCGATCTTCGCGTCCAGCGCGGCGTTCTGCCCGGCAGGCGCGCCCGGCAGGCGACGTTCGACCTCGTGCAGCGCCTCGGTCAGGCGGCGGTACCCGCTGCGGGCCGATTCGAAGGCCGCGTCGCTGAACTCGGTGATCGAGCGGTAGTGGCTGCCGACCAGCAGGAAGCGCACCACCATCGGGTCGTGCTGCGCCAGGACGTCCTGGATGGTCAGGAAGTTGCCCTTGCTCTTGCTCATCTTCTCGCCGCCGATGGTCAGCATGTTGTTGTGCATCCAGTAGCGCGCGAACGCGTGCCCGGCCGCCTCGGCCTGGGCGATTTCGGCCTCGTGGTGCGGGAACTGCAGGTCCAGGCCGCCGCCGTGAATGTCGAAGCCCTCGCCGAGGTACTTCAGGCTCATCGCGGAGCACTCGATGTGCCACCCGGGAAAGCCCACGCCCCACGGGGACTCCCAGCGCATGATGTGGCCGGGCTCGGCGTTCTTCCACAGCGCGAAGTCACGCGGGTCGCGTTTCTCCTCGCGGACCGCCTCGCGCACGCCTTCCTCCTGATCGTCCAGTCGGCGGCCCGACAGCTTGCCGTACTGCGGCCAGGAGCGCACGTCGAAGTACACGCTGCCCGCCGACTCGTACGCGTGGCCCTTCTCGATCAGTTCCGTGATCAGCGCGATCTGCTCGCCGATGTGCCCGGTCGCGCGCGGGTTGATGCTGGGCTTCAGGACGTTCAGGGCCTCCATGTCCTTCACGAACGACCACATGTACTTGTCCGCGACCTCCATGGGCTCCAGCTGCTCCAGGCGGGCGCGGGCCAGCATCTTGTCCTCACCGTCGTCGGAGTCGTTCTGGAGGTGGCCCACGTCGGTGATGTTCGCCACGTACCGCACCTTGTACCCGAAGTGCGTGAACGCGCGGCGGATCACGTCGAACGCCACCTCCTTCTTCGCGTGGCCCAGGTGCGCGTCGCTGTACACGGTCGGTCCGCACAGGTACATGCCCACCCGGCCCGGCGTGGTCGGTTCAAACGTGACCTTCTGGCGGGTCAGGGTGTCGTACAGGACGATGTTCGGATCGGGCAGGCGGGGTTCGGGACGCTGGGTCATGGGGTCTCCTCGTTCAGTAGGCAATACGTTCAGTAGGCAATAAAAAGACCGCGCCACAGAGATCAGGGCGCGGTCACGGACGCTGGGCTGCGCGTGGGCCGCTAGCGGAGGCAACACAGGGTCGTCATGCGCTCAATGTAGCAGAGAAGCCCCGCCCGGCAAGGCCACCGCCGGGTCCGGCGCGGGCGCGTGGGGCCGGTGCAGCGCCGCGAGCAGCGCATCCGTGAACGCCCGGATCACTGGCAGGTTCGCGCGGTGCGGTAGGGTCGCCAGCGCCAGCGGCCGCATCA